>CAZPRJ010000003.1:0-172808 GCA_964588805.1 uncultured Microcoleus sp. | reverse complement strand
CTGGCAGCACTCCGGTAACTGGAAATATTCAACCTCAAGCTTCACCGACTCCTACTGAGTCTAAACCCTCGCCAACGCCTGAGAAGCCCTCACCGACAGCTCAAACCACTCCACTCAACTTTCCCCTACCTGGCAGCACTCCGGTAACTGGAAATATTCAACCTCAAGCTTCACCGACTCCTACAGACTCCAAGCCATCCCCAACACCAGAAAAGCCCAAACCCTCACCCAAAGCTCAAACCACTCCACTAGAATTTACCTTACCTGCCAGCACTCCAGTGAGTGGGAACATTCAACCTCAAGCGTCACCGACTCCTACCGAGTCTAAACCCTCTCCAACGCCTGAGAAGCCCTCACCGACAGCTCAAACTACTCCACTCAACTTTCCCCTACCTGGCAGCACTCCAGTGAGTGGCAGTATTCAGCCTCAAGCTTCACCGACTTCTCCAAATTCCAACTCTCTCTAGGGCGCACGGGGAAAGCGCCCCTACCAACGGGACTTTACCGAGTCGAAAACTGTTGTAATTGGGATATTCGTAAAAATAAACAGATTTATTCCCCATGAGTGGGTTGCGTATTGGCCAGAAAAATATATACTTTCGTGAAGTTAAGAAAATATATTTTTCTTTTCATGAGGAGTAAATATGTATATCGTACAAATTGCTTCAGAATGTGCTCCTGTGATTAAAGCCGGGGGTTTGGGGGATGTTGTTTACGGGCTCAGCCGAGAGTTAGAGATTCGCGGTAACTGCGTTGAGCTGATTTTGCCCAAGTACGACTGTATGCGCTATGACCATATCTGGGGGCTTCATGACGCCTATATGGACTTGTGGGTGCCCTGGTATGGTGGTGCAATTCACTGTTCGGTTTATTGCGGTTGGGTTCACGGGCGAGTTTGTTTCTTTATTGAACCCCACTCTCAAGATAATTTCTTCAATCGGGGCTGTTACTACGGTTGTAACGATGACAATATGCGGTTTGCTTTTTTTAGTAAAGCCGCTTTAGAATTTTTGCTCAAGACTAATAAGCGTCCTGATGTTATCCATTGTCATGACTGGCAAACTGGACTAATTCCGGTCATGCTCTATGAGAATTATAAGTACGAAATGGGGCATCAGCGAGTCTGTTACACCATCCATAACTTTAAGCATCAAGGCATTGGAGGGACTGAGGTTCTATGGGCAACAGGACTTAATCAAGAAGCGTACTTTTTCCATTACGATCGCCTACAGGATAATTTCAATCCCTTTGCTCTGAACTTTATGAAGGGGGGTATTGTTTACTCCAATGCTGTTACTACTGTTTCACCCCATCATGGTTGGGAAGCGCGTTTTACTCCCATTGGCTATGGTTTAGGACACACTTTGCACGTCTATCAAGACAAATTCCAGGGTGTACTCAATGGTATTGATTATGATTTCTGGAATCCTGAAGTAGACCGCTACATTCCCCATCACTATACTCAAGAGGATTTATCGGGGAAAGCGAAAAATAAACAAGCATTGCGGGAACGGTTGCTATTGCGTGATGTGGATAAACCACTGATTGCTTTTATTGGGCGTTTAGATGACCAAAAAGGGGTACATCTTGTCCATCATGCCATTTACTATGCTCTGAATAAGGGGGCGCAATTTGTTTTATTAGGTTCAGCGACAGAACCGGGAATTAATACCCATTTCCAACACGAAAAACGGGTTTTGAATGATAACCCTGATGTGCATTTGGAACTTGGTTTTAATGAAGAATTATCCCACTTGATTTATGCTGGGGCGGATATGATTGTGGTGCCTAGCAATTACGAACCTTGCGGACTGACTCAGATGATTGGCTTAAAGTATGGCACGGTTCCCATTGTGCGAGGTGTGGGAGGATTGGTGAATACGGTGTTTGACCGAGACTATGATGAAGAACATTTGCCTGAGCAGCGCAATGGTTATGTATTCTACGAGGCAGACTTTCAGGCGTTGGAATCGGCCATGGATCGGGCGATCGATTTATGGTACAACCAGCCTGAGGAGTTCCGCCAACTCGTGATGCAAGGGATGAGTTACGACTACTCATGGAATTATCCGGGTAAAGATTATTTGGAAATCTACGATTACATCCGATTTAAGTAGAGTTGCCAGTCTAGTACTCGATCCCCATAGGTTTGTAGTAAGCGCTTCAGCGCTCAAGCGTTTACTATGAGCAGGATATGCATTCCTCAAATCCAACTGAATTAGGACTTACGCACTCAAGTGTCATGCTGAGTCCTGAGTGAAACTAAGGAACTGAAGCATCTAAGGTATCTAGGAGTTCCTTCGCTATCGCTCAGGATGACCTAATTTAGTTATGGTGCGTAAGTCCTGTGAATCCTTAACTGAATTAAGCACAAAGTTGAAAAAATTGTGAAGACATGCGGCCGCCTCCAGAAATCGCTGAAACCCTCATTCTGTCGTATACTTGAATGGAAACTTATACCTATTGCAATCTCGTAGCGGTAGTGTTAGTATATATTTAGGTCCCCACTCGCTGGGGAAACTAATTGAATGGAAACACATCTTCCCAGTGTCGTATGCTAGCCTTCGGTTCTCTAGTTCCAAGTCCCCACTCGCTGGGGAAACTAATTGAATGGAAACATGAACCATATAGTTTTTTATAATCATCATTAAAATCACCAGTCCCCACTCGCTGGGGAAACTAATTGAATGGAAACAGTGTATCGTCATCAGCACGGTCGATGTCATCAGGAGTCCCCACTCGCTGGGGAAACTAATTGAATGGAAACGAATACAAATGTCGTGGGATACGTTTTTGGGTGCAGTCCCCACTCGCTGGGGAAACTAATTGAATGGAAACTTCTTCAAACCCTTCAGACTCGAGCCGATTCATTAAAGTCCCCACTCGCTGGGGAAACTAATTGAATGGAAACCGCATTTCTTTTATTTCCCTTAGCGTAAGTTCTTCCTTGTCCCCACTCGCTGGGGAAACTAATTGAATGGAAACATCAATGTAAAAGCAACCAAAGCAGACTTGATCAGAGTCCCCACTCGCTGGGGAAACTAATTGAATGGAAACATGTAATTTGAGTTTTGGAGAAAGATTCCATATAATAGTCCCCACTCGCTGGGGAAACTAATTGAATGGAAACAAGGCCGGAGCTTCGGTCGGTTATGCCTTTAGGGTCGATGTCCCCACTCGCTGGGGAAACTAATTGAATGGAAACTTGTTGGTTATTTTGTTGGTTTGAACTGGTTGAACTTGGTCCCCACTCGCTGGGGAAACTAATTGAATGGAAACGAATACGAGATTTCCATCTTGAATCGGTACTCTAAAGTCCCCACTCGCTGGGGAAACTAATTGAATGGAAACATCCCAGTAGATATTATCTTTGGAAATATCAAATCTGTCCCCACTCGCTGGGGAAACTAATTGAATGGAAACTCAATGCTTGCTTACAAAATGATACCAACACAACCGGTAGTCCCCACTCGCTGGGGAAACTAATTGAATGGAAACACATACCAAGAAAAAAGTATGTTAAAAGTAAGTGAAGTCCCCACTCGCTGGGGAAACTAATTGAATGGAAACGAGCCAATGGGCTGACATGGCTGTTCAGGCAGAGAAGTCCCCACTCGCTGGGGAAACTAATTGAATGGAAACTCAATCCCTGATAGGTATTCAGAGAAATTTCGAGAGTCCCCACTCGCTGGGGAAACTAATTGAATGGAAACTAACTGCTCCTCAGCAGCCCCGACAGATCGAAGACATTAAATCAAGAGTTTTATAACCCGCGTAGGCGGGTTTTGGTTGTATAGCTGCGGTTTCAACCGCCTTTTCTGTCCTGAAGTTGACTCCTACCTGTAATGGCTCACCTAGCCAGTTGCATAAATCCTGAGAAGTTACGCAAATTTACCGTTTAACCAGCATTTGAGCAAGGTTATATAATCACAAATCCCAGTGTCAGGCGTTATATTGGGAGATATGAGTGAGAAGAAAGACAGCTACAAAGTGATTGCCGACAATCGGCAAGCTCGTTTCCGCTATGAAATCCTAGAAACTTACGAGGCAGGGATTGAATTAAAGGGAACAGAGGTTAAATCCATCCGAGAGGGCAGGGTAAACTTGCGCGATGGATATGGCTTGATTCGCAATGGCCAAGCCTGGCTGCTGAACGTACATGTTTCCCCCTACAACCAAAGCAGCGATTACTTTAATCATGACCCCCTTCGTACCCGTAGGCTTCTACTCCATAAAAAAGAAATTCGCAAGCTAGTTGGTCAACTAGAACAGCAGGGTTTAACACTCGTACCCTTAAAACTGTACTTCAAGCGGGGATTAGTGAAAGTCTCTTTAGGTTTAGGTAAAGGTAAGAAGCTTCATGATAAGCGTGAAACCATCAAAGAGCGTCAAGATAAGCGCGAGATGGCACGGGCGATGAAGCGAGGTTAGATTTAGCTCGTAGTAAGGGCTTTAGCCCTTGTTTGCATTGGGTTTCCTGTATCAACCCAACTTATACCAGTTTCATTTAATGGTGCTACAGATCAGATCCCCCCTAGCCCCCCTTAAAAAGGGGGGAACAATTTTAGGATTTTAAGTCCCCTTTTTTAAGGGGGATTTAGGGGGATCTTCTAAGTGTTGCACTATTTTATGAAATTGGTATTACGCATGAACAGCACATATAGCAAAAGGCAAAAGGCAGGAGGCTCCAAGGCAGAAGTTTTTTTACTGGTACGCGGTCGTTTTAGCCGTTCAATCTGTCCTAAGCTTTATGGCGACAGCTATATAGCAAGGGCGCATTGCCATGCGCCCCTACAAATCGCGGTTCCAAGGCCAATTTGCGTAAGTCTTGACCTAATTCACGACTGCCTCAGTATCAGCTTTAGGAGGCAGATAAAAACTGGCAATTAAAGCAATGGACAACCACCACAAAGTACTCACTTCAGGACGATACAAAACCGTATCAAAGAGATTGTGAGCCATTGTCCCCGCCATAGCTGCGATCGCTCCCATCAACCAAAATCCATCTCGCACTTGCAATGTCCGCAGACGTTGCAATTGCTGAACTCCCTGATTAAAGGCGACGACAAGCAACCAGAGGAAACACAAAAATCCGATTAAACCCGTCTCCACCGCAACTTCCAGAAACATCGAGTAGGCACTCAAAGCACTGAAACGAGCCCGCATATACAGGGGATAAATTTTATTGAAGGCACTGTTTCCTGGCCCGATACCGAGGATGGGGCGATCGCGAATCATCTCAATCACCGACATCCAAACATTCATCCGGAAGTTATTACTACTATCTTCCCGGCCGACAAACATACTGGCCACGCGATCGCGCACAGGTTCTACAAACAGCACCGCTAGCACCAACACTCCAACCGAACCCCCCAACAGTACAGGCATTGCCCAAGGACGCCAAGCTGTCGGTAACTGAACACTATACCAATACACCAGTAAGACCAAGAAGACAAATAAACAAACTACAAAACCAATCCAGCCCCCTCGGCTAAACGTCAACACCAAGCAAGCTGAATTGACAATAAACATCGTTATCGCCAGAAACTTAGGAACCCATCTCTGCCAAATAAAAATGGCCGCCAAACTCAAAGCTACAGCAGGAATCAGATACCCTGCCAGTAAGTTAGGATTCCCTAAATAACTATAAACTCGAGTCAACTTAGCAGCAGCAGACGTAGGATCGACCCAAGTTGCCTTAGCTTCAGCCCCAAAAAACCACTGCCTGAGTCCATAAACACTCACAATCAGCGAAACGTGGAGATAAAGGCTGATAATCCAAGAACGAATGCGAGGAGATTTTAACACCCGCGCCATCAGTGCAAATAGTAGCAAGTACAGTGTGAGCTTAACTAAGCCACTAGCGGCCGCTGCTTTCACCGGTGAGAGGGCAGTTGCCACCACTGCAATACTCCAATACAGCAACACCAACAAATGAATAGGCGTTACCCTAAAGGGTAATTTTTGCGCTTGCCCTCGTTGTGGGTATACCGTTTCATCGGATATAGTCAGCAACACCCACAAAGCCCCACCTGCGCCTAATAGGATGCCAATTTGAGTATTGGAAATGAACGGTGCTAAAGCAAACACTAAAGCCACTAATACAGCACCGAGTGGCTCAGCCCATTGCATGAGCCAGCTACCCCGACGCCAAGACTGTAGCAATCCCACTAGCTGATACAAATAGCTAGCACCTCGCCACTGATAGAGATGTAAATTCGACAGAGTAAACTGTTGCCAAACTGAATTCATAAACGAGGGATTAAACCTAGAAACTAGACACCTGAAAATGCAGGATTAATTTTAATTCTTAAGACTGCAAGTGAATTCCGGAGTCTAGACTACACCCTTTCCTGGGTTGACTCCAACTCAGGCAACATTACCACATACCGATATCCACAATCTAAAGAACCTTGCAGAGAAATTTGCCCTCCGTGTAGTTCCGCTAAATAGCAGCTCAACAGTAGCCCCAAACTCTCACGGGAGTTACCTTTTTCGGATATGTTATGGGGTTCACAGTCCAACGCCAAGGCCACTGCCAAAGAAATATTCGAGGTTCCTAGATAGGTGGATGGGAAAAACGAACTCACCGCAACTTCAGCGCTTTCATACTCTTCACTGTTGATTTGAGTATCTAGAGGATTAGAAAATGCAGAAATAGGGGATGGAGATACGGGCAACTCAGGAATTCCTGCACCGATTTGCCCCTCGCTTAACCAAGGATGAGACACCCAAACAGCAATATTGAGGTGATCGATTTTGCGAGAAGCGTGGACACGAATCTCACTTCCAGCCTCAGCCGTATGAATCACAGCATAGATGAGGTAGTACATTAATTGCCTGACTTTATCTTTGTCAAGCAACCAGATACGGTTTCCCGGTTCGATCGTTAAGCGTATTTGTTGTTGTCTAGAGTGAGCGAGTTCTTTTAGGCTATTGATGGCCTGTTGACAGATCATTTCGATATCTACGGATGTGAGTTGGAGTTCTTCACTCGCTTCATCCAAACCTCCCAAGTCAACAATTTCATCCACCAACGAGACAAGATGCTGGCCACTGCGATGGATAATTTCTAAATATTCTTGCTGTTTTTGAGTTAAAGGGCCATACACTTGACGAGTGAGTACACTGGCCATTCCCATCACCGATGTGAGAGGAGTTCGCAGTGCCTGCGTAAGCTGCGTGAGCAATTTGACTTTAACTGAATTAACTGAGTGTTCACATGTCGAACAACGGGTTGAAGACTCTGGCTCACCTCTGATGGCCTCAGATTCCCCTCCAGATTGGAGACTTGGAGAGGGAGGCATCCAGTACACAGAGCTAGTGTATTTTTGTTCTAACAAACGGTTCCGCTCAAATTCACTCAAACTCCAGCGAGCTGTGATCGCCAATAGCTCAACATCTTTACGGTTAAAGGAGCGAGGCTCCCAATCCATTACGGCTAAAGCACCCAGGCATACCCCATCGACTGTGATTAGAGGCGCACCTAAGTACGCCCGGATACCATAGTGTCCCACTAGCACACTACTGGCCAATACTGGATGGACTGCTGTATCGTGAATGGCTAAAACTTGATGAGTGTCTACCACATAGTTGCAAAAACTATCATTTCGTGATATGTATCTCAACTGCGCTAATTGATTCATTAATCCAACTTGAGATAAACCAACCGCAGATTTAATTTTGAGGTGAGTTTGATCCATGACACCCAAAATGCAAATTGGGGCATCCAAGAGTCGAGCCGTCGTCTGAGTCGCTTCATCAAAGACTGCGATCGCTTCCGTCTCCAGTAATCCACGCTCCTGAAGCGCTGTCAGACGTTTTTGTTCTCGCGCTTTTGGGGTTAAACCATCTAAACGACAAAAAATTCTAGTTTCCAAATCAGCCATTTCAACCTATTTCTCCCTAACCTGTAGGTGGGTTCACAGTCTTCAGGGTTCCTGAATGAGCCCACCATATCTACAACATTCCCCGATGGAACCCAGAACGAACACCTTGAGGGATGGAGATTGATTAAACCTCCTAGGAGAACAGGAGTTTGTTATGAAATCCGTTCATGGGTGTCTGTCTTTCGCCCCCCGCCCCCCAGCTCCCCCGCCCCCCTGCGATCTCAACAGCAAACTTGTTGATCTACCGATATTACCCTGATGGTTCAATTTCCAAATCTAATTGCTTCAGGAGTGCACTCAGATTACTGCCTGCATAGCCAACCACTAAAGGAGAGCAATCCTTCAACAGCGTGAGTATGGAATGGAGAGATTGAGCAAAAGCGTTACCCTGCCTGCGGCACAATTTTTCTCGAAGTTGGGTGAGAATGCGATCGCCTGCAATGTCATCTGTACCCGGCCGCAACAGCCAATGGGTTCTCAAGACTTGAAAATGATGGATATCCCCGCTTTCCATCACTTGACAAATTTCCTGGACGGCTTGCTCCACCAACTCATCTGTTACCATTTTCAGGACTAGGGGTTGCAGTGTGAAGGAAGGTTCACCTGCTATGAAGTGCTTTTCTAGGAGTGAACGCCCTTCCAACGCCGCAATTCCTGCCAGTACCGCCGACAGATCGGGTGAGGGCAGTAAATGATTGTGCAATCGGCACAATGGAATAGGTTCAGTGTAAATCGCTAACCAGTAGATAATGTCTTGCTCTAATTGCGATAGTCGCTTCAATTGCTGCTGGAGTACCGCTTGCAGGCGATCGCCCAGTACCAGAGCATTTTGATTGAGAAAGGCGGCAACATTTCCCTTAAACAGCGATTGAATCAGGGGTATGATCGTTTTTAAAGCCAGGGGATTACCCCCGTACAATCGGATAAGAGCCGATAGTCCCAATTCTTCCCCCGTGAATCCACCGACTTGGAATAGCAACTTGGCATCAGTTGGTTGTAAGCCTTGCAATGTTAGACCACGAACCGAGCGAGTGCTTAAGGAGTTCGCTCCAATTTGAGGCGGTTGTTCGCGGCTAGTGAGTAGAATACAACTTTGGTGGCGGCTTTTGCTTAATGACTGCAAAAATAGGCTGTATTCCTCTATATGTTTCTGCTCACTGAGAACGGCATCGAGTCCATCCAAAATGAGCAGACATCGACGCTGTTGCAGATGTTGCTTGAGTTGCAGGGTACTTTTGTAGATATCCTGATCCATTGTTTGCTCGAAGGTGTCTAGTAAGCTATCGAGCAAATGAACTAAGGGGGGTGCATGGATGAGCGATCGCCAAATTAGACCATCAAATTTGGATTGGATGCGATCGGCTAGGGCAAGGGCGAGGGCTGTTTTGCCAATGCCCCCCATGCCCACAATGCACACCAGTTTACAGGAATCTGCCACTATCCACTGCTCTAATTGATGCAAAGGTTGAGTGCGCCCGTAGAAATGATCAATATCTGGCGCTTCATCCCAATCAATTAGAGGAGAATCGAGTTCTGGTAAATCGGCAATTAGGCTTCCGTGGGGTTCTGCGATCGCTTCCCAATCACTGATACCTACCGCCTGACAAATAGCAATAAAGGCGTCTTGTTGAATCCGTTCGCTTCGCCAAAAGCGCCGTAGAGTAGCTCTGGAGGTATGTGCATCCTGCCACCAACAAGCGGTGCTGGTTTTCGTCCAGCCACGACGTTGCCTTGCTCGGTCTACAATTGTGAGTCCCT
This sequence comes from uncultured Microcoleus sp., assembly GCA_964588805.1. Lineage (GTDB taxonomy): Bacteria > Cyanobacteriota > Cyanobacteriia > Cyanobacteriales > Coleofasciculaceae > CAZPRJ01. Next base: position 163,161 of record CAZPRJ010000003.1, on the reverse strand, counting down.
CGATGGATGCTTTTAACGAGTTTGTCATCGGTTGAAGTGTTTGAGGCGATCGCTGTTTGCAATTCCTCTGTTATCGCCAAACTTACGTGGAGCAGATTGCCTTCTATCCTAACCGACGCTCAAACTAGCCCATACCGCATATAAGGCGGCACTATATTATGATGATGTTAGTGCCACTGCAAGTCTTGATGTATGACTTATCCTAACTTTGCCAAAAACCGTGCCAGCAAGGGTAAAGTGATACAAGTCAAGCCAACTAGTAGCCAAAATGCTGCGGTCAGTCCACCCGTTAACATGATAGGAATGTTGGTAAAAAAGACTAGGACTGCAAAAAAGGCCAGTCCTGCTAGAAGGGAGGCTGTTCGTTTAGCCTTGGTATAACCACCCAAACGTAAAGCTAGCCAACAACCAAATACTTCTCCTATCCAGAATCCAGCATAGGAACTCCACAGGAGTATCACAATTCCTTCGAGTCCCACGTTCGTTTGCTGTCGCAGGTGTAAATTAACTAAAAAGAAGCTTAAAGCCGTTAGCACTACTGCACCTGTCGCACCCCCTACGGTTGCCGCTAGGTATCCTTCCCGATAATTCATTGACGGCTGTCTTGACACGAATTAGCTCCTTTTCCCATCATCTCTACTGGTCGTTTGCGTGAGTGTGTTCAAAAGTCTTGCTCGGCTTGAGTCCCAAAGTTTTCTCCACAATCTGGCTGGCTGAAAGCTTCTGATTTTTTGGTAATTGAATCACTCTATTGTCTAGATTCAGTTGTGGGAAGCTGGGTTCCTGAGGGGTAATGCAAAATTGCTCGAACTCTTGACAAGATTCCCTTGTTTTGTCCAGATTTTTGACAAAAATGGGTGGGATGGTAGATGGGTTGAGCAGCCAGTTGCCGACAGGTTGAAACCTGAGGCTATTGCATTCCAAGTCCGCCTGCGCGGACTATTGAAATTCAGAATTTTCTTGAGCCTGCTCCAGGCAGGCTTTGGTTGTATAGCCCCAGAATTCCATTCTGTGGGCGACTGACTAGCTATTTATTGGTAGAGTGACGTTTATATAAGACACTGAGGAATGGGCAGGCAGTAACTAGCTCAAAGGCAGCTTGATAGTTGCTTGCCCACTGTTGTTGTTTATCTACACGTCATACTCCCACATCAATCAGCTTACGTCAAACTGTCGTGTCAGGTTGCCGTAACGTGTTTTCATGACCGAAGAAAAATTAGCAAAAGAAGGTGAATCAACGTTAAGACAATTGAGGGAGCGTGCTGGCTTAACTCAAGAGGAACTAGCTAGGCGATGCGGAATTCCGGTTCGCACCTATCAACGTTGGGAAACTGGCGAAACAGAGGCTAGACCTAGTGTTAGGCAAATTAAGGCACTTTGTAGGGAATTGAAGATTCCAATTGAGGATTTGCCAGATGAATTTGCTCCAAGGCGATCGCAATCTAAGGGCGATTAGCTCAGCGCAATCTTGGCCTTTGGAGTGATCATAAGCTCTTATGTAGGTCTGGGTTAAGGCAATCACTTTGCCCATATTCAGTGGAATCACCGTTCCCATTCTTTATTTTGTTCAGTTAGGCTGTTGCTAATTTACGATGCTTGGAGAGGGGTTAAGCGTTGGCTCCCCACTGACCCAAGAATCCCCCCTTTAGAAAAGGGGGGAGTGTCAACTACTTTCACTGAAAGGTCATTACAGAATGTCTTCTGAGCAGTTCCAAGCAACATACGAAAGCATCCATCGCACTGGTAGGCGACTCTTGCAGTACCTTCGAGAGATTGAACAGGGACGCCGTAGTGAGGGAGATAGTAGCGAGGGATTGCACGGTATTGAAGATGAACTCAACAAAGCTCTAGTGCCAAGCGGCAGAAGTAAGTGACCACCCCTAGGGGTGGTAAAAAAGAGAGAGACACTTTTACTCCAACTCACTATCTCAACTCATCAGGAAGTTTCTATTGGCATGGCTTACCCTCAAGCATCTCCTATCACTTTGAGTTCCAGGCAGCAACTAATCCTGGAACAGATAGTGCGTCGTCCAACAAGTCAGCAAGGTCTGGTTAAACGAGTCAGACTGCTCCTGGCCGCAGCCAAAGGGACAAATAACACCCAGCTCTCTGTTACATTGCAACTGAGTCGAACCACTGTGCGATTATGGCGTGAGCGTTGGAGGGGTGCTACTGAGAGTTTGATGGCTGCTCAAGCCAAAGGCGTCAACGACAAACAATTGACACAGCTAATAATTTCTATTCTCCAAGATGGTGAACGCTCTGGAACCCCAGCGAACTTCAGCACCGAACAAGTTGTGCAAATCATCGCCCTTGCCTGTGAAAGCCCGTCTGAATCGGGGCGTCCGGTGAGCCATTGGACTCCTGCTGAACTGGCAGATGAAGCGGTAAAAAGAGGAATTGTTGAGGAGATTTCGCCCCGTAGTGTAGGGCGTTTTTTAAAACGAGGCTACTCTACAACCTCAGACGCTCGAAGACTCGCTAACGCTGCGCTATCGCCACCGCTATTGGCTTAATGCCAAGCCAGATGACCCAGTTGAGTTTAAACAGCAAGTTACACAAGTGTGTCAACTACATCGACAAGCTTTTGAGTTATATCAACAAGGGGTTAATCTCGTTAGTACGGATGAGATGACTGGCATTCAAGCTTTAGAGCGTGCTCATAATACTCTACCAATGAAACCCGGACAGGTGGAACTTCAGGAATTTGAGTATATCCGTCACCAAAAGTCGGCGGGAAGCCCATTTTTTCTAGGGATGGGAGGGATAGCCGTCCGCCGACGAGAGTTATTTGTTATTAGTTATTGGTTATTTGTTTTTTACTGTTACGTTACAAAAAAATACAAACAACAAACAACAAATGACAAACAACACGAAATCCCCCGACCTTTAGGCGGGGGATGAGTTAAGGAACTCAAAGCTTAATTGCCAATTGGCATGTAGCTAATGGTAAGGTGATTACCCCTTCAATCGGTTCGACTCGTACAGAAGCTGACTTCGCCGCGCATATTACTCAGACCATTGAGACCGACCCGGAAGCTGGGTGGATATTCATCGTTGACCAACTCAATATCCATCAATCTGAGTCTTTGGTTTGCCTAGTGGCAAACTCCTGTGGGCTGGACATTGACTTGGGTATCAAGGGAAAGTCCGGCATTCTCAAATCGATGACCACACGGGCTAGCTTTCTGGCAGACCCCACTCATCGCATTCGTTTCGTTTACATCCCAAAACATACTTCCTGGCTCAATCAAATTGAGTGTTGGTTCTCTATTCTAGTGCGGCGACTGCTCAAACGAGCTAGTTTTACCTCAATTGAGGACTTACGCGAGCGCATTCTTGCTTTCATCGATTACTTTAACCGAACGATGGCTAAACCCTTTCAATGGAAGTTCAAGGGCTATCCAGTACCTGGCTAAGGTGGTCAGCTATTTCTGCCTTGTTGCACTAGAAGCTTTGCAAGATCAAAAGTATCAAGTTGCCGTCATTGCTGCCATGAAGGCAGGTAAGAGTACCTTCCTAAATGCCATGATTGGTGCAGATATTTTAGCAAGTGAATCAGAAGCTTGTACCGTTTGTCGTACTGATGTCCGCCTCTTGAAGGCTGGGCAAGTACCCAGACTTTTGGAATATCGACAGGGACAGAGGCTGCCAATTCTGATTTCTGAGGGTGACTCTGGGAAGATTCGACAAGATTTCCTTGAGCGTACCCACCAGATTCGGGAAAATAATAACTCTGACAATACCACACGCTTTGAACTGTTATTAAAAACTCTGGATGGAATCTTTTGAATGATGTTTTGGCTAAACTTGATAAGGTAGCAAAGGCAACTGAAGATTCTCTGAACTTGCAGATTAAAGGTTGGGAAATTGAAATAAATTCTCTCAGAACCAAGGTTGAAGAGTACCGCAGTCGAGCTGAATCTGCACAAGAAAAGGTTGAAGCTGTAAAGAAGTCTATAAAAGAACAAGAACAAATATTAGTCAATCGGTTTACCGAAGGTATAAGCGTATTTGCTGACGGTGCTAAGCAGCAGATACAAGATGAAATCGAGCGAATTGCCAAGTCTAGAGCTGGTCAACCCACGAAAGCTGATATTCAGGAAAGGGCTGAACTACTTCCACAAGCAAATATTCCCAGCGATGATATGAGTCTGGCTATGACTGGAACTATATTGGGGAAGCTTTAAATGTTGATATAAATATTAATCCGATTCAGTTTCCAAGATTTGAATTCCCCGGAATTGATGCCCAAATTCAATTCCAACAGGAGGTATATAAAAAAAAGGAGAAAAAAGAAGCCAAAAAAGAGGGAGTATCGCGCGGTTTTTGTGAAAAAGAAAAACATTATCAATCTAGAATCAGCTATGAAAAAGACGTTGAGGTTGAACGGCAACGTTCCTTTTATGAGGTTGATTTACGACAGACTGCCCAGGCAATTAAGCAGAAGATAGACAGGCAGGCAGATGGCAGTCTATATCTTCTACAGCGAGTAATTGAAAGACAAATTTCAGACGACTTCAAGAATGCAGAAAAACAAATCAATGACTACATCAAAAGATTTCAAGATGAGCTTGATCGCTTATTGAGGGATCGGGAGACAAAAGAAGCTGAAGCTGATCAGATTCGTGCAAAACTTGAGGCTCAGAAAGTAGCACTGAATGAGTATCTAAGTGAGTTGACCTCTATTCGAGAATCCCTGGATAGTTGGAAGCCAATGCAAACAGTGAAGTCTCATTAGCCAGCGAATCAATTCCTACAGTGAGTAGCAAAAGTCTTCTTGCATAGAAATCGGTAAAATTTTCAGTCCACTTCAGTGGACTTGAGCTATTAGCCCGGAGTTTAAACTCCGGGCGGAATTTTATCAAGCCATTGAAGGATGCTCACCCTGCATATCCAACCAACTCACTAAATCCTCCACTCTAGAAAAATCCAACAACGCCTCTGCCAAAGCCTCCACTTGCTCCAGTGATAGCGCTTCAACTTTTGCTTGAAGTTCTGGACTAATTTCCCCAACTCGACGATTGAGCAAACGGAGAACCAGCGCCACTCCCTCTCGTTGTCTTCCTTCCTCCAACGCCTCCTGGTAGACTCGCGTCTGCTTCAACTCACTCAATCCAAACATTGCTGCAATCTCCTGCCGACTCAACTGCGGAAATTTATAGACCACTATGGTTTCAATTAACTCTATTATCGCTTCTCGTGACAGGGTTACTGGCTCTGTTTGCTGTACCCGTGCCAGCAACTGCTGCGCCTGTGCCATTGCCTGCTCTTGGGGTTCGACAATCAGCCGCACCAGTCCAACCTCTACCGATAATTCCTGTATGTCTCCCAATTCATCGAGATAGATACGTTGTACCTGAGGGCTATTGAGGAGAACTCGATAAGGTTGAGTATCAGTTGGCTCTTGACTTCGCGTTGGGTAAATAGCAACGGCTTGCCAATCGACAATTTGAGGATTTTGGCTCAAAAACAGAAATACTTCTGCAAATAAGCGGCGGTAGAGTTGCTCGTCTTTTTGAAATTGAACTTCGACAAAGTAAGCAATGGGATTAGGAACATCCTGAGGGGGTAAGAAAACGCCATCAATGCGGAAGGCAGTTTGCTTGAGTTCTACTGAGCGAAAAACATAGCCTTGGGCTTGAGCTGGAGACTGCCCAATTAGCTCAAAAAAGATAGTAGGCGCACTTTGAAATAATCGATAAAATAGAGAGTCAGTTTTCAATGCTACAGGTACTATTAAGGGCTAAACAAATTGATTTTACATCAATTCCCCGATTAAGCATTAGGTAACAATACATCCACTAATTCCCATATCTTAACAAAGTACTTCAATAGATTTCATCGGCAAGTAAAGCTTCATGGGTTCCTGCCTAAACTGTTCAAATCCATACTTGATATAAAAACTCAAAGCTTCCTCATGCAAAGCTTCTACTATTACAGCAATAGATGCAACTTGCGTAGTAGCCTTTAATGACTTGTTGAGAGCATCGACTAACATTAACTCGCCAAATCGCTTTCCCTTTTGGCTATTATCAACAGCAAGACGGCCTAACAACGTAGCTGGCAACAATGGGTAACGAGGCAAGCGTTTTACCAAGGCTTCATCTAGAACTGAAATGTCAACCGTGTAAGCAGAAAGAGTGTAGTAAGCTAAAACATTAGTCTCAGGAGTATCAATCAACACGAATACCGTTGCAACTCGTCTCTTAACGAGCTTCTAGTCGTGCGATTAATTTGGGATTACCTGTAGGAGCCATATTGATTAATAAGCCAAATTTTAATTTCTATTTTATACGGCAATTTGCCGTATGCCAATCTGACTAACATACAGTTGAGATTGAATTAATCGAACAATAGCGTAAGCGCTGCCGCCTGCCGAAGGATGCCCAAAGGGCTGTAAACAGAGCGCACTCTTGCCAATCATTGAGTCAATTACTGAGTCAACACTGAGCCTGAAACTGAACACTTTCCCCCAAATACCGCTCTTACGCTGAGAACAGAAAGACAAAAGCGTACATGAGATTACCCCATGACTCAGACACTCAATCACCAACTTACTACCTTTTCCCTCAAACCTACACAGGTGCAAAGTAGAGTGACGCGAGATATTTCAGGGTTACAAATCCAAGATATTGTGCAACAAGCACTAACGACAGGTTATCTGAGTGTTGAAGCTGAAAATCAACTGCGGCAGCTTTTGCAGTGCAAATTAAACGCCAATGACTTGAGAGCTTTTTGGATATTACAAAACGCAGCGATGACAGGTTGCGTTAAGCAAGAATCACGAGAATTGCAAAGCCTGACTGAGACTAATTAACTCATTGTACCCGTCTTTTTGAACACCAATCCATACTGCTTTTAATTTACCTCATTAACTGAAAAAAGGAGAACGATTATGTCAAGACAACACCTCCATATATTGATTATTGAAGACGACAAGGGACGTAGAGAATTTCCTTTAAATAACTCAGTTTATTCCATTGGTCGTGAGCCAAAATGCGATATCCGCCTCTACTCCATGTTTATTAACCGCCGTCATGCAACGTTAATCCAGCAAGTTCGAGACGATGGCAGTTACTTTTACCAAATTATCGATGGTGATGGTAAGGGTAAGCCCAGTACAAATGGCTTTTCGATTAACGGAAAAAAATGTCAATCCCATTATCTCCAAAACCAAGATGAGATTATGTTTGCCCCCCAAGTTCGAGGAATTTACTACACAACAGATACCCGTCCGGATGTTCAATCTAAACCACCGACGTTAGCAGGTTTATACGTTCAATCTGCACAAGGAAATCCGCTAGTTTTTCCCCTCAAACATACCGAAGTACAAGCCACAGTTATGGGGAATATCTCACGGGTTGAAGTCACACAAACCTTTGAAAATCCTTTCCCGACTACACTAGAAGCCACCTACATTTTCCCTTTACCCGATGAAGCGGCCGTCGATGATATGGAAATTCGCATTGGCGATCGCACCATCAAAGGGAACATCAAAAAACGCCAAGAAGCGGTAGCCATTTACGAAAAAGCGAAACAGCAAGGACGTACAGCCGGATTACTTGAACAAGAACGAGATAACATCTTTACTCAATCTCTCGCTAATATCAAACCCGGTGAGCAAATTGATGTGATTATCCGCTACACCGATAGCCTGAAATTTGAAGGAGGCAACTACGAATTTGTTTTCCCAATGGTTGTCGGCCCCCGCTACATTCCAGGAACAACGATTGATGAGAATACCGTAGGTGGGGGTTCAGCACCTGCCCCCATGACACTCAATCAAGACACCGATTGCGTACCCGATGCTTCCCGATTGAATGCCCCCATCCTTCCCCCTGGAACGCGTTCTGGGCATGACATTAGCATGACAGTAGAGATTGATGCTGGGGTGGAAATTCAAGAGATACACTCTCCCTCACACCAGATTCAAATTGAACGGGAAGGACATTGGAGGCGAGTCACGTTATCTAAAAGAGACACAATTCCCAATAAAGACTTGATTTTACGCTATCAGGTTGCAGGCGATCGCACCCAAGCCACAGTTCTTTCTCAAGCAGACTATCGGGGTGGACACTTTGCCGCCTATTTGATTCCCGCTATCAAATATTATCCCTATCAATTTATCCCCAAAGATGTAGTATTCCTCATTGATACCTCCGGTTCTCAAAATGGTGCTCCCTTGATGAAATGTCAGGAATTGATGCGCCGCTTCATTGATGCACTCAATCCCCACGACACCTTTGCCATTATCGATTTTGCCGACACCACCCGCCAACTTTCACCTGTTCCTCTCCCCAATACTCCCCAAAACCGAACACGGGCAATAAATTACATTAATCGGTTAAATGCAGGAGGTGGAACCCAAATGCTGCGGGGGATTCGGGCAGTGCTGAACTTCCCCCAAGTCGATCCGGGACGATTGCGGAGTATCGTGTTGCTGACTGACGGCTATATCGGCAACGAAAATCAAATTTTGGCAGAAATCCAGCAACACTTAAAACCTGGAAATCGTCTCCACAGTTTTGGTGCAGGCAGTTCCGTCAATCGTTTCCTGCTCAATCGCATTGCTGAAATTGGACGGGGAATTTCCCAAATTATCCGCCATGATCAGCCAACCATAGAAGTGGCCGAGCAGTTCTTCGGGCAAATTAACAATCCCGTACTCACCAACATTCAACTGTATTGGCATGGTAATGGTGAACCTCCTATTATTTATCCCACCACTCCGCCCGATTTATTTGCAGAACAGCCGTTAGTCCTCTTTGGCTGCAAAAAAGACCTGCGCCCAGGAATACTGCACGTTACGGGCATTCTGCCGGGAGGGCATCGTTATGAGCAAATCTTTGAGCTGAACTTTGCAGAACCCGGAAATCCTGGTATTGCTCAATTATGGGGTCGTACCCGGATTAAAGACTTGATGAATCAAATGCTCAGGCGGGAAACTAAAGTGGGTGTGGATGCCGTGACTGATACCGCTTTAACTTATCAGCTTTTGTCTCAATATACTGCCTTTGTTGCAGTCAGCGATGAGGTACGGGTGAATCCGAATGAGCATTCTGTCTCGGTACAAGTGCCGGTGGAAATGCCGGAGGGAGTCCGTTATGAGGGGATTTTTGGTGAGGTTGATCGAAGTCGTGTAGACCAAAATACTGAAACCTGGCTGGCATCTCTTGACTCCAGCATGGCAGTGGATGAATTTGATGTTACCCTGATCAGCCCTGGAATGATGGATGAATCTTTGTCTTTAGATCAAACTTTGTCTATGGAAGATGGGGAATTACCAATACTACAAGAATCGCCAGCCCCAGAAACACCGACACCACCACCATCGTCACGACCATCTAAAAAATCAGCACCACAGGCATCATCGCCTGCTTCCTCTAAACGCGAAGATAAGTTTTTCTCACCGATAAGACGTAATCAGCTAGAAGTTGGCGATCGCCTGCAAATTGCCAGTGTTACTGGACTGAGTGAAGACGCGATCGCCCGCTTAACTGGATATTTGCAACGGATGATGAAGTTACCGTCCAATGTGACTGGCGATCTAGTCTTCGAGTTTGCTATCAACAAAGGCCAGGTGCAACAGGTAATTTTTGATGAGCAAGCTTCAACCTTACATGATGAAAGGGTGATTGAGGTAGTGCAACGATTTCTTTACTCGTGGCATGCTCGTCGTACTGTGAGTAGTACTGTTCGTATTTGTGTACGGATTGGGTAATGAGATGTTGTGTAGGGGCGGGTTTAGGGAATAATCTTGGCAATCAACAGATATATGAACAACCCAAACCCGCCCTTATCTATTGGTATAAGTCAAAACTACTCCGATGCACGCCGTACCAAAATTACAGTACTATTAACACCCCGTGCGATCGCCTCAGGAATATTCCCATGAACCACCTGCTGCAATAACCCTTCTCGGCTCGCTCCTATGATTAGAACATCAGACTGCTGTGCATGGGCTAAATGAATAATCGCATCGGCAACTGAATAGGAACGAACCGGAATCGTGATTACCTGATTTGATAAATTTTGACTCAACACAAATCCCGCTTTTTCCAATCCTGATGTATCTGGTAAAACGGCAGATGGTTCAAAAACTTGAGTGACTTCAATGATGGGGTTTGAGCTGTGGGAAACTAGAGCGGGTAACAGTTGAAGTGCATAACTAGAATTCGGCCCGCCGGCGATCGGAACTAACCAACGATGCCAAGCAACAGGCAAGGGACAGGACGCAACAGCCGTCCCATCACTATACACTTCTTCTTTATGACCGAGCTTGACTAACACCAATTCACAGGGAGCCTGCCGAATCAAGGTATCAACAATACTGCCAAAAATGCGATCGGGTGTAGTGGGTATATCCGCTCTCCATCCCATCAAAATTAAATTAATATGTCGCTCCTTAATCGTTTCCAAAATTGCGGGAGCGGTATCATGAGATACTCGAATTTGGGTATGGACAGGAATCTCCCAATCTCGTCCTAATTTTTCCGCCAGACGCAGTAACCTGCGACTCTGCGTAGTATTGACTGAAGTTTGAGCAGAATTTTGATGACGAGGGATAGAAATCACCTGAAGGCACTCGATTTCATAGCCTCGTTCATGAGCAATTCCTGCGGCTAATTGCAATAATATTGGTGCTGTTTGAGGGTTAGCGAGGGGCACCAAAATACGCCCTTTTCCCACTGCTGGTGCGCGAGTTTGATACACTACATAAGAGGGTTCAGGTTGAGGGCCAACTTGATCAGAATCACCACTCAATTTATCGGCTTCAGCCCGAATAATATCCGCACGAGTAATAATCCCCACTAACTTACGTTCCTCGGTAACAGGCAATCGACTGAGTTGATAGCGATTGAGCAGAAACAAAACTTCACTTAATGAGTAAGTAGGTTTCACCGTGATGGGATAAAGCGTCATGATTTGGCCGAGGGCTGTATCTCCAGGCAATTGATTTTCAGTGGCACGCGCTAAGTCCGTCTGAGTGATAATACCCACTAATTGACCATTATCGACGACCGGAAAACCTCGGTGATGGGAGTGAGAAAAAGCTTGAAGAACTTCATCCAAACTAATTTGACTAGACAGCGTTTCGACCTTACGCTGCATGATATCGGCCGCCGTTAATCCCGCTAAGGACTCCTTCTCCTCCGATTCTTTGGGTACGGTATAGCCTTTGCGCTGCAAAAGACGTTGATAGAGCGACCCTTTGGAAAGCTTGTCAGAAATGACATAGGACACTCCACTCGCAATCATTAACGGCAACACGAGATTAAAATCAGTTGTAATTTCAAAGATAATTACAATTGCTGTAATCGGAACTTTGGAAACTGCACTAAAAAAAGCACCCATGCCGGCTAATGCATAGGTCGTTGGCAAACCTATTCCTAGTATATGAAACTCGGCTACCCCAATTAAGTAACCGAGGGCTGCTCCTAAAACTAAAGACGGGTGAAATAAACCTCCCGGTGCACCGGAACCGTATGAAATTAAAGTTAAAAAGAAGTAAGCAATAAAGGCAAACGCTGTAAATTGCCAGCTAGCATTCCCTGTAATTAATAGCTCACGTAGCCCACTATTATTACGGAAATCTGGGGGAAGTAAAGCTACAACGCACCCACAAATCATTCCAGCTAAGCCGATTTTTAAGGGCAAGCTTAAGTTAAGGTGGCTGTATAACTTCAAACTAGCCAGAATGCCGCGATTAAATAAGGCACCCAAAACGCCAGCTAGGATACCTAATAATAAATAAAAGGGAATTTCCGGGGCAGAAAAACTACTAGAAACATGAGTGAGTTGTAAGTTCAGGTCTAAACTCCGTCCCCCTAATACACGCGAGATAACCGCACCAATAAAGGAGGACAGAATAGCTGTCGTTAAAGTCAGGTTAGATAAATCACGCAGCAGTTCTTCAATGACGAAAATAATTCCAGCTAGGGGGGCGTTAAATCCCGCCGCTAACCCAGCACTAGCACCGGCGGCGATGATTTGGCGTCGGTGATCGGGAGAGGTGGGAACCCAATGGCCAAATTGTCCTGCCAATGCGGCTCCGATATGGACGGTTGGGCCTTGCCGTCCTAGGGTTAAACCGGCTGATAAGGCCAAAATACTGGTCACTAATTTGACGAGGGCGACTCGCAAATTTAAGGGAATGGGAAACAGTGCCAGTGCGCCCTTAATTTGGGGAACACCACTCCCGATGACATCGGGCTCTAGGACTTCTATCAAAAATCCGCAGAGTAATCCTAAAGAAAGTCCAATCGCGGGTAAGACTAAACTCGCCGGTAGCAAGTGTGAGGCTTGAACACGCAAGGAGCCCAACACGTTTACGCTGTGCTTGAGCAAGACGGCCGCCAGTCCGGAGACTATTCCAATCAGGCAAGCTTCTGCGATCGCCAAGCGCCGTCTCGGCAATAGCCATTGACGCAAACGGCTCGGAAGAGATATCGGTGATGTTGCCATTTATTGTTGGCGGTTTGTTGTTTATTGTTTGTTGTTTGTTGTTTGCACCAATCAATAACTAACAACAAATGACGGATGACTACTTTTATTTTAAACCCATTAAAGAAACCAATTCTTGTAAACTAGACACTTCCAAATCAGGATTGCCACTGACGGGAACCGTTGCACCACAGCCTTCTTGACCTTTTCTTCGATTGACCCATACCGCTGTTAGACCCATATCTTTGGCGGGTACGATATCGTGATACACACTTTGGGCAATATGTAAAAGTTCGTCAGGAGCGATACCCATACGTTGTATTGCCATTTCAAAATTTTGTAGAGATGGCTTGTATGATTGTACTTGTTCGGCTGTCACTACCCAATCAAAGTCAACGCCTATTTTTTGAGCGGTATAGGCAAATAGGTCATTATCAATATTAGAGATTATCGTCAGTTTATATCGGGTTTTAAGAGACTGGAGTGACTCAATAGTATCAGGAAAAGGTTGCCAATATTTAATTGATTCCGCCAGAGAATTTAACTCGGATTCTGTGGGAACAAACTGAAGTTTATCTCCAAAATCTTGAATTACTTTTTTAAGAATATCTCGATACTTTAAATATTCTCCAGCTTCTTGAATTGATTCTCTCTGAGCAAATAGTTCGAGAATTTGCTGATTACTGATGTTGATATTATGATTATCTAGAATCGATCGAATCGCCGCTAAAATCCCACTCTCCCAATCGATCAGAGTCCCGTAACAATCAAAACTTAGAGCTTTAAATTGCTGAAAATCAATCATTTTTGTATCCTTTTGTCTTCCTTGTCCTCCTGGTCTTCCTTATCTTCCTTGTCCTCCTGGTCTCCCTTCCTGTCAGTATTGAAGAATTCCATAGACTGGCATAATTCAATCTCTATTTTCTCCCGGTCGTAGAGATGCCCTCAACAATCAAAGACGGTGTATAGCAAGGGCCATTCCAATCTGCATCATTACCCAATGCCACTAATTGCTGAAGCACTGTGTAAACGTTTCCTGCAATCATCGTATCTTTAACCCGGCCCATAATTTGTCCATTATGCACCCGATATCCTAATTCAACATTGACGGAAAAATCTCCACTCAGTCCAGCGCCTCCGCCTAATAATTGATCGACGACTAAGCCTTCTTGTAGCTTTCCGATTAAGTCACACAGTGACCCTTTTCCAGGTTGAATCAGCAAATTTACTAACCCTGGCGTGGGATAGCTACCCATACCTGGGCGAAAGCCGTTGCCTGTGGTGCTAGTACCGAGGAGTCTGCCTGTGGCGCGATCGCAATAAAACTGCTGCAAGCGCCCTTCTCGAATAAACAACAGAGGTTGGGTGGCAACCCCTTCGTCATCAAATGGACAACTATAAGGGCCTACATCGGGTTGCTGTGACAGCGTGAGGGGTTCGGACATGACCACTTCACCGAGGCGATCGCTCCAAGGGGACGCTTTTTCGAGTACCTGTTTCCCATTCAAGGCAATCTGCACGGTATCCCAAAGTAAATCCGCCGCCTTGGCGGTTAATAAAATGGGGACTCGACCACTAGGAGGCGCAACATTTTTTTGTGCCCAGTTTAGCCGTTGCAAAATACTAGACACCACCTTTTCTGGGTCAAGTTTTCCGCGTTCAGTTTGTCCGTCGGCAATGCTTAAAAAATCATCCCCTCTGATCCATTCAGCCGCGATAAAGCAGCTTAGGGTTGTATCGGTGTAATAGCAATCTAAGCCGAGAGAGTTGACTAAACGAATCGTTTCTTCTTCACAATCCCACTGTGCCGTACACAAAACTTCCGGGTAGGCATCGCGAATGGTGGCGATCGCATTTCGTCCCATGTCTACCAATTGTTCCACTGCTACGGCCTCTCCCAAGTCTGGGTAGTGTTCTGTTCGACCTTTAGACAGTTCAATGGGTTCAGGTTCATTGAGTTGCGTCATAGCCATCGCCCGATCCACCAAAGCCTGGGGTTCGACCGATCCATAGGCCACCGCCAATCCCGGACGCCCTTCTCGCCACAGCCGTAGCGCGATGCCTTCAGATTGGCTGCTTTCTAGCTGCTTGAGCCGATTGGCTTCAAAAAAAACGGGACGGGAGAGCGATCGCGACTGATAAATCTCTGCATACTGCGCCCCCGATCGCAGGGCGAGTTCTAACAACTGCTCGGTGTGCAGCGAGGAAGGCAAATCCATAGAATCTCTAACCAATACCTTGTTATCAGTGTGAAGAGTGGTGAGTTATCCGTTGCCAGTTGCCGGGTATCAGTTGTTAGTAGTTCGTCGTTTTGGGTGAACCTCTGACGACGAACTCCTGACCGACATGACGTATATGGCTCATGACGCACCCAGCGCTAGTTACTGTCTTGCAATAACCAAAATCCTGCAAAGGATTCTGAAGTCGGTGCCGATTGCACTGCTAAGAAATGGACTTTCTCAGCGTTTTGTTTGGCTAACTCAAACCCTTTTGCTTCCGCCAGCATTTGCGGGTCTTTGAGCGTTGCTAAAACCCAGCTATCATTAGCACCTGTTTCCAGTAACAATCTTGGTGTTTGTGCGCTGTCCAATCTCACGAACGCTAGCTCTAAGCCTGACATCCATCCTGCCAGAGGTGTTGCTCGAGATGAGAATATGATCATTCCGGGAATGCGAGTATCAGAGGCAAGCCCCATCATGGAGAGGGGAAACCCTTCGCCAAAACCAATGTCCCACTCCCTCATTTCTTCAAAGGCCGCAGCCTCTAGAGAAACAAATGCCCATTTGTCATATTGCAATGCGTCAGGGAGAGGTTGCGGAATCGCAGGCTGATACTGTACAAACGAGGCGGCCGCTGCGGAGGCTTGATAGCCTGGCTGCTTCGGGTAAACCTCTTGTATCCGTTGAGAAATCCACCGCTCTAGGGCGTAGGTTCGACGGCTCGGTTGAGCGCGGATACCGAGGTCTTCGCAAGCTTTGGTAATCATATTATTCATCTGACGCCGAAAGAAGCGAATTTTTTGGGGCGTTTGCTGGCTTTCGCGCATAGCTTCTGCCAACGCCTCTTGCAGCCACAGTGAATTCACCTGCTGATTAGGACAAAATTGAGCGTATTGAAATAGTTGGTCAACCGACTGGCTGGTATCCAAAGGACTCTCGCATATCAAGACTTCCCAAATCTTTTTTTGATTTTCGTCCACAATCGGTCGCGAGTAAAAATCTAATTCCCAAACAATACTCATGCCGAAAAATTTCACCATTTGACCCCTTCACTATGATACGGGTCAAGGGGACTGCACTTAGACAAATCTACCCCTTATAGGGTTATGATTTTTTCAAACCAAAGTCGAAACCGCAAACATCAAAAATGATAATAAGTCAATAGCTAAGAACCCTTAGAATCTCTCCCTATCACAAGTTGGTAAAAACGACTACTATCTACTAGCTACTCTGTACTTACTCTTCTGATTTGCCTAATTCATTCTTTTTGAGTACCGTATTACGGTGTATTGCTAATGTCTGACAAGCGGGTTGAGGTTTTAGCCACAAATGAAGCGTTTTATCGAGCGTTTGAGAAAAAAGATCTCGAAGCCATGAGTAGAGTCTGGTCACGGGGAACAGGATGTTGTTGCATTCACCCAGGACAGAATGTAATACAGGGCTGGAAAGATATTCGCTATTCCTGGGAACAGATATTTAAAAATACAAAATACCTGGAAATCGATACGGAACTGATTGGGGCAGAAGTTCGCGACAATATTGCTTACATTCTCGTCATTGAGAAAGTTCTCCAAGTCAATGGAGGTAGGCGCTTGCAAGCGGAATCAATAGCAACGAATATTTTTGAGTGCATGGCATCTTCTTGGTATCTCGT
Source organism: uncultured Microcoleus sp. (assembly GCA_964588805.1). Lineage (GTDB taxonomy): Bacteria > Cyanobacteriota > Cyanobacteriia > Cyanobacteriales > Coleofasciculaceae > CAZPRJ01. Next base: position 146,841 of record CAZPRJ010000003.1, on the reverse strand, counting down.
GCATCATCAAGGAAGCCCTATCCTACGTTAAATTAAGTTGGGTTATTTAGTCAGCAAGGGAGAAGAGTCGGTCAAGGTGACTGATATTTATCCTCTTTTTTGGCTGCAATTCTATTCTCACCTAAGCAACGAACCTATTTTTGCTGAATATTCACAACTTTTTCACAAGAGTTGTTTAGAGTTGAACTATTAGAAACACTGTTCGAGTTTTCCCTCTCATGCCAGGAGAGGGATTTTTTATGCCTTCACGCAGAAACTCTTTCTCCTCCTGACCCCTGACTCGGAGACTTCTTAACCCACCCAAGCTTCACAATTTCTTGAAACTGACCGTAACTTAAAACTCAATTCCCGGTTGTGCTTTAACGCCTTGTTCGCGAAAAGGATGCTTAACAAGGGTCATTTCTGTCACCAAATCAGCATATTCTATTAATGCCGATGGGGCTCCTCGTCCCGTAAGAATAACATGAGAAGTAACGGGTTTTTGTTGGAGTCCAGTTAGAACATCTTGAACATCTAAATAGCCATGTTTCAAGGCTATATTAATTTCATCCAAAAGTACCAGCCGAAAATCTGGATTGCAAATAAACTCTAACCCCTTTTCCCAAGCTGCTTGGGCTTTTTCGGTGTCTCGTTCTCGGTTTTGAGTTTCCCAGGTGAAGCCTTCTCCCATTGCATGAAACTCCAATTGAGGGCTTTCTCCAGGTGTAGCGGATGTCCAGTGTTGAAAGGCCGCTTTTTCGGCAGGTTCCCAGGCTCCCTTGATAAATTGTACAATCGCCACTCGGTATCCATGCCCCAGCGATCGTAAAACCATCCCCAATGCTGCTGTAGTTTTTCCCTTACCGTGGCCAGTATGAACAATAATCAAACCCTTTTCTTGCGACATCTGAGCGAGGCGTTGTTCCTGTACCTCCTTGCGCCGTTGCATTTTTCGCTGATATTGCTCATTTGTCAAGCTGGAGGCTTCTGTAGCAGAAGCATCAATCGAGTCCAGTGTTAGGTTGGAGTCAGTTTGGGAACTCATTTCATCAATCCAAGGTAAAGTAGCAACGAAATATTTAATGAGGAACAAACCTCTTTAGAATTTCATCCAAGAGTAATCCCAACTCGGTTGCTCTGTTTTTTCAGCGACTTCAAATTGATGATAACTACAATCATTGGGTGTAAATGGCTGTTGGATATTTTCCATCCAAGAAAAATCCCAACAGGGTGGCTCTAATTCTTCAATAACACGTACCATATCGCCCTGATAATTTTGATTCACTTCGACCGCTTTAGAGCGTAAATGCCGTGGTACATAACGCAAGTGAACCGGTAAACCATGTGCTAGGAGAAATTCTGCTAACTGCTCAGAGTGAATGAAAATTCCCTGAGTGTGAAGGTTCGCTAAAATTTCCTCAAATGTAGGCCAGCGTTCTGTGATTTTTTGCTTGGAAGTCAACTGCATATTATTGAAAGCAGCAGAGAGGAGATTGATTTGGATAGCTAACATGGGTGGCATTTAAACAGAAGTGTGCAGGGTTGTGAACCATTTGAGCAACCGACGTAACTAAGCTCTAGGTAGCAATCCAACGTTTACCGTGGATCATATTCTTGTTGAAACCTTGGCTTTTACCCAGCTTGGATAAGCTGAGCATACTGAGTAGCCAGAAACTCGTTACTTAGCCTTCAAAATACTGTTTTGTCATTGCTGCATCGCATCTACCGCCACAAATTTTTGGCTGTGGGTTAGCACTCTCAAACGCAAAAGGACACTTGTGTTGACTACGCTGAGTCATAAATACATCATTAGACATTGGTTTGAAGCAAGCAAGTTTTAGCCTGATCAACCGATATGAGGATTTTTAGGTTTGGGATTTTAGGTATTAGATGACAATTCTAATCCAAAATCTAAAGGGGGTAGTCATGCACTCACCTCAACGTAGCGCTCCCCATGCAGACCTAGGTTAGCGGTGCGTGGACATGAAAGTGCTTTAACATCCGCCAAGGTAAAATCTGTTTTGGGTGACTATTGTTTATGATATCAGGCAAATTGACATCCTTCCCTGTTCATTCTTGAGGTAGTATCACCGAACCGATCAATAGGTATAGGTTAGCGGTAAAGAGATTTGGTCTCTCAAACTGTCAAGAGTGATGTCTATAATACAACTGGGTTTCATAGCTTTCTTAGCGTTCTACCTAGCCTGGAATTTGGGAGCCAATGATGTTGCCAATGCGATGGGTACGTCTGTCGGCTCAAAGGCAGTCACCCTCAGGCAAGCGCTGATTATTGCAGGTATTTTAGAGTTTACAGGCGCGGTTTTGTTTGGGCATGAAGTGTCTGCCACTCTCGCTACGGAGGTAGCGAACCCGGAATTATTTACTGGAACGCCTCAAGTTTTGGTACTGGGTATGGTTGCGGTGCTATTGGCTTGTGGATTATGGCTACAGATGGCCACGAGTTTGGGTTTACCGGTGTCATCGTCTCATGCTACCGTGGGCGCGATCGCAGGATTTAGTTGGATGGCTGCCGGTATCGGCGCGGTTGACTGGGGAAATATTGGCCTGATTTCTCTGGCCTGGCTGGTAACGCCTGTAGTGAGTGGAATTATTGCCTCTGGATTTTACAGCTTAGTCAAATACTCCATTCTCGATCGCCCTAACTCCATCGTCCAACTCCGAGAGTGGATTCCTTGGCTGAGTACTACTCTCTTTAGCGTCTTCGGGATTATTGTACTGCCTACCCTGTTTCAACAACCGATATTTGCCTCTCTGGCGATTCCCTCCCATGACTTACCCATTGCTACAGGGGCTGTGGCGGCAGTTGTCCTCACGTTCATCAGTTGGCGACAATTGGCTCATTTTACCTCCACACCTAATCGGCCAGATTCCCCATTCCCCAATCCGGTAGAACGCCTACTGGGACGATTTCAGGTACTGAGTGCTTGCTTTGTGGCCTTTGCTCATGGTTCTAATGATGTGGGAAATGCGATCGCACCTTTGGCTACCATTGTCTATACTCTGGGTACGGGTTCGGTTCCTCTGACAGGATTTACTGTTCCTTTATGGATTCTGGTTTTGGGGGGGGGTGGGATTGTATTTGGTTTGGCGGTTTGGGGCAAAAATGTGATTACTACGATTGGGGAAAATATCATTCCGTTGCAACCAAGTAGTGGATTTTGTGCTGAACTAGCTACGGCGACTACGATTTTATTGGCCTCTCGTGCTGGGATACCGGTTTCTACTTCTCATGCCTTAGTGGGTGCGGTTGTGGGTATTGGATTGATTCAAAATTGGCGTAATGTTCGCTTTGAAACGATTCAATCGATTGCTTTGGCTTGGATTGTGACTCTGCCTGTGGCGGCGGGTTTAGGAGCAATAATCTTTTTGTGTCTGCGTTTAGTGTTCTTTTGACACTCCTGGCTATAAATATTGGTTACGACTGAATAAATTCAGCTATTCGCTTATATCCCCCTGTTGAAACAAGGGGGCTTTACGCATCACGCCCGTAAAAAAATTGTTTGTTTGTAGGGCTGGGTTTAGGGATAACCTTTGATTTAACCGGAAAATTGGATGCAAAACCCGCCCTCAACCCGATAACGTGCCAGAAAACCATTGATTACAAAAAATTGGTTATTAGTGGGTAAGGGCAGGTTTTGATGGTTAATTGCCGGTTCATGGACGGAATTAATCGCTAAACCCGCCACGATTATGAACTTTGTTCCTCATGCATGGCCACCGTGACACCTAATGGGTTGCGATTCTTCTCCACTGGTGCTGTTGTAGAAACCATCGCCGCCATTAACTGTTCCGGTACAACTTCAAACGGTAGGCGATGAATATCAGAATTCGGGTTACAGGCAAATTCAGCCACTAGTCGTAATTGAGCAAGAGTAATATTTCCTAAACCCAAATCATCCAAGGTTTGTGGTAAACCAATTTCGCTGTAAAACTTCAGGAGTTGTTGTCGTGATAATTCTGCTAGTTGATTCCCTGCCAGCATTTCTTCTAAACGCAATTGCACAAGAATCCCGTAGGCAACTTTCTCACCGTGCAAGACATCGTGTGCTGCCGGAAGATGAGTTAAACCATTGTGAACTGCATGGGCAGCAACGGTTCGACACTGAGCCCCACCTAAACCCCCAATCACACCAGCGAGTAAAACGCTGGCATCCACCACTTCTCGCCAAGCTTCGCTGCCTGGTTCTTTGAGGGCTTCTGCTGATTTTTGAAACAGTATATCGCGCAATACTCTGGCCTGCTGAACGGCAGCAATAATCAGGGTAAACGGAGAACTGCCACTACTCACCGAGGCTTCATACCATTTAGCTAAAGCATCACCAATTCCAGCAATCAGAGTGCGTTGGGGGGCAGATTGAATTAAGCTGTAATCGAGGATTAATAAATCCGGACAGCGATCGAGGGGAACATCATACAAAAAAGCGCCCTCATCCGAATAGATATTCGATAAAGCCGTCCAAGCAGCACAAGTAGCCGCCGATGTGGGAATAGTAACAATCGGTATCTGGCATTGATGCGCCAGCAGTTTAGCCGTGTCTAAGGCTTTGCCGCCCCCGATGCCAATAATCAAGTCCGCTTGATGTTTGGTTGCAGCTTGTTGCAGGGAGGCTAAGGATACTTCACTACAATCTGGGGAGTAGGAGGCGAAGGATGAGTTTAACTTGTATCGTTTGAGGATGGGTTGGAGTTGTTCTTTGAGCGTGGCTAATGTATGATTGCCTCCCACCACTAAGGGACGCTTTCCTAATTGTGCGATCGCTGCTCCAGATTGTTCAAGTGCCTGAAAACCCCGCAACACTCGTGCTGGTGCAACCGTTAATGTTAGTAATGAAGTAGAAGCTTGATTCGTCATGCCTGTAGCAGAAAAGTCAGTTGAAAGTGGGTGTGGCATCTTATCCCTTTGGGGGGAAGCTGTCATTGAGATATTGACAAGTTGACCATTATACTATCAAAACCCCATAAGTTGCGACTGGCGACATGGGTACTGATTATTTTAATTTTGACCTTTTTTGAATTGAGAATGCGTGAATTTTGAATTGTTTTGACTGGTAACTCTACCACTGCAACTGAGCAGTAAGTAATTCCTCAGCCGCCATACTATCGACCGGTCGAGAAAAAAGATAACCTTGTCCATAGTCACAATTGAGCGATCGCAACTGAGATAACTGCTCTGACGTTTCCACTCCCTCGGCAATTACATCCATTTCTAACGTGTGAGCTAAGGTCATAATTGCCCGAATAATTGCCATACTCTCTCCATCCTTTCCTACCCCATTCACAAAAGAACGGTCAATTTTTAAGGTATCAATCGGAAGTTTATGTAACCGTGCTAATGAGGAATACCCTGTCCCAAAATCATCAATAGAAAGCTTAATTCCTAACGTCTTAAGTTGCTGTAGAATTGCAGTGGCAGAATTAGAATTTTGTAGCAATCCACCTTCAGTAATTTCTAATTTTAAATGACATCCATCCACCCCTGTTTCTCGTAACACTTGTTCGAGGCGTTCTAACAAACCCAGTTGCGAGAGTTGCAAGCCCGATAAATTGACACTCATGGTTAAGGGAGTGGTATGATTCCCAAAACTCTGTTGCCAAATTTTTAACTGAGTACAAGCTTCTCGGAGTACCCACCAATCAATAAAGCTAATCAGTCCAGTTTCTTCAGCAATGGGAATAAATTCCATTGGAGACACAATCCCCCGTGTGGGATGAATCCAACGCACCAATGCTTCAAATCCAGTAATTTTACCCGTTTCTAACGACACAATCGGTTGATAATAAGCCTGAAACGGGGGGCGTTCAATTGCTCGGCGTAAGTCAGTTTCTAACTGAAAACGGGCAACAGCTTGCTCGTGCATGGCTGGATTATAGACAGCATGAGAGACATGAGTTTGAACTTTAGCATGATGTCTCGCTGTATCCGCCGCCCGCAAAAACTCTTCTGGGCGATCGGAACAAATGAGTTGTTGAGGTGTAGATCTTGTACTCGGGAATTCTGGAGATAATGTTTGCAAAAAAGAACCTTGGCACTGAGACGATTCATTCCCTCCCAAAGCAATCCCAATACTCGTTGTAGAAAATACTTCTTGCCCCTGTAGGTCGAAGGGTAACATTAAAAGTTGGTGAATGCGATCGGCTTGATGGGTAGCCTCCTCATAGTTTTCCAGTTCTTCTAACAAAATCGCAAACTCATCTGAGGCGACTCGCGCAATCGATGCGGTTATAGGTAAGTATGTCTCTAAACGCCGAGCTGTTGCAATCATCAATTGGTCGGCAACTTTGTGTCCGAGGCTATATTTAACGATTCCAAAGTGTTCTAGTTTGAGTAATAAAATGGCAAATAAATCAGTTTGACCTTGTTTGGCCGCGTTGATTCGTGCTTCTAAATGGTTTAAGAATAAGGTGCGATTGGGCAATCCTGTTAAAGAATCGTAAAATGCATAGCGTCGTAATTGTGCTTCTATGCGTTTGCGATCAGTAATATCTTGAGTGACAGCCATTCCTGCAAAGATTTCTCCGGAGCTATCCGTCGCTGGCAGTACCTGCACGAGGTATATTCGCCCTTTGTAAGGTGCTTCAAAAGTGGTTGCCATTCCTGCGAGTGCTTGACGATAAATCGGCTCAAACAGTTCGCATAAGTCTGGATGTAAGGCTTCTTCAATCGTTTTTCCTTCCAATGATTCGCTATTGAGTCCAATGGCCGTAACACCAGTTCCTTCTGCTAGGATGTAGCGTAAGTTTCGGTCAAATAAGAACACAGCACCGTTGGGGAAGTTCCGGGCTAAGGTACGGTATTGCTCATCTTTTCTGTGCAATTCTTGCTCTGTTTGTTGGCGTTCGGTAATGTCTTGTACCATCGATAGCATCCCAATCACGGTGCCATCGGCGGCTTTGAGGGGGGTGTTGTGCCATTCACAGATAATGGTGCGTCCATCCTGAGTCAGATTTTCGTTGACACTGTGTACTGTTACTTTCCCCGAGACAAGTTGGCGAAAGATATGGGCGATATGGGAACGAATTGAGATGGGGACAATCAGTTCACATAAAGGCCGCCCGTTTGCCTCTTTTTTACTAAAACCAAAAATTTGTTGAGCGGCAGGATTCCAATCGGTAACGCGCAATTCTTCATCTAAGAGAATACAACCGAGTGGCATGTGGTCGATTTGCAGTTGGAGGCGTTCTTGTAGCTGTTTAGTTTGTTCGTAAAGCTGAGCATTGAGGATAGCCATAGTACAGCGTTCTGCCGTAATTTCCAACAGTTGTAGTTCGCGATCGCTATGGGGATGGATACTCAACCAATCTACGTGCAGAACCCCGACTAACTTTTCGTTCCGATGCAAGGGAACACCCAACATAGAGCGGATTTTACCCGATTTGATAGCAACTACACGGGAATCTGTTGCCGCATCTTGGATATAAAAAGGTTGACCGGTTGCGGCAATGGTTCCCGCAAAGCCTTCTCCGATGGCAACTGTATCCTGTAAGCGCTTGATTTTATCGAGTCCAATACTGGCACGAACCGTTAAGCTATCACCATTTTTTAAAAGAATCACGGCTGCATCTGCTTGCATCACTTTCACGATACGTTGCAGCAGTACGTTTAGAAGTTGTTCTAGATTCAGTGTACTGATGCCGTTAGCTGTCACCAAACTCAAGGCGGCTAAGTCTTCTTTCTCGCGTTGAAGTGCATCGAGTAAGCGTTGGCGCTCGGTGATATCCCTGACTACGCTGATAACTCCCGCCACCTCACCTTGGAGGTTACGGTAAACATCTTTGGTTGAGAGATAGGTGCGTTTTTGTTCACCCACAAGCAAAACTTCTTGGTAAACCTGAGTGGTTCTAGAGTTGATAACCTTTTGGTCTTTTTCTCTGATTTGGCGAGCAATTTCAGGCTGAAATAATTGTGTATCATCCTTGCCGATGACCTCCTCTACCGCTCGACCTAAAATGCGCGTCCCGGCATGATTCACAATTAGATAGCGACCTTTTAAATCTTTCAAAAAGATGCCATCTGTTGTTCCTTGAATCAATGCTTGTAAGAGGGTGTAACTGGCTTGTAGCGATCGCAGCCCCCAACTCAGTAATTCATAAAGTAACACACTAGTCAAGAGTACAAATACCCAACCTTTTAAAGTTTGGAATTGGGTGAGCTGTATATAGTCATCAATTAGTCGTTTCAATACATAATCAGAGCAGAGTATCCAGACACTACTAAAAAAAGCGTAGATTAAAACAATCTGCCTAGCCAGTTGCCTTGCACCCATAACTTCATCTTTCATGACTCTGACGGCCGCCCATAGCTATAGCGGTTGTTTAAACACTCCTTAGGAGTGAGCTTACTCTAAGCGTATTACTGATAAACCGTAGCGAACAGTTCCTAAGATTGGCTGATTTTGCAGAAAGATTTCGAGATTCGCGCTGAAGAAGAAACTACAACCGCTATGGTTTGAACGGCTCCTACTTTGCACTAACACCTATTTTCAATCAACTAGCACCCTCTAACTATTGTCTCCATACACCCTAGGTGTTGTCTGTTGCCCACTGTACAATTGCATTAGTTAATCCATCTAAGGTATATTCTGTAGCTTCAACATCAACTCGCCCGAACAGCTCGCGGCAAGCGATGGACGTTTGTGGGCCAATTGAAGCAATGCAAACATGGGAGAGTAGGGATTGAGTCGGTGAATGCGTTGGTGAGGACTGGGCTAAAAGTTGGCAAAAATGCTTTACTGTTTTAGCGCTGGCAAACGTTACTACATCAATCCGGTGCTGTTGCAATGCATCTAAGGCTGCTGGTGCCATAGATTCAGGACATCCCGACTCATAGGCTGCCACTTCTGTAATTTGGGCACCTTGGCTGGTAATTTCCTGAATTAACACATCTCGTCCCCCGCTTTCGACTCGCGGAAACAGTACTTTTTTACCGGCTAAAGGTTCTGGGAAGTGAGTAACGAGAGAATCTGCGACAAAATTTGGGGGGATAAAATCCGGTTGTAATCCTTGTACACTCAGACTGCGAGCTGTTTTTTTACCGACAACTGCCAGCTTGAGGTTGGCTAAATCCTGGGTATTTTTCCCGGCCTCGTGCAATCGTTCAAAAAAGTAGTCCACACCGTTACTAGAGGTGAGAATTAACCAATCAAACTCATCCAGATGGGCGATCGCCTGATCTAACGGTTCCCAACTCGAAGGTGGCGTAATTACCAGCGCTGGCATTTCAATCACCTGTGCTCCTTGTTGTTGCAGGAGGTGACTAAATTGACTAGATTGGCTGGCTGAACGAGTGACTAAAACAGTTTTGCCGATAAGCGGTAAAGGTTGAGATTGAGTTAAAGGTTGCACTAGTTTACGAGATGGCAGATTCTAGGGTTTCAGGTTGCAGATTACCAGGTTATCGGTGGTTTTGAGTGAGTTGGCGACTCCTTTTTGGGGACGCTGCGCGATCGCTTGTTGGTTGAGACACTCAGTTACCGCTTCCACTCCCTTCAACGAAACGACTTGTTAGCTGACGGCGCTACTCCAGACACTGAAATCCCTTTTCCCCCTTCAATTTGCTATCGAAGCTTACGGTTTCTGTGTAACCCGCCTGTCGAGATACCGCCCCAATCAAATAGTCGGAAAAATCAGCCTTGCCCTGCTTATATCGCTGTAGAGCCTGGTCAACCGTCGATCGGTTTTCAAATTCAAAAGCTGCACTATGCAACATAGCCTCTAGCACATTAATGATCTCGTCTTTGCGAAAGCCATAGCTTGCTCCCCTCAGCACCCAAACTAGCTCACACAGAACGATATTGGTGATAAAGCAAGGCTGATTCTGCTGAATGACTGTAACAGCCTGTTGCCATTGCTGTTCATCATCTCTGGTGAGGTATCGAACGAGGATATTGGTATCAAGTCCAATCATTCGCACCTTCGGAGATGGCTGTTTCCATATCCTCAAGGGATGCTCGTTGAATGCCAGGTCGATGGAGGATTCCAGATAAGTCTTTTACAGTAACGTTTAGGGGAAAGATTTTGACTTGACCATCCTCGTCAATGACAAATTCGACTCGGCTACCGCTTACTAGCTTGAGATGCTGCCGAATTTCTTCAGGCAAGGTAATTTGTCCAGTATCGGTGACTGTTGTACTGAGCATAGTTAGGGTGAGTGCAAGTGAAAGGAAATGATCGCCCTCTCATTTTATCTTGAGCGATCACGTCCACGGTCGCAGCCTAAAGTGCGATCGCGCTCCTAGTTAGTACTGCTAGGAGAAAAGCGATGCTGAGTTTCCTGTTGTCAACTCACCCTACGGCGATAGGCGATCGCACTGGGTCAAAGTGGTAATTTTGCAATACGATTCACCCATTCCTCTGCGCTAGACGCTGCCCAAATCAACAGCAACTCTTCAATGACAGCCTCAATCGGTAGCTTTCGGGAAACGATGATAACTCCTGAGCTTTGATTGCTGGTTATGAATGTGGCAAACTCCAACGGCATCGTTTTACGATCGTGACTGATGAGAATACGACCCTGTTGCGCTGCAAGTGCCAATACTTCCGAATCTTTTACACCTTCGAGCCCAGCAGCAAAAGCGGTTTGAAAGTCAATTGCAGGCTCACGTCGTAAAACCCCCGTTACAATCACCTGATTTAAGTCAGCATCAGCTTGGTAGCGAACAGTCATGATTCTACTTGTTGCTTTGCTGCTTTAGCTGCCATAAGTTTGTTATACAAAGCCGGATCGGTCGTTTGTAGGGGTTGGAGCATAGTGTCGAATGCCTTCTCCTCGGCTGCTAAGTAAGCATCAATCTCAATACGATTCCCTAGATAGAAGGCGATCGCACCATAAACCTGTTCAAGGGTTAGCAACGGAAAAGACTGAACGATACTTTCTGGCGATACCCCTTTTTGGAAGGCATAAACAATCGAGTCAAGGGAAATCCGAGTTCCTTCTACCCAGTACCCCTCGTTTCGGTACTCTATATAAGATTTCGTTGCTAGGACTGGCATCGATGCGCTTCGGCTCAACACCTCAATCATAAACGGAGCTGATAGAGTTGACTAGATTATCCCTCTTTTGTCACTCTCCGAAAAAAGCAACTAACGCTAGAACAACTTTCAGAACAGCTACAGGATTATGTGCAATCAGTTCAGCAAGAACAAATTTTGATTACTCAAAATGGCAGACCGATCGCGCTTTTACTAGGATTGGAAAATATTGACCCAGAACAATGGAACCTGCAACTTTCCCCAGAATTCTGGCAAATGATTCGCTATCGCCGACAACGCCCCACAATCCTCCTATCTCTGGTAGAAGCTGAGTTAGAACAACAATCCTAATTAGGAAGATTGCAAATAGTCTCGCAGTCCGACAACGGCACCAATTACCATAACCGTAGGCGAAAGGGAAATACCAGCCGTTTGTTCCACGATATCCTGTAACGTCCCGATCCAAATTTGTTGTTGGGGGCGTCCACCGTCGCGAATAATGGCAATAGGTGTTGTGGGCGATCGCCCATAGCGTTGCAACTGCTGGACAATTCGCTCCAAAGTACGTCCCCCCATTAAAAATACTAAGGTTTCAATACGTGCTAATGTTTCCCAGTCCAACTCATCAGGTGCATGGCCACTGACAACTGTAAAACATCGGCTCAAAACTGTATCCGTCAGAGGGATTCCTGCCAGTAAGGGTGCGGCCAAGGCCGAAGAAATTCCGGGTACGACTTCAAACGCACAATGGGCTTCCTGCAACGCTACAATTTCAGAAGTAGCCCGACCAAAAATAAACGGGTCCCCACTTTTAAGCCGTACAACCTGCTTACCCTGTCGGCACTGCTCTACAAGCAACTGATTAATCTCAGTCTGAGGTGTACTGGAACCTCCACCCCTTTTGCCGACATCAAATTGAGTACAGTTGGGTGGCACTAAGGTGAGCAAGCGATCGTCCACTAAGGCATCGTAAATCAGTACCTCTGCTTGCAGCAATAGCTGATGTGCTTTAACGCTCAGGTATTCGACATCTCCGAGCCCTGCCCCTACTAGGTAAACTTTACCCATTGGCGGTTAAACTTTATCTCCAGTTTTCTTGATTGTAGAAAATATAGCAAAAGGCTCCAGAGTAGAAGGTTTAAGCCATTCAAAATTAATACATTCAATCGCGAGGAAATCCAATCCGAGAGCCAGCTTTTGCCAACTGGCACAATCCAACGCAATTTGTAAGCGCAACAGCTTCTTGTTGATAGGTGGTCATTTGAGTTATTAAATTTGTCTTAACCTTTATGATGACAGCTATTTAATAGTCAATATCTTAGTAAATTTAAACAGAGGATAAGCCTGACATAACCTTTTTCTAAGAAAATTTAAATAAGTAGCTCAACATCTTCTCAATCACCTCAAACACCAAAACAAGTCCCAGTTGAATTTGTGCTGGGATTTCTTCATAGCTACTTACAATCTAAAAAAACGGTTGGCTAGAGCTCAAGTTTTCGGTTGAAACTGTTTTCTTTCAATATGACTGGGCATTAATTCGGCATTCGAGGTAAAAACTTTTTCTGGATTTCCCGGTAGAGCTGCACCCGTTCATCAATGGTTAAAGCTTCGATAGGCAACTGCTGAACAGTCAACAGAATATTGTTGAAAATAGCGGTTCGGACTAAGCGATCATTGGAGGATTGAGATTCCATTTCCTGGCTCGGGATAGATGCAGTGGACTTTTATTGTAAAAGGAATACAAGTGAGAAGACTTGGGTCATGATACTAAGAGCAATGGTGAGATTCTCCTGAAACTCTTAGCTTAGTCGTCGTCACACTCAAGCTAGTCTATGACTAATTTCCGTCCTCAAGGCGGTTTTGGGGACGCGCTACTATCGATTACAGAATATTTACAATCAACTTACAAAGACTTGACAAATCAACGGGAATTGACTCTGAGTTTATAGGAAAAAACTCATTAGGTTGTAATATTGAATGCTGATGTATAAAGTAACGACGTGTAGTGTTTAACTGGATGTAGGATTGGCGATATTAAAATTTTAGCAGTCTCTAGAATATAACAGATATAACCAATAGAAGTTATTGTTTTAATTTAAGATTCGAGTGCTTGAGCCACTTGTGTAAACACTCCAGCCCAATCATCCGGGTAATCTTGGCGCAACAATCGTAGAGTGGGATACTACGGGCTAAGCTGTCGTGCTTACAAACTACATCCTCACAGTTGCCAATATACTGGCGCTCAGTAGATGCCCTCCCGATTGAATGCGTGAATTTTGAATAGCTTAGTCACCTGATCGGCTTGCGGTTGCAACACTTGCCAATAGAGTTGTTCGGCTTGAACTCAACGCCCAGTTTGGTAGTGTTGAAGTGCAAGCCTTAAATACCTAGGATAGGGTATTCATAATAAGCAGGCGATAGGAAACACTAAATATTCAAAGAAAAAGAGTTTCCAAATAAATTGATAAAACTGGGCGATCGCCGATTTATCCTGCAAGTCTACACTCTGAGTGCGCCACCACAAAACACCTAATAATCCTAAGTGAGTGCAGCCCAAAAAGAGGGTATGTACTGAATCTCTGAGCCAGAAGCCTCCAGCTAGTATCATTCCTAGATAACAGACTGTAATGACCCAACAGGCTAGATTAAAGACAGCTTGCTGACCGAGTTGGACGGTAAAGGTAGTAATGTTGTATTGCTTGTCGCCTTCTAAATCGGGGATGTCTTTGAAAATCGCGATCGCAAACGTGAAGACGACTATAAACAGCGTTAAAGCCCAAACTGAGGCGGGTGGAAATGAAATAGATTGGACTAAGCGATCGCTAAAGTGTAAAAATAGCCCCAAATTCACAATCGCTCCCCGGACTGAAAAAATACACAACGCTGCCCAAAAGGGAAATCGTTTTAAGCGGATAGGGGGTAACGAATAAGCTGTACCAATTGCTAAACTAATCCCCACCATCAACAACAGCCACTTGCCCCACCATCCAGCCACGAGTAAAGCTAAAATACCCATGACAGCGACAATAATCTGAGCTTGCAGTCGTGAAAATTCACCGGCCGCGATCGGAAGATGGGGTTTATTAATTTGATCAATTTCTACATCTTCTAGTTGATTGAGACCCACAATGTAGACATTGCCACATAGACAAGCCAGCAAGGCTCCACCCAGTGGCCCGATGCTGTCTATCGTGAGGTTCGTGTCGGTTGTAGCTAAAGTGATAAGGTATAAGGCCAAAACACTTAAGCTAGTGCCGATAATGGTGTGAGGGCGAGAGAATTTCCAAAAGGCATAGAGCCACTGAATCGGCTGATGAAATGGATTAAGCGGAGAAGAGGTCGAGGTTTGAGTCGAAATCTGGCTCATGCTTGCTGTTTTTAAGGCAGTAGACCAGAATATCTTACGGCCTAAGCGGATTTCCTTTCCTCATACTCGAGCGGGACGGTTGAAAGTTATACCTGGAATGGCCAACCTTCAACCGCTCAACTCACTATCCTTTTATCGTCCTATTCCTTTGAAATTGAATCCTGCACGTTCAACCGTTTCGCGATCGAGGAAATTGCGGCCATCAATCATTACAGGATTGTTCATTAATTTTGCCATCTTGGCATAGTCGAGTTTGCGGAACTGTTCCCAATCTGTAACAACGACTAAAGCATCACAACCATCGGCGAGGCGTTCTGGATCGGTTTCTACCATCACTCCAGATAAACCATGACGCATCCCCGTTTGAGAAATAATGGGGTCATAGGCTTTGACTTTTGCGCCGAGTCGGTTTAATTGCTCGATTAGATTCAAGGCTGGAGCATCACGCAAATCATCTGTATCGGGTTTAAATGTTAAGCCCAACAGTCCGATGGTTTTCCCTTTGAGGATTTTGAGTTCTTGCTGGAGTTTTTCTACCGCAATTAAGCGCTGGCGTTGGTTGACGCTAACGGCAGCCTTGAGCAACGGTGCTTCGTAGCCGTAATCATCGGCGGTATGAATCAACGCTGAGACATCTTTAGGAAAACACGAACCCCCCCAACCAATGCCAGCTTGCAAAAACTTGTTCCCAATACGGGAGTCTAAACCAATTCCTTTGGCGACTTGGGTGACATCAGCACCGACGCGATCGCAGATATTAGCCACCTCATTGATAAAGCTAATTTTAGTGGCTAAAAATGCATTGGCGGCATACTTAATCATCTCCGCCGAGCTAATATCTGTCGTCAACACGGGTACGGGAGGCAAAGATTTATCCTCAGCCACTTGACGCTCTACAATCGGAGCATACAACTGTTGCATCATCTCCAGTGCTCGTTCGCTGCTGCTGCCTAAAACAATGCGGTCTGGATTAAACGTGTCATAAACAGCGGAACCTTCCCGTAAAAATTCAGGATTGCTCACCACATCAAAATCTGGGATTAAGGAAGAGGGGGCTTGTTCCTCACCACTGGCTCCAACACCTACCAACGCGGTTTGACGTTCAGCCACGCCATCGAGTACTATCATCCGCACCCAATCACCTGAACCAATCGGTACAGTAGACTTATTGACAATCACCTTATAGCTACTGTCGAGATGGGAACCAATTCCCCGCGCTACCGCTTCGACGTAGCGAGTATCACTGTCGCCATTGGGTAAGGCAGGAGTTCCCACGGCAATGAATAAAATCTCGCCATGCGTCACACCTGCCGCTAAATCTGAGGTAAATTCTAAATGCCCAGCCTGACTGGAGGCTTGCATAATTTCAGATAGTCCAGGCTCGTAGATGGGGGACTGCCCCGATTTCATTAACTTGACTTTTTCTTCGTTATTGTCCACACAGATGACATGATGTCCAATGTGGGCAAGGCAAACACCCGTTACTAAACCCACATATCCAGTCCCAATTACACAAACGCGCATATCGCTGCTCCTCGCTACATAATTATAGAAGTCTAGGAAGCCTTGCTTTTTGAGCATTGCAGGAACTTTAGCACGAAATCTAGCGCCTCAATGCCACCTTACAATCGAGTAAGAACAGAAGTTTTGGACTTAGCCACGCTCATAGCCTTTGAAAATAGGTCAAGAACGCAGAAAGCCCTAGCCAGTTTCCATGCTTTAATCCCTAATTAGCCCAAATTACAACCCTTTCTGGAGATGTCTAATTTATATTGAAGTTAAATGAGGCTCTTGGCGAGCAGATATCCGATTTCGGAAGTCTTCAACGGTTAATTTTAATCCGTCTTGTAAGGGGACTGTTGGTTCCCAATTCAATAATGTTTTGGCTTTTGTAATGTCAGGACGGCGACGGCGTGGGTCATCTTGAGGAAGAGTTTTAAAGATAATCTCGGCATCAGGATTCACCATATTTTGCACAGCCTGAGCGAGTTCTAAAATTGTATATTCGCCAGGATTTCCTAAATTAATCGGGCCAGTTTGTTCACTATTCATCAAACGCATTAGCCCTTCTACTAAGTCAGAAACATAGCAAAAGCTACGCGTTTGTGAACCATCTCCATAAACCGTTAAAGGTTCTCCCTTCAACGATTGCACAACAAAATTGCTCACTACTCGACCATCATTTTCTAGCATCCGAGGCCCGTAGGTGTTAAAAATTCGAGCGACGCGGACTTCTACATTATTTTGCCGATGGTAGTCAAAACAGAGGGTTTCTGCTACTCGCTTTCCTTCGTCGTAGCAACTGCGAATCCCAATGGTATTGACATTTCCACGATACTCTTCAAACTGAGGATGAACTTCCGGATCGCCATAAACTTCAGATGTAGAAGCTAGTAGTACTCTGGCCTTAACTCGTTTAGCTAACCCCAGTACATGGAGGGTTCCCATAACATTGGTTTTGATTGTTTTGACTGGGTTATACTGGTAATGAATCGGTGAAGCCGGACAAGCCAGATGGTAAATTTGATCGACTTCTAAACGAATGGGGTCAGTAATGTCGTGACGGATGAGTTCAAATTGAGGATGATCTCGCCATTTCCAGATGTTGCGCTTATGGCCTGTATAGAAGTTATCTAAACAAATCACATCATGTTCATCGGCCATTAGGCGATCGATCAGGTGGGAGCCAATAAAGCCCGCACCCCCGGTAACTAAAATTCTCATAGTTTTTGGTGGAGTTAATCTAATCTCGCAACGCTATTCTAAACATCTTGAAACTAAGATGCCATAGTTTGGGGAATAAAAATCGAGGTTAAGTTGAAGACTGTGTAAATATCGTTTAAATTTTTATCAGAGCAAATGTCTGTTAATAATTAAATCTTTCACATTTGTTATTGCTTTATTAAGTTCAACCCTAATGGCTGAGCGGTTTTGAGTTAACACTTAACACGTACCAATGAGAATACACACTCTACGTTTCAAGGAAGGGTACGAAAAGAGCTAGGTTGCTAAAAAGTTTCCTAGCTCTATGAGGATTACTGCGGATCGAGACGCAGCACTGCCATAAAGGCTTCCTGGGGAACATCAACCGTACCCACAGCTTTCATCCGCTTCTTACCTTTTGCCTGCTTTTGCAGCAGTTTTTTCTTGCGGGAAATATCACCGCCGTAACACTTGGCGAGTACGTCTTTACGTAAAGCTGGAATGTGTTCGCTAGCAATCACACGACTGCCAATCGCCGCTTGTAGAGGAATTTTGAATTGATGGCGGGGAATGAGTTCCTTGAGTTTCTCCACCAAAGCACGACCTACATTGTAGGCTTTGTCACGGTGGACAATCATCGCGAGGGAATCAACTGGATCGCCATTAATCAATACATCCAATTTAACCAACTCATTTTCACGGTAGCCGATGAGATGATACTCCATACTGGCATAGCCACGAGAACGGGATTTTAATTGGTCAAAAAAGTCAGTGACGACTTCTGCCAAGGGGAGTTCATAGATTAATGTCGTTCGCCCTAAGGTGAGATATTTCATATCTTTAAAAACCCCACGCCGATTTTGGCACAATTCCATCAATGTACCCACGTAGGTTTCTGGGGTAATCATCTCCACTTGGACATAGGGTTCTGCAATGCTTTCTCGTTCTTGGGGAGGCGGTAGCTTGCTAGGGTTATCAATCTCGAAGACTTCACCTGGGCTGGTTGTCACTTGATACACTACCGATGGTGCCGTTGTAATCAAATCTAGGTCGTATTCCCGCTCCAAGCGTTCTTGCACGATTTCCATGTGCAGCAAGCCCAAAAAGCCGCAACGGAAGCCAAACCCCATCGCACTGGAGGTTTCGGGTTCGTAGTTGAGTGCAGCGTCATTGAGTTTAAGTTTTTCTAGTGCTTCCCGCAAATCTTCATACTGATCGGCATCTGTGGGGAATAGCCCGCAAAAAACCATAGGTTTGGCTTCAGCATAACCCGGCAAGGGAGATGTGGCCTGTTTCGCCGCCAGCGTAATCGTATCCCCAACCCGAGCATCTTCTACGGCTTTAATCGCAGCGGCCAAGTAACCCACCTCGCCGGCATGGAGTTCATCGACTTGGATTTGGGTGGGAGAAAGAACTCCAAGTTCATCAATTTCGTACTCTTTCTTGGAGGCCATCAAACGCACTTTGTCCCCTTTTTTGAGGGTGCCATCCACAACCCGGAAATAGACGATAACGCCTCGATAGGGGTCATAGTAGCTATCAAAAATTAAGGCGCGTAGGGGTTGGTTGACGGTATCCTGGGGCGGTGGAACCAGATGAACGATAGATTCTAAGATTTCATGAATTCCGATTCCTTCCTTTGCCGATGCTGGGATTGCACCGCTACAATCAAGACCAATGATCTCTTCGATTTCGTTCTTGACTCGCTCAGGCTCAGCTCCGGGCAAATCGATTTTGTTTAAAACCGGAATGATTTCTAGGTCGTGTTCCAAGGCTAAGTAAACATTAGCCAGAGTCTGTGCCTCGACTCCCTGAGATGCATCTACCACCAGCAATGCGCCTTCGCAGGCAACCAGCGATCGCGAAACCTCATAAGAGAAATCAACGTGTCCTGGGGTGTCAATCAAGTTGAGGACATACTGCTGACCATCGCTGGCTTTATAGTTCATTCGCGCTGCTTGCAGCTTAATGGTAATGCCCCGTTCCCGTTCCAATTCCATATTGTCGAGGAACTGTTCTTTCATTTGCCGATCCTCAACCGTACCCGTCGTTTGCAGTAAGCGATCGGCTAAGGTGGATTTCCCATGATCAATGTGGGCGATGATCGAAAAGTTACGAATGCGAGAGACAGGAACATCAGTCATATCAGAGTGACCAGAAAAAGGGGCTGTAGAATTCACTAGCGCTTAATTTATTTTAATGTTTCCGCTAGGGAAAGCGGGAGTGACCCCAGGCAGGCGATCGCTTGGAGACACAACCTAAACAGGGTTTGTAGCAGGTGCTATTCACAAAGCGGCGAACTGACAGTTATCGTAAAATATTTAGTAGGGGAACTAACACTGTGCTTATGAATGATCGTGCCGTACATAGAGAGCATGCCGCTGACAAAGAAGAAATCTCCATTCATTTAGATTCGGAGCTACTCGAGCAAATCAATCACTTGACAAACGATCCGAGTCGAGTTATTGAAACCGCTATTCGTCAGTGGCTCAGAGGAGAGCGGGAACGTGATGATGAACTCACCCGTGCTTTAGACCGAAATCCACCCGTACCACCGCGAGGGGAATGGAATGATTGAGATAAAAGAGATAGGCTGGGACTTCAAAGCTAAAACATTGAAGGTTCCACCCTACTCATTATCACCTGGAGAATAAATGCTCCAGCTTTTACTTTTTCATGTTAATTGCAGTATCCAGGTTTTTGCCGATGACTGCTCCTTTTTATCTACTAACGTTCTTGTTCTGGGTATAACGATATGGAATCTGCTACTGCACCAAGCAAATCTAGCTTTCTGCAGGGGTTAGGCTCCGAACTTGTGTTTACTCAGGATGCATCTGGTCAGTACCACTCTTTTTTTTGGCAAGGCGTTGAGCGCTATGGTCTGACCAACGAGCAAGTGGTTGAGCTCCCCTTAAGTGAGACGTTTCGCCCAATCGCCCAAGAGGCGTATTGGGAACAAATTCAGCGAATATTGGAGCAACGAACTCCTGAGCGTTGTATCCACTCGTTTACATACAACGAGCAAGTTTTCCCGTTTGAGGTCGTCATCAGCCCCATCTTACAGGCGGATGGCAAGGCAACGCAGGTTTTGGTGATGGGTCATCTCTTACCGGAAAGTTCGGTTCAGAGAGTGATTGATTCATTAGTACCTTTAAGCCTCGATCCCAATCAAAAGCTACTGACTCAAATCGCACGCAAGATTCGCCGTACCCTTGATCTCGATACTATCTGGCAAGAGACGGTTAAAAGTCTAGGGAAGGCACTCCAAGTGAGTCACTGCATTATCTGTTCCTACAAACCTGATGACCAAGATGTACGAGTCACGGCCGAATATAGCCCTCAATCGCATCGGTCAATGGTGGGAAAAAAATTGGAGTTGGCATCAGAACCTTACCTGAGACAAGCACTGTTTAGCCGCGAACCGGTCGTGGTGGAAAATACCACCACCAATCAGTGCGAAAAACAGTCTATCTTGGTGGTTTCTACGACCTATACCGACCAACCCAATGGGTTAATTAAACTCCAACAATGCGATCGCCATCGGATTTGGAGTGAGGCGGAAATTGAATTGGTGCGAGAACTAGCTGAACAAGTGGGAACAGCGATCACCCATGCCACGCTGTATCGACAATTAGAAGACGCTAGGGAACTGGCTGAAGCCGCTTCTCGCCAGAAAAGCCAATTTTTAGCCAACACCACCCATGAACTGCGGACTCCCCTCAATGGGATTATCTGTAGCCTCAAACTCATTATCGATGGGATGGTAGATAGCCCCGAAGAACAAATGGAGTTCTTCAATGATGCCCATCAATCAGCACTCCATTTATTAGACATCATTAACGATATTCTGGATATCGCCAAAATTGAAGCGGGCAAAATGGAGTTGGAACTGAATGAAGTTAACCTTAAAGACTTGCTCAATGAGGTGCCAAAATATACGGAGCATCAAGCGCAACAAAAGAACTTGAGCTTTAATATTGAGTTACCCGATACTCGCGATGAAATCAGAGTCTACGGCAACTACAAACGGCTGTTGCAAGTTCTCTTAAACCTAACCGGCAATGCGATTAAATTTACCCATGAAGGGGGAGTCACGATTAGTGCTGAGGTACTCAAGAAAAAAGTCACCTATAAAGAGCAAGAATTTCCCGGTATGGTGAAAGTCCGAGTCGCTGATACGGGTATCGGTGTATCTTTGGATAAGCAAGATAAGTTATTCCAAGCCTTCAGCCAGGTGGATGGGGAACGCACTCGTCAATATGGCGGCACTGGTTTAGGATTAACCATTTCCCAAAGGCTTGTTGAAGCCATGGGGGGGGTTGTCAATTTTTACAGCATGGGTGAAGGATTAGGTTCAACCGTTACCTTTACTGTGCCTCTTTATCAGGAACCAATGATGATTTCTAATCAATCGGCTGTTTCTTGAAGCCGGGGAGATGGGTGAGTAGAACGGTAAAATCATCAGACTAACGATGAGTCGATTTCCATTGACTTTCTCCATCCAAGCCCATGAATCGCTAAAGGTTCTTAAACTAGAGAGTGTCGATTGAAGATAAGGTTTTATGACAGAGCAAAAAAGCGCTCGTGATTTATTTCGTGCAGCCTACGAAAACCGCTATACCTGGGATGACAACTTCCCTGGCTATAGCGCCGAGGTAGAAATCAAGCAGGGTGATGAAGTTTACACCGGTCAGGTTCGGATTAATGCGGATCTCACCGTAGATGTGACAGGCATTGAAGATGAAAAGGTTTCGGAAAGCGTTTATAACCAAATGCGGGATATTGTCACCCACCGGAAACGCTCAACCTTTGAGAAAGCCCATGGTAAAAACGAGTTTAGCTTAGGCGAAACCGATGCTACTGGGGCTGTAGAAATCCTTGTTAAAGGCGATGCGATGGGTTCTAACTACAAAGTCCGAGGCACGGAAATTTGCCAAGTCAGCCGAGTCATGGGACCAATGGCTTTTACGATTAACACCAACGAAAGCCTAGATACCGGAGAAGGTTATGTTTCCGCAGGCTACAATGCCATCTTCCGGAATGCCAAGACCGGTGACTTGACCGCTAAACGCGAGTTTGAAGATATTTACGAAAAATTTGGAGATTATTACATCATGACTCGTCAAGTCGTTCAGGCGATTGATGGGGATAAGCAAACTACAACCGAATTCAACTTTTCTAATATCAAACTCCTCGAACCTGCTGCCGTTTAGCTGGTGGCTATCCCCGTTTAACGTTCAGCGATCCCCTGATTTAGGGCGATGGGGATAGGCTATCCCAATCGAGTCTATAGCCTTTATTGATGAATGCTCAAAGCAGATTGCTGAACGTTAGGCATTTATCAGGGAGCTAAGGAAGCTAGGATGAAGATAGTTGAACTGCGATTTCATCAAAACCTGACAAAGGGTGAAGAATTATGTCTCAAACAATGGCGCTGACTCCTGAGAACGTAGAAACCGTTTTGGATGAATTGCGCCCCTACTTGATGGCAGATGGGGGTAATGTCGAATTGGTTGAATTGGATGGGCCGATTGTCAAACTTCGGCTTCAAGGTGCCTGTGGGTCTTGCCCCAGCTCAACCATGACCCTGAGAATGGGGATTGAACGGCGCTTGCGGGAATTCATCCCAGAAATTGCTGAAGTTGAGCAAGTGATATAAGAGTTTTGGGTAAGAGTTAGGAGTTAAGAATGGGAAAATGAGGCTCATCTCCCCTAACTCTTAACTCTGATGTCTCATCGGACTCAAAACTCATGTCTCATCCTTTATACGTCGCTTTTATCTGGCATCAACACCAACCTCTGTACAAATCTCGTGAGAGTGGATTGAGTACGCGAGGGCAATACCGTCTACCTTGGGTACGTCTACACGGAACGAAAGATTACCTAGATTTAATTCTGCTGTTGGAACGCTATCCCAAACTGCATCAGACGGTGAACTTGGTGCCTTCACTAATTTTGCAACTCGAAGATTACGTCGCGGGAACGGCATTTGACCCGTATCTAGAATTGGCTTTGACGCCAACGGAACAGCTCAACGACGAGCAGAAGCAATATATCATCGAACATTTTTTTGATGGCAATCACCACACCCTAATTGACCCTCATCCCCGTTATGCCGAATTGTATGGGATGCGACAGGACAAAGGAAGGGAGTGGTGTCTGTATAATTGGACACTTCAAGACTTTAGTGATTTACTAGCCTGGCATAACTTAGCCTGGATTGACCCTTTGTTTTGGGATGACTCCGAAATTGAAGCGTGGTTGAAACAGGGGCGGAATTTTAGCTTAAGCGATCGCCAACGAATTTTCTCCAAGCAACGGGAAATCATCGGTCGGATTATTCCCCAACATCGGAAAATGCAAGAGTCGGGTCAGTTGGAAGTGACCACAACGCCCTACACTCATCCCATTTTGCCCCTATTGGTCGATACCGATGCGGGTCGTCGGGCAGTCACCAATATGAATTTGCCGCAGCAACGCTTTCAGTGGGAGGAAGATATTCCCCGACACTTGCAAAAAGCGTGGGATATGTACCAAGACCGATTTGGTCGGACACCACGCGGGTTGTGGCCTAGCGAACAGTCCGTTAGCCCTGAGATTTTACCTTACGTTGCTCAACAAGGATTTGAGTGGCTTTGCTCAGATGAAGCGGTTTTAGGATGTACGCTGAATCATTTCTTCCATCGAGACGAGGCGGGGAATGTGCAAGACCCAGAGATACTGTACCGTCCCTATCGTTTGGAAACGCCTTATGGGCCGTTAGCGATTGTATTTCGAGACCATCGATTATCCGATTTAATTGGGTTTACTTATGGCACGATGGATGCTAATTATGCTTCGGCTGATTTAGTGGGGCATTTAGAAGCGATCGCCCGTTCCCTCAAATCTCGCCAACATGGAGAAACCACTACATCTCTAGAAAACCCGTGGTTAGTGACCATTGCTCTAGATGGGGAAAATTGCTGGGAGTATTACGAAAAAGACGGCATTCCCTTTTTAGAATCGCTGTATCAGACGTTGAGCGACCATCCAGACATCAAACTGGTAACCGTTGCTGAATATATCGAACAGTTCCCACCTACAGAAATTATCCCCGCAGAACGCCTGCATAGTGGCTCCTGGGTGGATGGCAACTTTACAACGTGGATTGGCGACCCTGCCAAGAATCGCGCCTGGGATTTACTGACCGAAGCACGACAAGTTTTGGCGAACCATCCGGAAGCGACCGAAGAAAATAACCCGGAGGTTTGGGAGGCGTTGTATGCTGCCGAAGGGTCGGATTGGTTTTGGTGGTTTGGTGAGGGTCATTCCTCCAACCAAGATGCCATGTTCGACCAGTTGTTCCGGGAACATTTAAGCGCCATTTACACCAGCTTGAATGAACCTCTTCCTCCCCATCTCAAGCAACCCGTCGAAATCCATGACGTGCGAGGCGACCATCAACCGGAAAGCTTTATCCATCCTGTAATCAATGGACGAGGTGATGAGCAGGATTGGGATAATGCAGGTCGGATTGAGATTGGGGGCGCACGGGGTACAATGCACCGCAGCAGCGTGGTTCAACGTCTGTGGTATGGGGTTGATCACCTCAACTTTTATCTGCGGCTAGACTTCAAGAGTGGTGTACAAGTGGGTCAGGATGTTCCTTCAGAATTACACCTGCTATGGTTCTATCCTGACTGCATCATGCACAATTCTCCTGCACCCCTGGCAGAACTCCCGGATGAGGCACCGTTGAACTATCAGTTCCATCATCATTTGGGCATTAATTTGCTGACTGCATCAACCTGGTTTGAGGAGGCGGGAGAGCATCTGCTATGGCATCCTAGAGCAAGTCGCGCTCAAGCTGCATTCGATCAATGCCTGGAGTTAGCAGTACCTTGGGCAGATTTACAAATTGGGCCGGATTATCCGATTCGGTTAATTCTGGTTTTTGCGGATAATGGAATTTACCGCAGCTATGTACCGGAGAATGCTTTGGTTCCGATTACAGTCCCTTAATTAGCAATTTGAGATTTTAGGGCGCTGGAAGTCGGAGGAAATCTCTGATTGAGGAAGCGCCCTAAACAATTCAAAATTATTCTTCTTCCTGAGTGAATTTTGAATTAATAATTTTGAATTGGAGCGAAGCGACTGACCCATGACCCCTAAATATTATGTCTTCATCAAAATCAAATCGAAAATCATCTGATTCTCAATCGTCTCAAAAGCGTGTTGTGTACCAAGAGTTTGGTTCTAGCACTAATCCAGCCGCTACTGAAAGAGCTGTGCAAGAACTGCCCGCAAACCAACAGGATTTGAGAGTACAAGCTTCTCGTAAAGGTCGTAAGGGAAAAACGGTAACAGTTATTAGTGGTTTTCAATCCACACCAGAAACTTTAGCCAAGTTATTAAAACAGCTTAAATCTCAGTGTGGTAGCGGTGGCACTGTCAAGGATAATACCTTAGAAATTCAAGGCGACCATGCTCAAAAGTTGGTTCAACTGTTAATTCAAATGGGTTATAAAGCGAAGATTAGTGGGGGGTGATTGTTCTGATTACTTCCACTTAGATAAAGGTTATAAAGCAGGCGGTGATGATTATGAATCAAGCGATTGAGGGAGTACGCTGGACAATTTACGATTTAGAAGTTCTGCCTGAGAATGAATGGACGCGCTATGAAATTATTGATAGAGAACTATTTGTAAGTTCCTCTCCTCACCGTCGCCATCAACAGATTTGTGGCAAAATTTGTCGGCAGCTTGATGCTTGGTCAGAATCGAGTGGTTTAGGGGAAACAATTATTACTCCAGCTTTGATTTTTTCTGAGGTAGATAGTGTTATACCGGATGTGGTTTGGGTGAGTCGAGAACGATTAGCTCAAATCGAAGATGAAGCAGGACATTTAACAGGCGCACCGGAGTTAGTGGTTGAGGTTTTATCGCCTGGTAAACAAAATGAACGCCGAGATAAGGAAGCAAAACTTAAACTTTATTCCGTTCAAGGTGTGCAGGAGTACTGGATTGTTAATCGTTGGACTCAACAAGTTGAGGTTTATCGGCGGGAAAAATTACGATTAATTTTAGTTGCAACGTTGTTAGGTGATGATGAAATAACCTCCCCTCTTTTGCCTGGATGTAGTTGTTCTATTGGTTATTTTTTCCCTGAATAGTGGGGCTGTATGACGGGTTAATGACGCAAAAGGCGATCGCTCATCCATCTGGTACAAGCGTTTGTTAAGTTGCTTTTAGCTGCAATACTTTTGAAATATTAAACTTACACTTCACTTTGATTCATGTCATTTCTGAACTTAGCGAGTTCCCCATAAATTCGTTTACGAGCGCGATTAACTCCTCCTAATGGTCGATGTTCTGGTAGAGTATGCCAGGGAGAAAACGATTGCTTTTCATCAAACCGTTTGCGCTCCAACGAATCCAGATCGGATAAGTTTTGGATTCCTTAAATACCCCAATTTTCATAGTCTCAGGAATATTTTCTTCAACGATGAACTCTCCCTGAACATAGCCATGACTCTTCGGATGCTGGTTTCTCAGCATGGGGGGATGAGGCTTGCCTTTCATCGACAACTTACTGATTGTCAAGATTTGTTCAATCTGAGCTTCTTCTTCTTGTGGCGGATATTCTTTGCCTAACTCTAACGGTGCTTCTGTCATGATATTGGGGTTACTTTTGTAAGGGTTGTGAAGTGGCAAGTTGTTGAGGTGTGCGGAAAAAGCAATCATATCTTTCACCCTCATCTGTTGCTATCTGATGAGGTGGTGTAATAGGTCTACATGCTTGAAGTCAACTCCCCATTTTCAGATGGAATTGGAATTTGCTCCTCTTCCATTGCTTGCCTGAGTTGCAGATACTCAATCCCTTGGAGAGTAATCTTGAAATACTCGCGCAAGTCTCCTTGCTCTTTCATAGAACCTATTCTATGATCTGGCTGTTGATGTTCGATTAACTTTAAAGAGCGCAAACGTCTTAACTCATCTATAAAGCGCTGGCGTTTTCTGTAAAGGAAAGGCTCTCCTGCTGCCAGTTTTTTGAGATGTTTAAATTCCCAATCACTTAAGTAACTGCATAGAACAAAGCAATGTACCCAGATGACTATAAGCAACAAGTTGTATAATGAGTTTTGATTTGGTTAATTGCTAGGTGATGTTGCTTGAAGTTTCTCAATTGATAAACCTTGTCCTAGATATTGTTGGTGCGTTACGCTTATCGCTAACGCACCCTACGAGAGCAAGCGATCGCACTGGGTTCCTAAGCAGGCTAACGGCTCGGTTCAGTGGCGGCAAACAGCCTCGGCATCATCACCCAGATCTTTTGTCCGTTCGCTACAACCGAATTGTTAGACCCTGGCAATGAGTAGCAGTCTAGGTAGCTTCAAAGAAAATACTAGCTCCTGGAAATACTTCGCTATCAAGAACTGGTGGCACCAAAAAAACTCCAGCAGCACGGACTGAAAGAAAGCGATCCATTCCTGGTATCGGAATAGCAGGATCGCCACCAAAGTTTGTACTACCAAGCCACTTTGATGTTGTTAATATGCGACGCAATCTTTCAGGAGTATCTTGAAAGCTAACAAAGTTTAAACCCGCTCTAAAACCTGGATAACTTTCTATAGGTTCTAGAAACTCATAACCTTGACGAAAAATACGTAACGAATTTCGATCCCCTATAGGCTCTATATGCCTATTTGCTCGTTGTACATGGCTTTGGTCGATAGCAGCATCTGAAACTTTCTTTGGTTCAAGAAACTTTATATTTTCATCAACAAGTTCTGAAACCTCTTGCGTTCCCATGAAAGGACAGCCTGTTGTAACAACTGGTTTTCCCTCATTAGTTAGTTTTTCTAAAGGGCAACCAGATAGTTTGTCTCTACCTACCAATAGTTCTTGTTGCTGCCGATCAAGCTTTTGCCAAACATCTAAATCTACTCCTAGTCTCAGAAAAGCTAAATAAGTGCCTCCTACTGTCCATTGATCCTCTTGTTCTGATAAATGTTCAGATTTGACAACAATTGCCTTTTCACGCTCGTCGCTCTTCATATTAGAAAGACCATCGTGAAAATCAATCCAGCTACGATGATCTTCCCTTTGAAATCCGCTGTAGAAACTAGTTAGAAGCAATGGAGCAGTACTGGTATCTGCATCTGTTATTTCACGAAGCACTTTCCAGGTTTCTACAACAGCACGATTGACTGCTAATTGCGTCTCAGCAATGAACTGAATTGCTATTTCTTCTGTAGCAAAGTTGCTGCGTACATCATCAGCATACTCAAGTCCTGAAGCAGATATCAAAGAGCCGCCACCTGTAGGGCGAGGTGAGCGAAATTGATTTTTGCTGTTAAAATCCTGTGGCAAAGGACGTTGGCTATTAGGGAGCTTAAAGACATTAGGGCCATAACCTACTAGCACTGAAAGATTACCACTAGGAACAGGATGTCCTGGCAAGTCTCGTATCTTTCCGTTCTTGAGTCCCTGATATACCTCCCACAACTTCAGGAAAGCTTCTCCTACTTGAGGTGCATCAAATCCTTCTCCGACCCTTAAAAAAATAATAGTAAAAAACTTTCCAGGTCGAATTCCAGGGGCATGGTAAATACCTTCTTGCAATTTTCCGATCATGATTGTACTAAACCCTTCCCATGACTCTAGGTGAAACACGTCCCATTTGCTGGCTTCTGTCGTATTCCTCTTTCAAAGGTTTGATGACCCTATCGCAAACATTAGCTTCATTGCATCTAATCGGGCTACTGCTAGTGCCTAAAACCACATATTCACTAGTACCTACTGGAGTAGCATCTCCAACAATAACTAGGGGTCCAACTTCTATGAACTGAAGTAATTGAAATCCACCAGTCAGAGGTACTGAACTAGCCCCTTCCTCCACTGTAATATCGTCTAAAAAGGCTGGATCGCTATCGCTCGGACCAAACTCAAGTCGTTGATACATCCCCTCTTCTTTACCACGACTCCATCGAATCCATTCATCTGGAACAGGAGAACCTTGGTAGAAGAACACATCTTTCGTGAAAGAAATAAAATACATTCCAATAGGGTTAGCAAAAGCTACAGGCTGTCCATTGAAAGCAGCCTCGTATGCACCCATAGCAGCGGCTGGATCAGCATGGCGACAGGCTAACTGTTCTACTCCAAATTCACGAAATATTTGTTCTCGTGTTGCTTGAGTACCTGCGGTTGAGCTTGCATAGGGCTTCGCGCCAAACATCACGATGTACAACAAATCATCCAATCCGTTTATCGGATGCGTCATAAACAAAGCATTATCAGTGTTTAACCGACCAGTTGGCTGTTGGTTTCTGCCGTTCCCAGCAACAAGTGTAGAGAATGATAATTCTCTTTCCTCTTCGCTCAAACTAAACGGATCAGCAACCCCATATAGATCCTCCCAAGAAGGCTGAAAGCCGAGAATATCTTGAATCATTTCGCGTACTTTAGTTGGATCATGTTTAGCAATACAGACCCAGTACTCTCGTAATTCAGTAGTTACCTGAACCCTTTTAGGTCTCATACGACCGCTAGGATCAACCTGCTCAATAATGCGATATTCACAATATTCATTTTGCAGTTCTTGTCTCCCTCGAACACCCCAGTCTGATAGTTTCCGTGCAGCATCTTTACCAATACAAAAGTTAGGTTCGGCTGGATCTGCAAACCATTGGACGGCTGCTGGAGATGGATTACTACTCAGTGCCTGTGGATCAATTGAAAAGAAGCGACTTCCATGACTTACCTTTAAGCGATCGTATTCCTCTTGAATAACTTTATTCCATTTTATAGAAAGGTTATTACTCAGTTTGTCGGCAAAGCCAGGGCTATCATATGACATGGAAATCTCCTTAGATTCATGAACGTTGAACTCTGAACATCAAGTGGCAGTGACAGGATGATGGGCAACTGCGGTTTAATTCTGAACTGTCTGAGCAACTTTTGCTCTGCTTCACATCCTTGATAACCCACGCCCGATCGCACTGTCGGTGAGAAAAAGTGAGTTCCTTTTGTAAGGGTTTGTAACTTGCAAGTTGTCGAGCAAAGGAGAAAAGACCATTGCCTCTCAAACCCTCATCTGTTGTCACTAATCCTTATGTGAAACCAAGCTAACTGTTCGGCATACCCCTTGGCAGTCGGTAAAAGTCATACAAAAGTCATACAAAAGTCAGATCGTCAGAGTTGTCAGAAACTGTCACTGTTTCTACAAACTGACTCAGGACTCAATGATGTTCAATCAGTAGTCGTTGTGGAAACTCGCAAAGGATGCTCCTGCAAAGATATTGCCCAGCAGTTAGGTTATTAACACGACTACATCAAACCAGTCAGTTCCCTGTAGCGAGTTGGGAAGCTTTGCAATTGGCAGAATCCCCTCATGGAATGACGAAGTGTTACACCTCATAAGCTCTCGATAAACTCTTCAGGCGTAACTTGCGCTTGCTTAAGAATACCGCTCAGTGTGCCTATCTTCAGTTCTCGATGCACAGGGACAACACATCCAATCTCACCATCTGCTGTTTCCCTCTTCATCACAACATGGCTACCAGTTTGTCGAACTTGTTCAAAACCCAAACGTTCCAGTGCCCGAATCGCTTCTCTACTTGAGATTCGTGGCAATCTAGGCATAGCTAACTTCAATGCTGGTTACATATCTTGGCGATGTTTTAGGTAAAGGAAATTCCTCTAAATAGAGCTGTGTTGCTTCTTTCAATCCAGCGATCGCTTGCTCAATAGTTTCTCCCTGATCGACTGTGCCAACTTCTAGACATTCGGCGATATACATATCCTCTTCTTTATACACAATGACTGTAAAGCTACGAGTTTTCACCGTGTTTTATCCTCAAAGCTTTTTAGAGCAAGCATCACATTACCCTCCATAGTACCTCATCAAAAAAGCAAGGAGGCTAACGAATATCCCACCCCCTCGCCCTATCGATGAGAAAAACTGAATTGTTTGTGTAAATTTTTTGCAAGTTTTCGGTAATACACAGCCAATATGCTGATGAATTCAACAATAGGTCAAAATAGCTGGCGATGACGGGGTAAGACGCGCTCACCTTAGTCAATACGCTTTTACAAGCTGCTAACCGAGGGTAAGGACTCACGACCAACAATCGCAACAAGAATATCCCCCAGTGGGGGATTTAAATTTCCATAAACTTGTTATAAGGCAAGCTGAAGAATCCAGTAAATTTAACCAATAGTCAAGATAGCTGGCGATGACGGAACAAGAAGCGCTCACCTTAGTTGATAATCTGTTGCACTCTGCTAACCACAGGCAAAGACTCAATGATATTCAATCGGTAGTCTTGCAAGAAACTTGGGCGGGACGCTCCTACGCAGACATTGCCCAGCAGTTAGGTTATCAACACGACTACATCAAACAAGTGGGTTCGCAGTTGTGGCGAAGTCTCTCTCAAGCCATTGGCGAACCCGTCTCGAAACGAAATCTTCAAGCCGTTTTGCGTCGCTACCAACAAAACACTGACTCCCTCTCCTCATCGGGAAGGGTTGCCGAGAGATATTTCCATCAATGCCAGCAAGATTGGGGTGAAGCGATCGACGTTTCCCAATTCTACGGACGGCAAGAGGCACTGCAAACGCTAGAAACTTGGATTCTTGAAAACAGTTGCCGTGCAATTGGTATTTTTGGACTCGGTGGAATGGGTAAAACTGCCCTCTCGGTGAAACTCGCTCAACAGGTACAATCTCAATATGACTGTGTGATTTGGCGCAGTTTGCAACAAGCACCTTCTCTGAGTGCCTTACTCAGTGAAATTTTGCCCATTTTAGCGGGTACAGAGATTGTAATTGATACCTCAATTAATGCCCTAATCAAACAGTTGCGCTCAAAACGCTGTTTGTTAGTCTTCGATAATATTGAGTCCATCTTGCAAGACGGAAATCGTAGTGGACAATACCAACCAGGCTATGAATCGTACTCTCAGCTATTCAAGCGCATCTGGGATGAACCTCACCAAAGTTGCCTGATTATCACCGGACAAGACAAACCCAGTGGATTTGCTGTGCGGGAAGGCAAAAACTTCCCTGTGCGATCGCTGCAACTGCCAGGACTTTCAGGAGCAGATGGTGAGCAAATTCTTCTTGCCAAGGGCTTAGACGCTACTGAACCACAACGACTAGCACTTGTCAAGTATTTTGGTGGCAATCCTCTTGCTCTCAAGCTGGCGACAACAACTATTTCTACACTGTTTGGCGGCAGTATTCAGGCATTTTTAGCTCAAGGCAGAACTGTTTTTAGTGATTTGTGGGATTTACTCGATCAACAGTTCCAGCGTTTATCGCCGCTGCAACAACAGATTATGTACTGGTTGGCGATTCACAAAGAAGGGGTAACGCCAACACAGTTACAGGACGAAATATTACCGAAAGTACCTTTACGGCAACTACTCGAAGCCTTGGAATCACTTCAGACACGTTCTTTAATCGAAACCGTTGATACAGGCTTAACGCTACAACCCGTGATTATGGAGTATGTCACAGAACGCTTCATCCAGGCGATCGAGCAAGAAATTACCACTGGCAACCTTGTTCAACATTCAAAACCTAAAATGGTAAAACTTAATATCGTCGAGCCTTTGAGGGATTTAGCATTGCCCAATTGCAACTTGTAGACTCGACAGCATATTAATTTCCTGGATTTTTGGTCTTTAAAAGTTGGTAAATTATACTTTGCATTTTGTCTCGTAGTCGTTGGGCAATTCGGTACGCTTGCGATCGATGGGAAGTGCTTGGCATCTTGTCGGATTCTACTTCCATCTCCAATTTATATAGAGGCTGGATATAATACTGTAAACGGCTTCTCATTGCCCACACTCCCATTGATGGAAACAAGACAAAGACAAACATCAACGGTGAGATAGGTAAGAAAGGAAGAAAGAATTGTTTCGCTAATTTTTTGAGATTAAACGCCCAAGGATGCAAATACTCATTGCCCAGACAAATGACTGGCAAAATGGGAATGTGGTTGCGATCGCTCAATTGCATAAAACTAGGATGAAAAGTTTCAATCTGATAGCGCTTCAACCAACCTTTACGAGGCCCATGTAAACCCTCCGGTGCATAAAGCAGAACAATTTTGTGATTCACTGCCTCTTCAAAATCATCCATTTGTGCTCGCACACCCCCTAAAACCTGCGACCATTTAGGAGGTAACCACCACACCACCCAAGGATGTTCAAATAACGAAACACCCGCCAACGGTTTCACAATCCATTCTCGTTGACGGCCTAAAAGATAAGCTAAGGCCATGAAGTCCCAAGGAAAACACATTCCTGCATGATTCATCGCCACAATTAGTTGCTCAACCTGGGGCAGATTTTCCGTTTGATGCAGTTGTGCGCGGAAATAATACTGCATAATCGGTGCTAGGATTTCATCTCGGAAGGCTTTCTGATAATTTGGATCGAAGTGCTCAACTGTGGTACGTGGTAAACGGCAACCCAAGCGCAACCAACGCATCAAAAGCGCCAGGTAAAACCCTCCTGGAATCAGAAATAAGGCATATTCTAGCCAATTCCAGCCATCTGGATCGGGATAATAGTGTTGCCAATGCCGATTGAATAAAATCAGCCAGCCTGGAGGATACCACAGGCAAAACCAATCAAACCAGGAAAATTGATAAGAATCAACGGAGGATTGCTGCATTCCACTGCCTTAGTCGCGTTTGCTCGTGTTTTATCCTCATTGTGCATGAGCAAGCAATGCCTCTACCCGATAGCAGATTTTAGCTAGTTTTAATTTTGAATGGATAATGCGTGAATTTTGAATTCTCCGAAGGGGTTAACGGCAGTGAGCAGTACCCACCCTACAGTTATCTCACGGATTTGCGCTTATTCGCTCTACGGCGCAAAACTAAACCTATTCCAGCTATAGCACCCAGGATACTCACAGGTTCTGGTGCTTCTCGAATGTCTCCTGCGAGTACCATGCCGTCGTTAGCACACTCAGCAAAAATACTAGCTATAAAGTTGCCAGTCGGCAGAACACCTGCATCAAAACTAAACCCAATGGTTTGAGTACCAGTGGCACCATATTGACTGAAATTTAAGTCTAACTGATTTAATTGCTCTACATTTAACCAACTAATGTTAGTAACAAAATTGCCAGTATCGATGACATTTAGAACAGGTGCAGTTTGATTGAAATAGGAGGTATTTGCCGATAAATCAGCAAGCGAGGGTGTTCCACCTGCACTTTGCACATACTGATTGTAATCGGTTAAGTTATTAAATCCACTATTAGTCAAAGTAACGCTGGTTGCCATGACATTGTTGTAAACTCCTAAAGTTGGAGCATTAGAGTTATTACTTGGTGCAAAACGAATTGCATACAAACTGTTGCTACTACTAGCTGTGTTAAAGTTATCTCCTGAAAAATTAAAGAATAAATCTCCCCAACTAATTACACCATCTTGAGCATTATTGGCAGCAATTCCTTCTAAAGGCATATTGGCATTCAAAGCAACAAAAAGGTTACTGCCATCTTGCGCGATCGCTAAACCGTAAAACTCATAACTACTAGAGTTGCCCAGCAATACACTACCATCCGGCAGGCTATTATATCCATCACTAAAAGAATCAATTGCATAATGCCATGATAAAGTTGCTGCCCTAACAGGTTGAATTGGAAATAGCAAATTATAGACTCCTGTAAGAGTACCTATTGCAGCGCAAATATATCTCTTTTGCATGGATGGAACACCTTCGTTTGGATAGCCTTGTTCTGCCCCTGAGATGAGGAGAAATGTACTTCTGTTATCCGTAATCTTACTGCTTATAGCTAAATAGCACTGACTTAAGTCCTATGTGTTCCCATTTAATCAAGCATTCGCCATCTGCTGATGTAGTAAATTCTTCAGTTTTTACATAAACGGCAGTTTTCCCTTTTTTTCTTAAAGGAATGTAAAGGCATTTATTAAGTATAAGTTAACTATTGGTTTTATTTATAGTGTCAATAGAACTATGATTAGGACGTGAGTAGCAGCTCATGAAAATAAAAGCTTCATATATATATTATTAAGTTTTCATAAGTATCTATTCTCTAAATATAGCAACATGATCAATAATGCTTACCAAGTTCAATTTAAGCCATTCCGTTCTGATGCTTCTGATGAGGGAGGCAAAAAATACCTATTGAACATTAATCCTCAGATTTACACACAATTCTCTTGAGAAGAGAACTGCTCCTTCACTAGAAGCAATTTTTGGAAAAACTTCCGTGATACAACAATCAAAAGTTGCCCCGCCGCCTCTAGGCTGGCAAACCGTTGCGACGGGGTAGCGCTCACTTAGAGTAAGGAGCCATTTAACAATGGTACATTATAATCCCCTGCTCACGAATCCAAAACTCTGGGGTATTTTTATTCATTCCCCCACAAAACTGATACAAGTTTTAGAAAAACGCGATCGCTCAAGCGCTGAGAACATTTCTATGCTATTGCTCACAGCACCGAAATGGGGCTGAAATTAGCATGGATTTGACAATAATTCTCATTATTTTGTTGGCGATCGCCATCTTGAGCGCTTTTCCAATTTTGAACTGGAATATCTTGCCTTACTGGTATTAAACCCAGATTGAATGATTCTCAAAGCGTCTATTTTTGTACACCATTAAAACCTCAAGGAGAAGGCAAAAATGAGTATCGTAGCGCAAATGATAGCTCAATCTGATGATGCTAATCGCTTTCTGAGTAGCAGTGAGATAGATAAATTACAAGACTTTTTCAATTCCGGCGAACAACGGCTCAAAACTGCTCAGATTCTCCAGCAAAACGAACAGAAAATCGTTGATGAAGGTAGCCGCCGATTTTGGGCAATGCGTTCCAATACACCCAGTAATAGCGGTAATCCCAAAAAGACCGCACTGTGTCAACGAGACCAGAGTTGGTATCTTCGTCTAATTACCTACTGTGTCTTAGCAGGAAATGTCAAACCCCTGGAAGATATTGGCATTAATGGAATGCGAGAAATGTACACCTCATTAGGGGTTCCAGTCACGAATATAGGCATCTGTATGCGGTGTCTTAAAGAGGTGGCTTTAGGCATGATGAGCGGAGAACAAGCAGCGCTTGCTACGCCTTATTTTGATTACTTGATTCGGGCAATGTACTAGTGGGAGAAAGCAGAAGGTACAAGAAAAGAAAGCTTGTACAGTAAGTTTTTTCAACTGGATAGTTATTTCTGCCACGCTGCACTAGAAAATCGGGCTTTTTTTAACAGATAGCCTATTCGTTCTCAACCATTAATTGGAGGAAAAAACCATGCAAGACACCATTACCTCGATCATCAACCCGGCTGATGAGAAAGGTCAGTATTTAAGTACTGGTGAAATGGAAAAGTTAAGGCAATATTTCCAAAGCGGTCAAGTGCGGGTTAAGGCGGCGGGTACCATCAGTAGCAGTGCTGCCAGTATTGTCAGTGATGCAGTGGCTAAGTCCTTGTTGTACGGTGAGATTACTTGCCCTGGTGGCAATATGTATCCCACACGTCGTTATGCTGCCTGCATCCGCGACTTAACCTACTTCCTGCGTTACGCTACCTATGCGATGCTAGCGGCTGATGATTCAATTTTAGATGAACGCCTGCTTGCGGGTCTAAAAGACACCTACAACTCTTTAGGAGTTCCTATCGAACCAACGATACAGGCAATTCAGGCTATGAAAGAAGTGGTTACCAGCCGAGTTGGTTCTGAAGCCGGTCAGGAAATGGGAGTTTATTTAGATCGCATTTGTAGTGGTTTGAGTTAAGAAACCAATTCACCGCTGTTTTTGGCACTCAAGAGTAAGAGATTAGCTTTTTTGTAATTAGAGTGTGCGATGGAGGAGCTTTTTTACGAAATTCAGTCCACATATCTCCACCCTGAATTTCTAGGAAACTTTCAGCCTAAGATTCTCACCAAAATTACAAAAGAGCTAATCTTTCAAACCCTTGATTTATCTATGGAGTTAACTCAAAACCGAAATTTTGAATCTTCTTGTGCCAATTTTATGGGAATTTCTCAGCTCATGATTAGAGCTTTTGAAGTTGAGGACATAACAAACAATGCAAACGTCCAGCAAGAGAAACGTTGAATATCCGTGGTGGGCTGGTAACGCTCGCCTTACTAACCTGTCGGGTACATTTATTGTTGCTCATGTCGCTCATGCTGCACTGATGGTATTTTGGGCTGGGGCGTATACGCTCTTTGAAGTTGCCCGTTACTCTCCCGATAGCCCCATGTACGAGCAAGGGCTGATTCTACTACCTCACCTGGCTACACTGGGTTTCGGAGTGGGTTCAGGCGGCCAAATTATTAATACGTATCCGTATTTTGCGATCGGCATGGTGCACCTGATCTCATCTCTTGTTTTAGCAGGAGGTGCACTCTTTCACTACTTTAAACTCCCTCAAAACCTTGAGAATGAGCAGGGAGCAGCAGCTAATTTTCACTTTGCCTGGAATCAACCCAAGAAGCTGAGCTTCATCTTGGGAAATCACTTAATTGTTTTGGGAATTGGTGCATTGCTTTTAGTGGCAAAAGCGATGTTCTTGGGTGGTCTTTACGATTCCACCATTGGTGAAGTTCGACTGGTTACTAATCCTACCCTTGACCCTTTGACTATCGCTAACCAAGTAACTCATTTATTTGACGTTAATAACTTAGAGGATTTAGTTGGCGGTCATATTTATGTAGCGGCACTTCTGATTTTAGGAGGAATCTGGCATATCCTAAAGGAACCATTTGCCTGGGTCTACGATATTGTCATCTTCTCGGCTAATGGTATTCTTTCGTACTCTCTATTTGGTATTGCCCTAGCTGGATTTGCTGCATCTTACTATTGCGGATTTAATACCCTCGCCTATCCGGTTGAATTTTACGGCCCAACATTAGCCTTAAAATCCTCGCTTTTACCTTACTACTTCGATCCACTTCAGCCCGAAGGTGCTGTTATTACGTCTCGTATTTGGTTAGCAAATGCCCATTTTTATCTGGCATTTTTCTTCCTTCAAGGAAGTCTTTGGCACTTTGGGTTAGCGGCGAATTACTTCCAACCCGTTCTAGAATCTTGGAAACAAGCGTTCGCAGAAATTAATCCGAATCGACAGCTACCGTACCAGCAAACATTTCGTTACCAACCAAAACCTGACTGGAATATTTTCTACGAACTCCCTCTGGTTGAGTCCAACCCCAGATTTACCTATGAGCAAGCCTCAGACCAAAGTTTCTACCAATCTTCTAGTACTGGGGCAACACCGGCTTTTAGTAATTTACCGCTAAACCGCAATACTCTTTACGAGTTTAGCTACAAGAAAAACGGCAACAATCCTGTGTACGAGACTTCAGCCCTTGAGGATAAATCCACTCTTAAATATCCCAAACCCATGAAGTCCAATAGTTACGAATCAAGTTACCGCAAACCTGTTCAAACAGTTTTCTATGGGCCGAACAGAGGGCAGTAATACGACCAGAAGGAGGTAAGTGAAGCGAAAAATTTGACATTTTAGAACTGTCAAAGTGTAGAGACGTTTGAGAATCTACTTAATATAGGCTGTTAGCTGGCATTAAGTAGATTCTTGGTCACTGAATGTTGCCCACGGCTTCGCTAACACTAACATCAGTTGTTGAGAAGGTATTAGAGACTAAACGGATAAGTTTCGGGTGCCTCACCGGTTTCCCATTGAGGGGCACGCTCTAAAGGTTCTACAGCTTGTGTTTCATCAATATGAATGACTGCATCAAATTGATCAGATAGACGGGCGCTGAAATAATGGCTCACCCGCTCACTTTGAGGCAGATAAATCACACCAATCGCCCGTTCTAAACGAGGCTGGCGCAACAGAGTTGCAACTTGAGCATTATCTCGCAGATTCAGTAAAAAACGAGGTAAATCCATTGTATGGAATAACGCTTCATAACTACCTGATAACGCCGGACGAACCTGCTTACGTTCTGCCGGTGCACCCCAATCGGAAGCGGCCGTCACGCTACCGGTGTAGGTGCTGAAACCGACTAAGATTGCATCATCTCCATACTTTTGACGCACGAGTTGACCTACATTCAATTCTCCCGATGCTCCCATATCCGTTGCCCTGGCATCACCAAGATGGGAATTGTGTTCCCAAACTACAACCTTGGTGTTTTGTTGGGATTGATTGAGGTGGTTAACGAGGCGATTTAAAGTTTCAGCCATGTGGCGATCGCGTAAGTTCCAAGTCGAAACTCGACCTCGAAACATCGAGCGGTAGTACTCTTCGGCATTTTTCACCAGCCATGCATTCTGCTCAGCATAGAAAAATTCGTCCTCTGCTACACCCCCATCCCGTTGTGAATATTCAGCAGTCCGGCGTTGCAGTTCCACTAATTGGCTAACCACTTCCTCTTGACAGGATTCATTTAAACCGAGGCTAGCTGCATATCCATAGGATTGGCTGTCCTCACCAAAGTGTTCTAAACAGGAATAACGATATCTTGCTCGCTTAGCTGCCTCTGGATCAATTTTCTCAAGATACCCCAAAACCTCCTTCATTGAGGCATACATACTGTATAAATCAACCCCATAAAAGCCTGACTTTGTGGCATCCTGTGG
Organism: uncultured Microcoleus sp.; assembly: GCA_964588805.1. GTDB lineage: Bacteria > Cyanobacteriota > Cyanobacteriia > Cyanobacteriales > Coleofasciculaceae > CAZPRJ01. The sequence goes on along the minus strand of CAZPRJ010000003.1, from coordinate 107,216 downwards.
CAAGGAGTCATTGTACTCACGCAGCCAGTCAATAAAGTTGACTACCACGGTATTACGCCACATCCAAGTCGGGAAGCGCTCGAAGCCCCCTAGAGCATCGATACTAGTTGGATCGTCGCTAACCCCTCTAACATAGCGGTTGACACGGTAAGCATCTGGCCAATCAGCCTCAACTGCCACTGCCGTGAAGCCTTTTTCGCGAATCAAACGTTTAGTAATTTCAGCCCGTTGTTCGTAGAATTCGTGAGTCCCGTGAGATGCTTCACCAATGAGTACAAGATGGGCATCGCCGATCAGATCCATTAATGAATCGTAATCATCAGTTGCACCTGTTAGGGGGTGTGCGTGTTCCCGCAAGGTGTCAGTTATATTTGTTTTGATAGTATTTAGCATTGTTATAAGCTTTTTCACAATTGACAGTAATAAATTCTTTGAAAATAGGGGTCAGAAGTCAGGAGTCAGGAGTTAGGAGTTAAGCCGCCACAACTCCAACTCAAACTTATTCATCTTCAATTTTGAATTTTGAATTGCTTAGCCTGCTCCAACAGCTGAGCGCTGAGCGTTACTGGCTGCTCGATCTAGTAATTCGCGTACTTCCTCGTCTGTGGTTTGCGAAAAATTGTCGTACCATAGGCCAACGCTATAGAAGGGGCGCGGTGTCTGAGCACAGATGATTTCGTCCACCTCAGATTCAAATTCCTGGCAAGTTTCAGGTGAGGAAACCGGTACACCAACCACTAAGCGAGCAGGTTGCTGTTGTTGCAATGCTTTGACTGCTACTCGCATGGTTGCACCAGTGGCTAAACCGTCATCGATCAAAATCACCGTGCGCTCGCGGGCATTCGGTGCGGGGAGGTCATCTCGATATAAGTGTTGTCGGCGCTCTAACTCCTGCTGCTCTTGCTCTGCCACTTGCTCAATTGCGGCTTCAGAAATATGAAGCGATGTTACCACTTCTGGATTCATGACTCGGATACCGCCCGATGCGATCGCTCCCATTGCTAATTCTTCATGGCCGGGTACACCCAATTTGCGAACTAGAAAAACGTCTAAAACAGCATTGAGTGCTAGGGCGATTTCAAACGCCACAGGTACACCCCCTCTTGGCAGCGCTAGTACTATGGCATCGGAACGGGCATATTTAGTCAGCTCTTTAGCCAACTGTTGACCCGCATCTTTTCGGTCTTTAAAGAGCATTATTATTAATCTCCTAAGCTGTAAATTGGGGTTCTCCTGATATCCGGGTAAAAATGTTCAAACAGGTTACAATTAGGTGCAATTCTTCCGCCCCTACAGTCGAACAAATATATGTTTATGTAGGGGCGTATATCATACGTCCCCTATTAAATAACCGTTTCTTATCACCCCAAGTATAGGCGAATCTGGTAACAAGGATTAGCCTTTGTTAATGCGTTGTCCCAAAAGTTCTTTAGCCCGTTCTGCTAACTTGCAGTTAGTTTGTTGAACTTCTTGGAAGAAATTAGCCAACTCAGTATCACCCGCTTGAGTAGCATCTTGAATGTACTGCTCGTAGGTTGCTGCCCCTTCTAAAGAATGGTAGAGTACGCTAATGAGATTGTAATTTTCATTGCGAGTACCAGTATTAGCCTGTGATTGTGTTGCAGTCATTTTAGTCTCCTATCTCTTAAAATTGTCTAGTTTTATTTGTTTTAAGACTAGAAACTCAATGACGGCTTCTCGTCACTCTCTAGTAAGGGTTCCTTTCTTTCGATAGAAAGAGATAATGTCTGTATTCAGTGATACCAGTCACTGAATTAAATTAAAAAATATTTAATCTTCTAGATCAGCCGGAGTATTGCAATTTAAGAGGAGTTGAGTATCAGGAATAGACAAAGATTTTACTGGATATTGCGCTAACCAACGTTGAAATGAGCGCCCTCCGGCGTTAATAAACTCCCGAAACAGGGGTAAACTTTGGTGTCGGTAAAATCCACACAAGGGTTCCCAGCGATGGGAATGTTGAGGCACAAGTGCCATGATATCTTCGCCTGTAGTTGCTAATTCTTTTGCCCAATCTTGCAAAACCTGGGACTGAAGTCGAGGCAAATCACAGGCAAGTAATAGTACCCAATCCGTCTGAATTTGTTCTAGTCCTTGAGTAAACCCCACTAGAGGGCCTTGAGGTGTAGTTTCTCCAGGTAAGGGAATTTCTGGAATGAAACAACATGGATTGGGGATAATATGGCGATAGCGATCAGGCCAAGGGGTAACGATATAAACTTCATTCGTACAACTCAAGGCCACATTACAAACCCGTTGTAACAAGGGGACGCCTTGAAACGGAATTAAAGCTTTGTCTCGACCCATGCGAGAACTTTTTCCTCCGGCAAGTACTATCGCTGATAAAAATTCGGTCATCACTTTCACTGAGGAGGGATGTGAAATTAGGATAACGTTGCGATAGAGAGTGGAATTGAAAATTTATCATCTTTTCCATCTATCCATCTTTTTCTTCCTTCAGATCTGCGCTGAAACTTCATCTACGATGACAAGCCGTCCCCGACATGCTGCACGCAGTAAGCGGTCAATCACGTTGCGTTCATCAGTCTCCAGATTGTCCTCTAATATAGCGGCCATCAGTCCATAGCGGTCAGCAGTTGTCATATAGCCTGAGCCACTGGCTTGAGCAAATAGTTCATAGAGCGCACCGGGGAGAAGCACTGGAAATTGCATCACAACTACTGCTAAACTCGACAATTCTAGTATTTCTAAAAATCTAGTAGTAGCCCGTGACTCTTTCGATCACAGCAGGTGACAAATTTTGGAGGTATAAGGTGATACTTATCACATACGACTTATAGGATTAACGAGTAATGAGCAGAAGTTGGGTAAAACTCGTTACGATAATACTTTAATCATCAACTGCGCTTTGGGTGCAGCCGAAATGATCGAAGTTGTACCGCGTCGGTAAAAGCAATCGTGCTCTTTCCAGTAACATGGTAGCCGTTAGGGAAAACTGCATCCACCACAAGCAGAGATCGCAATGTTAGAAATTCAGCACAAGAGTACATTGCTTCTGACTTCAAGCGGTAGCCATTTGCTTTTCACCCTTTTTTTTTCAACCGATGAAAATAAAGGAGTGAACTATACAAAAAAGACCCCTTCTCTCATCTTTGCCGATTGTACCTCGTTAATCACTTTACTCAATAAACTCATGGGCATTTAAGTTGCATTCAAGCAGTGGCTAAAAGCATTAGTACTGCTAAATTCCGTCATTTTGAATATATCGAGTGCAGGGCTCCACTTTCGGCAGAGGAAACGTACTGATAACGGTTTTGAACTTTGAATTGCTGAGCGAGGACGTGACTGATTACTTACAAGACAAACAACAACAGCAATTGATTCAACAACGCCTCTATCAACAGACTCAGGCATTGATAACACTCTCTAGGAGTCAGACGCTTGCTTCAGGTGAATTAGAGGCGAAGTTGAAAGAAATCACTGAGGTTTCTGCTACCGTACTGGAGGTAGAGCGCGTCAGTGTTTGGTGGTGTCGTGACTCTTCATTACCTCAAACATCACTCCATTCGGTGGTAGAGCGTATGCATGAGGTGGGAGATGAGACGCCTGCTTCAGTGAGCGCCAATCCAGCCCCAAATCCGGATAGCCCCAGAATAATTTGCCTCGATCTATATGAACGCTGTGGCAACACGCATAGCTGTGGGATAGACATAGCAGTAGAGGAGTATCCTGAGATTTGTCCAGTCTTAATGAGTGAATCTCCCTTAACCGTATGGGATGCGCTCAATGACTCTAAAAGTGAGGAATTATCTCATGCTTATCTCATCCCTAATGAGATCACCTCATTGCTAGCATCACCTTTGTGGCTCAATGGCAAGAAGGTAGGTATGGTGTGTTTTGAACACGTAGGTTCGCCACGACAGTGGACATTTTTGGATGAAAATTTTGTAAGTGCGATCGCAACTTTAACCACCCAAACCTTACTAGATTCTCAATGGTATTTGGCTGAATCCAGCCATGATCCCCAACCACTTGAGGAACTCATCGAAGCCGAGGCTCCAACATTGCTCTCTAGAGACGCTCAACGCCTGCAACAAGAAATTTTCGCTCATCAACACACACAGTCAGCACTCCACGAAAGTGAAGAGCAGTTTCGCTGCCTTTCTGAGGCAACCTTTGAGGCCATTTTAATTACAGAACAAGGCTATATTTACCGGGTCAATCGTAGGTTTACTCAGTTATTTGGGTACGGCTGTGCAGAAGCAACGGGTAGACATATTACAGAATTTTTAGCTCCTGAATATCATTCATTTATTCAACAGCTCACCCTCATGCATAGTGAGCAAATGTATGAAATTGTTTGCTTAAAAAAAGATGGCACCCGATTTGCGGCTGAAGTTCGGAGTAAGGCAATTCCTTACCAAGGACGCTTAGTCAGAGTCACAACTATTCGAGATATCACCTTACAAAAGCAAGCCCAGGAAGAACTCAAGCAATCGGTGTCTCTGCTCCATGCCACACTCAACTCGACCACGGATGGAATTATTGCCGTTAATACTGAGGGAGAAATTGTTACTTTTAATCAAAAATTAGTGGAAATGTGGGGGATTTCTCCAGAAATCTTAAGTTTGTCGAATCGCGTGGATCGACTGCGATTTTTGGAGGCGCAATTGAAAGACTCCGAGGGTTTTATCGAGCGAGTGAATCAATTGTATGCTCAACCGTATGCTGAGGGTTATGACCTTTTGGAATTAAAAGATGGCCGGATTTTTGAGCGCTTTACTCAGCCTCAACGCAGTGGTACAGACATTATTGGGCGGGTGTGGTGCTTCCGTGATACCACCGAACGAGTGAGGGCAGAAAATACATTACGCCAACACTTGCAACAAGAACGCCTGATTGCTGGGATTTGCGATCGCATCCGCCAATCGCTCAATATCGAGGAAATTCTCAAGACAACGGTGGAGGAAGTCCGGCAATTTCTACAGACGGATCGGGTTCTGATTTATCACTTTGAGCCTAACTGGAGTGGAACTGTAGTCGTGGAGTCGGTTAAGCCTGAATATCGGCCTACCCTAAATCAGGTTATTGACGACCCCTGTTTTAGAGCTGATCAGATTCAACCCTATCGACAAGGACGCATCCAAGCGGTCGCGGATACCCAATCGGCCGATCTTACCCCTTGTTATGCCGAGTTTCTGGCTCAATTGCAAGTGAGAGCCAATCTGGTTGTGCCGATTTTACAGGGCAGAGGCAATCTTAGCCAAGAACAGGAGCCGCAACATCCTAACCTTACCACTGAACTGTTTTCCCTCACCCCATCGGCTTCTCCCTCTCCGCCTGTACCCACTTTATGGGGATTGCTCATCGCTCATCACTGCAATAGTCCTCGACAGTGGCAACCTTTAGAAATCGACTTGCTCAAATCCTTAGCGACACAAGTTGCGATCGCTATTCAGCAGTCTTCCTTATTTGAACAGTTAGAAGCGGCTAATCAAGAATTACAACGTCTTGCTTGTGTGGATGGCCTAACTCAAGTGGCCAATCGGCGGCGGTTTGATGAATATTTGCACACCGAGTGGCACCGACTAGCACGGGAGCAACAACCTCTATCGTTAATTTTGTGCGATATTGATTACTTCAAACTTTACAACGATACCTATGGCCATCTTGCTGGTGATTATTGCTTGCAACGGGTTGCTGAAGTTTTGCGTCAGTCTGTAAGACGAACGGCTGATTTAGTTGCTCGTTATGGAGGAGAAGAATTTGCTTTAATTTTGCCCAATACCAACATTAGAGGTGCTATTTTTGTGGCTGAGGTAGTACGACAAGGGATTCGACAGTTAAAAATTCCCCATGTTAGTTCGCCTGTGAGTAAATATGTAACTCTTAGCTTAGGGGTTGCCTGTCAAATCCCGATTTCCAATCACTCTCCTCAAAAATTAATTGCCATCGCCGATGAAGCACTGTATCGGGCTAAGGCAGAAGGACGCAATTGTTTGCGACATTAATTAATTTTTGAATTCAAAATTTATCTAACTGAGAACCGCTATACTTATGCTTTCGTCCACATTTTTTTAATTTTATCCGGTAAGAAATTAGCAATTTCTTCAATTCGATTTGGGGATAATTCTTCTTTGGTTGCACTAAAAACTGCACACACTGCTGTTTCCACTTCTACACCGGGTGGCAACTTCGCTTCTTGACGAATTCGATATAGAAATGAATCAGAATCAAAATGCATAGGTTCCTCAATTCGACTGAGGAACCCTACTACTGGGTCAGTATCTTTCCACAAATTTTCTACCTGATCGGGTACGGATTTATAATCTTCAGTCGGTACTGTTTCTTGGTCTTGATGAAGTTCTAATGCCACCCGATCGGCAGCTTCTGTCGTCATCAAATCACGCATTGTGCGGAACACAAGCTCAGTAATATCCTTCGCTACAAACGCATTTTCTAAATGCCCTTTACGCATTACGGTTTCAATGAAAGTCATAATCACTTCTCCTGAGAACTCAATAAAAAATTTTTTAGTCAGTCTAAATTTATTTACAAGTGGAATCGAATCGTGGGGGGAGCAGGAAAGAATTTAGATATAAACTCTCCTCATCCTGCTGTAAATTTAGACATTAGGGATGCTCCCTTTCTAAAAAGGAGCCTCCCCTGTTAGCGCGATTCTATCTTTAGCAAAGCCTAGGCTTGTTGCCACATTTCCTTAACGCGGCCGGGTAAAAATTCAGTAATTTCCTGAATCCGTTCCTGGGATAATTCATCTTTAGTTGCTGAAAATACAGCTTTGATGATCATTTCCCCACTGACTCCTGGAGGTGCTCCTCCTTCATGTTCAACCCGGTATACAAATAGATTGTCATCAATTGTAAATGGAACGGGGCCATGGAAAGGTGGACGAACTCGACTCAGCCAACCGACAATCGGATTAGTATCTTTCCAGAGGTCTACAAGTTCGGTTTGTAGGGTTTTATCCTTAGTAGGTACGGCCTCATCCCCTTTAAGTTCCTTCGCCACTCGATCTTGTGCATCTGTAGGCATCAAGTCACGCATCGTGCGATAGACTAGCTCGGTTAAATCCCGAGCATCAAAAATATCCTCTAACTCCGCCTTGAGCATGACTTTTTCTAAAAAAGGCATATTTTTGGAGGCAATCGGAACGACAGGCCCTTCGTCGAGTTCTTGGGGCGGATTTTCATCCATTTTTTCTAGCATTTTAGCCCCTTTATCTGTGAGCTTGGCTTGTTCAAAGCTGATTAAATGGGGTAGAGGGCCATCCGCAGCACCATAAGTATTAGCGACACGCAAATCAACTTCATCGGAATCAACTACGCTGGGAACATCCTCTTGGTTGGCGTAGGCGTTACCGCTAAAGTCTGCCTTGATATATTGTTTTTGGTTAAGATAATCCAAGTGACCCAAGAGATCGCTTTTGGACAGATTCCGACCTGTAAAATCCTCTTTGGTAAAATCAACCGGGTGCATTCCTTGCCCATCGGTGTCCTGAATTTTTTTGAGGATGATGTAGATGACATCTTCTCTTAAGCCAATTGGCATAATTTACTGACTCCTAAATTTTTTTTAAAGTTTGAGCTAAACAGAGGCGATCGAAACTCAGAAGCAACACTAATTTATAGAGCAGCTTTAACCTAGAAACTCAACTTCTGTGGTTGTGGTTGTTAGGCGTTGGATATTGCGATCGCTTAATCTTCTAGCGTCTTATTCAAACTTTAAAAAATACTCGCTCATTGTGCATCCCTCATGGGAGACACCTCAAAAGATAGATTTTGCAGTATAAATTTTCTAGCACCCTCGATTAATTTGGTGTATCGTGTTTAGCAATCGGTAACGTTACGGTAACGGTTGTGCCTTGCTCGATCACACTATCAATTTGGATCTGACCGTGATGATTATCCACAATGGCTTTTGCGATCGCCAATCCTAAACCAGAACCGGCAACCGCATCATGTTTTCTGGCGGGATCAGCCCGATAGAAGCGATCAAAAATATGAGGTAAGGCCGTTTCTGAAATGCCGATCCCCGTATCTCTCACCTGCACTCGCAGGAAGCATGGCGTATTCCTCCCGCTCACAGTATTCGGGCGTTCTGTCTGCTGCAACTCCACCTGCACCGATGCTTCACACTCATGTTCAGTTACAACTGGGGTATATTGCAAGGCGTTACTCACTAAATTGGTAAACAAACGCGCAAGCTGATCCCAGTCTCCTAACAAGGTAAAGGTATCATCGGATAAAGCTGGATAGATATGGCAATGTTGGCCTGAAATATCTTCACTCGGAGACTCAACCAAATGTAGGGTAAGGGAAACCCCCTTATTTGCCGCCGTTATTTGCTGTTCTTCTATCACTTCCATCAGCAGCGCATCTAGGGGTACAGGTTGCCATTGGGGTTGCACCATGCCACTATCTGCACGGGCTAAAAATAACAAGTCATTGACTAAATGTCCCAGTCGCTGTGTTAATCGTTCTATGACTTTGAGTTGCTGGCGTTGCAACGAAGAGTCGAAATCTGGATCGGCCAGAGCCACCTGTACATTAGTTTGAATCATGGCGATGGGATTTCTCAATTCGTGGGAGGCATCGGCGGTGAATTGTTTTAAGCGTTGGTAAGACTCGCGCACTGGTTCCATCGCTAATCCAGATAGCAGCCAGCCAATCGCCGCAACGGAAAGTACCATTATCCCTGTACCCAGAGTCAAGTCGAAAATCAGTTGACGGATGGGTTTAGTCACTTCAAACCAAGGATGACTCACGCGCAAATAACCTAAGACATAACGTCCGATTTGCTCCCGTTTGGTGACTTGTCGTAGGAGATGATCGGCAGATAAATGAATCGTTTGCCCGATATCGCTGGGGTGTAAGGAAATATCTAGGGGTTCGGAGAGGGTAGTCCAAATTAATTCACCCGTGGGACTAAACCATTCTAGGTCGATGTGGTCGTCTTCTACGGTTTTGGTATTATCCCGAAAACTGGCTTCTACATTTACACGGTAGGGAATGTCGGATGTAGAGACGGGTTCGATAACGAGCGATCGCTCCACAATTTCCACTACATGTTTGAGGGTATCATCCACTCGATCAATTAAGGTGCTACGGACATATAAATAAAAACCCGTAGCAAATAATAACAACAAGACTGCGGTGACAGCCGTGTACCAAAGGGCAAGGCGGCGACGTGTAGCCTGAAACATGGAAACTGACTGTGGAATGGTTTAAACACCATCAGCCACACTTACGATGCTGTTGATCAATGAAGCAAATGTGGTTTTTGGTATCTATCACAATTTTGCCTTGTTCCTGTAACTTACCCAACAAACGGGTAACGGTGACTCGGGTAGTACAGCATGCATCGGCCAAATCTTGATGGGTGAGACGGACTTTTATACGAATACCTCGCTCAGTTGGTTGACCCACTTCTTGTTTTAACCACTGTAAAAGATAGTATAAACGGTCTTTAACTTGCCGCTTTCCAGAAATGGCTAGGAGAAATTCAGTTTGTCGTAATCGCTCACTAATTTTAGGTAAAAGGACTTGATTCAAATGGGGGGAAGCTGTAATTTCGGAGGCAGAGATACTCACTAATTCTACCGCCTCAGAAAGAGCTGTAGCTTGATAGGTCGGTAAAGCGGTAAGTCCCGATCCAAACGGCATTGATGTACTCACTAATCCAGTCAGGACTTCATCTCCCTTTTCATTCATGGTATTTAGTTTCACCAAACCCTGGCAGACTAACCACAGAGTCTGGGGTTGGAGGGGAATAATTTCTCCTTTCGTATATAAATGTTTGGGTCGATTTTCGCAAAAATTATAGGGTTGATGAGTTAATGTTTTCAGGGCTTGTTTAGATTCAGTAATATCCCGCACTAGCCAGCGACAATGACGGGGTTGGCTACTCTCTAAATAACTAACTGGAGCTACAGCCATTTTTACGTCAATGGGGTGATGTTGATGGGGTTGTAAGCGAGTTTCCCATTCTTGTATCCAGTTGTACTGAAATAATTGGTTGAGTTGAGAACGAAAACTTGAGCGTGCAGTTAAAGGAATGAAGTTAATCATGAGTTTATTCAGCAAAGATGCTGGCTCAAGATTAAATAGCTTCGCGGCCGCAGTGTTCACTTCCAAAATTTTGCCATTGGCATCGGTGAGTAAACAAGCATCTGGTAAAAATTCTAATAATTCTTGGTAATGCTGTTGCTGTATTTCTGTATCGAGGCGCACTGCTTCTAATTGCTGAGTTTTCTCTTGCAATTCTTCTAGCATGACTTGTAATTCTTCTGCTGTTATTCCAAGTTCCTTGAACACAACAGGCAGTATGGAATCATGGGGTAATTGGACTAAAGTTGCTGCCTTTTGGTACAGCTCGGCTAAGCGATTATGAAGCTCTTGTACCTGTTTATAAAATAACTTAACTGTCACTGTACACCTCAACAGTAGTTGATCTGCTTGATTTTAAGTTAAGAATAGATGAAATCAGATTTTTAAACACTTAATCAATAGATAGAGATGTGTTAAGCAAGAAATAAGTAATGTATAAGATGATTTTTATTAAGGATGATTGTATTCCTTGCTACAATCATCCTTAACTTTAGGTTGATCTTGCGGTAGAAGAAACGGCTGCTAGAAAGGAATAGTCTAGAGTTCAGAAACAGCCTAAAACTTCTAAGCTAAACCTGAGAGTGCTAGCAGACTGTTCTGTTCAGGGTAAAAGCAAAGCTATCGTAACTTCTGTATGACTGTCTCAACCTATCTAGGGCTAACTCTCAGGTTCTCTTTTCCTTATGTTATGTTGCCAAAAATTATTAACTTAACCTTACTCTTAGTGATTTCGGAAATTGACGAGGTACTTGAGGATTTGCCGAATTTCCCCTATCAAGTTGCCTTCTCGAATCAGGACTTACGAAACAGGCTCATCTCTGATTTACTCGATCAGCTTCCCAATTATTATACGATTTTGGAAGCAGACCAAGAACTCCCTAAAAATCCTAAATTCCTCTATTCATGTGAAGAAGAAAGACTTTATATGAGAAGTTTGATTTCTCAAAATGTGCTTAATATCTATCAAGAAAATACTAGCTTGGAGGGTTACATCAAGACACCAAATAAATCCTGGAATCAGACAAAATTAGATAGAGAATGATTGGTAATTTTTTAGTGACTATTGAAGAAATTTTAATATCTCTTTGGGAAGAACTAGGATTAGTGTGGTGGATAGAAATTATAACACTAAATCCTAGCTGCGTTTATTATTTTGGGCCGTTTATTAGTTTTAAAGAGGCTAAATTTTCCCAAAACGGATATCTGGAAGACCTCAAAGAAGAAAAGGCGATTATCGTCACAGTTGAAATTAAGCAACGCCAACCTAAAACCTTAACCATTTTTGTAGAGGAAGACTCCGAAAAAGGGAATATTTGTACTTCCGATTGTTATCCTTAAACTTCAATCAAGGGTGCGTTCAATTTCTATCGGTACATCACTGAGTAGATAGCAAGGAAGGGAGAGTGTATTGTCGCCAAGTTCGTCTTGAACAAAAAACATAGTAGAGACCGTAGAAACAGCGATAAATTCCAAGCCGTATCTGGATTTAAGGTATATGATACCATTTCACTTTTACTAAGCTACAGATTGACCCCCCCTAACCCCCCTTGTAAAGGGGGGAAAAGAAAAGCATCTGTAGTAGGCTTTTAGTGAATTGGTATGAGAATTATGCGATAGCGCCAGCGCTGCCGCCTGCCAAAGGATGCCCAAAGGCTATAGGCAGATTGCATTTCTGATTTCTCGTGAATTTGCAAAAAGTGTTAACACTTGTAATAGTACGAATATGCAATCACGATGAGTCCCAAACGCGATCGACCTAGAGCTTATGATGTTGTCATGGGGGGTCAAGCTTCAACCCCGACTTATGGGGTAGTTTTAGGGGGACTGACTGGGGTTAAACAACGCTTACAAAGTTATCAAGGAGAAAGCCCCCAACGTATCGCACAACGCATTAAAGCGATCGAGGATGCGATAAATTATGGCACAGAAGGTCTAGAACTGGTGATTGCGGCCTTAAATGACTCCTGTTGGCGGGTGCAGCGCACAGCTTACTCCCTGTTACAAAACTCTCTAGAACCAAGCGTAAGGAAGGCGTTGCAGGAGTACAACCCTTACAAAGACTTCCAATGTTTGTATCGTCATTCTACTGTGCGATCGACGACTTATGCGATCGCCATTACACCCGATGCCCAAATTATCGTCAGTGGCGGCAATGATAAAGCCATCACCCTACGCCATCTAGAAACCGGTAAAATTATTCGGACTCTGAACCGACACTCCGACTCGATTTATGCCCTATGCTTAAGCCCAGATGGGCAACTTCTAGCCAGTGGCGGCCGGGATAGAACCCTACAAATTTGGAACCTGCATGAAGCCAGAAACTACAATTCCACCTCTGTGACGAGTCGCACTATTAGCGACGGGTTAATGTACACCTTCACAGGCCATTTAAACTCGATTAACTGCATCGCTATCAGTCCTAATGGGAAAATACTGGCCAGTGGTAGCGAAGACGGTACGCTAAAGCTGTGGAATTGGCCGAAACGTAAGTATATCTGCACCATTGAGGAACACCAGGCGGGGGTAAAAGCCGTCGCCTTTAGCCCGGATGGAAAACTACTAGTAAGTGGTAGTGCAGACCATACCATTAATGTCTGGCAAATGCCCCAAGTTACAGCCCCCATCTATACCCTAACTGGACATTCCGACTGGGTAAAATGCCTAGCTATCAGTCCCGATGGACACACGCTGGCCAGTGGCAGTCAGGATAAAACTATCTGCCTGTGGGATTTGGAAACAGGAGAATTAAAAAACACTCTCAACGAACATTGGGGCGAAGTCAATACTCTAGCCATCAGTCCTGATGGACAAACCCTCATCAGTGGTGGGGGTAGTCGAGATGAGACGATTAGACTGTGGCATTTAGAGACAGGAAAATTACTACAGAGTTTGTCAGGGCATCAGGGTGCAGTAGCGGCGGTGGGTATTAGTCCCGATGGACATCCCCTCGTTAGCAGCAGTTGGGATCATACGATGCGGGTATGGGGGATAAACTAAGCAGTTTTACTTTGACTGTGTTCTAATAACGCAAACTTTCAACTTTGTTGCTGTGACCTAAAACACACTTTGATTGTGTTTGCAGACGAATCAAGCCGTGATTGGTATTAATGAGAGACAAAGCTCCATCACGTTATGATAAATTACCTGAAAATTTAGCCACATTGTATTTTTCTTTTTTGGAACTTTTTATCGATGTGCCCGTCTGCAAACTCAGTAACTAATTGTTTACTTCTCGGCTGAGTTTATTTTTTTTGTAAAATTTTTCGGGACGGGCGACAATGTCCTGATTCATCCCTATCAAAGGTAGATTTTGCAGAATTACGTATTCTATCTGTATTCTTCAAGATTGTCCATTTCCTCAATCTTTCCCTTCTGTTTAGTCAGGAAGGTAAATAAAAAGCTCCGATGAATTTTGTGACTAGATTGGATGAAGGGTAAACAAAATAAGGTTTTGTCGAATTCAATATAAGTAGGTACTCTGTTTACCCATCCCACACAGTAGACCTTTCTCAAAGACGCTTGCATTCCCCAAAACGTATGTTTACACAGGAAAAAACTCTCTCAACTGAGCTCAAAGGACAACGGACTCTAGCTGCGATTGTCTTTACAGATGTCGTTGGTTATAGTGCGCTGATGGCAGCGAATGAAGAGTACACCTTGGATTTGCTGCGCCGAGATTTCCAACTAATGAAGCAGCTATGCCAGAGGTTTGAGGGTAAAGTCCTCAAAAACATTGGTGATGCCTTGCTGCTGTATTTCCCTAGTGCGGTTAAGGCCGTTGCTTGTGCCAAAGAAATTCAATCTAACCTAGCAGAATTAGCAGCAAATCTTGCCCCTGAGGAAATCCTGACTCATCGAATTGGTATTCATTTGGGAGATGTATTTTTCAACGGCACTGATGTGATGGGGGATGGGGTAAATGTAGCAGCGCGACTGCAAGCAGAGGCTCAACCGGGCGGGATTTGTATGTCGCAAACCGTCTATGATGTGGTAAAAAATCCCCTGGCCTTAAAAGCAATTCAATTAGTCCCCAAAAAGTTAAAAAATATTCCTGGGGCGATGTCGGTTTATCAAATTCCCCCCATTCAAGCTACGCCTTATATGGCGTCTTGGGAACTCGAACCGAGTGATTTAGAAGATGAATCGGAGTTAGTTATCTATTCATCTGGGCAGTGGGTTTTATTACATGAACAGTTTTTTCAACTAGAAACCTACAGCCAAACCGCTAATGGTAGACTCATTATTCAAATTCCATCAAAAAGTATCCAAGATGATGCAGCCATTCAAGCCCTTCGCCCTACATTAGAACAGCAATCTATCATTAAATTTGCCTATCAAAATGATGGATTTCTGGTGAAAGTCAAGAGTGTGGAAGCTACGTCTAGACAAGATTGCAAACTCTGGACACTCACCCTTGAGCCGCAACCGATTAAGCTCAATCCTCGCACGTTAGAGCAATCGTATAAAGGACGAAAACAGTTTTATTCAGCCGATGATATCGCTACCTTAAAAGCACGGCGATTGTTACTCAATGACCCCCCCAAACTCTTGATGCTGCAAGATGCACAAGTCTTCAGTCAAGCAATGGCTGAACGGGAAATGCTGGAGAAACTGATTCAAACCACTCCCACCAATATTAGTATTGAAAACTGTGTCTTGCAGGCTTTATATCCCATTTACAAAGAGAAGCCTAAAGTGTTCCTAGAACTCGCCAGATTGCAGGCTATTTTCTATCTCAAAGCAGCCGGGGTTGTTGGGCAAGTGATGGAGTTATCCATCGGGCCGGTTTCTCAAGGTAAGGTACACGTCAGATTTCAAGGCAAACGAGCACAAGTTTATACGGGTGTTGAACCGGCTACGATTGCGATTGAGGGCGATTGTTCCTTGGTAAGTGCTGTTGATTAAAGCCAACAGTAGGTACAACAAACTCTATGGTAATCGTTCCATCAAACAGTTAGCAATTCGTTTAGCCGCTCCCGGTTCACCCATGCGTTGACGGCCATTTTCTGCAATTAATTGTAACCAATCTGGATCGCGTAACAACTTCTGCACCACATCCGCTACTTTTTCCGGTTGTTCCACCAAAATCAAAGAAGGGCCTAACAAGCGAGTTTGAGCTTCCGCAAAAGCAGGATTATATTGAGGCCCTTTGCCCGGAATTGCGATCGCCGGTTTGCCCAATCCCACAAACTGCTCGGTTGCCGTTCCCGCCATTGCAATGCAGCAGTCGCTTTTGAGCAGGCAGAGATTATAATCATTTTGAGTTAATATCAACGTGGCATTTTTTTGCGTAAACTTCAGTGCATTTTCATCGGTCAGTTGAAAATTCGTTTCTGTTGCATCTGAAGCTTGCAAACGCCAGCCAAACCCCTCCGCAATTTCTTGCAATGAGTTGAGGCTTAATGCGGGAGCAATGGCACCAAGAAATACAATGGATCGCTCTCTAAAAGTATGTAAAAACTCAGAAGCTGCACGTAGAATTAATTGCCAATTTTCATAGGCTTCCGGTATTCTAGACCCAGGTAGCAGGGTAATTATTAGCGATCGCTGCATTTCTTTTTGTTCTGCATTCGGGTCATACCACACGGGTTCAGGATGTTCGGGATAAATGCCATCCATCATCGGATTCCCCAAATCCAAGGCTGGAATCGACCACTTTTGTAATGTCTCTGTGGTCAGTGTATCTCGTGTCAACACCGCCTTACAGCGCCGACGACTCATTAACCAGCGTTCCCAAGGATAATACACCGAACCTGACCAACGTTCACTACGCGGGCGATTAGGCAACCATCCCCCTTCATCCCGCACATAGTATTCTGATTTAGCCGTCCCGACAAAGGCATAAGGGGCACCACTCCACCAGGCAAACAACAACGGCACGATATCACCCACCGCGAGGATAGCACCCCCTTTTTTGTGCCAACGGCGAACCGCTTTCAATTGTGCCCAGCTTAATTGCAGCAAACCGCCTCGCATATCTCGCAGCAGTTGACGCTTCTCCATGTAAATAAAGCCACCCGAAGGCATCGTTTGCACCGGGCCAATGATAGGGATACCCAACTGTGCATAAGCGTGCCCTTCGCCTACGATAGGCAGTGCAGCGATTTCTGGGGCATCGGGATGTTGCTGTAATTCCTGCAAAATGCGAACGGCAATTACATCTTCGCCATGACCATTGCTAAGGCAGAGCAGATGCATAATCAGTAAGTGGTTGTCCTCGTCTTTAGTTAACTCCAGATTACTGCTTATCCTCGGTGGTTTCGACTGCATCCGGAATCTTGATGGTCATAGAATAGTGCTACCTTTCTACCCCCCTAACCCCCCTTAGCAAGGGGAACAAGAAAAAATTGTAGCAATCATTTAGAAAACTAGTATTACACGCAACGGGATACTCTCAGTCAACGTTTCGATATCCTACAATCCGATCGCGCAAAATGCAGCCCAGTAAAAAGGGGACTCAAAAGGTTTATCATTCTCGTTGATTTTCTCAGTGGGGATGCGTAAACTTCGATACTGGCTACAATCCACGGGTAATTGTTCTGCCCATTCTTGAAGCTGCTGATGGGTGACATTTCGGAGTAAGTGTTGGGCTTGTTTGAGGGCAGTGGCAACATCTGGATACTCGGAATCGATTAAAATTTTGTGGAGTTGGGTCATGAGATAAGCGCTAGCCCTGTCATCGATAGGCCAGAGGCTACCGATTACATTCATCGCACCAACGGCGAGAAAGCTACTCGCTAGGCCGACAAATTCATCAATTAGTCCAAATTTATTGGTTAAATGGGTTTCGCAACCGATAAGACAGACGAGATTGCAGCCGTTTAAATCTAAATTGAAGATATCTTTTACAGTCAGTCGCTCTTTATTGGCTAAAATCAGTGCTGATTGTTCGGGATAATCGAGGTTATGTTCGCCGTGTCCGATGAAGTGAAAGACACCGACACCTTGAGATAAGGTTTCTTTTATGGCGGTTAGAGTTGCTTGTGATTTGGAGAGAGTGTGGGGGTTGGGGTAGAGTTTTGAGACTAATTCAGATTCTAGGGAAGCGAATTTGAGGTCATCTGTAGGATTTTCGACGCTCAAGAGAGAGATTTTGGGTTGTCTGGGGTGGGGGTTTTGTTTGGCTTTTTTGCGATCGAGTCCGACTTTGATGCTGGGTAAATAGGTGATAGTGAAATTTTCCCTCACCCTCTGCCCCTTTCCTTCAATGGAGGGGAGATTAAATAATGCATGGAGGGGTAGCAGGTGCAAGTCTCGGTGAGGAATTAAGATGAGTTGGTTGACTTTCTTTAGGTGCTGCAAAATTCCTTCTATGTTGAGAATTTCGGCTAGCTGGTTTAATCTCTGTGGCATTTCTTCTCGCCAGCGTGTTTGGAAATTGTTTTGATAGTCTTTTTTCCAGGTTTCTATCCAGTTTTCAAAGTCTATCAGTTGGCGAAGAGATGGGGGATAGAAGAACCTCTCCCCCTGCCCCTTCCAGCCCTCACCCCAACCCTCTCCCACAGGGAGAGGGAGTAAGAAATTCTTCTCCCCCATTCCCTGGTAGGGAAGGGGGGTTGGGGGGGTTAGGTCATTCTTCCCACTCAGAACCACAGGAGGCTGATTATATCTCAAGATAAAGGTGGTAATCGCAGCAGGGCTGATGTGCCAGTAAATGATTGCTGTATCACTTACGTCATGTTGCTCTGTCATGCTGAGCGAAACGGAGTGTAGTGAAGCATCTGTGTGATTCTTCGCTTCGCTAGCGCTATGCTCAGAATGACATATTGAAGCATTTCTACCCGTCGGTGAGGGCTTGAGTAATTCTTGCATCTGAGCGTAGTTGGGGCTATCTGCTACTAACTCGCTGCAACCGTAGTGCAACCAACCCAGGTAGAGATTCTTGCGCTGTTCGGCTAACTCCAAAGCGGCGCACCAGTTGCCGGATTGGGCTATGGCATCGACTCGCAATTGGTCGAAGGCAGCAAATTTCCGCGATAACCGGATTTTGTCGGCGTCTAAGGGCGTTTCTTGCAGTAAGCGTCCTAACAAATCTGTACCTTCTTCCAGCAATGCCTGGGCTTCTTTTGTTTTACCTAAAGCGCGACAGACTACGATCAAGACTTGCGATACTTCCAGGCGCTGTTGCCATAAATTGAGTGTTCTCAGGAATTTCAAGGCTTGTCGGTAACTTCCATATGCATAACGCCAGTAGGGGAATGGATTTTCCTGTAACTTTCCGTGCTGATAGTGGGCATCACCATTGTGTCGATGCAACCATCCGCAACCTTTTTGATATTCAGGTGTCTCTAGCTTGAGAGATTGTAAAGCCTCATTCCAGTTTTGCACTGCTACTTCATAGCCACGTAATTTGAACAGTACCTCGCCACGATTTGCCCAAGCCATCCAGTATTGATTGTTCGTTAACTGTAAGGCATGGTCGTAAGAAGTGATCGCTTCTTCAAAGCATCCTAAACAGAAAAATGCTTCACCTCGATTATTCCAAGCTAGAGGATTTTTGGGCTGAAGTACCAGAGCTTGATTATAGGATTCTAAGGCATCTTCAAACAATCCTAATTCCTTCAGCACCACGCCCCGGTTGTTCCAAGCATCGTGATAGTCGGGTTTAATCTGTAGAGCTTGATCGTAAGATGCTAACGCCTCAAGAAAATTCCCCTCCATCAATTGCTGATTAGCGTGGTCAAAATATACCTTTGCTTCTGGGTTTCGTGCTTCTGTAGCGGCAGGTTGAGATGAATTTTGAGATTGATTGGGATTAATGAGATTAGAATCTTGCCCTCCATTCCTTGCCAGTAGTTGATTACCAAAATCTTGAGCAATTTCCCCAACTTCCCCACACCCCACCTCGCCCAGTTGCACCATGCACCGTGCTAATTCCTGGTTCGGTTCAGATGATTCCAGCAACCTTTTGCCAAACCCCCGCAACCACGCCACAAATTCAGCCTCAGTTGTGCCTTTTGCCACCAAAAAGCCCTTAATCTTTCCCCGACTCCAACCTTGATGTACACCATCCAATAGCTGCATAAACAGAGATTCATATTCCCCATCACTTAAGCCGTGATTTTTTGGTGATGGTGCAACAGATTGAGGCTGAGGATTATGCCCAAACCAACGTTGAAAGAACATAAGCAACTATTTCCAAATTCATCATTCGTCCTCCCGTAGGGGCGGGTTTAGCGATAATTGTTGTTATCCCACCAATAAACTTTGTTCAAAACCCACCCTGCACCTTTGAATGGACAACAAAATTCATCGTTTTCAGAGATTAATTATTTGTAGAACCCCTGTCGTTCAGGGCGGGTTTTGTTTATAATTTGTCGGTTTGTCTACAGATTTAATCGCTAAACCCGCCCCTACATTCCTACATTCGTCTCTATCCCACAACCTCAAAAGACTTATAAAACGATTGCCAATTCCCCTGCTGCTCCAATTTCTCCCATAACTGATTCAGGCGAACATCATTCAACACCGGCACTGGTTCCTCCGCATTAGGACGCAACCACTGTAAATCCAACGGCTTATCCATCACAATCGCCAAAAAATGCTCTTTCCCCACCTCTTCAAAAACCATTGCAGCAGTCATAGCACCTAATTGAGGCAGATAAATTTCCTGCTCTGATAATTCACCCGAAGGAGCAAAACCTTTCGATGGACACAAGCAATACTTATCTCCATTTGTTCCTTGATAGAGTAGCAATAAATAGCGGTTTGCAAACTTCAAATTCACCCGCAAATTAACATCACTTTTCAACGGCACAGTCAATAGCCGAGGTTCCGGCATCCGTAAAGTCCGTTCTACAGGTGTTACCTGTAACCAATCATTACCATTATCAGCCTGATTCACTAGCTCCCGCCATAACCAACGCGGAAAATATTGTTGCCACAACCAGTCATACAGCACCAACCATTTCCCCTTTCCTGCTAAATTCAGATTCCCCAGTCCCCAATCTGAGTTATGCTATATACGACTATTTTTCGATTAAGTCAGTGCCATTCGAGTTAAAACACTAGGAGGATTGCTTGAAACATCTTCTCATCATCCTACTTATAGCAATCTCTTTCATAGTGATGCCTGCCACGTTAGCTGCCGATACTATCAACGGTGAAAAAATTTTTAGCATCCAATGTGCAGGTTGCCATGTCAACGGTGGAAACATTGTAAGGCGTGGCAAAACCCTGAAATTGAAAGCGTTAAAGCGAAATCAAGTGGATTCTCTGGAAGCGATCGCATCTTTAGTCGCCAACGGTAAAGGTAATATGTCTGCCTACAAAGAACGCTTAAGTACCCAGGAAATCGAAGCTGTATCCGCTTATGTGTTAGAACAAGCGCAAAAAAATTGGCGTTAATCTTGCATTCAAACCCAATTCATCGTGCGAGTTTAAGCCAAGCGTTTTCCATCCGCTGGCCATGGATTCCTCTCAGAAAGTGTAGTGCAAGGTAGAGAGAGGGCGGGTTGTGCATTCGATGGTGCGATGCAATTGTCAAGCCTGTTACGGTGAGTGAACCCCTAAAAATTTATTCAAATCTGTGAACACCACGGATAAAATCTATCTTTTCCCCATTCTCTCGACGCTTCAAGTCTGCGCCTGGTTCACTGTCTATTAGATTAAATCCGTCTAGCAACCGCTACCTCTTGCAGTGCAAAACCCGCCCTTTCTTACCTACCACTTACATCTTTAGGACAGGATTTTATCAATTCATAGCGGATTGAAAACGCCTCAAACTTGGGACAAAACTTTGCTCGATTGGTTAGAGGTTTGCGCTGTAGCCTTATACTCAGGTATTTCTTCGATTTTTACTGGCATCCAGTTACTTGTCACATCTTCAAAAAACATCCTTGAATTCATAGCTGTTTTATCGACCATCTCGACTTTCAGGGTTGGTAAATAAACGCTGTTAACAATGTCATGTCCATGGGCAACAATTTGACCACAGTTTCCAGTTGTTTTGTGAATCACGTAGTCGCCGATGTTTAGCATGATATTCATGAAGGGTAACATGGTGAATTTTTCCCAGCATACTTGAAGACCCCCGTCAATATCAAGCAATATTTTTTAATTAATAAACATGATATCATTGGAATTTTACACAAAAGATTCAATTAATGAATAAGACCTGTTACCCCTAGCCCCGTTTAACTCACTTTTTGCTAGAGAGCCTGGATGCGGAAAAACAAGGGTGTAACACAGGAGAATGGACAATAAAAGCTGTAATATTGACGAAATTTGGTTGAATGCTAGTCAATTGAGGTGAGTACTAGTCCCTTCAAAGCTAACAGAGAAAAAGACGGAATCAGATTTTCATCTAAAGTGTAATACTCCCTGTTTGAAGAGAATACAGAGCCAAAAATGACGAATAGGAGAACAGAATAGATTATTTGTGTAATACAGATAATCCATATTGATGTTGTACTTAGTTCCCTCAAAAGGTATTAAACCTCAGCGCTCGATGAGTAAATAAAAAATAAAGCTGTAGGCATACGGAACGACCGTAACCTACAGCACTGAATGACAAGAATGTATTACTGCTTGCCAGTTCTAATCGCTATATTACATCTCGAAGCTTACGAGTATGCTCAACTAAACTCTGAGCAAATTGATCGAAACGTTGTGAGAGCTTTTCATCCAAAAGCTTGCCATTTTCACCAAATGCTTTCCAGGACTGACCGATAGCAATTTGCTCAGGAATCACCCAAGCATGAACCCAACGCATGATCAACCGTAATTCATTCAAAGCGTTACTATTATGTTGACCTCCTAATACACTAATCAGACCTGTCACTTTACCCGATAGCTGATCGAAACTCATCAAATCCAACGCATTCTTGAGAACGCCACTCGCAGCGCCATGATATTCCGGTGTAGCCAAAATTAAACCATCCGCTTCCTGAACCGTTTCACGTAAGCGAATGACATCGGGATAGCCTGGATAATCATTCCCACCGGTACAAAAAGGCAGTTGCATCTGACGTAGGTCAAGAATTTCGGTAGACGCCCCTAATGCTTGCACCCTCTGAATCGCTAGAGTTAACGCTTGATAGCTAGTCGAGTCAGGGCGCAAACTACCGGCAATGCCCACAATTTTCGTCATGTTACTAACACTCTCAACTCAATCATCTAAAATAATTGGCTCAACGTAGCCAGCGAGTCTGCTAAATTCCTTCTAAATATAGAAAGAATTACCCATTAAGGGAGTAGGGGATAAACCTAAATGAAAAACTATTGCTAAAACGAAGTCATTATGACTACATCTTTAATATAGCGAGTTTTTCTCAGTCTCGTCAAACCGAGTATAGATAGATACGGCCAGAAGTGAGAAAGCTAAACTAGAAGTTGGAAAGCAATTTCAACTGAAGGGTAACGCAGTTTACGCAGGAGTTGAATCAAGGCACGACGCACAAGGAAAGTGTGATGAACAACAGTTCCTGGATGAGGGCATGGAAGGGAGAGCAACCGAGACGCAGTTCAACACCCAAACGGGCGATGCAAAAGTCGGTTTCGACACAACATAAACAACAGGCTGGACTCGTCAACTTCTGGCGTTTGGCAGCAAGTTTGCTCCTAGTTCAAGGGGTAGCGTTTACCACTCCAGTCCAAGCACAGCAAACAGAACAAAAAGACCTCACCTATGGGCAATTATTGGAAAAAATTGAGGCAGGCGAAGTCCAACGAGTCCAAATTGACTCAGGAATGAGAGTTGCCAAAGTTAAGCTAGAGGATCAAAGTGCTAGTGACCCACCCGTTGAAGTGAATCTACTTGATCAAAATCCAGAGTTGATTGAGAGACTACGGCAAAAAGGCATTGAACTAGACGTTGAACCGACAACGGATAATTCAGCCGCCATGGGGCTTCTGGCCAACTTATTTTTGCTCTTACTGTTACTCGCCGGATTAATGATGATCCTGCGGCGCTCAAGCAGTGGTTCAGGACAGGCGTTGAACTTTGGCAAATCCAGGGCAAGGTTCCAGATGGAAGCCAAAACTGGTGTCATGTTCAATGATGTTGCTGGCATTGAAGAGGCTAAAGAAGAACTGCAAGAAGTTGTCACGTTCCTCAAGCAACCCGAACGCTTCACGGCCGTTGGAGCCAAAATTCCTAGAGGGGTGTTGCTCGTCGGGCCTCCGGGTACGGGGAAAACCCTCTTGGCAAAAGCGATCGCCGGAGAGGCGGGTGTACCATTCTTTAGTATCTCCGGTTCAGAATTTGTGGAGATGTTCGTCGGTGTAGGTGCCTCTCGGGTGCGGGACTTGTTTAAAAAAGCTAAGGAAAATGCCCCTTGCCTGATCTTCATCGATGAAATTGACGCCGTGGGTAGACAGCGTGGTGCTGGGATCGGTGGCGGTAACGATGAGCGAGAGCAAACCCTCAACCAATTGCTTACAGAGATGGACGGGTTTGAAGGGAATGCAGGCGTGATTATTATCGCTGCCACGAACCGTCCAGATGTTCTCGATACGGCACTGTTACGTCCAGGACGCTTTGATCGGCAAGTGATTGTAGATGCGCCAGACCTTAAAGGGCGATTGGGTATTTTAGAAGTACATGCTCGCAATAAAAAGGTTGACACAGAAGTGTCTCTCGAGGCGATCGCACGACGCACACCCGGATTTACTGGTGCGGACTTAGCCAACTTGCTCAACGAAGCCGCCATCCTCACCGCCCGTCGCCGCAAAGAAGCGATTACCATGCTCGAGATTGATAATGCCATTGATCGAGTCGTGGCGGGGATGGAGGGGACTCCTTTAGTCGATAGCAAGAGCAAGCGCTTAATTGCCTACCACGAAGTCGGACATGCCGTGATTGCGTCTTGCTTATCCCATCATGACCCGGTTCAGAAAGTCACTCTCATTCCTCGCGGACAAGCACGCGGATTGACTTGGTTTACTCCTAGTGAAGAACAAGGTTTATTGTCTCGTGCTCAGATTTTAGACCGTATTACGGCCGCCTTGGGTGGCCGCGCAGCAGAAGAAGAAGTGTTTGGTGAAGGGGAAGTGACAACGGGGGCTGGAGGTGACTTGCAAACTGTGACTTCTCTAGCACGGCAGATGGTGACGCGCTTTGGGATGAGTGATTTGGGGCCATTATCTTTGGAAGAACCCGGAAACGAAGTCTTTCTCGGTGGTGGCTTGATGTCCACGCGATCGGAATACTCTGAACAAGTAGCCGCTCGTATTGATGCACAAGTAGAGTCAATTGTCAAGCATTGTCACAACAAAGCTCGTCAAATTATCCGCGACCATCGCATCATCATAGACCGTTTGGTGGAGTTGTTAATTGAAAAAGAAACGATTGACGGCGAGGAGTTGCTGCAACTACTGAATGAATACAAGCAGTTAGAAGGAGAGCAGCTTCTAGTTTCCAGTTAAGCTCGAATCAATTGGGTTTTCAGCAGAAGGGGAAAGATAGTTTTCTTTCCCCTTTTATTTTGTGGCCACGTTTTTGGCAGATTTACTCGTTGACTTATGCAATTTGTTGAATATAGAATGGCTATATGCAATTAAGTTAATAGTTGCATAGTTGCACCTAGGAGGCTTCTTATGAGCCATTCAACACTTCGCCAAAACCACTACGACCTAATCCTGATTGGTTCAGGCATGGGGGCGCTAACAGTTGCCAGTCTCATGGCTCAGATGCGAGGGAAAAAAATCTTAGTACTAGAGCGTCATTTCAAGGCAGGAGGATTTACCCACTCCTTTAAGCGCCAGAAATTTCACTGGGATGTGGGCATTCACTATGTCGGGCAAATGGGCAAAGGTTCACAACTGCGCCAGTTATTCGATCTGATTACAAAAGGAAACGTTCACTGGGCAAAAATGCCCGATCCGTTTGAGAAATTTGTTTACCCAGGATTGACTTTTAACGTCTCGACAGACAAACAGTGGTACATCCATGATTTAATCATGCGATTCCCGCAAGAAGAAAAAGCCATTCGCCGCTACTTCCGGGATATCCAGAAAACTGCTACAGCTTATGGAATGCAGGCAATACGCCAAAATGGTTCAGTTTTGTTTAACCTGTTGGGGGCTGTAGGGAAGTTATTCAATCCCCCTCAACTCAACCTCACCACTCAAGCTTATTTCGATCAGCATTTCCACAACGAGCAACTTAAAACCTTACTCGCTTCTCAGTGGGGCAATTATGGACTACCCCCAAGCCAGAGTCCCTTTGCACTCCACGCTACGATTGTTAGCCACTTTTTAGACGGGGGCTACTACCCAGTGGGAGGCGCTGGAACGATTGCAGCCAGTGTTAAAGCGATTGTGGAAGAAAAGGGTGGACAATTTCTCTTGAATCGAGAAGTCACCCAGGTGTTGATTGAAGATGGACAAGCTGTAGGGGTGCAAGTTCGCAAAGTGAACACCCAAGACGATTCTTCTGTGGAAGAGTATTATGCTCCGGTGGTGGTTTCCAATGCGGGAGCTGCA
The DNA here is from genome assembly GCA_964588805.1 of uncultured Microcoleus sp. Taxonomy (GTDB): domain Bacteria; phylum Cyanobacteriota; class Cyanobacteriia; order Cyanobacteriales; family Coleofasciculaceae; genus CAZPRJ01. The sequence goes on along the minus strand of CAZPRJ010000003.1, from coordinate 81,681 downwards.
ACAACTTATCTCAAACTCATTCCTCAAGACTATCCCATTCCTTTCCGGGACTCTTTGCGAAGCTTCTTAGAAAAGAATTCGCCTACTACTAATGTCACACTGTATCTTGGATTATCCCAAGACCCTCGCAAATTAGGGTTTCGAGGAGAAAACCATTGGCTTTATGGTGGGTTCAATCATAATGAAATCTACGCTAAGCGAGGTGAATGGATTAAAGATGCCCAACCCATGCAAGCCTATTTATCATTTCCCTCTCTCAAAGACCCCAAAGCCCAAGCCCACACCGCAGAAATTATTGCTTTTACCGATTACAATAGCTTTGCTCAATGGCGAGAGCAACCTTGGCTGAAACGAGATGAGGATTATCAAGCCCTCAAGCAACGCCTTAGCGAGGCTTTAATCGCCTTTGTAGACCAACATTATCCCGGATTTGCAGAGATTGTTGAGTATCATGAACTCTCAACCCCCATCACGAATGAACATTTTACCAGTCATCCCAAAGGGGGGATTTATGGATTGCCCTTTGTGGGTGAGCGCTTCCACCGGGAAAATTTAGCCTGGACGCATCCAGTTACACCTCTACCGGGATTGTATCTAACGGGGGCTGATGTTTGTTCGCTAGGGATTGGGGGGGCGATGATGGGTGGAGTTATCACTTTGGGCAATTTACCCAACGGTATTTCTATTCCTCAAGTCTTTACCACGGCAGCACGAGCAAACCCGAATCAGGGCTCACGGTTGACAGGCAAGACTCTTAATTATCACCCCATGTAAGGCTTGGGAATGGAAAGTGAAAGGCAAAACAGAAGGTTCCAATTCCCATTTCCCAAGTTCCATTTCTAACCAATTAATGCCGTCCAAGTTTGAGGTCCAGTAATCCCATCTACAGTGAAACCTTTTTGCCTCTGAAACCTCTCAACGGCCGCCGCCGTACCAGGGCCATAAATGCCATCGACAACTGCTCCCACCCGGTGTTGCAGATATTTCACCGTTGTACCCGAGGCATGGTTAGGTCTGAGGATGGGCTTGGCTAAGATGCGATCAATCGCTAACCAGGTGGTTGGCCCGGCAATTCCATTTTCAGTGATATCCACAATTCTTTGAAAGTTTCTAACGGCGGCTCTGGTTTGATCATCATTCGTGCCGTCCTCAACCAACGATTTACCCTGATCATCCCTCATTTGTAAACGATTTAAGGCTTTCTGGGTATCTAGGATGGTTTTTTGGTTGCCTGTATCTGTACTCGGTGGAGTTTGTCCGGTGAGTCCTTTAACAATGGCATCGGCTAAAGATTCTGGTTGATACAAAGCCATATCTTTTTGAGAATCGCAGAAGCAGCACTCCACTAAGACAGCCGGCATATTGGTATTTCTAACAACATACAGATGGGAGCCGTCTTTCACTCCTCTATTGAAGTATCCCAAGCTGACAATATTACTTAAAATGGGTGCTGCAATCCGCCGACCGGCCTCACTTGTGGCAAAAACTTCACTGCCATTGGCTTGTCCATTAAAGGCGTTAAAGTGAATCGAGACAAATACATCTACACGATTTAGGTTAGCCGTATCGCATCGTTTTTGCAGCGAATCTCGGACACTATAGGCACGACTCGGTTTACAGTCAATCACTTGATGGCCGAGTGTTTTTAATTTGGAAATAACTCGAGTTCCGACCTCCATCGTGAGGTTGTCTTCAAATTTGACGCCTCTAGCTCCGGTGTCAGGAGGTGCATTGTGACCGATATCTATGCCGTATTTCATTGAAATTACCGATGTTTTCCAGACGTTTTGACCTAACTTGATTTAGCTAAGTTTCCAGCAAGACAATAGAATCTTCTCTACTATTTTCCACGCAATTGGTTTCAATCGCGTTGACGAGCGAAACTCCTGCCTGCTTCCACGTTGACTTGTTGTTTGTACATGGCTTGCAGCACGAGTGCTGGGTCGATGTAACGATTGGCGTATTTGATACCCCAATGGAGATGGGGGCCGGTGGTACGACCAGTCATGCCGACTCGACCGATTCGAGCTCCAGAGGGCAGTTGTTGACCTTCCCAGATAAGAATGCCACCTGAGCGATCGCTCAAATAGCGACGGCCATGGGCAGTGTCCACATGTCCTTTCAGGTGGCAGTAAATATGAGTCCAATCTCCGGATTGAATTTGAATGGAGGTGCCGCAGGCGGTATGGTCGGAGAGCTTTGTCACCTGGCCTGTCCACCAGTTGCGGATATAACTACCATCGGGTGCTGCTAGGTCTAAGCCTCGATGAAACTCGGAACCCCTACCCCCTGTAGCGGAGCGACGGTAGCCGAAGCCGGAGGTGTAGGCTTGAAAGTTTTCTACAGGAAAGGAGCCTCCCTGCCAAGTTGCGGTGTTGGCGGCCACAAGGGAGCGCACTTCTGATGCTTTAGCCCACGGATTGTGCAGCCCTCCTAATGTAATACTCAGGATAAGGGTGAGACTCAGCGTGGCTAGGAGTAATAAGAAGCGTCGCTTGGATTTTTGGCTCGTGTGGCGATAGGGGAACTTAAATACTTGTTGCATTTTTTCACATCTCAAGGGCTTGCTGAACTATTTCACTGGGATGACTTCTACGCAAGAATTTAGGAATTATTCTTCACATTCACAAGTAGGGGCGGGTTTAATAGACAAATCGACAATGAATGTTGTGGCTCATCCACACCAAACCCGCCCTTACAAGAAGTTGGAGAGAAGGTTAAGGCTTGATGTATTTGACACCCCGATGCCACATTGCCCTTGGCTTGACTGAGCTTGGAGCCGTGGAGTTCACGACTCTTGATTTTTTTACTCAAAAATATTTCTTCGCTGTATCTTAACTCTGAGGAATTTGCTCTGTCACCACTTTGCTCTGATTTAGAGTTTCGCTAATTCTGTAGTTTTGTTAAGATTCCTGAATAGTGATTGATTCAGTTCTTTGCCATCGTTTTTTACAATGCTGAGTGATATTTTGCCCTTTCGATTCGCGTTAAATGCTACAGTCCTTGCTGGTGCATCTTTGTGGGCGCTGGCGTTGTATTTGAGCTTTTCTGGGTTGAGCCATTGGCTGATGGAACAACTCCATCGCTGGTTTAATTTTGCTGAGCGATCGCTCTACATGAGTCCGGAGGAATTTGAAAAAACTCGCCGGGGTAGGGAAGCGCAAAATGCTTTTTATGCCTCTGTTTTCAGTATCGTACCCTTTTTAATCTTGGGGGGATTGTGTAACTGGGGCGTTGAACTGAGTCTCGGCCGCAGTTGGGCAATTAGTATGGGCATGCTGGCTTGTATTGGAGGTGGAGTTTACGAATTGGGGCGTCGAGATGGGCAATCAAATTAGTTGTAGGTTGTGGGTTATCCTCGCATAATTAACGAATAGCTCATACCGAAACACTCATGGAATTTCCTGTTTACATAGGGATTGATTCTTGGCAAATTCATCCCCATTTTTGGTTTGAATCTTTGGCGTATGTGATCGCCTTTCGCCTCGTCTTCCTCCATACTCGAAAGGATACGATTGCTCCTACACAACGCAGTTCTGTTGTTGTTGGGGGTATGGTCGGAGCTTTAATCGGAGCAAAGGTATTGGTCTTGTTACAGCATATCGACCTTTTAGAGCAAAACTGGCAACAATTCTTATTGCTTTTTGTGCAAGGGAAAACCGTTGTGGGGGCTTTGTTAGGGGGGTTAATTGGGGTTGAATGGACTAAAAAATTGATTGGCGTGACGCAATCTACAGGAGATGCATTTGTTTATCCGTTGATAGTGGGAACAGTGATTGGACGGATGGGGTGTTTTTTAACCGGCTTGAGCGATCGCACCTACGGAATTGCTACAACATTACCGTGGGGTGTGGATTTTGGCGATGGAATTACTCGGCATCCTACACAGTTGTATGAAATTATTTTTTTGTTGGGATTGATAGTATTTCTCCAAGTTCGTAGTCGTTATCAACGCCAAGATGGGGATTTGTTTAAATTTTATATGGTGGCTTATTTAGGATTTCGTCTCTTGATTGATTTTATTAAGCCCGATTTTCATCCCATGCTGGGTTTAAGTGCCATTCAGATCGCTTGTCTTTTAGGTCTTTTGTATTATTGGCGCAGTATTCCTATGATGTTTGCGTTTACAAAACAAAGTAAACCTAATCTAGGAATATTATCTCATAAAATACATTGAGCAGATTTAAGTTTCGCTCTCAAAATTACTCAAAATTTTTAACATCATGCCGAATCGACCCTATCTATTTTATGCTTTGACGAATAGTGTCTGTTCCCAATGTTTAATCAAAGTCGAAGCAAAGATTATTTTTCGAGATGAATGTGTTTATTTAGTGAAACATTGTCCCACACATGGACAGGAAGAAGTCTTGATTGCGGATGATATTGAATATTATAAAAAATCTCTAGAATTTATTAAACCAGGGGATATGCCCCTTAAATTTAATACTCCTATTAAATATGGCTGTCCGTATGATTGTGGACTCTGCCCCGATCATGAGCAGCATAGTTGTCTTACTTTAGTTGAAGTTACTGATAAATGTAACCTTTCTTGTCCAATTTGTTATGCAGATTCAGGAACAGAAGAGAATTTTTCTAATGGAAATTTCCGCCGACACCATCGCAGTTTAGAGCAAATTGAACGAATGCTTGATGTGATTGTAGCTAATGAAGGAGAACCCCAAATCGTGCAACTGAGTGGGGGAGAACCCACGATTCATCCAGACTTTTTTCAAATCATGGATTTGGCAAAAAGCAGGCCAATTAAGCATTTGATGATTAATACCAATGGGGTAAGAATTGCTAAAGATAGGGATTTTTGCGATCGCCTGAGTCAGTATATGCCAGGGATTGAAGTTTATTTACAATTTGATAGTTTTGAAGCCACCGCACTTCAAGAGTTGCGAGGGGCAGATTTACGAACCATTAGGAATCAAGCAATCGCCCATCTTAATGAATTTAAAATTTCTACTACCTTAGTAGTTACCCTCAAAAAAGGGTTGAATGACCATGAAATTGGCAAAATTATTGAGTATGCTTTGCAGCAGCGATGTGTACGAGGTGTCACGTTTCAACCGATTCAAGCGGCTGGACGATTAAATGGATTTGAGGCTAAACGCGATCGGTATACCCTGACAGAAGTTCGCCGCTCAATTTTACAACAAAGCCCTTACTTTAAACCCGATGATATTCTGCCAGTACCTTGTCACCCCGATTCATTGGCGATGGCCTATGCGCTGAAACTGAATGGCAAAATTATTCCTCTGACAGGGTTAATTGAACCCGATACCTTTGTCAAAATTATGCCCAATAGTGTTCTTTATGAGCAGAATGAAGAACTGAAGCATAAAATTTTTGAGCTATTTTCAACGAGTCATTCTCCCCAATCATCCGTCACTTCGTTGAAGCAACTTCTATGCTGCTTACCGATGATGCCAGTTCCACAAGGAATTACTTATGAAAATATTTTTCGGGTTATGATTGTGCAGTTTCTCGACGCTTATAATTTTGATGTTCGTTCAGTGAAACGTTCTTGTATCCACATTGTTCATCCCGATGGGCGAATTATTCCGTTTGATACGTTTAATATGTTTTACCGCGAGGGAAGTGCTGGCAATCATTTAGTATCTAAGGATACAGCTTCTTGATTGTTTAGTATTGATAATTTGCAATAAATTTAAGCTTCCTAAAATTATAATGTGAAAAAATTGAAGCAACGATTATGTCACACAGAAATGAAACCCTATTAATTATTTTGGGTATTTTCCTCCTCCTAGGAATGCATCTGGCGTTGTCTGCTTTAATTTTTTTAATTGTATTAATTATCAGTTTTATTCCTACGCCTATTAGTGGAAACTATCTCTGGTTGCCTTTAATCGTATTTCCTTCATTAGGAATTGGCATTTTTCAGCTTTTATACGTGGTTCCAGTTTGCCTGTGGCTGAAACGGCGCACGCAATATGGATTAATGAAAGGGGTAATCATTGGCGCAGTCATTACGGCCTTACTGAATGGAGGATGCTGGTTATTAATGTATTCAAGCTATTGAATTTTGAATTACTGATTATCCATACGGGCTTGTAGCAGAATCATTGCTCTTATTGGCTAATCGAAGGATAACGCTCAAAAGTTGAAACGGCTCAATCGGTTTGGGTACGTGCATCTGAAAACCGGCTGCTAGAGCTTGGAGTCGATCGCCTTCTCTAGCATAAGCGGTGAGTGCTGCGGCGGGAATACGTCCACCTTGTTCTGGGGGGAGGGCGCGAATCTGACGCATTAGGCTGTAACCATCCTCCATCGGCATTCCAATATCACTTAAAATTACATCGGGTTCAACAGTTGGCAAAAGCTCTAACGCTTCATGGGCACAAGTGGCTGTTGTTACCACTGCTCCATATTGCTCTAGGGCAGTTTTCAAGAACTCGCGAGCATCGGCCTCATCATCCACCGCCAGGATTTTGATGCCATTGAGATTTACGGAAGTTTCCCAATTCGTTTGTCGTTGCAGAAAAAGAGTTCTTTCCTGAGTGGCATCAGAATAATTGGGTAATAAGGGAAGTTCAACAGTAAAGGTTGCTCCTTGTCCCTCACCCTGGCTTTCTGCATAAATTCTACCCCCGTGCAGTTCTACCAAATTACGCACAATCGCCAACCCTAACCCTAATCCGCCCTGAGTGCGGGTTGTAGTGGCATCCGCTTGATGGAAGCGCTCAAACACGCGAGGTAAAAACTCAGGATCAATGCCTTTACCGGTATCACTCACCTGAAATTGGGCGTAGAAATCGATAGATTCCAAACGAATGTCTACTCGCCCCCCAGCCGGGGTAAATTTAATGGCATTGGAGAGTAAGTTCCAAACAATTTGTTGTAAGCGATCTGGATCGCCAGAAACCATCCCTACTTGTGGATCAAGATAAGATTCAATCTGGATAGATTTAGCACTCGCCATGGGCCGCACCGTATCTAAAGCGGCTTCAATAGCAGGAATCAAATCCGTTGGACGCAAATTCAAGCGAATTGCACCTCGGATAATGCGGGAAATATCTAATAAATCTTCAATCAGTTGGGTTTGAGCCTGGGCATTCCGTTCAATCGAGGCTAATGCCTGTTCTGTCTTTTGAGCATCCAGTTTGCGGGTACGCAACAGGCGAGACCATCCTAAAATACCATTGAGGGGCGATCGCAATTCATGGGAAACAATTGCCAAAAACTCATCCTTCAAGCGACTAGCTCGTTCTAGTTCCATGCGAGCAGCACGTTCTCGTTCTAGCGCCTGTGCTCGTTCTTCAATCGCTTGGCGTAGCGCTGCCTCCACTTTCTTACGTTCTGTGAGGTCAAGAATAAAGCAAACCCACTTCAACGGATGACGGGATAGCAAGGCCGCACCTAATAAAATCGGAACCCTCTGGCCATCTTTGCGAGTGTATTCCTTTTCAAACGGAGTACAAAACCCCAAATTAAACACGTCTGCCACCTTCGCGTGATCCAACTCTCGATACTCCGGTGGTGTCATCTCCTGCCAATACAGCTTTCCGGAGTCCACATCGGCCTGACTATAGCCCAGCATCTGTAGAAATGCCTCATTAGCAAAAGTAATTTGATTTTGCTCGACTTCAATGATGCCAATAATATTAGAATCGACTAATGGCCGTAGCCGTGATTCACTTTCTTGGAGCGCTTCTTCGGCTTGTTTTTGGTTTGTAATATCAACATTGACCCCCACCATCCGCAAGGGTTTACCGTCCTCATCGAAAAATACCTTAGCTCTGGCATGGAGCCAATGAACACTGCCATCTCTCCACACCACTCTCCAATTCGTCAACAATTCACCAGTTTCCATGGCACTACGAACATCGGCCTCGGCTTGGGCTAAATCCTCTGGATGAACCCATCGCGCCCATTCTTGATAAGTGCCCCTAAATTCACCTGAGTTTAATCCATAAAGCGCTTCTAGTTCTGGAGACCAAATGTTGATATTACTTTGAATATTCCACTCAAAACTGCCCAGCTTCGCTGCCGTCTGAGCCAAATCTAGACGTTCCTGTTTTTGCCGCAAAGCCGCTTCTACCCGTCTGAGTTCACGCAGTGTAGTTTGCTGCTCAGTCACATCCAGAAAGGCTCCAATGACACCCCGCACAGCACCACTAACATCGCGCAACGGCACCGCTTTACCATAAATCAATTGCACATCATCATCAGCAAAAACCAGTTCAAATTCTGCCTCAACCGCTTGCCCCCTCAGAGCAGCTTGCTGCATGGGTAATTCCTGGAGGGGGATGTTTTGACCCTGTTGACGAATTTGAAACGGGAAGGGATACTGACCCTGGATAGGAGCCGCCGACATCACTGAACTAGGGGGTAATCGCATCAATTCAGACGCGGCTCGGTTGGCTGTCATGTAATGGCATTGGGGATCGTGAGCAATCCAAACCGCCGCCGGAACCGTTTCCATAAAGGTTTCGAGTTCTTCAGCTCTCGTTTTAGCGATTACTTGGCTATACCTCAAGGCCATTTCGATCTGCTTTTGCTCGGTAATATCAACATTCACTCCCACCAAGCGGGCAGGTTGTCCTTGCTCATCGTAAAACACTCGCCCTCTGGCTTGGAGCCAATGAATACTACCATCAGGCCAAATCACCCGAAAGTCGGTGGCAATCTCACCCGATGTCCATGCATCCAGGATATCGGCTTCTACCTTGGTAACATCATCGCGATGAACGTAGCGCAGCCAATCTTCATGCGTTCCCCCAAACTCACCGGGTTTCAGTCCGTATAAGGCTTCTAGCTCTTTTGACCATCGATTGGCATGGGTTTTGATATTCCACTCAAAACTGCCCAACTTGGCGATAGTTTGGGCTAAATCGAGCCATTCTTGCTTTTGTCGCAATGCCTCTTCTACCTGGCGGCGCTCGGTAACATCTCGCCAAGTGGCCACAAATCCATCTCCAAATTTAGCAATCTGGATATCAAACGCTCGGACTAAATCGGGTTGTTCCTCGCCATCTTTGTAGACTAATGTCTCTTTCACTAAAGATTGTCCAGTTTCTACCACCTGGCAATACTCATCAAACAGTCCATTTTTACAATGCTGTGGCAGCAACTCACACAATCCTCGGCCGAGTTGTTCCTCACGGCTGATGCCATTACTCACACAAGCGGCATCATTGACGTACTCGATACAAAAGTCGATAATCTGACCCGTTTGGTCGCGAATGGCACAATAGACGCCAAAGCAATCGGCCATGTTTTCAACAGAGGTGCGAAAGCGTTCCTCACTCTCTGATAGCTTCTGATTGGCTTCTGTTAATAAGCGATTGAGTTGAAACAGTTGTTCACTCAGTTGAGCTTGGGCTTGATACTCGGTAGAGCGTACTTGCTCCTGAATCAGTGCCACCTGAGCAATTGAGCGCTCAGCCATCGCTGTTCCCACCAATAAACCCACTCCACATTCCACTAAAAGTACCAGTTTGTGCAGGTGGAGGAGTTGGGGATTAACAGGGAAGTAGGGCAGTGCTAGGGCATGGGGATGCACCAGTAAATACACCAGTAACGTCACCAATACCGTGAACGTAGCCACCAGCATTCCTCCGGTGGTTCCAAATTGAATCGCAGCCCAAAGAATGGGAATAAAGCTTAATAAACTTAGATGTTGCAGCGTATACAATGAACTCTGACTTTGCCATACCGTTAGCCATACCGTACAGAGACTGAGGATTAAAATGACGGCAAACTCGACTTGGTTGTGGAGACGAGGGAGAGGGTAAGTTAGTTTTTTTTCTGACTCTTTGCCCCAACGTTGCAGGAGTGGCGTGAATACCAGCAACGCCGTTGGGGTAATCGCAAGAGTTCCAATCGCATTGCCTAACCACCAGTGTCCCATACTTTCAGTAAGATTGGCGGTTGATAGTTTGCCGGAGATGAGCAAGGTTGAACTGCCCACTAGAGCAGTTATGCCGCAGGCTAAGAGAGGGGCACTGATGATAAATGCGATCGCATCTCTAAGACGATTAAAAGTCAGCGAACCCCGAAAGCATTGATGGTAAAGCAACCAAGCGACTAACGGTTCTGTCGCATCCGTTAATCCCACCAAACGAGTCCAACCCTCATGGCCCCAAAACGGTGCCATCACCACTGAAGCGATAGCCGTGAGAACCATAGCCACTGGCCCTAGCCACAATGTCAGCGCAATCGCTATCCCAGAGGGAGGAAACCACAACGATACTGATGGCTGCACTCGATAAACTAGAGCCATTCCATGAGCTGCCAGCAGCAGTAGCAAGCTCAGGAAAAGGACGATCCAGCGATTTCGGCTCATAGAATAATGAGAAATATCTTAATAATGAGGATATTGATAAGTAATATAAGATTCAAGTTTACACAACCTAATCCTCTTTAGGCTTTTAAGTTAACCAGTATTTAAATTGTGTTATCCATGTTAAAATTGGATACAATCTGGAGAATTTAACAGCCAATAAGTTTCCATTTCTCCCTTGCCCTTAACTTTAATCGTACCGCGTTTTTTAAACACAAATTTATCCTTCAATCGCTCATAGGTTGCGGCTGTTACCTGAATACTACCGGCTTGCCCCGATGATTCCATCCGCGATGCAATATTAACAGCATCTCCCCATAAATCGTAAATAAATTTCTTGGTTCCAATTACACCAGCCACAACAATACCTGTATTAATCCCAATCCGAATTTGCAAATTCTCACCGAGGGCAGCTTGGAAGCGTTCAACGGCGGCCAGCATAGCAATGGCCATTTGGGCGATCGCTTCAGCATGATCATCCCTAGGAATAGGCAATCCAGCCGCTACCATATAAGCATCACCAATTGTCTTGATTTTTTCTAATCCCAATTGTTCAGCTAACTCATCAAACGTAGAAAAAATTTGATTGAGTAAGTTAACTAAATCAATCGGTTTTAAACGAGCTGATAAGGGGGTAAATCCCACAATATCTGCAAACATAATCGTCACTTCATTAAATTGTTCGGCAATTGCACCGGGGTTTTGTTTGAGTTGATTTGCAATGGGTTCAGGTAAAATATTAAGTAATAATTGTTCAGACTTTTTTTGTTCTAAAAGTAGCGCCTCCTCCGCAAGTTTGCGATCACTAATATCCCGTGCGACTAAAATTGCCGTTTCTTCCGATAGAGGAGAAATCGTCTCCGCTAACCATACCTGTTTATCCTGAATCGGTAAGCAATATTCAATTGAAACGGTTTTCTGATTGGACACAGCCTGGAGAATATTTTGCACAATCCAATCGGCTTGCTCTTGGGGTAAATCATCATGGAGTTTGCGGCCAATCATCTCCGTTGCAGGTTTATACAAATTGGTTGTATTCGTGGGAATAACATTCAGGCAACGTCCCGATGCATCCCGCACCGTCAACACATCCGTCATGGCCGTAAACAACGCTCCCATCTGGGCTTGCGCCTTCTTTTGTTGCAGCACTGTTCCTGACTGCGCGGCCACAATATTGACCAATTCACCCCAGCGTCTATCTTCTTTGCCCATTCCTGAAGTAAAAAACACAAGTACCGCTAAAACTGGGGATTGGGAACTGAGTAAGTAACTACTGGGATTACCCGTGGGCTGATTTTGAGCACCCATCGCTACAATCGGTACAGCAAACCCAGCCTTTAAACCGGTTTCGGAGGCTAATTCCAATCGCAGGAGTACATCTTCAATCTCACTAAAATTGCTCACCCATTGAGATTGTCGGGTTGTCCAAACTTGCCCTGGAATTTCTTCACCGGGCAGGAAGGTAAGAACCTCGCTATACTCACGGAAACGCTGGATTACAGGAATAGCGTTGGAGTCGAGTCCGGTGCGCCGACAGTACCAACTCGGGCTGCATAAAATTGCAGACATATCCGCTGTAGGCACCCAAGCTTCTCCATAAATCCAATGGGTGGTTTCGCACACCTGTTGCAAGGCCACGGCGATGGCGGTATCAAAATCAGGCGCAGCGCTAATGGCCTGGGTAATGGTGAGCAAGAGTTGGAGTTCTTCTTCAGCAATTTTGCGATCGCTGATATCTTGATGAGAACCTACCATCCGAATCGGCCGGCCGTTTTCGTCCCATTGCGCCTGCCCTCGGGCTAAAATCCAGTGATAACTCCCATCTTTGCAACGCAGGCGATACTCCACCTTATATAAAGGGGTTCTGCCTTGCAAATGGTCTTCTACCGCCGCCAGTGCTCTGGGCAAATCATCGGGATGGACGAGGTTGCGCCAAGTCTGGTGGCTATAGGTCAATTCTCCTTCGGCATAGCCCAGCATTTCAATTAAACGGGCTGAGGCAAAGGCTTCTCCGGTGGTAATATTCCAATCAAAGATGCCATCACCTGTACCTCGTAAGGCAAGTTGCCAACGTTCTTCACTGTAATGTAAGGCGTTCTGGGCTTCGATGCGAGCTGTGACATCGGTAATCAGTCCTTCTAGGTACAGCAGTGTCCCATCGGGGCTATAAATGCCTTGGCCTTGTTCCCAGACCCACCTCAACTCTCCTGTCGCCGTTATAATTCGATAGGTGGATTGGAAGGGGCGATATTGTTGCAGAGCGGTTTCCACTCCCTTACGGACTGATTCTCGGTCTTCAGGATGAATGATTTGATTGTAGGTAACACTGTTGAGGGTGGTAAAGGCTTCGGGGGGATATCCAGTGAGTTGATTGCATCCTTCGCTGATGAACAGCATCGTCCAATTATCGTTATTCAGACATCGGTAAGCGATACCTGGTATATTGCTCATCAACGTTAAGAGGGTACGCTGACTTTCTGCTAGGGATAATTCGGCTTGTTTGCGTTCCCGTGCTTCTACGGCCAAGGATACAAGGTCGGCCAGCGATCGCGCAAAATTTAGGTCTTCCGCTGTCCAAGTCCGAGGGGTTCCGATATGTTCCAAGCACAGAACTCCTGCCGTTTCTCCTTTAATGCGGATGGGGGTATCCAACATCGAGGCAATCCCCAAAGGAGTTAAATAAAATTCCGAAAATTCTCGGGTTCTGGGGTCGGTATGGGCATCTTCGGCGGCAATAGGTTGCTCTTGTTGCAAGGCTTGAAAGTAGCTGGGATAGTCAATTTCGGCTAGTTCAATGCCTTGGCTATGTCGGTTGCGGCTGCCCTCAAACAGGTCAAGACACTGAAGTTTAGTCCGAGTGGGGTCATAAAGCCACACACTAGCCCGTTCAACCTCAATGTTGCGAACACTCGCTTCGGTGATTTCTTGTAAGGCCAGGTTTAAATCCCCCTGATGCAAGGCGGGACTTTTGGTGAGGTGGGTCAAAACCTGGTTATGGTTGTATAGTTTAATGGCTCGTTCTCGGCCAATGGCTTCCAGGCGTTGCAACTCTTGGGTGAGGATTTCAAGTTGGCGAGATTTTTGCTCGAGCAACCAATTTTGCTGAATGCCTTGGCTGACTTGAGCGAGCAACTCAATCACGGCTTCTGATTTGTCAAAATTCAGTTGCTCTACCCCCATCCAAGGCAGGGGTTGAATGGGAGCCTCACTTTTGTAGACAATGGTAAATTGTCCTCCTGATACAATCTGCCCAATGTAGCAATCTTTCCACACATGGTGATTGGGTTCGATTTGCACCCGTCCTCCAGGTGCGGCAAAACTTTGGCTGTATGCGGCAACTCTGACTCGATCTACATCAAACGATTGGGCAGATTCAACGGCTTGTTTCCACAGGTAAACTTGACTGTAAGCGGCCTCAATCGGGTCGGAGGTGACTCGATGGGCACCGTATCGAGCTTGAAAATTTTGGACGAAGGTTTTATTTTCAGGGGTATCTAGGCTTTGGAAGTAGCTCCAACTGGCGTAGTGGCCGATGGCTACATCTCCCATGCTTTGCAGCTCGGCTTCGGCCACACTGACGGCAAGAATGGGAATGTCTTCGGCGGTTATTCCTGCCGCTTGGTACTGGTGGTAGAAGGCTTGGTTGCTATCACCGTTGAGAGTGTTGAAGACTACATCAGGACGCAGATGTACTATTTGTGCGATCGCATCTCTAAAATCCGTTGCCCCTAACTCCACAAACTTTTCACCGACGACTTCTCCTCCCTGCTGTTTGAGTTGTGCGGTAATCAGTTTATGAGCAGTGCGGGGAAACACATAGTCAGAACCCAGCAGATAAAATCGCTTGCCCTGATGCGCCAGTAACCAATTGACGGCGGGTTCAACTTGTTGATTGGGGCAAGACCCGGTATAAAAAATGTTAGGAGAACTTTCGAGTCCTTCGTACTGGAGTGGATACCAAAGCAGGGCGTTCAATTCCTCAAATACGGGTTTGACGGCTTTGCGACTGCCAGAAGTCCAGCATCCAAAAACGGTTGCAACTTGTTGAGATTGAATGAGGTTGCGGGCTTGTTGTTCAAATTGTCCCAGATCAGAAGCCCCATCCGCGACGATTGGCTCAATCTGCTGGCCTAAAACTCCTCCTGCTTGATTGATTTCGGCAATGGCCATTAAGGCTGCATCAATCAATGGCATTTCGCTCAGCGCCATTGTGCCACTTTGGGAATGTAAAATGCCGACTCGCACGGTGGATACAGAAGCAGGTGGGGTGGTAGGCAACATGAGAAAGAGCCAGGGCTATATTTTTTTATGATCAGGGTTAAATTCTCTGCATAAAGTCTTATTTAACAAAATTGAGTTTAAGCAGAGAGGTTTTATGAAGAATAAGTTAACTAATTTTTATGGCTCACTGCACAAGATGGAATGGGAATGAGAGGTTAAGCTCTTGGCCTCTAACCCCTGACTCCTGACCCTACACCCTATTTTCAGATTAGACCTAACCCTTAACCATTAAAAATACTTGCCATCAATGAATTGAGTGTTATTGTGGCGAAACAAACTCTCGATTAGTCTAGCAAGCAACTCTTTATCTTCTATTATTTCTTCTTTTATATTAATTGTTGATGCAGGCTCATCAGAGTACTAATCCCATTCTAGTATTAAATTAGGCATCAAACGCCGCCAGTTTTCCAAAAATTTTTGCTGCCAAGGAATTTGCTTTGAGCCTATGACTTGGAGTTGAATCGTTTTCTTCTTACGCACACCAATCACAAACCGAGATAGGACGCTCATCCCTGAACTATTGAGAAATTCTAGTTCCTGTAGGTTCAGGTTCAGTTTGGGGGGTGTTTGTGCGATCGCATCTTCGAGTAACTGCTCAATGGGTTTGTAATCGGGTATGCCACTTTCTCGCAATAAACCCTGAAAGTTTACCGTTGTAGTTGTGGGTTCATACCATACTCTATAGTCATCTGTCTTTATTTCCATACTCTCAAATCTCCTGATTCAACATTTCAAAATTTTCGCATGAAGACATCTACTAATAGCAAGCCTTTGGACAACTGTTATCTCAAATGCGTTTGAATAACCAGATTATCGTAGGGGCAGGTTTTGATGTTAAGTTTTCGGTACTGCCCAAAGCTGATTCTAAAATGAGCCCTTACAGGTTGTATGAGCGAGTAATAACAGGTTGTTAGTAAGCGTTTGAGCGCTCAATTGCTTACTATGAACTAGAGCTAACTTCTCCAAATGTTGACGATGAACCCCTAGATTGCTAGCTGTACCATTGTCGTAACCGTGGTAATTGCTGAGTTTTCGTTAATAGTTTCGATCTTCCAACCCAACTTAGCACTATAATCATTCATCATGCTCAAAAAACCGAGCCGAGACTCATTACTATTTTCTTCAGCACCTTTTTCTAACTGACGAAAATACAATTCATCAATATCAGAATTATTCAACTCCAACACGAAGTCAGTTAATTTACCTAATGTAGATTGAGCAACACTATTGCTGTTAATAAAAACGATGTCTTGTTCGAGTATACACAAGCCAAATTTTATTGGAACTTTGTTTTTTTCATCATTAAACTTCATCGAATTTTCTAGTAATTCATTCGTGATATAACTCGCCGCACTCTTAATTTGTAATAACCGTTCATAAGACTTAATATCATCTTCATTGGCAGGAAAAAAAGCGGCTAGATAATCGACCACAAAAGCGATTGATAAATATCGGGTTTTACTTCGTATGCCTCTGGGAACAGAATGCATGAAAAAGTCCATCAAAAACAGAGCATGATGAGACAAAATTTCTTCTTTAAATTCTCCAATGATTTGATTTGTAGTCATTGATTTGGAAACAGTAAGGTTACAGTTCAGTCAATATTGTTATTAGAATTTATAAACTATTTGTATTTTGATTAGATTTACATAAGTGTTTTTAGTTGTTTAAAATATTCTATATTCATTCATTTTTTCTTTAAAACCACTAAAGTAATATCATCAAACACCTTTTGTTTCCCTATATGCCGTCGTACATCTGCAATCACCGCTTGTTTAATTTCTCGGGCTGATTTTTCACAATTAAATTTGACCTGTTCACATAATCGCTCTAATCCATACTCGTCTTGATTGAGATTAAAAGCTTCTGTAATTCCATCCGTATATAAAACCACAACATCTCCTGAATTTAACGGCACTTGCTCTTGAGCAATAAACTCAGAAATTTCTTCCTCTAAACCAATGGGAAATCCTAGATTGATAGTGTCAATTTTCTCAACTTCACCTGATTGACGCACCACAATAATTTCTTCATGCTGCCCCATAATCTTCAAGTTACCTTCGGCATAATCCAAAACCGATAAAGTGAGGTATAAATAGGGATTAATACGTTGAACATTGCGATAAATAGTGCGGTTCAAAATATCCATAAACTGCACTGGATCGGTTTGGTTACTTTCCTGTAGAGTGCGAACCGCCGTTTGTGCCATGAGCATGACTATACCACTTTCTAATCCATGGCCAGTTACATCACCAATCCCAATTTTTATGCCCGATTGATTAGGCAATATATCATAGTAATCACCTCCCACTTCATCTGCGGGTTCCATAAAACCTGCTATCTCTAAATCTGTTACTGATTCTAGCTCCAACGGTTTTGGTAAAACCATTTGCTGCATTTTTTTAACGACTTCTACTTCCGCCGCCAAGCGCATATTTTCATCTTTAAGTTGTTTGAGATGCAAGTGGGTACGAATACGGGCGAGTAGTTCATCTTTGGCAATCGGTTTAGTCAGATAATCATTGGCTCCTATGTTTAATCCAGTGACAATATCTTGAACTTGGGTTTTAGCTGTTAACAGGATAATCGGAAGTTCAGTGGGATTGAAACGTTCCCGAAGTTTTTGTGTCACTTCATAACCCGTCATTTTGGGCATCATGACATCGAGTAAAACAATATCGGGTTTCAAACCGTTGGCAATCAAATCTAAGGCTTCTTGGCCATTGTTGACTTGGGTAATGGCATAGTTGTGCAAAGAAAGATTGTTGACTAATACCTGAAGATTAATGGGTTCATCATCCACAATTAAAGCTTGGATGGCTTGTTGGTTTTCAGAAATTGTTGGGGATGAATCGTGGGCGATCGCCGTTTCGATGAATGAAGGACTCAAGCTATTTTTCAAAACATCGACAGAGGATGTTAACTCCTCTTGATTACCTTGGGCGATCGGGAGAGTAAACCTAAAGTGGGAACCTTGATTAACTTGGGAATGAACCGTAATTTGTCCCCCATGTAACTCAACAAGTTGCTTCGTCACAGCCAAGCCCAATCCCGTGCCTCCATATTCTCTCGCTGTCGAACCTTCAGCTTGTTCAAAGGATTCAAAAATACGCTCAATTTTATCTTCAGGAATACCAATTCCGGTATCAGAAACCGTAATTTCAATATTGGATGATGATGAGGATAGCAAAGCCGAGATAGTTACAGTTCCTTCTGAAGTAAATTTAATCGCATTTCCGATTAAATTATGAAGAATTTGCTGTAAGCGATTTTCATCCGCCAGAGCTAGGGATAAATCAGTCGGGATAGCATTAATAAGCTGTAAATTTTTTTTGGCAATTAAGGGCTGACTTAGGGTAAGAACTACTTCAGTCACTGCCCACAAATCTACAGATTTAAGTTGTAATTCTAAATGCTTGTGTCTGAGTTGGGAAAAGTCAAGAATATCATTGACCAAATTGGAGAGACGACGACCACTCGATACAATAGTAACCAGGTTAAATCGAGTGGCCGCCGAGAGTTCTCCTGTGGCTCCATCAATTAGCGATTCGGCAATACCAATGATGCCATTGAGAGGGGTGCGGAGTTCGTGGGAAGTGTTAGCTAAAAATTCGTCTTTGAGTTGATCGAGATGTTTTAATTCTTCATTTTGCTTGGCTAGGGTGGCAAAAGATTCTTGCAATTGTGCTGCCATGCTGTTGAAGGATTCAGCAAGTTTACCAATTTCATCATTAGAATCAACCGGTGCTTTGGCGTCTAAGTCTCCATCTTTAATGCGACTGGTAGCTTCAGTCAGTCGCTTAATCGGTTCCGCAATTTGTTGACGCAATGCCACAGCCATCGCTAACCCTAAAATTAAAGCTAAGACTCCCCCTAAAAGTGTTTGCCACTGTGCTTGGCTTAAACTGCGGCTACCAGCACGTAATTCTCGGGCTAAAATTGACTGCTGATCGGTCACGATTTGATCCAAAAGCGCTAACATAGAAGCGGCCAAGGGTTCGGCACGGGTTTGAAACAAGTACAAATCTTGCCGATATTGCGGACTATCCACTGCTTCAAACATCCGCTTGGGCAACTTCATAAATGCCTCACGTTGTTGTCGCATGGCATCGAGACTCGACTGCTGGGTTGGGGTAAGAAAGGCTCGTTTTTGCACTAATGCCTTCCAAGCATTTTCGTTTTCTTGAGCACGCGCTTGATACTCGAAGCGGAAGGAAGGTGCACGAGTAACGAGATAGGTTTGCAAAGAAGAAACGAGCAAGGCAAAGGAACTTTGAAAGTCAGCCATGTCTCGCAGCAAGGCCGTATTTTGGGCAGAAGGCGATCGCAATTCCTGTTCATCCAGCATCTGAGCAATTTCTCGCTGAATGGCAATAATCGGACGTTGCCCTTCTTGATCTAAAATATGCAGAGCAGGTTGATTTTCTACTAAATCATCTTTAAGTTCAATCAGGCGATCGGGTAATTCTGACCATTCTTGATAGGTAACTTTTAGTTTATTGAGGTGTTGGCTACTTTGAGATGACGACCAATTTTTGGATAATGCCTCCATCTGCGCTAAATCTCGCTCAAATGACTGTCGCGCCTGTTGATAGCGGTAGCGATATTCTGATTCTCCTGTGGCTAAATAAGCTCGAACATCGGATAACATTCGTAGTAAATGTTCTTGCGCTTGCGCTGAAGTCAGAACTGTAGGAACTCGTAACTCTTGGGTTTGATTAATGTTAACTTCTGCTTGTCGTCCCCCCAGGTAATTACGCCCGATCGCCAAAAAGGTAATGGCCACCAGAACCCCAAACCCTACGTTCAATTTCTGGCCGATGTTGCGATCGCCTTTAACCGGTGCACTGGCGCGATCGCGAACCCAATCTACAACATCATGTAACCGCCCAGATGAGCGAGGATTGAGCAGCTTGGAACGAAGTGTAGTTAGCATCCTGAAGTTCATAATTTTAGCGGGAGTCAGGAGTCAGGAGGAAAGACTTTCATCTTTTGTTGTGGCGAAAATAAAGCTACCTTGTCGCATTGCTGTAATACCAATTCACTAAATGCTTGTTACAGATACCTTCCTGTTCCCCCCTTAATAAGGGGGTTAGGGGGGTCGATGTGTAACACCTTTAAGGTGAAATGGTATAACGATTGCAACGTAATCATTTTGAATTTTGAATTCTAAGAAAGCGGTACTAGCCTTCACACCGAATCTTGGAGTGTAAACCGATCAAAACTCAGTTCATTGACGGCATTCCACTGGTAAATTTGGTTTCGGAACGTTTTCCACTGGTCGTAAACTTGTTTGAAGGTGGCATCTTGCCCAGCCTGTTCCTCCAATAACTCAAAGGTTGTTTTCTGAGCTGATTGTAAGATATTTGAGCTATAAGCCCTCAGTTGCGTTCCACCTTTAATCAAGCGTTCTAGAGCTTCACCATTGGCCGCATCAACCCGAGCTACCATAGTTAAACCCATCTGTGCCGCCGCAGATTGGAAAATTTGCCGATATTCCTTGGGGAGTTGTTCCCATTGGCTACGGTTTACTAGTACTTCGTAGGTGGTTCCAGGTTCCCACCAACCGGGGTAGTAGTAAAACTTAGCCACTCGATGCAACCCTAAATTCTCATCATCATAGGGATTTTGCCATTCTGCCCCATCGAGCTCCCCTTTGGCTAGAGCTTCGTAAATTTTATCTCCCCCCAATAACTTTACATCTGCCCCCAAACGGCTCATTACCTGCCCTCCAAAGCCCGGAATCCGAAATTTCAGCCCTTGAAAATCGGCTACTGTATTAATTTCTTTTCTAAACCATCCCCCCATCTGAACCCCTGGGCTCCCGGCGGGAAAAAACACTACTCCAAAATCAGAGTGTAATTTTTGCAGCGTTTCTAACCCACCTCCGTAGTGAAACCAAGCATACTGTTGGTAGGCCGTTAGTCCAAAGGGAAGGGCAGCACCAAAGGCTAAAGCCGGATTTTTATCGAGGTAATAATAACTAATCGTGTGGCCACATTCTACTTGGCCAGCTTGCACAGCATCCAAAACTTTGAGTGCCGGAACGATTGCACCCGCTTCATAGGGAGTAATTTTAAATCGTCCGGCCGTCATTTTGCTAATTTGCTGACACATGGCCTCTACACTGCCAAAAATGATGTCTAGCGTTTTCGGCCAACTGGTAGCCATGCGCCATTGAATCACAGGTTGACTAGAGGTAAGGGGTTGCGCGGTTGTGGTACGATGCGTGGCGATCGCACCGATACCCGTTGCGCCAACAGCAGCACTATTGAGGAAGTGACGACGTTTCATGGAGTGGAGAGCAGGATGAGAGAAAGACTAAGCTAATCAGCATCAAGCATGGCATAATCCATTCCTACCAGGCTATCTCGGCTCAGTCTCATCTTCTCCCAAATCCTCATCCAAGATTGCCTCAATGTCCCGTGCACCATGAAGGACTCGCAATATTTCTAGCCCTGAATCAGTAGGACGGTAGAAGACCAAATAGTTTCTAAAACCTTTAACAGCAACCTGCCGGACACCAGCTAAATTGGGATTGGATAAATCAGTGAGTTTTCCCATTCCAGGCATTTTAGCCAACTGTTTGAAGGTTTCTTCTGCTGCTGTGAGGAAGCGATCCGAGGCATCTAAATTGTCTTCTGCTATGTAGGTTGCTAGCTCTATCAAATCACGGATAACTTGCGGTCGTTTGTTGACCTTATCCATTATCCTTAAACCGACCCTTGCTGCTTGGCAACCTTTTGACGAACAGTTTTACGGATGTCCTCCCAATCTTGCTCCGTCATCGCCGTTGCCGCCCCAGACTCCAAACCTTCCAATAACAGAGTCTCTAGGCGTTCTTTAGCTTTCCTCTTTTGGTCTTGGCGAATTAACTCACGGAAATACTCGCTAACCGTACTGTAACCGCCGCTATTTACCTGTTCCTCTACATAAGCTCGCATCGAGTCAGGTAAAGAAATGTTGATACTTGTCACGAGCGTTACCGCAATGAATTTCCTTGCTCCAGTATGGCAAATTATGCCATTTTCTGCCATTTATCAAAATTCATTTTGAGATTGCTCAATAATTCCATAGGATATTCAGAACATATTTCAGCAGAACAGGTTGATAACTTAACTAATTAATTCAAAATTCAAAATTGATTGGAACGCATCCCATCAAATGCAAACTCAGTGAAGCTTAAGGTACTGACTCGATTCCACTCATAGAGGCGATCGCGAAACGCTTTCCATTGCCTGTAAGTATTGCGGAATGTGGCATCTTTACTCGCCATCTCATCGTAAAGCTCAAACGCTGTTCGACGAGCCGTTTGTAAAATTTCTGAGCTAAAAGGCATCAAACGAGTACCGCCTAATATAAACCGTTCCAACACCTCACCATTCGTGGCATTGTAGTGAGCCAACATCATCAAATTCGCTTCGGCCGCGGCCGTCTCTAAAATGGCTTGATACTCTGGAGGCAACTTTTGCCACTGCGACTGATTGACTAATATCACATAGGATGTTCCCGGTTCCCACCAACCCGGATAATAGTAAAAAGGAGCCGCTCTTTGTAGCCCTAATGTCCCATCATCGTAAGGACAAATCCACTCCACTGCATCAATCGTCCCCTCGAGTAAGGCCGGAACAATCTCTTGCGCCGATAGCGTTTTCACCGTAGCGCCCAACCGAGATAAAATCTGCCCTCCTAAGGCCGGAATTCGCACTCTCAACCCCTTAAGATCGGCCACGGTATTAATTTCTTTGCGGAACCATCCCCCCATCTGAGTGCCAGAATTTCCCGCCGCAAACGCCACCACTCCAAATTCTGCAAAAACTTTATTCAACGCCTCCAATCCCCCCCCACTATAGAGCCAAGCATTTTGTTGCTGGGCATTCAGTCCAAAGGGAAGGGTGGTGCCAAAGGCTAGTGCTGGACTTTTATCGAGGTAGTAAAAACTGTTGGTATGACCACATTCCACTTTACCCGATGCCACCGCATCTAATACCTCCAGAGGTGGGGCGAGTTCACCTCCCGGATAAGGCGTAATTGTGAAGCGTCCTCCTGTCATCGTGCTGACCGCTTGACAGAATACTTCAATGCCATCAAATAAAATATCCAAGTATCGTGGCCAACTCGTCACCATGCGCCAGTTAATCAAAGGTTGACTGGGGGTTGAGGCTTTGGGTTGAGGAGGTTGGCTACAAGCTCCTAGGGTAGAGGCGCTAAGGGTTCCGATTGCCGTATTCTTAAGAAAATTTCGACGTTTCATCGCTATTTTTAATATGAGGTGGAGTATGGCTAGTTTGGCAATTGAGGAGGGAAACTTGACTCAAGAAATTCAATTCAAAGATTTATTAAATAAGCTTGATATTTTACCGAAAATTCCATTTTCTATTTCCACTAATGGGTTAAGAAATATGGAAGGTTGCCTGAATGGCCAGGAAGATGGGGTACTGAAATTAATTGATATGGCAGTCAAAGTATCCAAATCTATTAGACCCCTAACCCAGTTGATGCCCTATCTTAAGATAGCCTTGAGTGCAACCGATTTAGTCACAGCGTCCACCGAGTCTAAGAAACATCGAGCTTATTTTAAAGCGGGTACAGCTTTCTTAGCCGCAGGAATCGGTGCGATCGCGGCCAGTGTATGGGGTATGGGAGGTGGAGTTTTTCCCGTGGCTTTAGGAGCGGCCTCAACCGCTATTACCATTCGGGATGGAATCGATTGGGGAGCTGATTTTTGGGAGAACGGTAATAAGCTTGAAACCGTGAAAAAAGAGTTGGTTAAAGGTGCAACAAAAATTACAACAACAATTCAAACCGCTATCCAAAGTTTAAGCCATGCGTTGCAATCTTTATTCGGCTTCAACTCCACTCGATAAATTCAGTTCTTCTCGCACAATTTCAGCTAATTTTTGAGCGGCTCCCGGTTTTCCTCGGACTTGACGCAGGTGCGATCGCATTTCTTCCAACTTTTCGGGATGCTCTAAGTAACCAATCACTAATTGGGCAATATCTTGCGGCTGAAGTTTTCCCAATAATTCTGGAACAATTTCTTTTTTCGCCCAAATATTCGGCCAGGCAAATAGACGCCCCTGCCGCAAGATAAACCCATTAATCACTTTAGCAAAAGTAGAGCCAATTCCCGGTAATCGAGCTAAAATTCCCCCCAATCCATCCCAAGAACGCATGGCATCTAATTGTTGGGTGGGGAGTAAAACAATCATAGGTATCGCTAAAGAACCTAATTCGGCGGTATTAGCTCCTACAGTCGTTAAACAAAGTTGACAACAACTAAGTAAATCATAAGCTGGAAAGCCTTGATACAGTTCTATAGATACACCACTTGAAGTTTTTAAAATCGGTCTAGTAATTGAGTCTAGAATAGGAATTTGAGATGGGAGATTAGAAGTGTCTTGAACTGTATTATTTTCGGGGATAATCAATTCAGCCTCTGGATATCCCAACTGTTGAATTAGAGGATTGTGTTGAGGGTTAGCAAAACGAGCTAAGGAGGCAAAATCTAGCGTTGGAGCAACAGGAATGACAAAGCGAGTTTGGGGTCTAACTTGATGAATATATTCTGCGATCGCCACTCCTAATGGCACTCCCTGAGCCAGTTTAGCTGGTTTTGACCCTGGCAGCAATCCGATGAGTTCAGTTTCAGATTGAACCATTGAACCTTGGGAATCAAGAATATAAGAATACCTCCCATCTCCCCCGCTTCCTCGCACCCCCCCCCCCCCCCCCCCACCCCCCCCCCCCCCCCCCCCCCCCCCCCCCCGCCCCCGCACCCCCGCACCCCCGCACCCCAGCACCTCTGCACCCCCGTTCCCCAGTTCCGAAAAATCCCCCACATCGGCCATTAAATCTCCGACAACAGTTAATTTATGAGCATACTTTTTGGGTGCTTTAGCAATGATTTGAGGCTGCATCACACCAAAGCGATCAATCCAAGAATGCCAACGTGCCTCCCACTCTGCATACACCACAGTGCGATAGCCCAATCGCTTACCCAAAACCACGGGAAAAAATTGATCACCACCTAAGAAAACCACCACACCCTTTTCACGCCAATCCCAATTTTCTCCTGACTTTCCCGACAATAAAAAGGGGAAGAAATGCTCGGCACCCTGAACTCGATCTACCTCAGGATAAGATTGTGCGATCGCTGCTTCTTTTCCCATTGCGTTTGGACATGGGGACAAAACTACTGAAATGCGTATTAAAGAGCGATCATTCCCCAGTTGTTGTCGCAACGCTTTCACCACAGGACGTACCCAGGTAGTGACTTCTCCAGGGCCATTAGAGAGAATTAAAATGTCAGCCGCTTGCATATTATGATACTTCCATGCGATCGCGTTCTAAGTCAATCTGGGAATGACACAAACTAAATGGTAAATGCCTCCACCACCATGATCATTTTGCCTGCCAAGCGTTGATTTTTTTCTTAGGATTTTACCGCAACTGGTTATTAGACCTCTTGCATAAATCCTGGAATGCCCCCTCGCATCCCCCAAGTTTGGGGGGCGAAAATCGAATGAGAGCAAGATATTCTATTCGCTAGATGTAGCGGCATGGCCGGCCCCTACATCTAGTAATTCAACAACAAGTTTGCGTAAGTGTTCAACGAAAGTGCTATGCAGCTTAAGCTAACGCGATCGCACTCCGCACCGCCGCATCCGCATTGATAAATCCATGACCATAGATGGGGTCATAGCCAGAAAACCCTAAATCATAAGCAGTCTGTGATAAGATTGACCGCACTTGAGCCGCCGTTAAGTTAGGGTTAGCGCTCCAGACTAAAGAAGCGACACCCGTCACATTGGGAGTGGCCGCCGAGGTGCCATTAAACGGAATGCTGGCATTTGTAGCCGGAGCATTACTATTAAAACCAAACTGGACGCCGGATAGAGAGTTTGCCGCCTCAGTCGCAATCACCTCAGAAGGCCCCATCAGCGTCAATCCATCCCCGTAGTTAGACCCCCACCAATTAGGATAGGAAATGCGATCGCCCGGTGTTGTAGGATTACCATCCCAATCTTGAGTACCCCAAGACGCACCGACGGCAATAACATTACTATAAGTGGCGGCCAGTTGAGCCGGGAATGAGAGGCTACCATCGTCATCATTACCCGCCGCAATCACAAATAACACATTGCTATTAGCGGCAACTAGTTGCTCAAACGCAGCATCAATCCCACCACTCAGACTCATATTAATCACGAGGCGCTGTTCATTTTGGTTAGCCTGGGCAATCATCGCCTGAGTTGCAGTGACTAAATCTTGATCGCCCGTTTCCCAACCGGAACCAGGGATAACATCAATCTGAAAAACATCCGAATTCCAATTGATACCACTCATGCCTAAGCTGTTATTACTCGCCGCAGCAATAATCCCCTGCACAGCAGTGCCATGGGAGGTATTACTACTGCCAAATTCATCGGCATAGTTGTCAGCAATATTGATCGTTGTTCGTAAATCCGAGTGAATTGCTCCTGAACTATTAACTCCTAAACCCGAATCTTGAACTCCAATTAAAACATCCGAGGAACCCGTATTGAAACGCCATGCATTTTGTACCCCCATCATGTGCAGATTCCATTGCTGACTAAACAATGGATCATTGGGAGTAACCGCTAAATTCAGCGTATAGTCAGCAAAAACAATTCGGTCAAGTCCTTCAAATAAAATCTGGCTACCATTGCTCAAGGTTAGACCATCAAAAACCCGAACCCCATTCCCTGGATCGTAGACGACACCGCCCCCCGCAGCACTGGCTAAACTCAAACTGACTGTATTGAAGGCAACATTAGAAAGAACGAGTTGATCAAATTGTCCCTGTCCAAAGTTAACATTGCCATTGCCTGAAAAAACCGTGTAGCTAGAGGTGGAGGCCAATACAAAGTTATCTGATGAGAGAGTGCCTTGGATATGCTGGATACCACCGATGGGTGAGGCAGATAGCCCCAGATTGTAATTGGTAGTTCCTTCGTAGGGATAGACAAAAGCAAAATAGGTTCCTGCCGCTAACCCATTAAATGATACGGTTTCGGCAGACGTTCCTGCTCGTACAGAAGAGCCCAGGACTTCGTTATTCTCTACAATTCCATTGCTGTTGAGGTCTTGAATCAAGTAAAGATCAGCATCTGCACTCAAACCGTTGAGAAACAGATTCAAGTTGCTGGATACGTCCAGATCGAAGCGATACAAGTCTAAGGGGTCGGTTCCTCCCACTGAGTCACTAAAGCTACGAGAACCGACTAAAGTACCTAGATTCCGTGCGGTAGCCAGAGTATCATCGGTTTGGTTTGAGGTGGAAATAGTGTTGGCTGAGGTACTATCGCTATCCACATCGGACGGCGTGATATTGCCGACCAAAGCATCATCCTGACTAATTCCTGTTACCCAGTCGTCTTCCGTTTGAGCGATCGCGCCATTGTCAAAGGTTCCTGTTGTGCGATCGCTTGACTCGATGTGCCCGAGGGCTAAAATATCTTGATGCTCAAATAAAAATAAATCTTGTTCTCGCCCCACAATAGTTAAGAACTGGCTTTTATCCCAGGTTGCCGATTGACTTTGGCTGAGGATAGAAACAGCCATCTCAGCATCAAAACCTGAACTTAAAGCCAACTCTGGGCTAGGCTTGCCGGTGGGGAAAATATCAAAGTCGCCAGCAAGCGTTCCGGAGGAGTTATCCACGCCAGGTAAGTTCCCAGCGTCACTAGTACTGATCAAATTATTATACCCTTTGAAAACCGATGCATTTACATCCAACATATCAAAAGCCCCCTCAAGACCTCCGCTCACATTTCTATACTTCCCACTTCCCTGACTCTTATGCACTTTTGTCCGATAAAATTGCCTCATCAGTAGTAAGTTTCACGATAAGATAAAGGGCTGTATATCAACAGGAGAAGGACGCAGGTGCTGACACTGGGCGTTAACATTGACCACGTTGCCACCATTCGGCAAGCACGGCGAACCGTGGAACCCGATCCAGTGGCGGCAGCCGTGTTGGCAGAATTGGCAGGTGCGGATGGGATTACTGTACATCTGCGCGAAGATCGGCGTCATATCCAATACCGTGATGTCTATGTGTTGCGGCAAACGGTACGAACTCATCTGAATTTGGAAATGGCACCCACCGATGAAATGGTAGGGATCGCACTCAATATTAAGCCTGATTACGTGACTCTTGTCCCTGAAAAACGGGAAGAAGTCACCACAGAAGGGGGTCTAGATGTCGCGGGTCAAGCTGAACGCATGGGTGATATTGTGGCTAAATTGCAACACGCAGGAATTCCTGTGAGCTTGTTTATCGACGCTGATGCTGATCAAATTAATGCGGCGGCTCAAATGCAAGCTAAATTTATTGAACTCCACACCGGCCGCTATGCTGAGGCAAAAGATGAGGCGAGTCGCACCCAGGAACTTGAGGCGCTAGCTAAGGGATGTGAACAGGCGATCGCAGCCGGTTTACGAGTCAATGCCGGCCATGGACTGACCTACTGGAACGTCTACCCTGTGGCAAGTCTTCCTGGAATGGAAGAACTCAACATCGGTCATAGTATCATTTCCAGAGCAGTCCTTGTTGGACTAGAACGCGCTGTCCGAGAGATGAAACTCGCCATGCGCGGAGAATAAAACCGACACCCACTAACCAAAAACCCTTAACTATCCACGATTAGTTTATGCAAACCTACTACTACGTTTTGGCCAGTCAGCGCTTTCTCATAGAAGAAGAACCGCTTGAGGAAGTGTTGAGGGAACGCACAAGAAATTACCACGAACAGGAAAAAGAAATTGACTTTTGGTTAGTCAACCAGCCTGCTTTCTTAGAAGCACCGCAGATGGCACAACTCAAGAAAGAATGCCCTCAACCGGCAGCGGCGATTATTTCCACCAATGCTCAGTTCATTACTTGGTTAAAGCTGCGTTTGGAGTTTGTCAAAGTCGGTGAATTTCAAGCCCCATCCGACGAAATCCCCGATCCTTTAGCGTCTCTAGCCTCGGTGTCTTAATGGGTGTCACAGACTTAATCGGGTCAAGTCCCTTTGCTGCTCGAGGCTATTAGTTCAGACTGAACCTCTTGTAGCAATCCCCTAGTTCATAGGTATAGTTGATGCCTGCCTCGAAGAGGTTCATTCATCCCCCACTAATAAAGATGGGGGATTTTTAGACTATTGCTCACCAAGATGAGAAACGTCTCATCCAAGCTTCATGAAAATTTCACGCAATTTGACCAAACTTAAAGTAAATTAAAGTAAATCCAAAGTTGACGTTTAATTAAAACACAGAAACCCACGCCTGCTTAAACTGACGCTGCATTTAACACTCTACTGGGACTGCAGAAGGAAAAAAGCACCTATGCCAAAGCCATCACTTAAGAAAGATAAACACACAATTAGGGATATAGGTGTAGAACAATTCGCAGACTTTGGTGTTCCACAATCGCTTCCTCGTGTCAAAGCCAACTGCGGTTTGAACTGTGCCTCTAACTCCATAGGAACTCAACCTTCTGTCCAAGTCTTTAAGCAAGGTACGCTAAATTCCCGAAAGCTGCGGATTGCACTGTATTCCCATGACACGATGGGACTGGGGCACAAGCGGCGCAATATGCTAATTGCTCAAACACTGGCTTGCTCTCCTATACAGACTGACATTCTGATGATTAACGGGATGCGAGAAGCAAGTAACTTTCCGACACCACCCGGAGTAGATTGTTTAACGCTGCCAGAGCTCTACAAAGGAACTGATGGGCAGTATCGGTCACGGCGACTGGATATTTCGCTGGGAGATATCATTGCTCTACGGGCAAAGGTCATCCAATCAACAGTAGAGGCATTTGCCCCCGATGTGTTGATTGTCGATAACGTGCCGCGTGGGGCAGTTAGGGAGCTAGACCCAACTTTGGAGTATCTTCGTACTCAAGGACACACCCATTGCATTTTAGGTTTGCGCGATGTCCTAGACGAACCAGTTGCAGCACGTCGCGATTGGGAACGTATTGGTAATGAGGAGGCAATCCGCTATTACTATAATGCGGTTTGGGTGTACGGAGATCCAAGGGTTTATGACTTAGCTCGTGAATATAATTTTGCCCGTGATATCGTTGCCAAATTCCGCTATACAGGCTACCTCGATCAACGTCTTCGGCTCAACTTTACCGATGCTGAAAGTGCTGAAGTATTCTCAAAGCTTGGATTACCGCCTGGTGAATTGGTGTTGTGCTTGGTAGGAGGTGGACAGGATGGCGCTCTTGTGGCTGAATCCTTTGCTCAAGCCGAGTTACCACCGAATACCAATGGAGTAATTCTGACAAGTCCCTTCATGCCAGCCGAGGTGCGACAAAACTTACATAACATCGCCGCTAAACAACCTCGCTTAAAAGTACTGGAGTTTGTTGCTGAACCAACCTTACTACTTAACCATGCCGATCGCGTGATTGCAATGGGCGGTTACAACACAACTTGTGAAGTACTTTCCTTTGAGAAACGCGCATTAATCGTACCACGAGTGCAACCCCGACGCGAACAGTGGGTTCGAGCACAACGGTTAGCAAGTCTAGGTTTGCTTGATGTACTCCATCCTGATGAGATTAATCCCCGCAAGCTAACAGAATGGCTGGCAAAAGATGGTGCAGCTCCACAAATACGGACTCGCGTTGACTTGAATGGCTTGAATCGTTTACCTCAGTTGCTAGAGGAAGCACTGGCAACAACCCATTACTCGCTGCAAAATGCTTCATGAAGGAACAATCAACGATGTTTGCGACTGCCCCCATCCGCGTTGGCTACGTGCTGAAACGATATCCCCGCTACTCCGAAACCTTTGTAGTTAATGAAATTTTGGCTCATGAAGCAGCCGGATTAGACATTGAGATTTTTGCGCTGCGTCCTCCTGCTGAAACTCACTTTCAGAACATCATTTCTCAAGTACGTGCTCCGGTTTACTACATCCGCAAGCCCATTCAGGGGCGGGTAAGCGAGTCTCTCAATAGTCTTGCACCGACAGCCGCTAGTTACTTTTGGGCAGAACTTCAGGAAGCGAGTAAAATTATACCAGATTTCTGGACAAAACTAGCAGTTGCTCAAGGAGAAAAAGCAAGTACTGTTTACCAAGCCGCTTGGCTAGCGCGTGAAGTTCGTCTCAAGGGCATTACTCATCTTCATGCTCACTTTGGTACAGTAGCAACGAGTGTGGCTCGTCTTGCCTCCCACTTTGCAGAGATTCCTTATACTTTCACCGCTCACGCCAAGGACATTTTCCATGAAAGTGTCGAAGCTGAAGATATGAAACGGAAGCTTCAAGATGCAGCAACTGTAATTACTGTCAGTGACTACAATCTTGAGTATTTGCGACAGACTTATGGTGCTGCCGCAGCTCGTGTCCAGCGGATTTACAATGGCTTAGATTTAACACAATTGTCTTACAATTCGCCCTTGCAAAGACCACCGCAAATTATTTCAGTTGGTCGGCTAATTGAGAAAAAAGGCGTTCCTATCTTAATTGATGCCTGTGCCATTCTTGCCAATCGAGGCTGTAATTATAGCTGCAAAATCATCGGCAGTGGCTCACTTGAAGCGTCCTTACGAGAGCAAATTCAACAACTTGGGTTGCAATCCATTGTTGAAATTATTGGTCCTTGTCCGCAAAATGAGGTGTTTGAGCAGGTTCAGAACGCGGCTGTTTTTGCTGCACCTTACGTGATTGGCAAAGATGGCAACCGGGATGGTTTACCAACAGTTCTGCTGGAAGCAATGGCGCTAGGTACTCCCTGCGTTTCTACAGATGTGACGGGTATCCCGGAAGTGGTGCGCGATGAGGAAACAGGATTGAGGGTAGCACAACACGATGCAAAAGCATTGGCAGATGCACTCGAACGCTTACTTACCGACTCAACTTTACGGGTACGACTGGCAACCCAAGCACGGCAACTGATTGAATCAGAGTTTGATATTCACCGGAATACAGCTTCGCTGCGTACCCTCTTTTGCACTGCAAATCGAGCGGAAATGAAAGCCCTTCAGGAGGTGTAAATGATTCGAATTGCTTATATTTGTGCCGATCCAGGTGTGCCTGTTTTTGGTCAAAAGGGTTGCTCGATTCATGTCCAAGAAGTGATTCGTTCATTGCTACGGCAAGGTGTCCAAGTGGAACTGTTTGCCACACGATTAGGAGGCGATCCACCTGCTGGTTTGGAGAGGGTGAGAGTTCATCAGCTTCCAGTTATCCCTAAGGGAGAACAAGCTACCCGCGAACAAGCTGCTTTATCTGCTAACCGCGATTTGCGTTTGGCACTGGAACGGGAAGCACCGTTTGACTTAGTTTATGAGCGTTACTCTCTCTGGAGTTTCACGGCAATGGAGTATGCGCGATCGCTCGGCATAACAGGATTGTTGGAGGTAAATGCACCCTTAATTGAAGAGCAGGAAAAACACCGAGGTTTATGCGATCGCACTAGTGCCGAACAAGTAGCTGAACGAGTCTTTAGTGCAGCTAGCACTCTCATTGCAGTGTCTGAGGAAATCAAGACATATTTAGAGGGATATTTAGGAGTGGGTCAACGGGTGCAGGTAATCCCGAATGGCGTTAATCCCGATCGCTTTCCCAGTAATATTACACCCTCTTTGCCTGCCAGTCGTGGAACATTTACCGTTGGATTTGTGGGGACTCTAAAACCTTGGCATGGACTCCCGATTTTAGTTGAAGCATTTGATCGACTTTATCAGCAATGTTCTGATACTCGACT
Source organism: uncultured Microcoleus sp. (assembly GCA_964588805.1). Classification (GTDB taxonomy): domain Bacteria; phylum Cyanobacteriota; class Cyanobacteriia; order Cyanobacteriales; family Coleofasciculaceae; genus CAZPRJ01. The sequence goes on along the minus strand of CAZPRJ010000003.1, from coordinate 49,351 downwards.
TTTAATTGTCGGAGATGGGCCAGAACGAGAGAATTTAGTGGCAGATTTATCAGCACGGAACTTACTAGATGCTGTTCATTTTACCGGAGCTGTTGCCCCTAGTGAAATTCCTGGTTTACTGGCTTCGATGACTGTTGCAGTTGCACCGTATCCAGTACAAACAGACTTTTATTTTTCCCCGTTGAAAGTGTATGAGTATATGGCAGCAGGACTTCCGGTTGTTGTTAGTCACGTTGGACAACTGAAGTTTCTCATTAAAGATGAAACCAATGGTTTGCTAGTTCCTCCAGGTGACTCATTTGCTTTAGCTACAGCGCTCGATCGCTTGCGGAGAAACCCCCTTCTCGCGACTCGTTTGGGGCAAGCGGCACGAAAGGCAATGATGCAAAATCATACTTGGGATAGTGTTACCGAACGCATTCTGCATTTGGCTGGTTTTGAGCCTGCATCTCAATGGGTTGGAGCAATACCGATTTCAAAAAGTAATGGTATGAAGTTAACGAGTGACCTAACCCCCTAGCCCCCTTCCCTGCAAGGGAAGGGGGAACAAAGAGGCTCCCCTTTCCTCTTAGGAGAGGGGTTGGGGGAGAGGGTTCCGGCAAGCATTAATGAAACTGGTATAAAACACTAATGGCAAGTGTACGCTCACTGCAAAAATCCATACCCAGTCTCGGACGATTCTGGTATCACTTGTGGCCCTACCTACGTAATCAGTGGGTTTGGCTAGTGAGTTGCGCGATCGCACTTCTCGCTGATGTGATTTTGCGGCTATTAGAACCTTGGCCCCTAAAGTTTGTCTTTGACCATGTTCTCATTGATTCATCTGACGACAGACTAGCGGCAATTCCTTTCCTCAATACCCTCGATCCACTCACACTACTGACTCTCTCAGCATTCGGAGTTGTAGCAATTACAGGATTGCGTGCCTTAGCCTCCTACTGGAGTACAGTTGGCTTGGCTTTAGTGAGTAGTCGCGTGTTGATGGACGTTCGCGATCGTCTTTATGGCCATCTTCAATGTCTATCGCTCTCCTATCATACCAAGGCAAGAAGTGGTGATTTGCTCGTGCGAATTAGTACCGATACGAGCAGGCTACAAGAAATTATATTGACAGCTATTCTGCCACTGGTCGTGAGTATTCTCACCCTGTTTGGTATGGTTGGGGTGATGTTTTGGCTCGACCGAGACTTAACATTGCTGTCACTGATAACTTTTCCCTTTTTCTGGTTTGCCGCCACCCGTTTGAGCAAACGTATTAAGGAATCTTCTCGCCAGCAGCGTCAGAGGGAAGGAGAAGTTGCTGCTATCCTTGCCGAGTCGATTGGGGCAATTAAACTCGTACAAGCGCTTTCACTTCAAGACGCCTTTGCGGGAATCTTCTCCAATCAAAACAAGAAGAGTTTGAAGGAAAGTGTTAAAACGCAGAAGTTGGCAGCGAATCTGGAACGTACCGTTGATGTCGTGATTGCGATCGGGACTGCGATCGTTCTGTGGTACGGAGTGCGGTTGGTGTTGCGCGATGCTCTCACTCCTGGTGATGTTTTGGTTTTTCTAACCTATCTGAAAAATGCCTTTAAACCCGTGCAGAACTTTGCCAAATATACGGGACGATTATCAAAGGCGGCAGCATCAGCCGAGCGTGTGATTGATATTTTGGAAGAAAAACCCGATGTTTGCAATTCACCTGATGCTATCCAAGCTCCTCCATTTAAGGGTGTTGTGCGATTTGAGCGCGTCAGCTTTGCCTATGAACCGGAACAAGATTTACTCAAAGAAATTAACTTAGAGGTGCAACCCGGACAACAGGTGGCGCTAGTGGGTCCCTCTGGGAGTGGTAAGTCTACCCTTGTCAGTTTACTGCTACGTCTCTATGACCCGATCGCAGGTCGAGTAATCATTGATGGGTGCGATATTCGCGATTATGCGATCGCATCTTTGAGAACTCAGATTAGTGTGGTGCTGCAAGATAGTATCTTGTTTGCTGCAACGGTTTGGGAAAACATCGCTTATGGTGTACCCAATGCTACACGCGAGGATATTGAGAAAGCTGTCCGCCTCGCCAATGCTCATGAATTCGTGGAGGCGCTTCCCCAAGGATATGACACGATTTTGGGCGAACGAGGTTCAACGCTTTCTGGGGGGCAACGTCAGCGACTTGCGATCGCTCGTGCCGCCATTCGTAAAACTCCTATCCTTATTTTGGATGAACCGACCACAGGTTTAGATAAAAAGAATGAACAAGAAGTAATTGAAGCCCTTGAACGGGTTGCTCAAAACCGCACTACTTTTATCATTACCCACGACCTGAATGTTGCCACTCGTGCCGATTTAATCCTCTACATGGAACACGGGCAGGTGTTGGAACAAGGGACTCATTCTGAATTAATGCAACTTCAGGGTCGATATGCCGCTTTGTATCAGATCCAGTCTGCGTTGCGCGGCACTGATGAAGAGGTTGAAATGATTTCAGGAGGTCGAGAGCATTGAATATTCCGGTAATCGATCCATTTAATATTGCTGCCGATCCAAAGATGCCTTTTGTTGCAAGAGCGATTGATCCGCTAAACGTACACCAGCAATTAACATCACAAATTTGTTCAAAAATCAACCTTTGTGCAATCCGTGTTATTCGATATAAACCCGGACGACGCTGCTTAATCAAGTATGACCTGGAAATCAAAAATCCTGAGGCTTCTTCTCAGGTTATTACTCTAATTGGTAAAGTGCGTGCAAAAGGGACAGATATTAATAGCTACCAACTCCAGCAATCCCTCTGGAATACAGGTTTTTCTGATGATAGCGAAGACGGTATTTCAGTGCCAGAACCGATGGGAATTGTGCCAGAGTTTCAGATGTGGCTCCAGCGCAAAGTTCCCGGTGAAATTGCAACCAACCTATTAGCCAAACCTAATGGAATCGCTTTAGCAAAACGCATTGCCGAAGCCTCTCACAAGCTTCACCAAGCCAACATCCCACCCAAACGTCGCCATACAATGGCAGACGAACTGCGTATCTTACATGAGCGACTGCCGATGGTAGCTCAACTATATCCGCACCTGCAAAAACGGTTAGAGCGAGTTTTAGAAGCTTGCGAAAATCTGGGTGTTGCGACTCCAGAACCGCAACTTTTAGGAATTCATCGAGACTTTTATCCAGACCAGGTGATTGTAGATGGAAATCGTCTCTACTTGCTAGACCTTGACCTTTATTGTGAAGGCAATCCAGGTTTAGATATTGGCAATTTTATCGGGCATATTACAGAGCAGAGTTTACGCACATTGGGCAGTCCAGATGCTTTGGCAGAGCAAGAAATAGCTTTAGAAGAACATTTTGTCAAGCTTTCTGGTGAAGCAACTCGTGCTGCGGTGCATTCCTACACGACGTTGACGTTGGTAAGACACATCTATATAAGTACTCAATTTGCAGAACGTCGTCCATTTACCGAAGCACTACTAGAACTGTGCGAAGAGAGGTCAGAGTGTAAGCTGTTCGTCATTTAAACCTTATTATCAAGAATTGTATAATCCTTGTAGTGCGACCATCTTGGTCGCTACTGATACCCAATTGAAATGCGTGACAGCTTACCGCATCCAATCAAGAAGGGCTATATAGTTCATTCATCCCCCGTTGATCAAAATGGGGGATTTTTAGGCTATTGCTCACCAAGATAAGGAATCGCACCGTCTCTCTATCAGCAGAGCGATCGCACCTGATGAGAATACTGGGGAGATGCGATCGCCAGACAGCATTTGCGGGATAAACTTTTGGGGCATTAAGCCGCTTTTACAATTAATTACAGATTCAGGTATTACCTTAAAATCTATGAACGCTATCACCTTGACCATCCCTCGTCTGAGTGCAAAGGACTTCATAGAACTTTGCCAAGCCAATCAAGACTTACGACTAGAAATGACGGCGACAGGAGAAGTAATCATTATGCCCCCAACTTTTTCCTGGACAGGTAAGCAAAATTTTGGAATTATCGCTCAACTGGGTGCTTGGATTGAGCGAACAGGTTTAGGTTTTGGCTTTGACTCTTCCACTGGATTTACTTTACCTAATGGTGCTATCAGGTCGCCGGATGTGAGTTGGGTGAGTAATGAGCAATGGGAGGCTTTGAGTGAAACTCAGCAAAAGGAGGAGTTTTCTCCTGTATCTCCTGATTTTGTAGTCGAGTTACGTTCTAGTAGTGACTCCCTCAAGAAATTAAGAGAAAAAATGCAGGAGTATATCGATAATGGAGTTCGTTTAGGTTGGTTGATTGATGCGACTACAAAGCAGGTGGAAATCTATCGTCGAGGACAGGATGTAGAGGTTTTAGAGTCTCCAGCAACGGTATCTGGGGAGGATGTTTTGCCAGGATTTGTGTTGGATTTGAATAAGGTTTGGTGATGCGCGATCGCTCTTAAGACAATTCTCCAAAGCCGATCGCTTTCTAGTAAATTAAGCGATAACCTGCTTACAATAAAGTTGTGGAAGTTCAACCCAGAGAGATTCGACGCTACATTACGCCAGATGGCAGAATTCCTTTTACCGATTGGCTTAATTCCCTACGGGATAGTGGGGCTAGATTTAGAATTAACTCCAGACTTAAACGAGTTGGACTTGGCAATTTAGGAGATTATAAGTCAGTTGGAGCAGGAGTTTTTGAACTTAGGATCGACTACGGCCCCGGCTATCGGATCTATTTTGGACAAGTAGGAAAAACTGTAGTGCTTCTCCTGTGCGGTGGTGATAAAAGCACTCAGGCGCGAGATATTGTTAAGGCTAAGGAGTATTGGGCAGACTATGAAAAACGTGAAAGTGCCGACGAGTGATAGCTGGCAGGATGCACTGATTGAATCACTTAAAGACCCTCAAGAGGCTGCTGGTTATATCGAGGCTATCTTAGAAGAAAAAGATCCTGAACCAGAATTGCTCCGAGCGGCACTTAAAGATGTTGTAGATTCTCGTGTCCAGATGAACAATCTCTCGGAAGAAGCCAAGCTTGGTTATGAAAAACTTGACAAGATGCTGTTAGAAACAGCAGGAGCTGAAATTTACAGCCTAGTTGAGCTACTGGATGCACTGGGGTTCCGTATTGTGATCACTCCTAAAAGTGATCGCACCTCATGAGGATACTGGGGAGATGCGAGCTCCAGACAGCATTTGGAGATAAACTACTGAGCTACTGAGAAGTTTGTAAGCTTTTAACCCACCTTCCTCCCGAGCAGGAGAAAAATCTGCTCGAGGTTATGAGCAATCATTCGCACTGCTGTGGTGATGGAAGAATAACCGTTGTGGCGTAAGATAGCGATCGCTAAACTACGAATGATTGAGAGATGGGCAGGAGCATTACCAAGTCGTATCCTGGAGCGATCCTCGTCAAGTACCACGTCTTTGACCCAATGTCAGCGATTCTCAATGCCCCAATGACCACCAGCAGCAAAATTAATTGCAAGGGATAGCGTCTTCCTCTTAGGACACGGAAATCGGGGACTTGAGCTAACGCTTCCAGGAGATTGATTTTCATGGGAGAGAGTGGACAAATCAAACGCACCGCTAAAAAATTTAGTATACGCTAACTTCTGCCTGCCCTAATTTTCTCTGCTCACAATGAATTCGCCCTGCTTATCAAGGGGGGTTGGGGGGTAAGGGGGTAACACTAAGAGAATATCTATCAAACTCAAACCCAATTGCTCTTAAACACTTCAAACAGTTCCATAGAATTCATTCCTATAAAAAAACTAGAAATGCCCAAACTTCCCACTATCAAAAACGAAACGCTGCGACTCCGTGCTCTCACCCATCGCTCTTACATCAACGAACATCCAGAAGCAGGAGAACACAATGAGCGCTTGGAATTTTTAGGTGATGCTGTCCTTGGTTTTTTAATCGGTGAACTTCTTTACAAGCGATACTCAGACATGAGCGAAGCACAACTAACGCGACTACGCTCTAACTTAGTAGATGAGCAGCAATTAGCTAAGTTTGCAACTCAGCTCAATATAGGCGACCTGATGCGCTTAGGAAAAGGCGCGATTAAAGAAGGAGGCCGCCAAAATCCCTCATTACTCAGTGATACTTTTGAAGCTTATATTGCGGCTTACTTTTTGGAATCAGGGATTGAAGCTGTAAATAAATTTGTGCAACCTTTATTTACTAAGGTAGCTGACAGTATCATTTTTCCCCAATCCAATACAGAACCCAAAAACCTTATAGATGCGAAGGGTCGGTTTCAACAATGGGCGCTCGCGGAATTTGTCCAAAATCCAGAATATTCCATTATTGACGAATCAGGGCTTGACCATGAAAAAGAATTTACAGCCCAAGTGAATGTGAATGGCAAAGTTTATGGTGTTGGCACAGGCCGCCGTAAGCAAGATGCTGAGAAACGGGCGGCTGAAGCAGCATTGAAAAAACTTGGCCTTTTGTAAAAATGCCTCAAAAATTAGTAATTTTCCAACCAAGATTTGAACTTCGCTAATTGGTCATAGCGAGGTTTAGGCTTACCTTTCTTATCCACAGGAATCATTCCTTGGCACTCTTGGATAATATATTGTTGCAACAACTGTAAGGGGGAGAGTTGAGATTGACACTCTGCTAATTGATTTTCTAGCTCAATAATTCGTGCTTTAGCTTGGATGAGTTGCTTGTCTAAATCATCTAAAGGTTGAAGTTCAGCTTCTTCCTCTATATCCGCTTGTGCAGATAGCTGTTCATCTAGTGTGAGTTCTTCATTGGATGTACAGCCATTATGTAAGTGGTTTGTACGCTCTTTCGAGTAATACCATTGCCAGAATCTTTGCCAATCCAATCCAAACTTCTCATTGATATCTGTTAATTTTTCCAAAGTACAAGCATAATCAGTACCGATATAGAGGCTAACTGTCCGCCATCGTCCAATCTCTGAGGAAAAAATTTTCTTGTTGGCGTACCACTTGCCGTTATTGCGTTTAACACAGTTCATATCAGTTTGATGACCGCTATAACTAAACGTGGTTTGAGTGGCTAACCATTGGAACCATGCAGGCGTGTCCAGACTGATATCATGGGTTAGTATTTTGTCGTAGTAAACTACAATGGGACGAGTTTTAGGCATTTTGGTGTACATATTAGAAAGGTGTACACCCAATCCTAGATCGTCACAAAGGAAAGTGTACACCCATTGATGTGTACCTAATTTTAACCGTCACAATGGGCAATTTTAAAACCTTAACTTAAGGTAATAAAATCCTCTAGAGGTGGAAAAATTATTCTGATGTAACTACTACTATTTTACCAATACTTAGACTCTGTAAAAATAATAATTTACTTTACAAAACTTTTCATAAAAGATAGAAATAATGATTGCTATTTAACTCGACATTGATAAGATTTTGAATCCAAGTCCGACTCATTAGTAGCCAGGATATGGAAACAGTAATAAGCTTGGATATTGCTTTAAGCATTGAACTTAATATTATTGGTATCTGCTTTTGTCTGTAAGTTCGTGAAGTAGTAGAAATTCTACATCTTTAAGCTGGGTGCTGTAAGCTTCTCCAACAGGTAAACGCAGGTATTAAGCCTCTTGAGGCTGATGTCGAGACAACTGATATTAAAGCATCAACGTCCCACTTATCACTAAAGATGGATGACTAATCATAAATTTTGCCGATTTTCGTCGTGATGTGACACCCTTATAAGTAAGGAACCCTTCATCTAAGTCACATGCAGGACTCTCGCGATTACTACAAAATTCTGGAAGTTCAAAGAGGCGCTACAATTGAAGAAATTAAAGAAGCTTATCGACGACTAGCCCGCGAGTATCACCCTGACTTGCATCCAGGGAATTCTGCCGCAGAAGAGAGATTTAAGGAAATTTGCCAAGCCTACGAAGTCCTCTCTGACTCGGTACAGCGTCACCAGTACGACCAACAGTTAGACCCTAGGCATAGAGCAGTTCACAAACAAGGTAAGAGTCCTCAAGACTATTATGTTCGCGCAGTTTCCAAAGCCTTGGAACGAGATTATCAAGGGGCAATAGAAGACTATACCAAGGCTATCGAACTCAATGACAACTTTGTTGAAGCTTACGTCAAACGTGGAACAGTGCGTTACAAAACGGGTGATGCCCGAGGGGCGCTGACGGATTGTAATCAAGCACTGCGTCTGAATCCTAATTTATCAGAAGCTTATTATTACCGGGGCAGGGCGCGTTATCGACTTGGGTATACTCAGGCTGCGATTGAGGCTTACACTCAAGCGATCGCCCAAGAACCCGATTTTGCTCAAGCCTATTACCACCGAGGCTTAGCCAATAATGACCTTAAGGAACTCGTCAACGCCGCCGAAGATTTGCAACAAGCTGCCGAATTATTTAGCGAACAAGGGGATAGAGCGGGTTATCGCCTAGCACAGGACACCCTACAAACGATTACCGGAGTTCCCCTCAAACGAAAGCTTTCCTCCAAGAAAAACCCCCTCACGTTTGTAACAACGGTACTTGAGGATACATTTAGAACCTTTCTATCCGTAACATTGAATCCTACTGGAGGGTTGCGGCCAGGGATGCTTTATCTCCAAAAACCCAGAGTGATGGCAGTGGGAATAATGCTTGCTGCCATTGCTAATTCTTGTTTTGTGGGTGGAGTTTATCTGGGATGGCGACAAGAGTTACAGTTTTCTGCTTTAGATTTATTTCTGGTTGGCTTAGTGCCGTTCGTAACGCTAATCGTTTTAATTGGAATTGCGCGTTTAATCACTCGTCGTCGAGGAAGTTTGGCAAGTGATTGCTTTATTGCAGGTGCTTCCCTATTGCCAGTTGGATTTCTGGCACTGACGAGTGGTATTTCTCCCCTTTTAGGCAGTCAAATTATGCTGGTATTGACTGTATTTACTAGTTGCTACACCATTCTCATGCTTTACAATGGTTGCATTCAAATTGCAAGTTTATCTGAGAAAATAGCAGCCCTGTGGGTTCCGGTGATGGTGCTAGTCAGTGGATGGCTTTCTTATTTGGCTTTTATCTCCATCCTTTGAATTTGAATTAAAAATGCCAAGGTTTATAAATAACAATGAAAAGTAAATTAGCAAAATTAATTGCGCTGAGTTTAACAGTATACTTTGCTAGTATTTTACTGTCTGGATTGAGCGAGGCTCGAAGCTTTAAGGCTGTAACGGCGGCTCAAGCTACTCTTCCTATAATTTCATTTAATCAAAACACCAACTCTCCTGAATCAACCTCCTCACAACCCCTGGAAACCCTATCTCTAAATCTTACCCAATCTCCACTGCCTTACGATGCACGGCTGATTGATATTCATAAAGTTAATCCTAATATTGTCCTAGATATTCGCTATGCCACAGACAACAATTTTCTGAAACGACAAGTTTATCCCAAAGAGCGATGTGTACTGAGAGGTGCAGCAGTCAGAAGGCTGGCTCAAGTTCAACAAGATTTGGAAAAAAGAGGATTAGGACTGAAGGTTTTTGATTGCTATAGGCCCCTATCTGTACAAAAATTGATGTGGCAGATTAAGCCCGATCCTCGCTATGTTGCAAATCCCGTTAGAGGTTCTCGGCACAATCGCGGTGCTGCCGTTGATTTAACACTAGTTGACCGCAATGGTAAAGCATTAGAAATGCCAACAGACTTTGATAATTTTACAGAACGAGCCCATAGAAATTATCGCGGGGGAAGCGCCCAAGCTAGGAAAAATAGTAAGTTGCTTGAGGATGTGATGAAAAAATATGGATTTATCCCGCTAGCAACTGAATGGTGGCATTTTGATGCACCGGATTGGAATAAGTATGCAGTTCTAGATGTGAAATTTGGAGAGATTCCCTAAGAAGAAGAGGAGGTGTTGAGATTCCGGCATGAGCCTTACCTGTTACGTCTACACGCTTGATTGCGCGTCCATTATCATCGTAGAAATATAGCTAGTTACATGGCTGCCATCTAGGCGATAACGTATCTCTCTAGGGCTTGCTCCATCTAAAGGAAATAACCCGCTTACTTGAGTGCCATTGGTGATAAGAGTCGTGGCTGGGATACCAACTGTCCAGTCAATAGGTTTAGACACCAATAAATTTTAATATCATTGACGACACCCTAGAAAAATAACTCCCATCAACTGTAGGATAGAGAATAGGGACTTTACAAATCTTTATTGACTCTTTCAATCAGCAATTATTCCTGAGTTCGGTTTTCTTTACTATGGCTATTTTCCGTCAATACATTGCTCCATTTTTGATTGTCTTAGTGTTTTTAGTCGCGCTTTTAGCCGTCAGCGCTCGCATTTTCCTGCCTTCGGATATGGCCGCACCGGCTCCCATTGAAGAGGTTGAGTCGGCAAGCCAGCAGGCACCAGCCGCAGATATTGATACCACCACTTCACTAAAGGCGACCAACCCATCCACTCCAGCCCAGTCCCTTTAGTCCTTATTTTTCATAGTGAGCCATCAACTCTTACCAGGCTATCAGCTACGAGTAGGGTCAGGGTTAGGAGGGGAACGAGCCACCTTGGTCAAGTTCTTGCAATTGAGTTACCAAGAGCTTTTTCCCGCTCAAAATGATTTTTCCCACCTAAATGAAACGGTAAGGCGGTACTTTTCCAAAGAAACGCCTCTGTGGTGGATTGAAACTGCCCATCTTCCCTCAACTCCTAGTGAGCTAGTCGCTTGTCTGTGGTTAGGAAATGCGATCGATCAGGTATGGGGCAATCGCCACGCCCATATTTTTTTACTTTACGTCGTAGCCGAACATCGGCGTCGGGGAATTGGTTCGGCACTCATGCGCCATGCGGAAGATTGGGCTAGGGCAAGGGGCGATCGCCAAATGGGGCTTCAAGTCTTTGCATCCAACCAAGGCGCTCTCAATCTTTACCATCAACTTGGCTATCAAACCCAGTCGCTGTGGATGGTTAAACCCCTTAACCCTGACCCATCCGAATAAGGCACGTCTTTAGATGAGAACTACTTACCCTTAGAATTACCAAATCCTTTGGCTTTCGCCTTCTTCTTGTTCTTGCCCGATCGCTTGGAAGAACTAGACAATTGTTGGTCTAATTCACTGCTTTGAGTATTTGCCACCTCAACACGAGAACTAACTTTTTGTTTTGGCTGCTTCACCTCCTGGGTGGGTTCAGGGATGGCGAACTGTTTGCCACAATCTTTACAAACATACCGTTGTTTGCCCTGACGATGCCCATTTTTCCGGAGACGGGTAGATTCGCATTTCGGACAGGTAACTTCTATCGTCGTGCGCTCCTTACCATCTTTATCGGTTGTGCCTGGCGGTTCTACCCTTACAGATTTTTGTTCAGGCTCGGGTTTTTGAACCACAATTGGAGCCTCTTCTTCTCGCTCGGCAAGTGCTGAGGGACTGGCAGGCTCAACGTTAGTTTCTCCAGTTGTTTGAGTGTCCTCTAGAGTGAGCTGAGAATTTTCCTCTAATTGATGTTCTGCATTAGAAGTGGTTGACTCATCAATATCAACAGGTTCGGCGATAGTTGGAGCCACTTCTTCTGCGTTGATGGTTTCGGCGACGGCAACCGATTCTTCTTCTGGAGTTGCTTCGTCGTTGGCGACGGGGGGTGAAACGACCATCGGCGAAGTAGAGGTTTCGTCTTGAACACCGTCTGATAACTTTTTTGAAGCTGGCTCGATCTCCTCTTTCTCAAGAATAGGCTCCGATTCTGATTCAACTTCTACGGAGAAATTATCCTCAATCACCTGAGCCGCAGCCGATTGTGCGATCGCATCAGGCTCAGCCGCAACCGTTGGAGCCTCTTCCACTGACTCGCTAATCACCTGATCAGCAATCGGTTGTGCGATCGCATCAGGCTCAACTGCCACCGTGGGAGTTTCTTTCACCGTCTCGCTGACGGGTTCTTCCACAGCAACGGGTGTAGTAACACTCTCCCTAGCTTCCTGTTCCTGGCTGGGTGTCTCTTCCACGGCTGGGGAGGGAGCGGCTACGGGAGTGGTTGCGGACGGCTCTAGATTAGTACGCTCTAAGGGTTGGCTGGCCGAAACTCGACTGGATTGATGTTCAATCGTGCCGCTTGATGTCCCATTTAACTCAGGTTGAGGTTGGGGGATTTTCGGCTGAAAATAATAGGACTTGGCTGGCCGGGGAGGAGCCAATCGGCTAATGCGATCGCCTATATTTTCCAAAATGGTATAGGTGCAAGGCAGAACAGTCGGCTTGTTTACGGCCTCATGCACCAAAGCCGCCGTGTATTCAGATGGGTTAACAGGTGGGGCTGGAGCCGATTCCATACTCAAGTCAGTCCCAGGGACTTGGGATGATGAGGAAGGGAGTGGCACCAATTTGATTGGCTCTGGCCTCGACTCTAGAGTGGGTCGGGTCAGGGAAATTGGGGGAGAAAATCGAATCGAACGAGCCATCCGACGATACGGCTCTAAGTGGTCGGTCACATTGTCCCCCCTGTCATTAAGAACATTAAAAATCAAAAAACGGATAGTATCGAATAGCTTTCAATGTCGTGTAATATACCAAATTCAGGTTTTGAATGAGACACAAACGGGACTGAAATTTAGTTTTCTTAACTTTTTCTCATCTTTTGCTATCTTCGGTGGTGAAGTGTCGCTGCAAGAGGCTGGTGGAATCAGGTGGGATACGATACTTTATCAAATATGTATGATGATGATGATTTGGGCTTACTCGACACAGCAGACGAGCTAGAAAGCCCTCTAGATGATATTGAGCCGATTGATGCCGAGTCAGAAGCTCATAAGCCCGATCCGGATGAGATGTTAACCCTGTTAACTTCTCCTCAAGCGCAGCAACGGATGTTGGCCGCACGGGCGTTTTGTGAAATTCAGGATGAGCGATCCATTCCTCATCTGATCCACCTGCTCAAAGACGTGTGTCCGTTGGTGCGAGTCAGTGCTGCTTATGCTCTGGGGCGCAATCCGAGCTCAACGGCAGTAGACCCCTTAATCGAGCAACTCAATCGTGATTGGAATGGATACGTGCGAAAAGGGGTAGTATGGGCGCTAGGGAACTGTCGTGATCGCCGTGCCTTGCCCTCTCTGACCGATGCCTTGAAGCATGATATCTCGGCAGTGCGGTTATGGGCGGCTAGCTCTTTGGCACAAATGGCGCAGTTGGAGTATGAAGACATTGTGGCATCGATTCCGCCCTTGATTAGGGGGTTGAGGCAAGACCCGGTGGCCGCTGTGCGGAGTAACTGTGCTTGGTCTATCGGGCAGTTGTGTCGGGAACTTCCTTCTAATGCTGTCTATGCCGGGGCGATCGATGCTTTGATTGAAGCCTTTGCTGAAGATGAAGAAATGGGAGTACAGGAAGATGCAAAAGCCTCACTTTTAGGAGTAGGCGACCCTCGCGGTCTTCAGATGATTGAGGCGCTGGAACTGGAAGGCTTTTTATAGTTCTCTTCGGTCATCTGAGTTAGGCAGAATGTGGCTGACTTAAACGGCTTGTAGTAAGGGCTTTTCGCACTAAAGTGCGGACTACGAACCCAGTGATGTCAGTGCCATTTGAGTGAGATTGGTCATGCAGGCTTTACAATTTGGTAAGGTTTGTAAATAAACTTTACATCAAACCTTACCAAAATCCATGAATACAGACGCCCAAAAGCGATCGCCTCTTCAATCGGCGCTACTAATTGCTATAGTCCTTGTTCTCATTGCTATTTGTGGGATTGGTATCACCTTAACGTTTTCAGGAGGAACCGTGTTTGCAGGTAAACGGCCGACAAATATTGGTATCCAGGCATCTGGACAACTTGCGCCTTGCCCTGGCACACCGAATTGTGTCAACAGTTACAGTCAAAATACCCAGGATAAAATTGAGCCATTAACTTACAATTCGACCCCAACTCAGGCAATAGCTGACCTCAAAACCGTGATTGAGAGTATGGAAAGAACCCAAATCATCACGGAAAGCGAAAATTATCTCTATGCCGAATTTAAGAGTAAGTTAATGGGATTTGTGGATGATGTAGAGTTTTTGATTGAACCCAATACCCAAGTTATTCACGTTCGCTCTGCTTCTCGTCTGGGACAGTCGGATTTGGGAGTAAATCGTCAACGTATTGAAATGATTCGAGCCAAACTCAGCGAACTCAAAAGCAAGGCGTAGAAACAATCACCATTGTCTCGAGAGCGTCTCCCACTGGAGGGAGGCGCTTTTTGCATCCAAAAGGCATTATTTTACCTAGAGCGATATTTTTGACTCCTGACTCCTGACTCCCTATTTTCAGGTTAGACCTCAGTTGAGCGATTTACCAAAAGTGGCGATATACCTGATAAATTTTATCAACTATTGCATTTTTTATTGACTTCAGGTTACATTTAAAATGAACAGCCCATGCCAACCTCTGATTCATAATCAAGGGTTCGTCCAGGGCTATAACTGATTACTCTATTCGGAGACATTGTATGTCAGAGCAATTCAAGTCCGAGGCTCTCAAGCAATCCCGTGCCAGTAAGATCCAAATTGAGGTCAAAGAAATTAAACCCCAAACCAGGAGGAAAAATACCACCTCTCAACTCAATGTTGATGCAGACGGTAGCGACCTCAGTCACCAATAGTTGAAAATTTTTGATTAGTGGGTATCAGGATGTATAAGGACTTACTGATTCCTTAACTCCTGATACAGTTAGCTTGATTTTATATTTTTTAAATTTTTACTGCAAAAGATTCTCAAGTAAAAATGCGATCGCTTACCACTCTCTTAAATCCCTATAGTGCAGAAGACTTTTTAAGGCACAATTGGACGAGTAAAGCTGTTTTTATTGAGAGTGAAGACCCTAAAAAATTTACTCATCTATTTTCTTGGAAAAAACTCACTGATCTATTAAATTTTCATCAATTAAAATATCCTGAAATTCGACTAGCTTTAGGCGGAAAAGTTTTAGATGAGAGTGAGAATGCCAATCTGATGGAATGGTGCCAAAAAGGCGCAACTCTCATCATCAACGGCGTACATAAGCTGATTCCACCGATTGCCGAATTTACATCTGAATTGAGATACGATTTAGGCTACGGTGTTCAGGCCAATGCTTACTGTTCATGGCCTGGACAACAAGGTTTTTCATCTCACTATGATACCCATGAAGTTTTTATCTTACAAATAGAGGGGAAAAAGCAATGGCATATCTTCTCGGATACGATTAAATACCCCTTACCCGAACAAAAATCAACGTCTTTCTTACCTCCAGAAGGAGAACCTTACTTAAGTTGTATCCTCAACCCTGGTGATGTACTTTACATTCCACGCGGACATTGGCATTATGCGATCGCATTAGACGAACCATCCTTGCACCTAACCTTGGGTGTGCATTGTAAGACAGGGATTGACGTTCTCGAATGGTTAGTGAGTGAGCTACAAAATAAAGAAGAGTGGCGTAAAAGTTTACCCTTACGTTTCGAGCAATCTTCTATTCATAACCACATCCATACATTACTTCAAGATTTAAAAGATTATCTATCGACTTCAAATTTAGGCGAAGAGTATAACCATTATCTTAATAGCATAGAAAAGCCCATCGCCAAATACTCATTACCCTATCAAGCAGGATTTAATCTATTTACTGAGGGAACTGAAACTCGATTTTTTACTCCTAAGTATCAGAGAGTCACAGTTTTAGAAACTAAAGATAGTAGTGGATTTAACATCATCATATCAGGGAAAGAAGTATCTCTAAAAGGTGTACCTCACTCTTTAGTTGAAAATTTATTCACCGGGGAAACATTTACCGGAAATGATGTTCTCAGGTGGTTGCCCGATTTTGATTGGGAGATTGATATTGTTCCGCTTTTGACGCGTTTAGTCGTTGAAGGAATTATTTTTGTGGATACTAGCATCTATTCTGACAAACCTATTGATGAGTAATAAAACTAATGACTGACTTTTTTTGTGCAGATTTTTCTCGGCAAGCAGGAGAAGATATTATTGGCAGCGCTACTCCTTTTCAAACATATATCTTAATTGAATGCCCTACCCCTTGGGCATCAGAAGCGTTTGATTCAAAATTGATTCCAGCTAATTTGAAAGATTTAATAACTGAAATTAAGCAATCCCAGCTTTCCATCAGATTTTTATTAATTGAATCCAAGCAATTGCTACCTCATTCTTATACAAAGCTTTTGATTTATGACCAAAATAGAGAGGAGTTTTCAAAGGGTTATAGCAAGAGAGAGTTTAATGTTGAAACCCTAGAACAAGTGGCTGGAGTTGTCAGAAACTATTTAGCGGGAGAATCTGTAGATTGTGAAGAAGAAACTCGTACTACTCGCGATATTTTAGTCTGTACTCATGGTAGTCATGATAAGTGCTGCGCTAGGTATGGTAATCCTTTTTATGCGAAAGCAGTAGCGACTGTTTCTGAGTTGAATCTACATCAAGTTCGTATTTGGAAAGCCAGCCACTTTGGTGGCCATCGATTTGCACCGACTGCGATTGATTTGCCGGAGGGAAGGTACTATGGTGTGCTGAATCACGAGTCATTGCAATCGATATTAATGCGAACCGGTGAGGTTGAATGTTTCAATAAAGTTTATCGAGGTTGGGGAATATTACCCACGCAGATTCAGGTTTTAGAACGAGAACTCATTCTTCGCTATGGATGGAATTGGTTTAATTATAAAGTCGTCGGTAAAATCATCGAGCAAAATGCAGAGAAGACAGTAATCCAAGCAGAGATTAGGTTTGAGAAACCGGATGGTTCTATATGGAATTATCGAGCTGACTTGCTTAAAGACGAGAATAATACATTGTGCTTAAAAGGCTCATGTAATGCTAGCAAAGAATTTGAGTTTGTTAAATATTCCGTAGAAAATCTTGAAGGTTATTTAGAGAAGCAGAATTCTTATCTCTATTCTCCCAAAGTTGATAAGTCTAAATACATGAATAAATGTGGTATGTCTAAGTAATCAAACGGTTCACCTTGTTCTAAGAACCCTAATCGTTTGTAAAACCTCCAGGCACTCATTCGAGTCATAAGCCGCAGAAATTTGAGATTTCTGTTTTTGGCTTTCTCTATCAATACTTGCATTAGCTTGGTGCCAATTCCTTGATTTTGAAATTCAGAAGTGACGGCAACATAGGCTATACTTCCCCATTCTGGGGATAGTTCGCGCAATCTGGCTGAACCAATAATATGATGATTGTAGATGGCAATTAGATGCAAGGCGCTATCATCATATTTATCTTTTTCCGTCCCCCTATCCATTCCTAGAGGTGCTCTAAGAACCAGCCAACGTTGATAGTACATTGCTTCAATTTCTTCTGAATTTTGGATAGGACGTACTTCAATATTCAGCATGGGTAGGTTCGATAGGAATTTCTACAATAAACTCTGTTCCTTGTCCTAAAGCAGAAGTGCAACTAATCTCACCTTGGTGTTTTTCTACGACAATCTGATAGCAGATGGATAATCCTAAACCTGTGCCACTCCCCACCGGTTTGGTAGTAAAAAATGGGTCAAATATATGCTTTTTTATTTCTTCACTCATCCCCGATCCATTATCGCAAATGTGAATCACAACAAATGAGCAGTTTGAGGAATTATGGTGAGGATTTAGCCAACCTTTCGTCTTCACCTCTGTGCGAATGGTGAGGGTTGGTATGACTCCTGCGTGCTGTTCTAGAGCATCAATTGCATTATTTAAGAGATTCATAAACACCTGATTGAGTTGACTGGCATAACAGGTAACAGCAGGTAATGAGCCATACTCTTTAATCACCTGAATTGGGCAGCGATTGCCCTCTACCTTTAATCGATGTTGCAATATTAGGAGAGTACTATCAATGCCTTCATGAATATCAACGGTTTTGAGTTCATGTTCATCCAATCGAGAAAAGTTTCTCAGGGATAGAACAATCTCACGGATGCGTTCAGTTCCTACCTCCATGGAATGGATGAGTTTTTCCCAATCTTCCTGCACAAAATCTAAATCAATTTCAGCCGTTAATTGTTCAATCTCAGGCGTGGATTCGAGGTAAGTTTGTTGATAGAGTTCAATCAGGCTCAGGAGGTCTTGGAAATAATGACGAGCAGGAGTTAGATTGCCATAAATAAAGCTAACAGGGTTGTTAATTTCATGGGCAATGCCTGCAACCATACGCCCTAAACTCGACATTTTTTCAGTGTGAATCAGTTGAGTTTGGGTGCGTTTTAATTCAGTTAAAGCCTGCTCTAGGTCTACTGCTTGTTGTTGAGTCTTGTGTAGGAGTTGAGCTTGCTGTAAGGCAACCCCTAATTGCACACCAATTTGAACAACAGCGCTGATTTGTGGCTGACTCCAAGCACGAGGATGAGAATTTTGATAAGTCGCTAGTAATCCCCAAAGTTGATGGCCGCAGTAAATCGGAACAATAATATAAGACTTCGCTTGAAATCGCTCCAACAACTTAATGTAACATGGGGAAAATGCCGCCTTATAAATGTCTTCAATAACTCGATAGCTTGCTCCTTGTCTGTAGATACCTCCTTGGGTATTTTGCAGATAAGTATCTTGTACCAAACTATTAAATGGTTGAGTTGGAGGTGAGGGTAAAGGAATCGGGGAATTGGCGCTATCTAAGGCTTTGATGATACAGTTTTCGTCTTCTAAAGCCTGTTGGGTCAGAGAAGCATCATGTTTTTGCGCGGCAATTAGAGGAACCCAGCCATTTGCTACAGACTCGGCCACAAATTCCCCACTCCAGTCAGAATTGAAACGATAAATTGCCACGCGATCGCAATTTAAGACTTGTTGCAGTTCACAGGTTGTAGCACTGAATATGCTATTAATATCCAGTGTCTGACGCATCCGTTGCAAAACCGTCGCGATTACTCGTTCCCGTAACGCACTGTCTTGGAGAGCAGCTTCTGCTTGTTTGCGAGCCGTAATGTCTGTACCTAAGCCCACAATACAACCATTGGGTAAGCGAACATTCGTCCAAGAGGTAAAAAGAATATCACCCGCACGGGTTCTTACCTCCAAGTCTCGCCAAGTTCCATCCGCTCTAGTCATAAACTCTAGCACCGAGGCGCGGTAGTCTGGGTCTGGATAACAATGCGCCATGATATCGATTTCTTGAAGTTCTGCCAATGACCAACCCAATGTACTTTCAAAAGTTGGGTTGATGAACTGCACCTCAATCTCTGCATTGTAGAAGCACAGCATCACTGGGAGATGGTCAAAAATAGTTTGGAGAATTTCTGTTTGTTGTTTGAGAGCGAGTTCGGCCGCTTTGCGATCAGTAATATCTGTGAAAGAACCAACCATACGATAGGGTTGGCCGTTGCGATCGCGCAATGCTTTACCACAAACCCTAAACCAGCCGTAGTCACCATCAGTTCGTTGGATACGGACTTCTAAATTATACGGACTGTTGAACTCAAAATGATCTGGCAGTGCCTGAGCAAACTGAACCCGGTCTTCTGGGTGTAGGCGTTGCTCTATAGAATGGTAAGAATTTAACTCAATTTCACTTTTTGGTAGACCGAGCAAGCGATAAATTTGTTCTGACCAAAACGACGTGTTTTGAACAATATCCCAATCCCAAATTCCTTCTGTTGTTGCTTCAATAATTAATCTCAGTCGTTCCTCACTGTGGCGCAATGCCTCGGTTCTCTCCGCCACTTCTTGTTCTAAGGTACGGCTATAGTTGGCTAAAATTTCTTGAGCTTGTTGCAGTTGAGCCGCCATTTGATTAAACGATGTTGCCAATTGCCCAACTTCATCCGAGCGTTGGATATCTACCGCTTTTCCCCATTTTCCCTGAGCAATTTTCTTGGCCGCTGTATTTAATTTCAGCAAAGGTTTTGTAATCCAACGAGCGGTAATTATTCCAATTCCAGCCTCCACGATTACAGCCAATAGACACAGTAAAATAGTCGTGCGGTTGTTGGCGTTGATTTGTTGCATAAAGTCGGATTCTGGTACAACCACGACAATTAACCAGTCCAATCCCCATTCATCTCGAAATGGTGTTACTTGAGCAAATTGCTGTTTGCTTTTTATGTTAAAAGCTATTTGTTTTGAAGTATTAATTTGATTGAAGTCACCCAAATTAGAGATTAAATGCTGTGCAGTAGCTCGAATCAATGGATTTTTAGTTTCAGTTGCTTTGAGCCGTTGTTTTTGTTTGCCATCCCCGCTCCTCTTATAAGGACGTTCAGAGCTAGATGAAGCAACGAGCATTCCTGAACGTTCGATGATAAAGGCTTCTCCTTGAGAACCAATTTTCAAGCTCTGCAAAAACTGATTGATCGCAACTAAAGATAAATCACTGGATAAAACGCCTTGAAATTGACCGTTCTCATCATAAAAGGGATAACTAGCCGCAATTCCTAAACCCCTGGAGGTCGGAATATAAATATAAATCGGACACCAAGTTGGTTTAGCTAGGTCTACAGGGTATTGATAAAACGGTCGCTTTCTTGCATCATAATTGGGTTGGTTGACTAATATATTGTTACGATTACCTTGACCATCGACACTGTAAACACGAAGCGTACCCTGAGTAAAATTTTCGGTTAGTGCAACAGTCAATCCTCGCTCATCGTAACCAACGGAGGTAAGTCCGCCTTGGGGATTACTAAAATAAATTCTACTGAGTGAATCAAAAACTTGAATTTGTTTTAAAAAATAGCGTTCTAAGCTTTTAGAATCAGTGATATCCAACTGACCTAAACGGATAGCATCTGCATTAGTTCGATTAATTAAATGAGGGGTTTTAAGATAGGTGGTGATGCGTTCAGAGGTGCGATCGCTAATTTCACGCCGTAACTGGGCAGCAACATCATTAACAGCCGCTTGTCCATTCCGAAAAGAAAGATATCCCACCAATCCTACCGTTCCCAACAGTTGTACAACAAAAGGAACAATTACAATTGTTTGTAGGGTAGGTTGACGAGAAATACTAACCCGAAAACGGTTAAGCGATTTGAGACACATAAAAAGCTAGAGGAGTGATTAGCCTCTGTATAAAAAAGTACTATAAGCCTTTGGGAGGACTGGAGTGAGCAAAATTTTCTCCATTGAGAGTCGTTATCAACGAGTCCCAAAAGGAAATATATCTACCTTAAGAAATAATTTTGGCTCATTATCCTGTAGTTTTACATAACTGCTGAGTTAGCGTTTCGGCCAAATGTCTCAAATCTGTAGTGATTCACACGAAACTTAAGCGATGCCACTCATTAATAACTCATAATGTAAGACAAATTAACCTTCACCTCTAAAATTTTCACGAAAGGAAGCAGCATGACCCAAGCAAAAATTGCCCCCTATGGTTCCTGGAAATCCCCGATTACTGCGGACTTAATTGTGGCGGGAACCATTGGTTTAGGGGGGGTTGCCTTAGATGGAAAGGATGTTTATTGGGTGGAAGGGCGGCCGTCGGAAGGGGGGCGAAATGTCATTGTGCGGCAGACACCGGATGGAACGATAGCAGATATGACACCCTCTCCTTTCAATGTTCGGACTCGTGTACATGAGTATGGTGGAGGTTCTTTTACCATCAAAGATGGCATCATTTACTTTTGCAATTTTGCCGATCAACGCCTCTACAAACACACCCCAAACTCCGAACCTCAGCCGATTTCTCAAGACGTACCAGAAGGAAAACTTCGTTATGCTGATGTAGTAATTGACTCCCAACACGGACGAATCATTTGTGTTTGTGAAGACCATCGGGGGGAAGGACATGAACCCGAAAATTATTTAGTCAGCATCAACTTAGAAAACGGTGAAGATGTACGGGTACTTACGTCAGGTTGTGACTTCTACTCCTCACCCCGCCTAAGTCCAGATGGCTCTAAATTGGTGTGGTTAACTTGGAAACATCCGAATATGCCTTGGGATGGGACTCAGCTATGGGTGGCTTCCATCCAAGCAGATGGGACTTTGGGTGAGTCCGAGTGTATTGCAGGTGGCGTCACTGAGTCGGTATTTCAGCCGGAGTGGTCGTCAGATGGAGTATTGTACTTTGTGTCTGACCGCACAAGCTGGTGGAATCTTTACCGATGGCAACCTGACCCAAGTCAGGAGGTAGAACCCTTGTGTGCAATGGATGCCGAGTTTGGGCTTCCTCAATGGGTGTTTGGGATGTCCACCTATGCTATTGAGTCAGTTGAGCGGATTATCTGCACATACACTCAAGACGGTATCTGGCATTTAGCCAGCCTGAATCCGCACACGAAACAGTTAGAAGTAATCGAAACACCCTATACGGATATTTCTTCTGTTCAAGCTGTACCCGGCCGGATTGCATTCATTGCTGGTTCAGCAACGGAACCCACGGCGTTAGTGCAGATGGATGTAAAGACGGGGCAACTAGAAGTGCTACGTCGATCCACTCAGTTGAACATCGATCCAGGCTATCTCTCAACTCCCCAACCCATTGCGTTTCCCACCGAAAATGGATTGACGGCTTACGCCATCTTCTATCCCCCCCAGAATCAAGACTATGCAGCACCTCCAGACGAAAAGCCACCTTTGGTTGTGAAAAGTCATGGGGGGCCAACGGCGGCCACATCCAGTTCGTTTAATTTAAAAATCCAATACTGGACGAGTCGGGGTTTTGCCTTTGTGGATGTCAACTATGGCGGCAGTACCGGTTACGGACGGGAGTATCGTCAGCGACTCCAGGATAATTGGGGTATTGTAGACGTTGATGATTGTGCGAATGCCGCCAAGTACCTGGCCGAACAAGGATGGGTGGATGGTGAACGATTAGCGATCGCCGGTGGTAGTGCAGGTGGTTACACCACATTAGCCGCACTGACATTCCGGGATGTGTTTAAGGCTGGGGCGAGTTATTACGGCGTGAGTGATTTAGAAATTTTAGCCAAAGAGACGCATAAATTTGAAGCGCGGTATCTAGATGGGTTGGTGGGTGCTTATCCAGAACGCAAAGATGTGTATGAGCAGCGATCGCCGATTCATTTTACTGACCAACTCTCTTGTCCGGTTATCTTTTTCCAAGGACTAGAAGACAAAATTGTACCGCCCAATCAAGCCGAAATGATGGTAGAAGCCCTCAAGGCCAAAGGATTGCCGGTCGCGTATGTGGCTTATGAGGGAGAACAACACGGATTCCGACGTGCTGAGAATATTAAGCGCACGCTAGATGCTGAGTTTTACTTCTATTCTCGTGTCTTCGGCTTTGAACCAGCAGAAAACATAGAACCTGTTGCGATCGCTAATCTGCCTTAGGAAATTCAAAATTCACGCATTCAAAATTAGAAAATCCACTCCCCTGCTCCCCCGCCCCCCCGCACCCCCGCCGCCCCACTCCCCAATTTCAACGGTTTTCAAGCTATGTCAGCGATCGCTTATCTACGACAACATCCTTACAGCACTGCAATTCTCACGGTAGGATTGGCACTGTTGATTATGCTGGCACTCGATCCGGTGGCTAGCATGACTGAAACCCCATTTCTCCTATTTTTTGGAGCCGTTGTGGTGAGTGCTTGGCAGGGGGGCATTCGTTCTGGACTCGTTGCCACCGGATTGGGGATGCTAATTAGCGATTACTTTTTCCTGGAACCTCGATATTCCTTGGCGTTGGATCTACCCAGTGGAGTCAGGTTGGGGGTATTTGCCTTAGAGTGCATCTTAATCAGTATGGTGTGTGGCTCACTCCGGACTACAAATCAACGGCTTGATCGCAACCTCGTAAAATTGCAAGCCAGTGAAGAATCCCTGCGGACGGCCAAAGAGCGCATCACAGATATCTTGGAAAGTATTACCGATGGGTTCTTTACCCTCAATCGCCAATGGCAGTTTGCCTATATTAATCGTCAAGCCGAACACATATTGGGGTTCTCGCTAGAAGCTTTACTAGGACAATCCATTTGGGAAAAATTTCCCCAAGTTAGAGGAACTATTTTTGAACAAAACTTCTACCGTGCCATCAACCAAAACGCCTCTGTGGTGTTTGAATCTTCGGGAATTTTGAATCCAGAGGGATGGTTTGAGGTGCATATCAATCCTCTATGTGATGGATTGGCCGTTTACTTTCAGGATGTGAGCGAACGCAAACAGGCTGAGGACGCTTTACGGTTGAGCGAAAACCGCTATCGTACCTTAGCCAATGCCGTATCTCAACTGATGTGGATGAATGATGCCAAGGGCAATATTCAGTTTTTTAATCAACGTTGGGAAGAGTACACCGGTATCACGGATTTAGAATTGGGTGTTGGTTTGTGGCCGAATGTGCTTCACCCGGATGATTTTCAACCGACTCTAGAAAAGCGCTCTCGTGCGATTCAATTGAGTGCAGCCTATGAAGTGGAATGCCGTCTGAAGCGATTTGATGAAACCTATCGTTGGCATCTGGCTCGAATTGTACCCCTCAAAGATGAAAACGGGCAGGTGATGCAATGGTACGGCACGGCAATGGACATTCATGAGGTGAAGCAAACAGAAGCTGCTTTGCGAGAAAGTGAAGCAATGGCTAGAGCCCGTGCTGAAGAATTGGAAACGTTTATGGAAGCGGTTCCGGCGGCGGTTTGGATTGCCCATGACCCACAATGCCAGCAGATCACGGCTAATCGAGCAGCTTATCAATTGGTGGAGCTACCCGTGGGCGCAGTAGCCACCGCAACGCCCCCTGATGACAACTATCCCTTCTCGTTCAACATTCACAAAAATGGGCAGCCTATTCCCCGAGAAGACTTACCCATGCAGAAAGCCGGACGAACCGGAGAGGATATTGAAGACGAATTCGATTTTGTATTTGATAACGGTAAAATTCGCTCGATTTGGGGACGGGCGGTTCCCCTACGAGGTGATAACGGTGAGGTGCGTGGGGTGATTGGCGCTTTTCTCGATATCAGTGAACGCAAACAAGCAGAAGAAGCGTTGCGGGAGAGCGAAGCCCGATTTCGCCGGATTGCTGACGATTCACCGATGATGATTTGGATGTCGGCTCCCGATGGGGCTGGAGTTTGGTTTAATCGACAGTGGTGTGAGTTTACTGGACAAACCCTAGAGGAAGCCTTAGGCAATGGTTGGCTCACGGCTGTTCATCCAGACGATGCTCGCCTCATCGAGACAGATTGTTTGCAGGCTCATCAAAGACATGAACCGGTGTCCTTAGAGTATCGTTTGCGACGCCAAGATAATGAATATCGCTGGGTCTATGATTCTGCCATTCCTCGGTTTGACGATAAGGGAGTGTATTTTGGTTACATTGGCTCCATCATCGATATTACCGAGCGTAAGCAGGCAGAAAAGGCACTCAGCGACAGCGAGGAGCGTTTCCGTACCTTAGCCGATAACATCGCTCAGTTTGCTTGGATGGCAGATGAGACAGGGTGGATTTTCTGGTACAATCAGCGCTGGTTCGACTACACTGGCACCACTTTGGAAGAGATGGAAGGCTGGGGCTGGCAAAAGGTGCATCACCCAGACCATGTGGAGCGTGTGGTGGAGAAATTTAGCGTCTGTGTTGAGGTGGGGCAAACGTGGGAGGATACGTTTCCTCTACGGGGCAAGGATGGACAGTATCGCTGGTTTCTCTCCCGAGCGATTCCCGTGCGTGATGAAATGGGGAAGGTGTTGCGCTGGTTTGGCACAAATACCGATATTACCGAGCGTCTGCAAGCTGAGCAAGAGCGAGAGCGACTTTTAGAGCGAGAACAAGCGGCACGGAAGGAAGCGGAAACCGCCAATCGCCTTAAAGATGAATTTTTAGCGGTATTGTCTCATGAGTTGCGATCGCCCCTCAACCCTATTCTCGGTTGGTCGAGATTGCTTCGCAGTGGTAAGTTAGATGCTACAAAAACGGCTCAGGCTTTGGAAACCATTGAGCGTAATGCCAAACTGCAAACTCAACTGATTGAGGATTTGTTGGATGTTTCCCGCATCTTACAAGGCAAACTCAGTCTCGAGATGGCTCCGGTTAACTTGGCACTAACGATTGAAGCCGCACTAGAAACCGTGCGTTTAGCCGCACAAGCTAAGTCGATTCAAATCCAAATGCAGCTAGACCTAAACATGGATAATGTTTTGGGAGATTCGGCTCGCCTCCAGCAAGTGGTGTGGAACTTACTCTCTAATGCCGTGAAATTTACGCCCGCAGGCGGACAGGTCAACATCCGGCTAGAGCATATCGGTTCACAGGCTCAAATACAAGTCCTTGACACTGGTAAAGGCATTCCTCAAGATTTCCTGCCTCATGTTTTTGAATACTTCCGTCAAGCCGATTCCACCACAACCCGGAAGTTTGGCGGACTAGGGTTAGGATTGGCGATTGTCCGTCATTTGGTGGAATTACATGGAGGAACGGTTGCAGTAGACAGCCCTGGAGAAGGGCAGGGTGCCATGTTTACCGTCCTTCTACCGTTGCTGCCAAGTCCCCCCCCCACACCCCAGGACAACCTGCAAGCGAGGCCAATGGCTCATCTGACTGGGTTGCAAATTCTGATTGTGGATGATGAGCCGGATATCCGGGTGCTGGTGGCGTTCATTTTGGAGCAAGCTGGGGCAACGGTGAGCGTGGCGGCCTCTGCATCAGAAGCATTGAGCCTCATAGCACAATCTGTGCCGGATATATTAGTCTGTGACATCGGGATGCCCAAAATGGACGGTTATATGTTGATGCGTGAACTTAGAACCTTCCTGCCTGAACAAGGAGGAGAAATTCCAGCGATCGCACTAACCGCCTATGCTGGAGAGTATGACCAAAAACAGGCTTTAGCGGCTGGGTTTCAACAACATCTTTCTAAACCCATTGAACCTGAAGAGTTAGTTAGGGCGATTTCTACTTTGGTAGAGGCAAGGTAGTTGGTGTTATTTATTATTGGTTATGGTTTTTTTCTAGGTTCTGACAACAAGCAACAAGCAACAAACAACTAATAACCAATAACATCAACTTTCAATTGAACCTGCGGCTTGGGCAATTTTGAGATAGATTTGAGCGACAGTATCTCTAGGATTAATCTTTAATACGTTTGCAAATTGTTTAACTGCTTCTGAAAAACAACGTTTATGGTAGAGCCATAACCCTTCTTCAAAACTAGATAAGGTGGCTAATTTCCCTTGTTTCAGGTCTTCTTCGTCTCCGTCAAACACTTCAAATACAGCCACAGCTTTTGATTTTCCCTTGACAGTCGTTTGCTCAATAAACCGAATACAATAATCCATCGGGTAATGTAAACGGGCTAATGTGTGTTGAGAAATCAGTAGAGAAACTCCGTAATATTTGGTTAGCCCTTCCAGGCGAGATGATAAATTAACAGCATCACTAATGACTGTGCTATCCATGCGGTTTTTTCCGCCCACGGTTCCTAGCATTAAAGAACCGGTATTGATGCCAATTCCTATGTTAATCGGCATAAACCCGGACTTCATGCGATGTTGATTGTATACAGCCAGACGTTGCAGCATAGCAATTCCAGCTTTTACAGCATCATCGGCAACGCCGCTAAAGATGGCCATAATGCCATCACCCATATACTTATCAATAAAGCCTTGATTGTCAATAATTGCCGGTTCCATGCGTTGGAGATAGGCATTAATAAAATTAAAATTCTCTTGGGGCGTCATGCTTTCTGATAGGGCGGTGAAGTCGCGAATATCAGAAAACAAGACTGACATTTCTTGTTGTACTTGGTCGCCTAATTGCACCTCTACTAGGCTTTTATGCCCTAATAAGGCCAGAAATTCAGTGGGAACAAAACGTTTAGCTGCATTGGTTAATGCAGATTGAGCATCGAGGGCTAATTCTAAGTTACAATTGAGTTCAAATAATTCCTCAATAAACTTTTGTCGTTCTGCCTCGGCACGTTTGCGATCGCTAATATCTTGCAGGGCATTAATGGCATAAATAATATTACCTTGGGCATCATAAATCGGTGTTGCCCACACTTCTAGGGGAATCACTTTGTCGGCTTGACGAATTTCTAAATCATCTGCAATTGCACTTTCCCCTCGCAAGGCTCGCATGATGGGTAAATCTTCTACCGGATATTCTCGATCTGTACCCGCTTGATAGATTTGATACAGTTCAGATAATTGCTCAGTTTGGGCATCGGAGATAACCCCTTTACCAAACAGTTCTTTTGCCTTCTGATTAAAATAATAGGGTTTGCCCTGAGCATCTAATACGCCTACCCCTACCGGCATTGCTTCTAAAAATTGAGTCAAGCGGTTTTCATTTTCATGAAGTTGGGCAATTAAATTCGATTGTTCCCGGTTTAATTGTTCCAACACCTGATTCATGTGCTGGAGTTGAATATTTTGTTCGGTTAATTTTTTTTCTTGATGGTAACTGTTAATCGCTTCTTTAATCGTTAATCTTAAGTCTTCAGACTCCCACGGTTTAGAAATATAGCGATATAATTTTGCATAGTTAATCGTATTCACCACGGCATCCAAATCGGCTTGCCCGGTTAACATAATTTTAAGGGTCTTCGGTGAAAAATGATGGACTTGTTTTAACAGTTCATCCCCTCTAAAACCTGGCATTAAATAATCAGAAATAATCAATGGAATTTCATATCCTTCCTCCATTAATTCTGCTAGAATTTCTAAAGCCTCTTCACCGCATTCCGCTGTCTCCACTAGGTATTCATAGCCCACAGATTTTTTAATCTCTCTTTCTAAGCGATCGAGGATTATTAGTTCATCATCTACACATAAAATTACATATTTACTCATAATTTGGCTAAGCCAGACTTAATGGTGTCTATTAACTCCTTACTCTTCCAAGGTTTATACAAATAAGCATGGAGATTGGCTTGTGTCATTGCTCGCTCAACAGCAGATTGATCGGCTTGCCCCGTTAACAGAATTGTTACAATATCAGGGTATTTATTATGAATAATTAAGAAAAATTCATCTCCCTTCATTCCCGGCATTAACCAATCGGAGATAATAACTAAAATTTGTATCCCTGCCTCAACCAGTTTCTCCACAATTTCTAAGGCTTCATCAGCACTTTCTGCAAATTCATAGCGGTACAAATTAGAAAAAGCTCTACGCAGTTGTCGTTCTAGGCATTCTAAGACTAGGACTTCATCATCAACACATAAAATGACAGCTTGGGTAAGAGGCATACAATTAACACATTAAAAAGTTGCGAAGATTAATTATATCTTTTCGGGGTTAATCCTTAATTTTAAGTTAGATTAATCGGCAAAGATACAGTAAATTGAGTTTGGCCAGTCACCGACTCAACTGTAATGGTTCCCTGATGTTTTTCCAGGATTTTTTTGACAATATCTAATCCCAATCCACTGCCTTCTCCAGAAGGCTTAGTCGTGAAAAACGGTTCAAAGATGCGGGGCATCACCTCAGGAGGAATCCCGGCACCATTATCGGTGATAGTAATCAATATGTGGTTATCCTGACATCGGGCATCTAGGGTTAAGGTTCCCTTGTTATTCATTGCTTGTAGGGCATTGTGAATTAGATTCGTCCACACTTGATTGAGTTCATCGGGATAACAGAGAATATCTGGCAATTCATCATAATTTCTAATCACCTCAACCCCATGTTTAAATTGATTTTGATAAAGAGTTAATACTGTCTCTAATCCCTCAATAATATTAGACTGGATTTTTTGACCCGAATGGTCATAGCGAGCATAACTTTTGAGGGCAAATACCACTTTAGCCGCTCGATCAGTGGCGGTAGCAATCGTTTTTGCACTCTTCCAGGCACTGGCCAAATCATCAGCCACTTTAAAAATTTGCTCACGATTCGAGTCTTTTAATAACGATAAAAAAGGCTGAATATCTTCTAATACCCCGATATTCACAAAAGTACTTGCCAAAACATCTACATCATCAATGGACTGGGCTTCTAATTGTTGCTTTAAATTCTTTTTTATTTGGCGTTTTTCTCGACTGGATAAAGGATATTTTTGATGGAGGGCAATAGAAATCAACGTTAATAAATCCTGTTGCCGTTGGGGAGATAGGTTTTGAAAAAAGATGGGTAAACCCTCTAAATCTTCTATAAAAAAATCAGCAATATTTTCCACTGAAGAGCGAATCGCTCCCAAGGGAGTATTGATTTCATGGGCAATACCAGCTACAAGTTGACCCAAGGCGGCCATTTTTTCAGATTGAATGAGTTCGTTTTGGGTAGCTTGCAGTTGTTGTATTGTTTTGGCTAAGTCTTCATTTTTAACTTGCAGATTGCGTTGTAGAGAAAGTAATGCCAAGTGAGTTTCAACCCGAGCTAACACTTCTTCAACTTGGAAGGGTTTGGTGATATAGTCTACTCCTCCTACCCCAAAGGCTTTGACCTTATCCAAGATGTCATTGATGGCACTAATAAAAATAACCGGAATGTCACGAGTGTCTCGATTGGCTTTGAGTCGCCGACACACTTCATAGCCGTCCATTTCCGGCATCATAATGTCGAGTAAAACCAAATCAGGCGGCATTAATTGGGAGGCCGACAACGCCAATTCTCCACTGGGAACTGGACGAACCTCGTACCCTTTCTTCCTTAAGATTCCCACTAACAACCGTAAGTTTTCTGGGGTGTCGTCAACGACTAAAATATTGCCTTTGGACTGGTTAGGTTGGTGTTGATTCATCAGCCATAGCAAGGGTGTGGGAGCAGGGGAGCTAGGGAACGGGGGAGGGGGGAGCAGGGGAGCTAGGGAGCTTATGATTTCTTAATTTTGAATTTTGAATTCAAACCAGAGCAATGTTATTTCTTATTTTCCATTTCCTCACATTCGGTGATTAAATTCAAAATCTTTTTGTACTCAAAATTATCAATACAATGGCTCAAGGCTAGGGCAAGCGCTGCATACTCCTGAGCGATTTGCTCAATCAGGTTGTCAATCCAGTTTAAATCAATACTTAGTATCGCTTGTTTGAGGTCGGTGCGCCATGCTTGCGGGAGGGCGGCTAAAGTTGTAGCGGTGAGGGCGATGGCTTCATCCTCTAGGGATGAGTCGGGTGGGCTGTGTTGTTGCTGTTCATAAACGTATCGCACCCCAATTTGTTTGTGCATGACTTCAAAGATATCGGAGTCTCGGAAGGGCTTACGCAAAAAGTCGTCGCATCCGGCCGAAAGGACAACGGCGCGTTGTTCTTCTAAGATACTGGCGGTGAGGGCAACAACTGCTGTAGCTTGGCCTTTGGTGGTGGCTTTGATGTGTTTTGTGGCTTCGTAACCATCCATAATCGGCATCCGCATATCCATCCAAATTAAGTGCGGTTCCCATTCATCCCAGATTTTGATGGCTTCTTGGCCGTTGCTGGCTTCTTGCAGTTCAAAACCGAGGGGATTGAGGAGTTTAATTAAGAGTAGGCGATTGTCCTGTTTGTCGTCCACAATCAGGATACGATAGCGGGGTTGGTCGGGCTCGAGGGCAATCACTTGGCGGGTTGAACGTTGGGTTTCGATGTCGCTGGCGGCAACGGTGTTGGCTTGGATATTAAATTTAAAGACGGTGCCGCACCTGAGTTGGGAGGTTACAGTCATGTCACCGCCCATGAGTTGGACGAAGCGGCGACTAATGGGTAAACCTAAACCGGTGCCTTCTTGGGCATCTTTGCCGGTTTGGCTTTGTACGAAGGCTTCAAAGATACTGTCGATTTCCTCTGGGGCAATGCCTGCACCGGTATCTTCGACTTCAAAGTATAGGTTAGTAGTGTCGTCGTTCGTAGTGTCGGCTTTAGCCGGCAAAGACGCACTCAAGTGCGTACTACGAACGAGGGATGGGTTTGTAGTGTCGGCTTTAGCCGGCACAAACGCACTCAAGTGCGTACTACGAACCGTTACCCGCAGTGAAACACCTCCCTCTTGGGTGAATTTGATGGCGTTGTTGAGTAGGTTAATCAGGACTTGGCGGAGTTTAACATCGTCGGTGCGGATGTAGCGGGGGACTTCATCGGTGCGATCGCATATCAGTTGCAGTCCTTTTTCTTCTGCTTTTAATTGGAACATATCATCGACATCATCGAGCAGGCGGTAAAGGTCGAAGTTTTTTGGGTTGAGGGTGGTGCGTCCGGCTTCGATTTTGGATAAGTCGAGGACTTGGTTAATTAAGGTGAGGAGGTGTTCGCCACTGCGGGTGATGATGCCGGTGTTTTCTAGGTGTTCTGAGGGGAGGGTTTGGGAACGTATCATTAGTTGCGAGAAGCCGAGAATGGCGTTGAGGGGGCTTCGCAATTCGTGACTCATGTTGGCTAAGAAGGCGCTTTTGGCTTGGTTGGCGACTTCGGCGGCTTCTTTGGCTTTGGCGAGTTCTGCGGTGCGTTGTTCGACTCGGGTTTCTAGGGTGCGGTTGTAGTCGGCGAGGTTGCGATAAAGTCGGGCGTTTTCGATGGAGATGGCGGCTTGGGCGGAGAGGATATTGAGGATTTTAATGCGATCGCTGGTAAAAGCGTTAGTGGTGAGGTTGTTTTCTAGGTAGAGAATGCCGTTGAGTTGGCCTTGATTGAGTAGGGGGGTACAGAGGATGGATTTGGGTTGGGTGGCCAGGATGTAGGGGTCGTTTTGGGTTTGGAGTTTGGAGTTGGGGGTTTGGATTTCTGTTACGGCATCGTTGAAGACGAGGGGTTCTTGGGTGCGGGCAACGTAGTTGACGATGGCAGTGCAGAGGAGGGGGGCTTGGGTGGTGGGGTCGAGGGCATCAATGGGTAGGGATTGTAGGGTGGGGATGGGCAGTATGTCACCTTTATCAGCCCTCACCCTAAATCCCTCTCCCTGAGGGAGAGGGACTTGGAAATCTTGCTCCCCTTCTCCCTCAGGGAGAAGGGGCTGGGGGTTGAGGGATTGTTCACTCGTAAACCTGATATGTTCGCTGGGGATGTTTTCGTCTCCGATTGTGCCTTGGGCTTCGATTACCCAGTTGCCTTCGTGATTGAGGATGAGGAAGCCTGTTTGTGCGCCTGCATTTTCTATGGCGATTTTCATCAGTTTGGCCAGCAATTGATCGAGTACGATTTCACTGGCTAGGGCTTGGGTGGCTTTGATAATGGTGGATAAGTCGAGGGCTTCTCCATCTTTGCCACCGGTGGAGGTAAGGGTGTTGCCTTGGGTGGCGGGACGGTGGGGGGTGCTGGCAAGGATTTGGGGGTATTCGGCTTCTAAGTCTTTGACTTTGGAGGTTGCGCCCCAACGGATGTAGCAATGGTGGGCGTTTTTTAGGTAAAGGTGTCCGATTTCTTCTCGGTTGATGGAGAGGTAAAATTCGGCGGCACGTTCGTAGGCTAGGGCTTCTTCGTGGGTGAAGTTTTGTTCTCTAGCTCCTTTGATGGCGCGATCATACAGTTCCATCGCTTGGGTTTGTTTGCCTAAGACTCGTGCTTTTTCGGCTTCTACTAGGTCGTATTTATGTTGGTAATTGGCTGGGGCATGGTGCGCCCATTCCCGCAAGTGTTTTTGATTTTTTGTGACTTGCTTTAAGTATTGTTTTTGTTGGTTTATTTCTAACTGAGGATATATCCCCAATAGAGCCAGGGAGTAGTATAAATTGTGCTGCGGTGCTACTATATAAGCCGATGAGCTTTCTATATATTGATCGCCTAATGAAGCAGCTTCAAGTGATTGCTTGTATTGCTTTAAATAATAAAATAATATAGTTTTAGCTAAACAAGTTATAGAAATTAGCCAATAGTTGCTATCTTGTATCCATTGTTTTATCAGTTTATAGTCTTCTTCATAAGAATTACCAAAAATTAATCCACACTTCTCTTTGTCTTCTATCAATAAATTTAAAGCGATTTTTACTGAAGCCTTAATGTAATAAATAGAATAATCCTGTTTAAGCTTAATAACTAAATCTTGATACTCTATGTATTTTCGTTCATATTCTTTCAAGTTGTATCCTGCAAATATTAAAAATAAGCAGTAAGTTACAGCATGATAACAAGTGCTAGGTATATCACCAACTTCTAGACCCCATTGAACTCCTTCTCTACTAGTTTCAAATATTGCACTAAAGGGTTCTTTCCAATGTCGAATAAAACCATTGCTGTAATGAACAACTAGGGCTTGGATTTCTCGAACATGAAATTTATTCAATAAATTTAAAGCTAGTTGGCTACATTGATATCCTCTGTCAATATTTCTCATGATTCCACATAGAAGCTGACCGTAGAAAACATAAACACCAGCAGCTAGAGGCGGATTTCCATATTCAAGACAAAGCTGAACGGATGTTAATGTTATTAAAGGATACAATAAAGGATTAATAACTATTGCAGCATCCGTAACCGCTAATAAAATTTGTATTGCCGCCAGTTTATAAGGGTCAGTCATTTCTGGCAGATTAAATAAATCTTCAATAGGTCTATCACCCAAAACCAAATCTATAGCTTTCTGTACTTCTTGAATTTTCTTTTGAGTAGGTTTTGCAGGTAATGCTACTCCTAATTTTTCTAGAATTTCTAGTGCGGTATCTATCTCTAGCTGTAACTGAAGTTGAGCATGATAGGATTGAACCTTCAGTTCATAAATTTTTACTTGATCGAGAATTGTTCTGGCTTGTTCTAGGACTACAGAAGCAAGCTTTTCTGCTTGTTCAAACTGCGTATTTAGAAATCTAGCTTCTACTATTTCTATATGAAGTTCTAGCATTAATTCATACTGATGTTGCCAGCTATCTGAAGCTAAGAGTCCTAAGCTAGTCTCTAAATATCTTAGAGCCGGTTCATAAGCCGTCGAAGCCTTGGCTTTTTTACCCGCTCTTAAATTTAATTGCACGAGTTCATCTTTCTTTGATTGATGAGTAATGAGTTCCCGCCCGATATTAAGTTGGTTAACAATATCAAAGAGATTTTCTTCTAACTCCTCCGGTTGGGCATTCTTCAACAAGAGTTGACCAATTTTCAGATGAACTTCTTTTTTCTGGTCATCTGGAATCAGGGTATATGCTGCCTGCTGCACTCGGTCATGCAAAAATTTATAAGGAATCGAAGCTGCTTCGGGGCGATCGATTTCTTCTTGATTCCAAAAGATAGGGATTTTATAAGCATCACTCAGGGGAACGATTAACCCTTCCTGAATCGCCGACCACAGCTCTGTTGCGGTTTCAGATAATGATTTAGTATTCACTAGCGAGAGAACCTCTAAATCAAAGCGGTTCCCGATACAAGCCGCTAACTGTAAAACCGTTTGTGTTTTCTCATCGAGCTTGGCAATCTTATTAATCATTAGCTCGACAACATTATCCGTAATTCCAACGGCTCGAATTTGCTCGATATCCCACTGCCAACCCCCTGTACTAGAGTTAAACTTCAGTAGATGTTCGACGTATAAAGATTGGAGTAGCTGCGTCAAGAAAAAAGGATTTCCTTGAGTTTTTTCTAAGACCAACTCCGCTAAAGGCTGTGAGGTTTCTGTCGAAGACTTCAGCGTATCCGCGATTAATTGATTTACACAATCCAGATTCAACGGTTGCAAGGTAATCGTACTCACCCTAGCTCCAGCTTGTTGAATCCGCTCTAAAGTTTGGATAAACGGATGAGTGGGACTGACTTCATTATCTCGATAGGCTCCAATCATCAATAGATATTGACTATCCGAGTCAGTCATGAGTAATTCAATTAATTTCAATGAGGCAGAATCTGCCCACTGTAAATCATCGAGGAAAATGACTAACGGGTGTTCAAGGCTGGTAAACACCCCAATGAAGTTTTGAAAGACTAAGTTAAATCGATTTTGAGACTCGGTTGGGCTTAACTGGGGTACAGCAGGCTGTTTGCCGATAATCAGTTCGACTTCAGGAATAACATCAGTAATGACTTGACCATTATTACCGAGTGCTGCAACGAGTTTCTGTTTCCAGGTTTGCAGTTGAGTGTCACTTTCGGTGAGTAACTGTCGCACCAATTCCTGGAAGGCTTGAATCAGAGAAGCGTAGGGGATATTGCGTTTAAACTGGTCAAACTTACCGGAGATAAAATACCCACGCTGTCGGACGATGGGTTTATGAACTTCATTGACTAAGGCCGATTTACCCACACCGGAATAACCGGCAACGAGGATGAGTTCGGATTGACCTAACCCCCCCTGCCCCCCTTCCCTGCGAGGGAAGGGGGGAGTTTGAGTATCGGGAGTTTGAGTATCGGGAATCTGTCTCCTCTGTTCTCTTACTCCCTCTCCCTCAGGGAGAGGGTTGGGGTGAGGGTCGAGAGGGGTTGAGGGAGAGGTTAATCCCCCTGTTGTAACTTGGCTTAACCCCCCCTGCCCCCCCTTGGTAAGGGGGGGTTCAATTGTTTGTTCTTCCTGATTAAGAGGCAGTTCAATTGTTTGCCCTTCCTTGGTAAGGGGGGATTCAATTCTTCTCCCCCCCTTGATAAGGGGGGGTTGGGGGGGGTGCATTTCTCCTGCAACTCGCCCAAACGCTGCCAGTAATGTTTCGACTTCCCTCTCCCTGCCGTAAAGTTTTTGTGGGATTTGAAACTTATCAGAAATATCTTGAGAAGCGAGGGGAAATTCTACAATCTCACCGTTAGTCTGTAACTGATGCAGACAGGTTTCTAAATCCGCTTTGAGTCCCCATGCACTTTGATATCGTTCCTCTGCCGTTTTCGCCATCAGTTTCATGACGATGTTGGAAACGGCTTGAGGAATCACATGAGGTTCTGTGTTCAAAGCGTTCGATCCCCCCCAGCCCTCTACCCCCCTAATCCCCCCTTGTGAAGGGGGGACGTTAGAAGAGGCTATGCTTTTAATTTCACAAGGAACTTGCATTGTCTCCCCCCTTAGTAAGGGGGGTTGGGGGGGTTCCAAATGTGTCATTGAAGACCCTAATTGGGGTAAGGGCGCACGTCGGTGCGCCCCTACGAATTGATGAGCAGGGATAGGTTGCTTGGCAATATGGCAGTGTACCAACTCCATTGCATCCGTTGTCGCAAAGGGGAGTTGATGGGTGAGGAGTTCGTAGAAGGTGACACCGAGGGAATAAAAATCTGTGCGGTAATCAATCGTTCGATTCATTCTCCCGGTTTGTTCGGGTGAAATGTAGGCTAAGGTTCCTTCAATATGATGGGGATTGCGAACGGTGGCATTTTCGTGGGAGAGATGGGTGGCAATCCCAAAGTCAATAATTTTTAGTTGCTCGGTTTCAGGGTTGTAGACAATATTGGAGGGATTAATATCTTGATGAATAATATTGGCAGCATGAATTGCGCCTAAACTCTCGGCAATCTTGATGGCAACGGTGAGAAATTCTTGGAGGGTAAATGGGCGCTTTTGCATCCAGTACTTGAGGGATTGGCCGCCGAAGTCTTCTAAGAGGATGGCTAGACTATTTTGATAGCGCTGCAAGTCATAGGCTTTGATGACGCCTTCGAGATTTAAAGAACGGGTGATTTCATATTCCTGCTTGTATCGAATCAGTTGTGCGGGGGTGGGATAGCCTTGGTTGAGAACCTTAAGAATAATCGGTTGCTGATTCTGGGTGAGAATCGCTCGATACACTAAGGAGTTATCACTCTCGTGGACTTTAGCGAGAATCTGGTAATCAGTCATGGCGTTCATCATGGGTTCTCTAGCAAGGTGGAAGAAATCCACTGCCTCATCAACACTAAATTACACTACAAAACTTGGATGTATAGGATTGTTAGTGGGAGCATGTCACCTTTGTTAGCCCTCACCCTAAATCCCTCTCCCTTAGGGAGAGGGACTTTGAACTCTTGCTCCCCTTCTCCCTTGTTAGTTAGCTTGGCGGTTAAAACCGCAGCTATATAAACAAAACCCACCGGAGTTTACCCGTGCTACGCACCGCTAACGCTAACGAACGAAGTGAAGGGCGGGTTTTGATGTTAAGTTGTCGGTACTGAACAAAGTTAATCGCTAAAGTGAGCCCCTACGATAATCTGGTTATTCAAACGGATTTGTTATTATTCAACAATGCCTCACGCTTAATGGACAGCAAACTCTGTAAATTGGCGCATATAAGGAGAGTGAAATGCCAAAACGATATCTTCTTTTGGTACGCCCAGTTCCAGAAGTTGTGTCGCAATACCAATCTCGGTGCCATCATGCTGAATCCAGATTTTACCGTCTTTGATATCGAGATGCAGGCTGCATCCATGTGTCCGACGATTCCCGCGCCAACCCGTATGTAGCAAGAGGTAATGGTCGCGTTCGGTATCCAAAATTGCCTGTGTTTCTATTTCCTCTTGGGATAAGCCTCGCTTTGCCCGTTCTAAAATTAATTGTTGGATGAATTGACGATACTGCTCTACAGCCATTGGACAATCACCTCCTGTTTCTCATCGTAAACCAGTAAGCGAATTTGAGTGCGTTCAATCACTGATCGTATAAAACGACGCTGGAAAAATGAGTTATGAGTTGACTCAGGCACAGCAAGATAAAGTTGGCGTTCTGGTTCAAATTCTTCTAGAGCAAATTGATAATTGATAAATTGTCCAAGGGCTGTGTGGAATTCTGATACACTAGAACGCCCGATAAAACTTTTGATTTCAACTGCAATTTTTTGGCCTGCTCGTTCAGCAGCTAACATCTCGGCTGCTAAATCAATTTCAAAGTCTACCTCTCCAACGCTTATCTCGTAAGGATCGGCAGTAATTGTCCATTGTTCTTTCTCTAGAGCTATTTTAACTGCATCGTGAAAGCGGTCTTTAGCCATTCAGCTTTTTCTGACACTTACAAGGGAAACTTGAGTAGTAACTTGATTTTATCCTCAGCGCGATCGCTCTCTCAAATACGACTTACGCAACTGCTGATTTTAGCATAAAGCTTTGTGTTCCTAAGGAAAGAGAACTGAATGGTAATGAATGGGTAAGCCTTTGTTAAATTTGAATTCCCATTTATCACTAACACCTTCGCATTCTTAAGGAAAGAGAACCTATTACTAATGAACGGGTACTCATTTGTTAAATTTGGGTTCTCCTTTGTTGAATTTGAAGTCTCATTGATAAGGAATGCTTTCCCAATTCAAATCAACATGAACCCATTTCTTATCAATGAATAACCATTTGTTGAATTTGGGTTCCCAAACGCCAAGATCCCCGACTTCTTCAAGGAAGTCGAAGTTCTGACTAATGATTAAATTTAACTACTCCAACCCATAAAAACGAGCAGCGTTATCCCAGAGAATCTTTTGCATGGTTTTCTTACCCAGTCGTTCCTCTAGCCCTATCATTTTCTCTACGATGTCCAAGTTGTGATCGACATGGGGATAATCAGAACCGAAGAGTAAGTTATCAGGGCTAATATATTGAATGACCCAATCGAGATAAGGCTCAGAAGGTTCGATCGCAACAAAGCACTGACGACGGAAGTATTCGGAAGGCTTCATTTTTACATTGTCTTTGACTTCCCATTCTAGGTTCTCGTAATCTTCATCCAGTCGCCATAACCAAAAAGGAAGCCAACCGCAACCTGATTCTAAAAATCCTACCTTGAGTTTAGGGTGACGCTCTAACACTCCTCCTTCAATCAGAGCAAGCATGGCCATCATCTGTTCCATCGGATGAGCGCAAGCATGCATCCCAAATTCGGTATTGAACCGATCAGCACCAGTGGTAGGGACACGACTGTGAGCAGCAGCATGAAGACCTATTGCAATTCCTAACTCTTCGCACTTTGACCAAAAAGGCTCATAAGCAGGATGACTCAGCAATCGCCCTTTAATGGGGTTTGGGTGCAAAAAGACGGCCTTCCAACCAAACTCTACTACCCGATCTAATTCTCGTACCATCTCGTCAGGCGCATGCAGGTTAATCGCTGCTACACCTTTGAGTATTTGCGGGTCATAGCTGCAAAAGTCTCGTAACCAATTGTTATAGGCACGAGTAAAGGCTCCAGCGAGTTGAGGAGCCATTGTATCCACTGCAAAAACCCACAGTCCGGTATTGGGATAGAGAAACGACATATCAATCCCCATCTGTTTCATTGCCCGGACATGAGACTCACAATCAAAGCCACTTAATACAGATGCCGGGTGATTCTGCATCATCTGCTTGGTGGCTCGCTCACGAAATTGAGCAGAGATTTTGTTAATAATTGCTTCACCCTTAATTTTCATGTCCGGTGAGGGTGCAAAGCTCTTAAACGCAGGTTCGAGGTACTTTGCCCACATATCCGGTGGCTCGGTCACATGGGAATCTACATCAACAATTTGATATCCCTTAAACATCGCTCTTATTCCCTAAACACACCAATAGATATTGAATTCTTTGCTAAAGAATTGAGTCAAGTTGTGAAAATGTTAATAATAAATTTTCTACCTAAGTGAAAAAGGTATACCCAACCAACATACTTAGGTAGAAATTAAAATCGAGATACGTCGGCAAAAGATGCAAATCCTATCGAAGCACTCCTAGCAACATGTAGGAGGTATATAAGGATAGGGGGGATAAATTTGATGGTCGTCGTCTATCAATAGATTTCCATTGGGATCTGTTACATCCTGGTTTACCCACGCTTGTAATTGAGTTAGAGTAACAGTGGCTTCTCCTAAAGCAGGTCGTGGTGGATAAGGGATAACTATGTCAAAATAGGGCTTGTTTTGCTCGGTATTCGGTGCCTTAACATCATTAATTGAGCCTTCCCAAACCTCCCAGTCTACCGAAAACTTGTATACGTGTTTTAATTCATATTCATTGAAGATTGGTAATTCGTAAGACTTGAAAATCTGACAGAGAGGTTCTCCTGTACTTCCCAATAACTCCTTTAAACGGCCATCTTCTGTGTCGTCTGTTCCCGGACGAATTAAATAATCTCTTAAAGTACGAGCTACATCATCCTCTAACCATGACCGAGCAACGAGCTGAGAAAGTTGCTTACATTGCTTAAGTAATCGATAAACAAATTG
The DNA here is from genome assembly GCA_964588805.1 of uncultured Microcoleus sp. GTDB lineage: Bacteria > Cyanobacteriota > Cyanobacteriia > Cyanobacteriales > Coleofasciculaceae > CAZPRJ01. Next base: position 8,636 of record CAZPRJ010000003.1, on the reverse strand, counting down.
CTCACTGGGTTGATTTTGTCCATTGCGGGGTCGGGGTTGCTTCTGTTTCTGATTCCAGGTCTCAATAAAATCTTTCGTTATTTTCATGGCTAATGCTCCCAATAAGACTGGTTACAGACTGCACGATGCAATTATTAAGAAGCTATCTTACCAACTAATCGGGTAATCAGGTAGGTTGAATGTCATGGCCATCACAATAAACATAAGGTTCCTTATCGCCTAGATTGGAGCTTCCAATTCAACGTATACAATGCAAAAAGACTATCAAATCGATATGAACAGGTACGCATTCGTTGAATTTGGGTTCCCAAACACCAATACCCCCTATTTCTTCAAGAACTAGGGGGTCTAACTAACTAAGAGAGAGGCAAAACAGATTGTCCGAGGCTCATCCTTATCTTAGCAACAGCTCAAAGGAATATACGCGGCAGGATATTCAACCTTTCCTTCAACCCAATGTCTCAATTGTTCATCAGTCACTTCAGCAGGCCGTGGAGGATATGAGAGTTTAAACAGTAGCTTCTCAGACATACCCTGCTGTTCGTCCGCTACTATCGAGCAGTCAAAAGAGCGAGGATCGGTTACGACGTTTACCCCCTCTGGTATATCAATACCGTTCTCAGCCAGTACTCTCTTCGGCTCACAAAGAAAACGATTTCTAAGTTCTTCCTCTCCTGGCAACCAGGATTTAGCAATCAGTTTAGAGATTTTCTGACTCGCGTCTCGCCATTCTTTTGAAATGAGTTCCATCTTGTAATTAACTTTAGCTAAATTTAATTCTTGAGGAGATGGTAACTATCAAGCAGTTAGAAATCAATTTAGTGAAATATATCTTTACAGATTATCAAAGAATGGATACTTGTTCACGAACGCCAAGATCCCTGACTTCTTGAAAAAGTTGGATATCTGACTACATTTAACTACTCCAATCCATAAAAACGAGCAGCGTTATCCCAGAGAATCTTTTGCATGGTTTTCTTACCAAGTGATTCCTGAAGCGCCACGACTGTTTCTACAATGTCCTGCTTATGATCCATGTGAGGATAGTCAGAACCGAAGAGTAAGTTATCAACACCAATATCCTGAACAATCCGATCCAAATACGGTTCAGATGGCTCGATCGCCACAAAGCACTGACGACGGAAATATTCGGAAGGCTTCATCTTCACATTTTCCTTAACCTCCCAGCCTAATTCCTTGTATTCTTCATCCAACCGCCACAGCCAATAAAGCAACCAACCACTGCCAGACTCTAGAAATCCTATTCTCAGATGGGGATGACGCTCTAATACACCACCTTCTATTAATGCTAGCAATGCCATCATCTGTTCCATTGGGTGAGAGCAAGCGTGCATGGCAAAACGGGTATTAAAGCGATCGCTTCCAGTCGTTGGCAAGCGACTGTGACTGCCACTTTCATGAATTCCTACTGCTATTCCTAGCGTTTCACATTCTGTCCAAAACGGCTCATAAGCTGGATTGCTGAGTACTCTTCCTTTCACGGGATTAGAGCGCAAAAATACGGCTTTCCACCCAAACTCCGCAACTCGTCGTAATTCCGGAACCATCTCTTCGGGAGCATGAAGATTAATCGCTCCCACGCCTTTGAGAATTTCTGGATTATAACTGCAAAAGTCGTTTAACCAGTTATTGTAAGCACGGGTGAAGGCTCCCGCCAGTTGCGGTGCCATTGTATCGATTCCCATCACCCATAATCCAAAACTAGGATAAAGAAATGAGATATCCACTCCCATTTTCATCATTGCCCTGACTTGAGATTCTGAGTCGAAGCCGTTGGGTATTCCGAATGTGGGGTGATTTTGCCCGATTTGCCTCACTGCATAGTTATGAATGTCTTTAGACATTTTGCTATAAATCTTCTCGCCCTTAATCGTCATCTCTGGGGGGGGAGTAAGGGCAAAGCTCTTAAACGCAGGTTCAAGGTACTGTTCCCAAAGATTCTGCGGCTCGAACACATGGGCATCTGCATCAATGATTTTATATCGGTTGAGCATGGAGGAATCGATTGTGAATTCTCAATACAAGCTTAAGCTAGTAACTTTGAGCGATCGCCCAACAGGAGACGAGCCTTCAAAGCAGACACAGCAATTTTTTTTGACAAACTATTATTAACTACATCCGCAATCGGCTCAACATCTCTACTTATTTCTTTAGACTTCATGAATTTGCGATTGCCTTGACTGACACCGTTGTAGTTTGCAAGCGATGGTAAGCTTCCCGAACATCAATATTTAAATACAGGACTGACGCAACTGGCTATAAAATCCGCTACAGGTAAGGGCATGGCATGCCATGCCCCTAAGAAGATGGTGTATTAAGGTCGAAAATGCCTAAGTCCCAAACTTGTAACTTCAATACCCAACAGCCCAATATGTTGATAATTGAGCAATTGCCAGACTACTCCTGGGCAAGATTACCTAAATTAAATAGAAATGGGACACTACTTTTTGAATCCCCACCCATCACCAAGACTTTTGGCATCTGAGCACCGCCCTCTTTCCAAGCTTCAATCGCTTCTTTTTGCAGCACTAATTGACCCCCTTGTGCCCTCAAGGTTTCAGCTAACAATCGTTGTGCTTCCGCCCGACCTTTAGCGCGATTAATATCAGCCTGCGCTTGTTGTTCCGCTTCCTTAGCAACATACACCGCTCGTTGTGCACGTTGTTCAGCAATTTGTTTTTCCTCAACCGCTCGCGAAAATTCAGGAGAAAAGGTGAGGTCAACCACACTCGTATCCATTACGATAATCCCGTACTTTTCTAAGCGCTCAGTTAATGCCATATCAAAATCTTGCTTGAGTTCATTGCGCTTAGTAATCGCTTCTTCAACCGTTCTGCGAGCGGCAGCAATTTTAAACGATTCCTGAGTCTGAGGCGCAATAATTTTAGACACCACATTTTGCAATGTTCCTTGTTCTCGCCTCACCGCAACAACCTGAGTCGGATCGAGACGAAAATTGATCGCAAAACTAGCCGATAAATCTTGTAAATCTCGAGTCGAACTCTGCGCCGGAACTTCAAACTTCTGCACCGTTACATCGTAGATATCCACCGTAGAAACCAAAGGCGGTTTAACATGAATGCCTTCTAGTAACGCTCCATCTTTGGCTTTCCCCAAGATACTCAAAACTCCAGCCTGTCCTGGGTTGATAATCACAAACGAACTAAAGCTGAGGAGAATGAGTGCTGCGGCTATAATCCCTCCCACTAACGCTTGTAAATTAGGTGTATTTTGATACTTCAAGATTGAATCTCCTTCTATACATCCACTAGGGACTGTTTCCAGCCTAACAATGTACGGTGAAGGAGGAGCGATTATTAATGAAGATGACAGCAATTGCGCGATCGCTGTTTGTCACTTGTTTGAGCTAGGTTGAAAATAGGGGTCAGGAGTCAGGAGTCATATCAAATCCGTTTGAATAACCACATTATCGTAGGGGCTCACTTTAGGGATTAACTTTGTCCAGTACCGACAATTTGACACCAAAACCCGCCCTTACAGGTTTTATGGCCATTTAACCGGATTTGGCTGAAGGGGTCAGGAGTCATATCAAATCCGTTTGAATAACCACATTATCGTAGGGGCTCACTTTAGGGATTAACTTTGTCCAGTACCGACAATTTGACACCAAAACCCGCCCTTACAGGTTTTATGGCCATTTAACCGGATTTGGCTGAAGGAGTCAGGAGTCAGTCGCTTCGCTCCCATTCAAAATTATTCTTCCTCATTTTGAATTTTGAATTGCTTATAGTCAACCGTGAGTAAAAAACTCAATCCGTGGTATCAATGGGTCTTGGACAACTCCCACCCCCGTGAATCCCCAACGATTGAGTAAATTTTTGATTTGACTTCCAGGCACTGACTCCACAGAAAAGCGGTCAGCCACATCACTGCCATGAGTATTGAGATAGCTAAGAGCATCATAGTGTTCGCGAAACATTAACAAGTAACCTGACCCAGCATCAGAACTACTCGTTTGCGGTTTAGCGACTAAATATTGACCATCAGCCCTAGACAAAATCAGATAATAAATTTCGGAGAACATAACCTACAAGAAGTTCTCATCAACTATTTAAGATTAGCCAAACGAATTCGAGGGTCAGCCGCTTTCAGCATTAAATCAGCTAACAAATTACCAGCCATCAGCATCACCGCACCCATCATCAAGCTAGCCATAACCACACTGGTGTCTTGATTCGTCACCGAGGACAAAATCAAGCGCCCCAATCCCGGCCAATTAAAGAAAAACTCGGCAATAAACGCACCACTTAACAAACTGGCAAATTCAAATCCAAGCAATGTAATCAAGGGGTTCACCGCATTCCGCAGCGCATGAACATAAATCACGCGATTTTCCGGCAGTCCCTTAGCGCGTGCTGTCTGAATGTAGTCTTGGCGTAGAACATCCAGCATTTCCCCCCGAGTAATGCGCTGCAATCCCGCAAAACTAGTAATAGAGAGAGCAATCGTGGGCAAAATCAGGTGCCAACCAATATCCAAAACCTTGCCAATCGGGGAGAAATCGGCGTGATTGATACTCGTCATCCCACCCACGGGAAACAAGGGAGTAGTGTACTGAGCGAAGATGAGAAGCAATAGCGCCGTGATGAAACTAGGGAAACCCTGGCCAGCGTAGCTAAGAACCCGTAAAAATCGGTCAAACCCTCGATTCTGGTGAACCGCCGCAACAATCCCCAACGGAATCGCGATCGCCCAAGTTACAATAATTGATGCGATCGCCATCAGTAATGTCGCATAGACCCTCTCCAACAATAAAGGTGCAACAGGGCGCATTGAGTAGTAAATACTGACACCAAAGTCAAACCGAGTCACGACTCCCACCAACCAGCGCCAATACTGCACGGGCCAAGGCTGATCCAAGCCATACAATTGGCGATATTGCTCAATTGTTTCTGGAGAAATTTGGGGATTCTGTCGCATAGCATCCAAAGCATCCCCCGGTGCCAGCGAAATCATCGCGAAACTTAAAAACGAGGCTAACAGTAAGGTTAAAGCCGCCTGCAAAAGACGCTTGACTATATAGAGAAACGTCTCACTCGTCACCACTTGTTTAAGTCGAGTCCAAGCAGTCGTGAAACCGGATTGAGTTGAAGAATCCCTAGTTGAAGAAGTCATCTATCTTTCTGGTTGTTGGTTGTTTGTTATTGGTTGTTGGTGTTTGGAGTCGGAAATTTACTTAATTCCATACCCCCCACATCTTGCAGCATTCTCCGTGAGTGAATTTCACCCACCAAGAACTTAAGTTCTTGGCTGATAGCTCAAGTCCACTTAAGTGGACTAATATTCTTAGCCAGTCCTATGCGAGACGACTTTAGCTTTGAGCTAGGGGTTTAAACCCCTGCTGGGTAATGCCACCAGTGCAAGTTCTCATATACAACCCATTCCATTACTAATACTCAACTAACGTCACAACCGGAGCATCAGGCAGTTGCTGACGCCCATTTAACGCCTGTAGTTCGATGATAAACGCGAAGCCCACGAGCTCGCAGCCAACCTGCTGTACTAGTTTGGCCGTTGCTCCTGCTGTTCCTCCCGTAGCAATTAAGTCATCGACAATCAAAACCCGACACCCATCATGAAAAGCATCTTGATGAATTTCTAACCGATCCAAACCATACTCCAATTCATATTCAACCGTATGGACAGCAGCCGGTAGCTTACCCGGTTTGCGGACTGGGATGAATCCAGCACCGAGGTTGTAAGCTAGGGGTGGGCCAAAAATAAAGCCGCGAGACTCCATCCCCACGACATAATCGGCCAATAGTCCTGCCTCTTTACATTTTTGGGTCAGTGTATCGATGGTGTAGCGTAAGCCCTCTGGGTTACGCAGTAGAGTAGTAATATCCCGGAATAAAATACCAGGTTTGGGAAAGTCGGGGATATCGCGAATCAGAGACTTTAAATCCATCGGCAGGTTATCTCACTGGGTTGGCAGTTGAACGGTGGCATCTATGGCATGATGGCATACAGAGAGCAAACTCAGGCCACTTGCCCTTTGCCCCCTGCTGGAATCCTACAATAGAAGGCTAGATTGTTTACTTATTATTGGCTAATACTTAAGACAAAGATTGTTATAAGAGAGGAGAGTCAAAACCATTATTTTTATTATTCAGATATTCAGGTACAACTATTGAAGTAAGAAATAGATGTTGCACGTCTCGACAGGCTCGGCTTGAGTCCATTCTCTCGGTGAATACGTTCCCCAGCCTCATCGGCTGCAAAAGGATAGCCTCAAGTGCCGATGCATCCAATTCCTTGGAGTCAAGCCAAAACTTGGCACAAATACCAATGGAAGAAGTCAGATAGTATACAAGCAGCAAGCCGCTTGAGACAACTTTAACAAAAACCTGTTTACCCTCAGTTGCTAGTAGGAATGAATCTTTCTGTGAGCGTAATGCCGACCAACAGCCCTTCAGTTCAGCCGAGTCCCCTCATCTTAGAGAGTTTACCCGACCCCGAAATTTCTGAGCGGGGATGTCCGCCACGAACTCGGCAACAGATCGACCTCATGCTACTGGCCATCGAAGCTTTGGAACTTGGGGGTTCAGAATTGATGTTGGCGGCATCTCAGGAACTCGAACTCCAGAACATTATCAAGAATCGCGTTTTCCTGTGGCGTCTGCGCTGTACAAATCCCTTGCGACGTTCTTATACTCGCCGCCCGCTAAAGCTGGAAGAGGCCAAAGCTTTAGTGATTATTGCTAGCCATCTGTCCCGGAAATTGACCGTGTTGATTCGTCAATTACTGTTAGCGTATCAACAACTAAAAGAGAAGCAAGTGCCTCTAGAAAACCATTTTCGTTTATCTGAATATCTGGAGCGGTTTAGGGCGCATTTCCGCAGCCGCATGAATCCGCGACGGGCAAAAGTTGCAGCTTATAGCTCTGATGAAAAGCTTAATGAGCTGGCACTGTCTTTGTTGAGTCAGCTACTATTTTGTACTGGAACCTCAGGAATGCAGCGATTTTGGGCCAGCCTTTTTGATGGAGAAGTAGCATGACGATTCGACGCCAGTATAGTCTACCCAATTGTACCCTTGTCTTAGAGGGCTTGAGCGACACAACCGGAACCGGGGCTGCCAATCCGATGGATACCCGCCCATCGATGACGATTTTAGTGAATGCAGAATGCTATTTTTCAGGCAATCAGCAGCCCCTAAGCGGTGGACGTGATTTTTTAGATAGCCTGGTACGCTCGGTGAGTCGCTACGCTCAGGAATTCTTAAGTAAAGTCCCTCACCCACAAATACCCAGCGATAAGCCTGAGTTAGTACAGTTACAAAAACTCCCTGGACAGAATGTACATCGATTAACGCTTTTGGCAACTCCTGAAGCACTGCCCACTAACATCGGGGGAGGAACCTCTTATGGGGGGGGGATGCCTTCAGGCAAACCGGTTCAATTTGATCTAACAACAGTACAGTTATTTGATTTAGTAGAAGCGATCGATCAATTTCTGGCAGATCGACGAACACTACCTGACTTTACAGTATCGTTGCAGCCCGTTTCCAAACGCTATCGCCACGCAGACGAACCCCTCCTCAAGCGTACAGCCCCTGCAGCGATTGGAGTAACTGGGTTGGCCTTATCCGCTTTCGCCTTCTACTTAGTCCCCACACCTCGCGCCCCCAAAACCTCCACCGCTCAAACGAATGCTCGGGAGGCTACCTCGCCTACTCCTAGCCCTCAAGACTCTCCATCCGCTACAGAAAACGAAAGCAGCCCCAGCCCCAGCCCAACCAGCTCACCTCCCTCAACCGCCGAGTTAGAGAAAGCGCTGGCAACCAATCCCGAAATCACCGATCCAACCCAACTGCGCTTTTTACAGCGACGGCTGTATCGGAAACTCGATGAAAATTGGAAAAATCGTCGAGAAGTTCGGCAAAATTTAGAATATCGGGTGAGCATGGTGCGAGACGGTTCGATTATCGGCTACAAACCGGTGGAGAAAACGCCCGTTGGTACTGCCGATCAAACTCCCCTGCCAGAATTACGGTATAACCCAGCAACCGAGAAACTTGCCGCCTCTGAACCACTTGCCGAGTTTCGGGTGGTATTCACCCCAAGTGGTATCCTGCAAATCAGTCCTTGGCGTGGCTTTAGCGGGAAACCGACTTTAGGCCCCAAGATTACCGATTCGGCACAAGTCAAGCGTTTGCAAGACCAACTCCAAACCCAAATTCGTCAAAGCTGGACACAAGACCCCCGTTTCCCCAAAGAATTAGTTTATCGCGTGGCCGTGACGGAAGAAGGTGTGATTGCTGACTACGAAGAAAAGAACCAACCGGCTAATGATTACGCCGATCAAACACCGTTGGAAGAACTGGCCAAGCCAGAGGCAGCAGGAATAGGCACCGGGGGATTAGTTCCACAAAAACCTCTAGCTCAGTTTCGTGTTGTGTTCAAGCCAAGCGGAGCTTTAGAAGTTAGTCCTTATTAGGAAATAGGAGTCAGTCGCTTACTCGCTGCGCTGCGTCCGCTTCGCTAACGCTCCAATTCAAAATGCAAAATTCACTCAGGAAGAATAATTTTGCATTGTTTTGTCAGGAGTCAGGGGTCAGGAGTCAGGAGTCAGCAGTTAAAAGTTAGGAATTT
>CAZPRJ010000002.1:199343-232285 GCA_964588805.1 uncultured Microcoleus sp. | reverse complement strand
CGAGGACATCAAACCATCCTCTCTGGCTCCCTGCGCGTCCAACTGCTATTGTCATGGTTTCAAATCCTCTTCCATTAATGATTTACAAGGATTCCAGTAAGACGCTTTCGCGTAAGGTTGTTGACATCTCCACTCGCTAGAGCGATTTAAATTGGAGTTTATGAGAGTTGGGTTTGTCATACAAACCTCTTCTTCATTCAGGATGTGTCAGGCATCCGTACCACAAACTAGAATTCCAGCTTGCAGTTTATTAACGTTTCTTAATTTATCGTATTTTTCCGCTATTACCTCAGTCTCCACTAGGGGAGGTGAGGCTTTGTGCGATTACATTCTTAATAATAATGGATATCAAATTTTTTACAAATTTACACATACTTCCTCAGAAAATTTTTCGATCCACTCTTGTTCAAGCAAAAATGTCATAGTAATTGCAGAGTGTGTTACTCACAACTAATCTTGAAGAGAGTGGGCAGGATTGTTTCATGACAGCATCAACAACCCAACGAGAGAGTTCCGTCATTCGTCAGACGATTATAGGCTCTCGCCGCTTCAGCAACTACTGGTGGGCTGTTGTGGTTTCCATCGGAGCAACGGGATTTTTTCTAGCGGGGCTTTCGAGTTACACCAAAGTGAATCTGCTTCCTGTCGGTGATGCTACCCAACTCATATTTATCCCGCAAGGGGTGGCGATGGGATTTTATGGTGTGGCAGGGCTACTGTTAGCGCTATATCTGTGGTTGGTTATCGCCTTAGATGTGGGAGGCGGTTACAATGAGTTCAACAAAGAGACAGGCAGAGTTCAAATATTTCGCTGGGGCTTTCCCGGTAAAAACCGCCGCATCGAGTTTGGTTGTCGCCTTCAAGATGTGCAATCGGTTCGGGTAGAGGTTAAAGAAGGTCTTAACCCCAAACGAGCGCTTTATCTTCGCGTCAAAGACCGTCGAGAAATTCCCCTAACTCGCGTGGGGCAGCCGTTATCCTTGACAGAACTCGAAAATCAGGGAGCAGAACTCGCCCGCTTTATGGGCATACCCCTAGAAGGTTTATGACTCCACTTTTTGGTGAATACTCCTGTTACGTGGGAACAAATCTGCTTACTATGATTCAGTAGCGATGGCTACAAGAATGGTGAACTAAATATGCAGATCAGAATCGGGCGTTGGTTATCAATACTTTTGGTGATTGTAGGCTTAGTGAGTGGGGGCTGTAGCGCCCAAGAGACGGTTTCTCTCCAATCGGACAGTCCCAGTGCTGCCGAGACGAACTCTGTTCCTGCCGCTGAGTCTCCCAGTCCTCAAGCCCAAGAAAGCAAATTACCCAGATTAGAAGGCAAAGCAACAGTGGTCATGACGGTAAAAGGCTCACCCATTACGATTGAAGTTGATGGCACTAATGCTCCTGTAACTGCCGGTAATTTTGTAGACCTAGTGGAGCAAGGTGTTTATGATGGGTTAGTGTTCCATCGGGTGGTGCGGGAACCCCAGCCCTTTGTGGTGCAAGGAGGAGACCCCCAAAGCAAGAATCCCAACGTTCCGGCTGAGCGTTTGGGAACTGGTGGATTTATTGATCCTAAGACTGAGCAAGAACGCTATATTCCCCTAGAGATTAAACCCAAAGGCGCAGCAGAACCCGTCTATAGTCAAACGCTAGACAAAGCAGGAGCCAATGCTTCTCCTGAGCTACGACATACTCGGGGGTCTGTGGCCATGGCTCGCTCATCCATGCCTGACTCCGCGTCCTCCCAGTTTTACATTTCTCTAGCTGAACTTCCGTTTTTGGATGGAAGCTATGCGGTTTTTGGCTATGTTAAGGACGGTATGGACGTGGTAGACAAGATTCAGCAAGGCGATCGCATAGAGTCAGCCAAGGTGACTCAAGGGATCGAAAATCTCAAGAAATAGTGGGTCGCTACGAGACTCAAAATGAGTTTAAAAGTTGGTGAAGGTTGTAGTTACTGGCATCGGTCTTCTTTCAGCTTTCGGTAGCCTGGAACCAAGCTGGCAGCAGTTGCTGAGAGGGAAATCTGCCATCGGGCTACATCAACCGTTTCCAGACTTACCCCACCGACCTCTGGCACTCATGGGTCAATTCCCTGTCTACTTTGAGCAACTGATCCAGCAGGTTGTGACACAAGCCATCCAAGATGCTAATCTGTCTCTACCCCTGCTGGATTGCGGCATTGTAGTTGGGTCTAGTCGGAGTTGTCAGGCTATATGGGAGCAATGGTCAAAACGAGAGGGTGAGGGGGAGGCTTCTGATTCTCCATTCTCACCTTCAAATTTAGAACATTGGTTAGAGGCATTGCCTCACCGTGCGGCGATAGCAACGGCTCGTCAAGTGGGGTCAACCGGCCCCGTACTTGCCCCCATGGCCGCTTGTGCCACTGGAATTTGGGCGATCGCACAAGGTATGGAACTCATCCAAATGGGACAATGCCAGCGTGTGATTGCAGGGGCGATTGAAGCCCCGATTACTCCATTAACAGTGGTAGGATTTGAAAAAATGGGCGCTCTAGCCAAAACAGGTGCCTACCCCTTTGATACGCAGCGTGATGGCTTGGTTCTCGGTGAGGGTGGGGCTTTGTTCGTCTTAGAATCGGCTGACTTAGCACTCAGTCGAGGTGCTTCTATTTATGGAACATTGTTGGGCTTTGGGCTAACCAGCGATGCTTATCACGTTAGCGCTCCTGCTCCAAATCGCCAAAGTGCGACTAGGGCAGTCAAACAATGTCTAGAACGAAGTCATCTTTCTCCAGAAGCCATTGACTATATTCACGCTCACGGAACCGGCACCCAACTTAACGACCAGAATGAAGCCCATTTGATTCAAAGGGTATTTGGATTAACCGTACCCGTAAGCTCGACCAAAGGAGCCACGGGGCATACACTAGGAGCATCTGGAGCTATCGGTACAGCGTTCTGTCTCAAGGCTTTGAAGCATCAACTCCTGCCCCCTTGTGTGGGTTTACGAAAATCCGAGTTTGAGTTAAATTTTGTCCGAATGCCCCGTCAAAGCAGGATTGAGCAGACTCTTTGCTTCAGTTTTGGCTTTGGTGGACAGAATGCTGTGCTAGCGTTGGCTCGGGCATCAACGTGAATAATCGTACTCTTTAGACGAGCAAAAGATGTCAAGCTAAAATCAAACAATTTCTGAGACTCACGATGCAGGTTTCTCTCTTATGGAACTGAAATCGCATAAATTCATCTCCTTTTTTGAACCCGAACAAGCCGCAGAATTATGCGGTGCAGCGATTATTGAAACTTTGCCTGCTCAAACCGTCATTTTTGAAGAAGGCGATGTCTCAGACTTCTTGTACCTAGTCTTAGCCGGTCAAGTCATATTTAGAAAATACATCGGCTCGAATCAATATCAAACCCTCACCAAAGCTCTACCCAATAGTTTTTTTGGAGAACTTGGGATTTTGGATGGACAACCCCGCAGTACACAAGCCATTGTTTGTGAAGATGCGATCTTAGCCAAGATTCCCGGACAGAGTTTAATGGAAACTTTAGATCGGACAAAAGGCAGTGTAGCCATTAAGCTCTTTAGTTACATGATTCAACGCCTAAGAGAGTCAACTGATGAGTATGTCAAACAGGTGGTTCACAAGCAAAAAATGGTTCTGCTTGGGGAAATGCTCAACACCGTTATTCATGATTTCAAAAGTCCTTTAAGCGGTATTAATTTAGCCAGTGGCATGGTTAAAGAACAGCACCCGGATGAAGAGACGGCCGAGTGGTGCAATTTAATTCAAGCTCAAGCTCATCGGATGTCGGCAATGGCCGAGGAATTTTTGGAATTTGTACGGGGCAATTCCATTCTCAAAAAACAACCCATTAACCTTGCCCAAGCCTTACAGCGTTTTGAAAAGCTCAATCGTGTTTATTTTCAAGAATCACAGGTTGAGTTTGTTGTTCAAGCTGATGATGTCATCGTCAATGCAGATGAAAACAAGCTCTTACGGGTTGTACAAAATTTAGTGGGCAATGCCGTTGAGGCATTTAGAGGTTGTGGCGGCCGGGTGGAATTGGCGGCTTGGGTGAATGAGGGTAGCGTGAATATTAAAATTGGCGATAATGGCCCGGGGATTCCAGACGCGATCAAAGACCGCCTATTTGAAGCCTTCGTGACCTATGGTAAGCATAGTGGCACAGGATTGGGAACGGCGATCGCTAAATCCATCATCGATGCTCACGGGGGACAGATTTCGTTTGAGTCCAATTGCCAAGAAGGAACAACGTTTTATATTCGTCTGCCGTTGTGAAGGTTGTTGCAACTCCTACCCCTGATGAAGTTTGCTTTTCTTCGCAGGGGAGCTCTTTCGGAGCGGGGGTGCGGGGGTGCGGGGGTGCTGAGGAGCGGGGGTGCTGGGGAAAATGGATTATACAATTTAAGTACTGATTAGCTTAGAACTGCCTGACGCTCCAGACTCAAGGATATTAAGATTAAAAGGGATATCTCATCATAAAAATCGATGAGCCAAACAGAAAAAATTCTCTCCGGGCTACCCGGAGACGTTCTTGGGCGTCTGCGGAATGCAGATAAACTCTGGCAAGCACTACGGGAAGATACTACTCCGATTCCCTCCGTTATTAAAGAAAGTCAAGAACTTTTAGGCACAGTCAATTGGGATGTCGTCATTTGTGGCGGCACCTTGGGGATTTTAATGGGTGCGGCCTTACAGAAGCGAGGTTGGCGAGTGGCTATCGTTGAACGCGGGATTTTGCGAGGTAGAGAGCAAGAATGGAATATCTCACGCCAAGAACTGGATGTATTTTTAGAACTAGAACTGCTGAGTGAAGCCGAATTAGAGCAAGCGATCGCTACCGAGTATAACCCGGCTCGCATTAGCTTTTTTGAAGGGCCTGATTTTTGGGTACACGATGTTCTCAACATTGGCGTTGATCCGGTTTACCTCCTCGATACCCTTAAGGCCAAATTTTTAGAGGCCGGGGGGCAGCTTTTTGAACATACCGCTTTTGAGGGTGCTGCCATCCATCCCGATGGTGTGCGAGTCGATTTACAGTGGAAGAACAAGCCCGCTCAAGACCCAATGACAACCAATGAGTTGTCAAACCATCCAACCTCTCTAAAAACGCGATTATTAATCGACGCAATGGGACATTTTTCGCCCATTATCCAACAAGCACGACAGGGAGAAAAACCTGAAGGTGTCTGTTTGGTGGTAGGGAGTTGTGCTCGTGGTTTTCCTCAAAATGATACGGGTGACTTAATTGCCTCGTTCACACCCATTCAACATCAATGTCAATACTTTTGGGAAGCTTTTCCAGCACGAGATGGTAGAACAACTTATTTGTTCACCTACCTTGATGCTCATCCAAAACGCCCAAGTTTGGAGTTTTTATTTGAGGAATACCTGCGTCTGCTACCGGAATATCAGGGAGTGGAATTGTCTCAACTCGATTTTCAGCGAGTGTTATTTGGCTTTTTCCCCTCCTACCGACAATCACCCATTCAGATGCCTTGGAATCGCATTTTACCCATTGGGGATAGTAGCGGGAGTCAATCACCGGTTAGCTTTGGTGGTTTTGGCTCAATGGTACGACACCTCAAGCGCCTGACGGAGGGAACCCACGAAGCTCTTAGCCACGATATTTTATCTCAAAAAGCTCTAGCCCAGCTTCAGCCTTATCAGCCTAATATTGCTGTTACCTGGCTATTTCAACGGGCTATGAGCGTTGGTATTGACCAACAATTATCTCCTAATCAAATTAATCAACTCCTCATCGGTGTTTTTGAGGCAATGGAGCAACTAGGAGATGATGTTTTGCGTCCATTCTTACAAGACGTGGTGCAGTTTTCTGGGCTAACGAAAACACTGGTATTGACTTCATTTACTAAACCGGGACTGATACTTCCAGTCATTCCGCAAGTTGGGCTAATGACGCTATTAGATTGGACGATTCATTACATCAATTTGGGTATTTATACAAGTTTAAATTTTATAGGGCAACGAACGAAGGAGGCAGTAAAAATGCTTCCTCCTACCTTTCAATACTATTGTCATCGTTGGTTGGAAGCTTGGCGTTATGGTTCTGGAGGAGATTATTAAAGTTAAAAAATTGCCAGCAGAGCTTTTTATCAACAACTCATTAACCCAGATTTAAGTATGCCCGTCTCCATGTTTTTTTGCTTATGAATTTGTGGAAGCGCTTGGTTAGGGCTCGACGTAGACTCAGTATCACAACTAAGTTTACGCTAGCATTTGTTGCACTCCTGCTACTAATTGGAATTGTAGCCCTAACAGGATTTTTCTCTCTCAAGGCAGTACAAAGCGAAACCCAAAATGCAATTGATACGGGCATCAAGATGCAAAGTTTGGTTTTTGAGATGGATGCCGAATTAAGGAATGTCCGAAGACTAGAAAGAGATTTTTTTTTGCTTTGGCCAACCTTGGGTTTTTCTCAAGCCAATCAGGAATATGTACTAGAACATAAAAAGGGAATTGAAAATGTATTAGATATTAGCAGTCGCTTACAAGAACGACTCGAACGGCCTAATGTAAGTAGCGTTTTGCGGGGAACAACTGAAGATTTAAAAGATTATAGAAAGAGAGTCGAGAACTATTCTCAGAATTTTAATGAAGCTGTAGGTTTGGTGAATGAGTTAGGAATTGAAAATGTAGGAGTCTTAGCCAAACTCGAACAAAATTCAACCAAACTACGGGATAGTTTTCAATTGGTTGCCGCCCCGGAGTTAATGGTTTCCTATTTGGAAATGCAATCTGTAGAAAAGGAATATTTATTAACTCGGCAAGAGTCCAAAATGAAGTTGATGACTGAAGCCGCACAACGGTTGCGAAATCAAATTGCTACTAACTCTAAGTTAAATGCAGTAGAGCGGGATCGCAGTTTAAAAGCTCTAGATGCTTACCAGTCAGTTGCCAAAGACATTGTTGAACTCAATCAAAAGATTCTTGACAAAATTAACAAGGTAGATACAGACACAAGAGAAGTTTCTAAAAAGCTCCTGAGTGTCGCTAATTCTGAAGTGCAACGGGCACGCTCAGCGATCGGAGGAAAAATTCAATGGGCTAAAGTACTGCTCATTTGTGCCATGCTTGTAGCCTTCAGTTTTGCAGGGGCAGTTGCCAAGCAATTTGCTTCGGCTTTGCGAGCACTGGCAGTGGAACAGAATAAGTCAGAACGCTTGCTGTTGAACATCTTACCAGGGCCGATTGCTCAAGAATTGAAGCGGCAAGAACGCACAATTGCTGATAGCTTTGCTGAAGCAACGGTGATGTTCGCGGATATTGTAGGCTTTACAGAAATGGCTTCTCAAACCGATCCGATTGAACTGGTTGAAATTTTGAACGTGATTTTTTCAGAGTTTGATCAACTTACAGAAGAACACGGTTTGGAGAAAATTAAAACCATTGGGGATGCCTATATGGTAGTCGGGGGTGTTCCTGCACCTAAGCCAAATCATTCTGAGGCGATCGCAGCAATGGCATTGGATATGCAAGCAACCATTGCCGAATACTGTAGCGATACGGGCAAAAACTTGAGCATCCGCATTGGTATCCACACCGGGCCTGTGATTGCAGGCATTATTGGCACCAAAAAGTTTATTTACGATTTATGGGGTGATACCGTTAATATCGCTAGCCGCATGGAATCTCATGGGATACCGGGTTGCATTCAAGTGACAGAAACCACCTATCACCGCTTAAAATCTCACTACCTGTTTGAGGAGCGAGGTATGATTCAGGTGAAAGGAAAAGGCCCGATGAACTGTTATTTACTGATGGGTAAAAAAAACAAAAATATGGAAATTGTATAGTAGGGGTCAATCACCTCCACCTCTTTCAAGGAAATCAGTTTTTGAAAAGAAATACTGATTATTTTCGGTGACAATACTATTTTACTCTCTGAAGTCTATAGAGTTCTCCCCCCAGAAGCATATATTTATAGACAATGCAAATATAGTTTTCAGTTTTTTAAGATTTAAATGTTGATAGTACAACTTATACAACTTATACGTTATTCAAACGCTAGCTTAACCATGATTTATCACAGCAGTATGTTATATTAAATATTGTTAATAGATTGCACAAAACTAGGTAAAACAAATGGCTGATATTGTTGATACTGCCGTTAAGGCTGGTTCTTTCAACACCCTGGTTGCGGCAGTCAAGGCTGCTGGTCTAGTAGATACTCTAAAAGGTGCCGGTCCATTTACCGTATTTGCACCTACTGATGAGGCATTTGCTAAGCTTCCAGACGGCACAGTAGACGCATTGCTTAAGGACATTCCTAAGCTCAAGAAAATCCTGACCTATCATGTTGTTTCAGGCAAGGTGAAGGCGGCTGATGTGGTCAAGCTAAAGTCAGCTAAAACAGTTGAAGGTTCAGATGTAAAAATTGACGCCTCATCAGGTGTCAAGGTGAATGATGCAACAGTTTCAACACCGGATGTTGATGCTGATAACGGTGTTATTCACATCATTGACACAGTGTTGATTCCTGCGTAATTAAATACATAGATAGCTAATACTATCTATGGGAGTAGTAACTGCCTATAGTTACTACTCCACGTTGTAATAAATCAAATTTGAGACTTTCCTTACTTTTCTTGTCGTAGTTAACCAAATACTCCTAGAAATCAAAAAACAGCTTGTCATTGCGTAGGAGAAGCAAGCAGAAATTAGTTACCTTCCAGTTAACGCCTCTATAGGATTATCATTTTTTCCACTCCTAACAGGTGAAATCCTGACTGGAGCTGCCATGAATGTAAATAAGGGATTTCCTACTAATTTTCCATCTCTCCAACGGTTGCGAATACTTGTTGTAGATAACAATATCGATTCCTGCGATTTGATGATGGTGATGCTGCAAGCCTATGATATAGAGGTGAAAACGGCATTCTTAGTCCAGCAAGCTCTGGAAATATTTGTGCAATGGCAACCGGATATTCTCGTCAGTGAAATTGCCTTGCCAAAAGAGGATGGCTATGCTCTGATTCATCAAGTGAGAACACTCCCCCAAGAGCGAGGGAAAGAGGCGCTAGCCATTGCGGTGACAAGCTATGCCGATCAACAGACGCGACAACGCGCTCTCTCGGCTGGGTTTGATGCGTGGTTCACTAAACCCCTGAATTTTGATGAGTTCCTTGGTGTGCTTGGCTGTTTAGCGATTTGCCAACAATCCTCTTATGCGATAAAAAGCGCTGCTGTCTTTGCGTAGCGTCTGGGAGAGAAGCGCCGATCGCTCAACGCATTTTGGGTATGTCCTTAAACATGGCGATTGAAGTCTGCAAAAGCAGTTCTATCGGATAGTTCCGAGTTAGATCAGCATTTTTGAAACACTATCAACAAATTAATGTAATTTCGTTCCGGAGATTTTGATCATGTCATTTACCATCGATTCAGCTCGGTCAATTTTTCCGAACACTCAAGTTGCTGATGCGGTTCCAGCTACAGTTGAATCATTCAATCAACTCAGCGCTGAGGATCAGTTAGCTCTACTGTGGTTTGCCTACACCGAGATGGGAACTACAATTACTCCCGCTGCGATGTCGGCAGCTAACATGATTTTCGCAGAAAATACTCTGAATCAAATCAAGCAGATGCCTGCTTTAGAGCAAGCACAAGTCATGTGCGATTTGGTTAACCATACTGATACTTCCATCTGCCGTACTTATTCGTCTTTCGGCATGAATGTCAAGTTGGGCTTTTGGTATCAGTTAAGCGAGTGGATGAAACAAGGAATTGTTGCTCCGATTCCAGAAGGCTACAAACTGTCTGCGAAAGCATCCGATGTGCTTGAAGCCATCCGTCAGCTTGAAGGAGGACAGCAACTGAGTGTGTTACGCGATATTGTCGTCAACATGGGATATGCCCCAACTGGCGGTACTCAAAAAGTTAAAGAACCTGTGGTTCCACCTCAAGATTTCGCATCCCGAACTAAGGTCAAAATTGAGGGCATCGACAACTTGACAGTGTTGAGCTACATGGAGAATATGAACGCCTTTGACTTTCCGGCGGCTGTAGCTTTATTTGCTGAAGATGGTGCCCTGAAACCCCCTTTTGAGGAACCAATTGTAGGTCACGAGAACATCCTGGCCTATATGCATGAAGAATGCTACGGACTCAAGCTGATACCAGAGCGGGGTGTATCTGAGCCAACAGAAGGAGAGTTTACTCAGATTAAAGTGACGGGTAAAGTTCATACTCCCTGGTTTGGTGAGAGTGTTGGCATCAACCTAGCATGGCGGTTCTTGCTCAATCCTCAAGGCCAGATTTTCTTGGTGGCAATTGATGTGTTGGCATCTCCCAAGGAACTGATGAACTTGGGCTTGGTTCGGTAGAACGCTCAAGCGTCGAGTGTTTGAAACAACACATCTAGAAGATTGATTTTATTTTTTGTAGGAGTCTGTTAATGAGTATTCTGATGAAGTTGATTGTGAATGCGGACGCCGAGGTTCGCTATCCCACCCCTGGGGAGTTAGACCAGATGAAGAGCTTTGTTATGAGTGGTGAGCGCCGTCTGCGCCTTGCTCAATCCCTGACACAAAGCCGGGAACGCATTGTTAAGCAATCTGCAAGCCAGATGTTCCAACGGCGTCCAGATGTTGTCTCTCCGGGTGGTAACGCCTACGGTGAGGAAATGACGGCGACTTGCCTGCGGGACATGGATTACTACCTGCGCTTAATCACCTACAGTGTTGTGGCTGGTGATGTTACACCACTTCAAGAGATTGGGGTGATTGGTGTTCGCCAAATGTACAACTCCCTCGGCACTCCGATTGAGGCTGTTGCTGAAAGCGTCCGTGCGATGAAGAATGTCACCACTGCGATGATGTCCTCAGAAGACGCAAACGAAGTTGGGGTTTACTTCGATTACCTAATTGGTGCCATGCAGTAGAAATCATAACCTTTCCCGACAGGTTGAGAATTTTCACTATGTGTGACATATAGCTGTCGCCATAAAGCTTAGGGCAGATTGAACAGCTAAAACGACTGCGTACCAGCAAAAAAAACTTCTGCCTTCTGCCTTCTGTCTCCTGCCTTGGAGCCTTTTGCTATACATCTGGCTTAAATGTTATTCAGTTGGCGGGTGAAGAAGGTGAATGATGCCACAGTCTCAACCCGCCAGGTTAATGGTGATAACCGTGTCATCCACTTCATTAGACACCGTATTGATTTGTGCCTCAGTAAATAGATAGCTAGCGAATACTATTGGAGAATCGTGATGGCAAACAAGAAAAAAGGCAATAAAGAATCCAAAAAGCCCAAAAAGGAATCTGATGGGACTAAGAAGCAAAAGAAAGACCCCAAAAGACATGACGGACTGTAACACGTCTATTTAGGAATTCACATGAACAACGAAACTAAACATATTATTGTTGGCACTTTCCCCTCCCATGTAGAGGCAGAAAGTGCTGTATTGGCACTAGAGAAAGCAGGCTGCGATATGCACAAGCTCTCGATGATTGGCAAAGACTACCAAACCTCTGAGCATGTGCGCGGATTTCTGACCTGGAAAGATACCACTAAAACCGATGCTGTAGGAGGAAGCTACTGGGGCAGCTTTTTTGGAGGATTGTTTGGCATGCTGATGGGGGCTGGATTACTCTTCATTCCTGGAACAGGTGCTGTGCTCGTTGCGGGTCCCATTGCCGGAGTGATGGCGGGTTGGCTGGAAGGAACAGTTGTTGGTGGCAGTGGTGCTGCGGTGGCTGGAGGACTAGCGGGTGCTCTGGTAGGGTTGGGGATTGGGAAGGACAGCGCACGGAAGTACGAGAATGACCTTGAAGCTGGCAAGTTTGTCGTGCTGGTGACAGGTACGGATGAGGATGTTAGTCATGTGCAGAATATGCTTCAGAACACAGGTCTTCAGGTCACTCTCGCCACCTAAGAGCTTGTCCAGAAATAACGGAGTGCTAGTCCTGGAGTAGGCGCGATCGCCCTTTCCCCTCAACTCTTCAGCATGGTTTCTTTGAATCCGACCCTTGCGACATTGACAGG
This sequence comes from uncultured Microcoleus sp., assembly GCA_964588805.1. Lineage (GTDB taxonomy): Bacteria > Cyanobacteriota > Cyanobacteriia > Cyanobacteriales > Coleofasciculaceae > CAZPRJ01. The sequence goes on along the minus strand of CAZPRJ010000002.1, from coordinate 220,296 downwards.
ATTCAATCCCAGTCATAAACCCGATAGTCAACTACCCAAAATTTGCCAACTTCATGATTGACCAACATATTCCCCCAGAGTTCGTAAACGTGCTCCACCGAACAACTGACTTCTACTTCTACGCTGCGCTTAATTTTTTGGCTGAGTTAGTTGCCCTGTCTATGAGTAAATAACATAGGGCTATTATCCCCAAAAAAATTCCGGTGAGGATATTTCAGTTGGTGTTTTTTATGTAAATTTTTAAATGCTTTCAGTACAACCTATATAACTTATACACCAATCAAACACTTGTTCAAACCTGATTTATAGCAGCAAAATGTCATACTAAATGTTGTTAAAAAAAACGATTAGAACTGCTATGTATTTATACAATCGATTGGCGACTAATCTTCCATCCCTGCAAGGGCTGTGAATGCTCGTTGTAGATAACAATATTGATTCCTGTGATTTGATGACGTTTCTGCTGCAACCCTATGGTGTGGAGGTGAAAACGACATTTTTAGTCCAGCAAGCTCTGGAACTATTTGTACGATGGCAACCGGATATCCTCGTGAGTGAAATTGGCTTGCCAGAGGAGGATGGCTTTGCCCTAATTCGCCAAGTGAGAACACTCACGGCAGCGCGAGGAAAAGAGGTGCTAGCCCTTGCGGTGACTGGCTATGTAACGGAAGAGATACAAAAACGTGCTCTCTCGGCTGGGTTTGACTTGTGGTTTAGCAAACCCCTGGATTTTGATGAGTTCCTTGCTGTGCTTAGCTGTTTAGTAATTTGTCAACAATCTTCCTACGCGATTGCTCAACAGATTTTGGGTAATGTCCTTAGACATGACGCTCTAAATCTCGAAAAGCAGTTAGATCTGACACTTCCAAGTTAGTAACACCATTTTTGAAATACGGCCCACCTGACTTATCTCTATCCCTGTAAGTTGAGTACTTTTATACACCAAAAGATGCACCAATTAATTCCCTTGAACGAGTCTGATCAGCTAACCCAGGAACAATGGGTTAAGCTGTACGGTGTTGCTCATGATCAATGCAATTACTTTGAGGCTTCGCGCTAGTTCACCGAAACCGATCGAGATTCAGATTTCGCTCGCCCGTTACCGTGGTAATCTAAGGCAGCCGTTCCGTGTTCTGAAGCACGCAGTTCCTGAAGAGAGATTTCTGGCTTCTTGAAGTAGACCGAATTCAGTAAGATATTCAGCACTCCACTTTCTCTTGCCTGTAGGATGGCACAGTTCGTAATCAGTTCACCCACATTGAGAATCACGTTGTCTTGTGCGTCAAGAATGACGCGGGTAACTGGACGCCCCAGTGCTTTTTCAATCCGTTGCTTCCTGATTGCTCGCACGCTGCTTCCTCGTAGTTCTTCTACCTTTTCTTGCAAGCTTTGCCAGAAGGTGCTGAGGTTTTCTTGGGCAACGCTTGCCCGATCCCGCAGTTGAACTTGGGTTTCTAACCATGTGTCACTTGCACTCTTATTAACTGCGGTTGCCAGAGTTAAACCCACAGCGTTCAGCAATTGAGCCTCTTTCCCGTAAGTCCGGGCGCGATTAATGATGGGTTCCATCACAATCTGACCCGATGCCGCAATAATTAAACCATCATCCACACGTACTGTTTGTAAAACCCTGCGCCCTCTTGTCTGCTCAATAGCCGTGTGTGCGGACAGCTCATCAACTGAGTGACGTAGGTTAGCCGCATGACCTTGAATTCGATCGCTAGTCGATTCCATTGCGGCTTGAAGATTACGGCTGATGTTTGCCGTCAAGCTGCCACCTGTTGCTCGATAGAGTTCACTGAGGATACCCATGCGATCAGCAGCTTCCGCATCTTCTAGTGTTACTTCCTGTCCCTGGAGTAGCAGTACGCTACCGTCTGGAGTCAGTACATCCTGCTCGACATGCTTGCCAATCACGTATACCTCTTGCTCCGTAGGGTCAACCAGATTGTTCGTCAGCACAGCCGCCGCATCTCGATTAAAGTCTTGCAGCTTGCTGCTCGTAGCATCGGTTGCCGAGTGCAGTCGCTCACCTGCATTCTGGCTGGCTTCTTGTAGGCTGAGGTTCACAGTCTCTACCGAGCTTTGCAGTTGCTCATTCACACTCTGAGCGGCTGCTTGCAGTCTAAGGTTTGCAGTCTCAGCCGAGTCTTGCCACATATCTCCAGTTGCTTGGACAGCTCCCCGGATGCCACCGACTTGTTCTTCCATCAGTTGAGCCGTTTCTGGAGGCACAAAGGCGACATCGTAACCAATTTTCAGCGTTTCGGGAGCGGGAACGAACGATCGCCCCGAATAAGCATCGGCAAACATACCCCCGGAGACTTCGTATCCTTCCACCAGTCCGCTATCCTCGTCAAAGAACAAATCGACGAGTTCACCAAGGTCAAGTCCCGCAGTGGTCAGGATTTTTGTTCCTCTAAGCACATTATTATGGTACACAATCTCCGCGATCGCAGGACTATGATGTGCTTCGACCACAGAATCTTTCGAGTGAACCACGATCGCATCTAACCCGATCGCCTGCACCTCTTTCAAGGGAATTACTTTGGCATCTCGAAAGAGTCCCTTTTCTTCAACCAAAAAACCCAAAAGTTGATTGCGTTCCTGATCGAAAATCAAATCTATAATTCGCTCAATTTTCTTGCCCGTGTCGTAGGTGACAACCACTTTACCGATGACATCACTACCTTTACGCATTTCTCAATTCCTCGTAGTTCTTATTGATGAGTTTGTCCAGTGTTCTGTTCGTTTTTTGGCTGACCTTGAAGCTGAAAATTGTATGCCTCTCGACCAAAATCAGGAACGATGTCGATCGCGCCCAGGTATTCGAGAAGTATCCCAGCGATGGCAGCAATGATGATTAAAACGGTGAGGTTTGTTCCATTATCAGAGCGTTTTCCTATGAGTCTAGGCATTTCTTTTTTCCTTTTTATTATTGTTTTCGCTCGCCCAGTTTTTTGTAAAAATTAGGCAATCTCATCTGGACTGAGATCTTGCACCTTTGTCAGTAAGCCCGAAAATCCACCAGGGGTTTAAACCCCGCATCTTATAGCTTAAGTGGACTGAAATTCTTGTGTTTTCAGTCTTTAGTCCACTTGAGTGGACTTGATGTATGAGCCAGGGATTTAAATCCCTGGCGGTTGTTGTAACTGGTGCAAGATCTCAGATGGAGGTATAACAGGGGATACAGTTCCAGATGACTAGGCAATTGCCCATTTTCTGACAAAGAGAATATCTTTAAAAAGTAAGTTTTTTAGACCTGAAATTATTGTATTCTTTTCTTCAAAACTTTGTATCTACCTTTGAAAGGATATAGGATGAATTTATCCAATAATACTATTTTAATGTTTGAGCAATAAGATTGAGTAATGCGTTTACAGATTATTGTAAAAAAATAAAAAATTCAAGTACAAGTTATACAACTTATACGCTAATCGAACTCTGGGCTATACAGGATTTATAACAATAGTATGTCATAGTAATACTGATTAAAGAACTAACCAGAATTTGATTAAATATATGAAGAATAAACCTTTGTTGACGAGTCGCACTCACCTAGGTATATCGACAACAAGGAGCCAATCGATGATGAATAATCATCTTTGCCTTTGCCCTTACTGTTCCTACGTCTTTACTGCGTCATGTGCGTTTAGGAGAGGTTTACTGGCGCTGTAGCCACTGCCATCGGGAAATGCACGTTTAGAAAACGAGGCCAGAAACAGTGGAGATTACATCAGCCTCATATTATTAATTACGTTTTGTGTCGTATTTAATAAGTTCATTTAGGTAAGAAAAAACTACCTATTAATATCAGAAGCCAATTGGTTAAGACAAATCAGGTAAGACGTTTTAAAATTCAACAATTTCAATAAGGAGGACATCATGAGTTTAAAAAATAGAGCCAAGGCAACCGCCAAAAATATCGAAGGTAAAATTAAAGAAGTCGTAGGCGATCTGACTGGCGATCCCAAAACTCAGGCAGAGGGCAAGGAAAAACAGGCAGAGGCAAAAGTTCGTCATACGCTCGAAGTCTTAGAAGACTTAAAAGATGAAGTCAAAAAAATTATTGACTAAAAATCTCAACTCTACTGCCATTCCCTCTCCTCAAGTTCCTTCTGGGGCAACAATAAGGCGGCTTCAATCTCCTGCCGCACGACAGCCGTCACTTCACAGTTGCTATTGAGGCAATCGATGAGCAACTGATTAGCATCATAATAGCGTTGCAACACTTGCTGCTGCTCAGGGCTAAAGTGCCACTGATGCTGAATATTTCGATGAAGTGCGATCGCTTCCCTCAACCGTTCACTCCAAGCGACATGGTTGGTTTGCCACCATGCCTTAAACCGTTCTCTGTCCCGTTTGGGGTCAGGGAGTTGGTCTTGGAGTTGTTGCAAGGACTGCTGTAACCCCAGATCCAGAACAATAGTTAGGGCATTGCTCAGGGCATCAGCACAGGCATAGGCATGGGCAAAATCAGGACTGGAGTCAATAGCACTCTGCAATACCAAGTCATTCAAGGCTGCATCCAGAAAAATACCTTGATCAACAGTACAGGCAAGAGCAACGTGAGGAGCAAGCTGAGGAGTCCGGGCAAGGGCAAAGTAGAAAGCGCGAATTGCTGATGGCTGGGGAGGAACAACTTGTGACTTTTGACTCGCCCATGTTAAAAACTCTTGGAGATAAGGGTCTTGGGCAACTAGCCCATCCACTTGTTGCTTCATCAACTGTACCAGCGAGTCTGCACTCCGCAGCATGGCAGCCGTCAACAAAAAGATTTCACGCCAACGGGTTTCAGTGATGTGACTTACCAGACGTTCTAGGGGTTTCTCTAAGGCTTGTAAATTATGAGAAGCAACGATTCTCCTAGCCGTGAAATATTCTTGAAACGCCAAATAAGAAAAGGAGAAAATTCCCCGCACTCGCTCTATCAATAAACCATGTTGCAACTCTATAGCCTTGAGTACCACTTCACTATCGAGTTGCAATTCCTCTGGCTCAGTAGGAGGATTTGGTAGATCGCGGATATAGTCGCCAATGTGTCCCTCAAGGGCGCGTTGCTCAAGAAAGTAGTGTCCCTGCTCAAACGACACGGCTGCAACCTGACTCAGCAGCTTCAGCTTTTGGGGCAATAAAAACCCCCGGTAAACTGCATCCCGCACAATCCCCTTAGTTTCATCCCATTTGACGAGCAGAAGGTCTAAACATTGCTTATAAAACTCGCTTTTTTTGGTTGGGAATTTTTCCTGGCGACGGAACACCCAGCAAGCCAGATGTAGAAACAAGGGCGTGACGGCAAGTCTACGGAATTGAAAGTTTTCGGGCAAGTTCAGTTTCTCAATAAACTGAACGGCTGGATCAACGTCATCCCCGGCATTCGTTTTCGTCAATGTGGCAAACCACTTCTGAGCAAAGGCCGCAATTTGTTCTTGGGTAAATGGGGCAATTTCCACGTCCGTAAAGCGCCTGAGGGTAAACGTTTGACGTGCTGTTCGACAGGTGGTGACAAATAGATTCTTTTCATAATTCTCGGAGAATCTGCGGATTTCTTTGACGACGGCGTTGCTATCTGCTCCGAGTACTTCATCGAGCCCATCGAGTAACAGCAAGACTCTACCCTCACGCAGCAGGGTTTCAATGACGGAGGGGTCTGAAATTCCAGAGGTGAGAAATTCTGCTCGAATGTAGTTTAAGAAGCTGCTATGACCTGCCTCTTTAGACTCGTCCGCAAAATCTCTTAAGGTAATAAAAATAGGAACCCGGTTTGCTGCAAATTTGCCTTGGTTGCACTCAATGGCGAGATGTTGCAAAAAAGTAGTTTTACCAGACCCTGGTTTACCTAACACTCTGAGCTTAGAGTGGGTTTCAACTGCCCTCATGCCTGATATTTGTTTCTGAGAAACTTTACCCAAGCCAAAGCGGTCAAATTCCTCTGGGGTAAGGCTTTTTAAATCAGCGATCTCTAACCACTGTTGGCTTGGGATTTCCTCCACAATATTGACATCAATGTAAATATCGTCGATCCCAACGGGACGGCTAATATCTAATAGCTGCAATGTGCCGCACTGGTTTTGAATTTTGTCACAGCGTTGCGATCGCACCTGTCGTACCAAGACATCAATATTTAAACGTGCCTGTTCTTCGGGTTCTGAACCCTCTGCTGGCGGATTTTCCGCAATCTCCCGCCAATTCAACTCCAAAACAGAGCAAATTTCTTTAAAGGTATGGTGTTCTATCGGACGACCTGAGAAAAATCTCCAAACGGGCTGACGAGTCTTTAGGTTCACTTCAAGAGCCAGGTTTTCTTGAGTCCAACCTTGGCGGGCAAACGATCTTCTAGCCTGTTGAATTCCGGCGGGTGATGCCTGGAGCGATCGCTTGACCATAAAATAAAAAACTCATCTTATAACTTAATTTATTATTAATAATAGGAATAATACATTTTTTTATGCTAAGAGTCTTCGGCTCTGTTGAAAATATACAAAATTTAAGTAAGCGACTCCACATTCATGGGGGTTAAAGGTACAACAGCTAATAAACTTTTACATTTCTAATTTGTTTGTTGAGACTGACGGGAAGACCGAGGGACAGGGCAAGGATTTGACAGCTTTGTTCTAAGTTATGCGCGTTGGCTTATGAGTTGAGGGTAGGCAGCCGAGTCAAGCGAGTGGGGTACAAACCCCCACCCATTTCGGTAGATTAGGAGCTAGCGGGAATGCGATCTATCTGAGCGTAGCCGCTGAAAATCAAATGTTTCCCTTGGGTTTCTAATCGGTTGAGCCGCATCGTGATGCCATCGAGATCGAATCGCTCCAGATCGACCATGCCATCCAAAATTTGAGCCAATGTCATGCTCAGGGATTGAGAGATGTCCCGTTGAGATTCTAGCACTGTGTCTGCTTCAAACTTCGGGTCACCAAAAACAAGGCGACGCCGCCGCTCAATCCCTAGGGTTGCACTCAGGCTAATCGGTATGAGTTCGCCATTGCTTAGGTCGGCTTTAGCCCAAATCTGCACTCGATTGTTGGGCAATAACTGTAGTTGGACAGCTTCAAAGGAGACCAGCTCAGCGCCAGATAGGTCGGTTAATGCAGGTAGGGAGAGGTTCACCAAACGCTTTTTCACCAGTTCAGACTGAAAAGCCTGGTTGATGCCTGTTTCAGAGAGGGTGACTTGAGCAACGGCTTGGGTGGATTGCCTTAAAACCAATTTGCCGCTCAAAACGCTACTGAAGTCAATCGATACGGCATCGGTTTTAAAAGATAGTTCTTCCGCCTTAAAATCATTACGGATGACCAGCCCACGACCCGTCATTTTGAAGCTATCAATGCTGCCTTGCAAGAGTTTATGGGAAGGATGACAGCAGACAAAGACTTCGACTGACTCGCTTTGAGTAAATAGGTAGCGAATTGTTTGACTGGCAACGGTGTTGAGTAAGCGCTCTCCCCAATCGCTGCCAGTGGGATTGATTAAACCAGTAAGGCTGCTAAACATAGAGGGTTGCCTCCACAATACTTCTTCGGCTAAATAGAGATGCCAGGGAGCTAGTTGAGGAGGTCAGGTCTTGCCTCGCCTTCTGGCTGTGCAAACAAACAATCAAGCGATCAAGAACAGACAAATCAGATCCCCGACTTCTTTGTTGAAACCTATTGTGGGGGATGAATCTGATTCAGAAGTCGGGGATCTGCCGGAAATCAGTGGCAGTTTTTGGGCGGAAGGTGTTAAGCATCGGTTATTCCACTTCTTTCACTACTTGCCACAGTGGAATTTAAACGCCATTAATTATGATTCTATAAGCCTTCCTGATTGGCTTCCTTGCTCAGGTCAATGATCGCACCTGAGTCTAGTTTCCACTCCTGCTTCAAAAAATGCAGGTACATCGCTTCCTTCATCATCATCTGCTGATACAGCATGAGCAAAAACTCTTGGGCTTGTTCGCGGGACATGTGCTGTACTTGGTCGGCAAAGGTTCTGATGCTAAATTGTTGCTCTAAAGATAATTCCATGGGCTGATTCACGCGGTGGCTCCTGTGTCCACTTGGGGCAAAAACTAAAGGGGGTAATGCTCGCTAGATATCTGGAGAAGAAGCTAAATACCTAGCTATTGTTATGCCTAGCTGACAGCCAATGCACTCCACAGTGTCAAGGCAACGAATAAAATAGTGACTGCCCCCTGCAAGGCATAGCGCTGTTGCTGTTTAGGTGAGGGATATTCTGCTAAGTACATAGCAGGTTCAAGGGCGTAGTTATTGGTGATTCCCTCATCGTCTACTGTGTAGCCAGCGGCGAGAGGCAATTGGCTGCCATCGGGACGTGTATTGGCTTGGACTTCAGCAGGGAGCAACTCACTGCCATCACTACGATGTGCTAGTGTTTGGTTCGATTTCTTTCCGGCTTGTAGTTCTCCTTGGGGGTTGAAATGCATCTCCTGTGGCTCGTTGATATACACTTCAGATTGCATCAAGAAGCTGTCAGCAGTCATACATTCATTGAGGCTGAGGGTTTTCCCTTGGTTATCGGTGTAGCGCATGGGTGTTAGCCCTCGTGTAAAGTTCTATAAACTTATAGTAACGAAATATTTACACAATAAACGAGATAATGTATATTTCCTAGGTCAGGATAACTAATACCTCAATTCAGTTTGAGGGCTGCGATCGCCTTTTGGGTCTGATATTGCTATTTGACCCCCAAAAAAGCATTGAGTTGCCTTAACACCTCTACTGAGTCTAACTTGTACCAGTTGCTCATAATTAAGCTTCACTCTTAGCAGTTAATTTTGAAGAAAAAAGAGCTACTTCTAGATTCATTTTCCTCAATATCTGCCTAAGTTAAGTAAACCTAATAATCAAGATAAATTAGACTTTACCCTTGAACTGAACCTTCGGGATTCAGCCTGACAATTTTTTGGGCTAAACCCAAAGTACTTAAAACTTGAATCGCCCACCAAGTTACATCAATTTCCCACCAACGCTGTCCTGCTTTTGCCACATTAGGATGAGCATGGTGGTTATTGTGCCAACCTTCTCCATACGTTAAGAGCGCTGCCCACCAAAGGTTACGGGAGCCATCATCTGAAGAAAAATTACGATACCCTCGCAGGTGAGCTGCTGAGTTAATCAACCAGGTGCTATGCCAGAGCAATACTGACCTTAAGAATATCCCGTAGATGACAAACGACCATCCTCCTAACCCATACAACAGTAGTCCCAAGGGAATTTGTAGGAGAAAGTAGTTACGATTCAACCAACGGTAATAGGGGTCACGGTCTAGGTCAGGTGCAAATTTTTTATAACGCTCGTAGTTGAAAAACTCCTCGCGGATGTAAAAAAGCCACAGGATATGGCTCCACCAAAAACCCCGCGAAGCCGAGTAAGGGTCTTTGTCTGCATCCTCAGTATGGGCGTGATGCATCCGGTGTGCCGCAACCCAGAAAATGGGTCCTCCTTGAAGGGCGAGGGCACCGATAGTCGTAATAATATATTCCAACCACTTGGGCACCTGAAGACTACGATGAGTTAAAAGTCGGTGATACCCTAAACAAATACCAATGCTGCCAAATAACCAGTGAAGAACTATCATGGCTCCCAAAGCTGACCAAGAAAAAAACCAGGGAGCCAAAAGAGCGACGCCGTGAACTGCACCCATAAAAGCAACAGTCGGCCAATTGAGAGCAAGGCGATGCTTGCCTTCAGGAATAGTTGATTGTGTTGTCATAAATCTTTCCTAAAAATGCTGTGAATAATTCAGGGTTCGCACGATTACTTCCAGGTATCGCTGTCTGTGTCTCTAGAGCAATCATCTAGAGTTTTTAGTACCATTCACTTGAGAAAATTTACTTTTGCAGAAAGCAGAGCTATGTCCCTACAGAGAGCAAATTTCAGATTTTATTCACTGAAAGTATGCGACCTTGGAGAGATAATCCTAGTGCTGCCAGTTTCAGACATGGATTGTGCCATTTGGCATTGTGGTGTCATGCAGGTTGGCACTCGTTAAATCGGCTTCATCCAGGATGGCTTTGTATAAGTAAGCTCCACTTAAATCGGCACCACTGAGGTTAACTCCACTCAAGTTGACACCATTTAAGCGTGTGCCACTCAGATTAGTTCCTTGGAAATCCCTTCTCCCGACTGCATATAGCCTCAACAGTTCAGTAGCATCCATTTTCATTCCTCTTAATAAAAAACTTTTATAAAGATGTATTTTTGTATAAGTTAGTCAGAGCCAAACGGTTTCGTAAAATACCTATTAGCTCTCAATTATTACCTTATACTTCCTTTGATTTTATGGTTTTGAGCAGAAAGTAAAACAAAGGAATCCTTGCGTAATCACAACACCTTTATTACACAAGCTTTTGTCAAGAAAATCACTAATCTTTAGATAGAAATGTGCTTAAAAAGCAAAGTGAATTTTAAAGTTTTACCACCAATACCAAACCTGCATTGCCGGAGCAAAGCTTGAATAAAGAGAGATAGCTAACTAGAGATTCCCCGTATTGTAAAAAAAACGTAATTTATCAAATAATTTTCATTGGGTGGAAAGAGGCTTGGAAGAGTCGGGAGAAGTTGAATTTTGCGACTATCGTTGATATAGAAGCAGAGAATTTTTTCAGAGAATCATTAATAACAGAATTTAAAGCAGTCATATTGAGCATTCCTTTAAAAAAGGAAATTTGTTTGCAGGAACCTAATATTTCTGAGGAAGATTCTTGGTTAGGGAGGCGACATCCCTAAACGGCAAACAGTTACAGGATTTTATAAGTGTTTGGTCTCTACTAAATCTTTGTAAGCACAAAAGTCGTCAAGTGTTACAATGAATGTCGTTCATCTGCCACAGCTTTCCACCTAAACCGTTCGAGAGAAGGTGCAATAGTTGTTTGTGTACGAAGATCGCGTCTCAACCGAGTACCGAGAAAGTTGCCAACTCACCACTTGGGGAACGCGATAACCCTTGAGTCGCCGGATAGTCCGGGGCAAGTCAGAAAAAACCTGCCTTAAGGCTCAATGTCCGCCTAATCTGGCTGGTGAGCGCCACTAGGAGAGAGAACCCGAAGTCCGTGATGCAGAGAAGACGGAGCTGCGGATGTAAAAGAGGGCGCTGTACTTCTGGAACTCAGTCAAATCTTTTTACACGCACCGCTTGTACTCAAAGAGTCAAGCGTGGGTTGTTGACAGCTTTGCTGATACCGACCTCCAAGGCGGCAGCAATTTGAATTCTTAGGTACGCTATCGTACTCACTATTAACTATAACACTTCTGTGCGCCAACGTACAAAATTTGTTAGAGTAGTTGTGTAAGCAACTAGCCGTAGAGCTTGTGCTTTAGAGATTTCACCTTTTGACATCGGAAGCGGAACCTTTAAACCGTGCCTTGTGCCGTCAGTTGTCTTTTTTAAACGCAACTGGCTCAAGGAGTGCCTCAATGTCCCTGCCCAACCCCCCCCCGATGTCGGTGGAAAATCGGCTTTTGGCTGCTCTCCCCAATAAGGTTAAAGCACGTCTAGAACCCAACTTGGAAAGGGTCTCGCTGCCTTTCAAGGAAGTCCTTTACGAGTCAAGAGAACTCATCGAGTACCTCTATTTTCCTATTAATGCCGTAGTTTCTGTACTCACCATCGTGGAAGAGTACACCCTAGCCGAAGTGGGTCTGGTGGGAAATGAAGGCATGGTTGGTCTCTCGGTTTTCTTGGGAATCGAGGCAACACCCTTCAAGGCAATTGTGCAGGTTCCTGGGGAAGCGATGAGGATGAGGGCGGATGTATTCAAAGACTCGGTTAACCTAGATAATCCGCTTCACGGTCTGCTGCTGCGCTACACCCACGCGCTGATGTTCCAAATCTCACAATCGGCTGCCTGCAACCCTCACCACTCAGTGGAAGAGCGCTGCTGCCGTTGGCTGCTGATGACACGCGACCGCGTGCAGTCAGACCAGTTTCCGCTCACCCATGAGTTCCTCTCGCAAATGCTGGGGGTGCGCCGTGCCAGTATCACGGTAGTGGCTGGGAGGCTTCAAAAAGCGGAGCTGATTCGCTACAGTCGGGGTCAGATGACTATCCTCGATAGTCTAGGTCTCGAAGCAGTTAGCTGCCAGTGTTATCGGCTTGTCAAAGACGAGGAAGACCGCCTACAGACATGACCTTTTACCTGCTTTTGAAATCAATCTTAATAAATCACTTGGAGCAAATAAATGAGCCTAACAAATAGAGCAAAAGCCATTGCTAAAAACATTGAAGGGAAAGTCCAAGAAGCACTGGGGAACATGACTGGCGACCCTAAAGATAAAGGTGAAGGGAAAGCAAAGCAAGCTGAAAGCCAAGCCCGTCACGCTTTAGAATACATGAAAGATAAAATCAAGAAAATGCTTAACTAAAGTAGAGACGCCAGTTCTTTGAAGCGGTAAAAAGTGCCATTTTGTATCTTGACATCAGAAGGTTTAGGCAACAAGTATGGTTGTCTAGACTTTTTTATGAGGATATATTTTACAGAAGAAAAATAAAACAGATGTCTGAGACTCCCAATTTCGAGAATATCTTGGAAACAATCATACGAGAATCTGAAGAATCTTTGGAAAAAGCTTATCAAGCTGCCTTTATAGGATTCAATCAAACTATAAAAGCATTAAAAGAATCCTCAGATACCAACATCATAAAAATCGAAGAGGTAACAAAACAAAACCAAATCCAAACCATAGGAGTTTTAAAAGAAGCTGAACTTAAAAACCTGCAAAAGTGGAAAGCAATTGTACAGGAAATTGAGAACCGCAGAGAAGCTATAATCAACGCTGACTCTAAAAAGCTTGAAAAATTAATAGAATATATAGAGAAGAAAGAGAGTCAGAAACAAGAGGAATTATTGGCAGTCATCAATAAAACCTTATAAATCTCATCGAAGCAATTGGGCTTCTTTTCCGTAAGTCCGGGCGCGATAGAGGACGGGTTCAAGCACAATCGCTACTCTTTTCCAACAAAGAGAAGGTCGAGCGACGCTCGACCTTCCTCTTAAATTTAACCTGAAGTTGTTACTGGTATAATTGGGTCGAAAGCTTAGCGCAACAAAAATTCAGCTATTGTAAAGTGACCATCTGTACCCATGTAATAGGAGTCAAAGTCTAGACAGTGGGTTGATTTAATGATACACAGCAACAATTATCCACTTCCATCAGCCCCAGCCATGCTTGTGGCAGTTGTAGTTGCTGCCATGTGGGTTACAAGAGAACCCCTTATGGCAGCAATACCACTACCGCCCATGAAAATCATACTCCCCTGACCCTTGGCTCCTGACCCCTGACTCCTATTTAAGCTCCACTGCGTAGCTTATCCAACACACTACGGTCTTCGAGTGTCGAGGTATCCCCGGCAACTTCTTGACCGGCGGCCAGATTTCGCAACAATCGCCGCATAATCTTACCCGATCGCGTCTTGGGCAGCGCATCCGTAAACCGAATCACACCCGGACGTGCGATCGCGCCAATTTCATTGACAACGTGCTGCTTGAGTTCTTTCTCTAATTCCTGACTCGCAGTATAAGACCCTTCCAACGTCACAAACGCAAACACATCTTCCCCTTTTACCTCATCGGGTTTCCCCACAACCGCCGCTTCTGCCACCGCCGGGTGAGACACTAAAGCCGACTCCACTTCCATCGTACCGAGGCGGTGTCCGGCCACATTAATTACATCATCCACACGCCCCATCACCCAGAAGTAACCGTCTTCATCGCAACGTGCACCATCTCCGGCAAAATAGAAGTGCTGCCCATCTTTCGGTGCAATGTGTTCCCAGTAAGTGCGGCGGAAGCGATCGGGATCGCCGTAAACGGTACGCATCATTCCCGGCCAAGGATGCTTCACCACTAAATAGCCACCTTGATTATTCGGTACAGGATTGCCATCCAAATCCACCACATCCGCGAGAATGCCTGGGAACGGAAATGTTGCAGAACCGGGTTTTGTGGAAATAGCACCCGGTAGAGGCGTAATCATAAAACCACCCGTTTCCGTTTGCCACCACGTATCGACAATAGGGCAGCGTTCATTCCCAATCACTCGGTAATACCACATCCAAGCTTCCGGATTAATCGGTTCACCCACCGTTCCCAATAACCGCAGTGAGGAAAGATTCCGGGCTTTAGGATGGTGTTCGCCCATCTTAATAAATGCCCGAATTGCTGTTGGAGCCGTATAAAAAATGGTAACGCCGTGTTTTTCAATCACATCCCAGAATGCACCTGGATTGGAACCCCGAGGCGCACCTTCGTACATCAAAGAGGTAGCACCATTGGACAAGGGACCATAAACAATGTAACTGTGACCGGTAATCCAACCCACATCAGCCGTACACCAGTAGACATCGGTATCTTGCAGGTCAAATGCCCATTTTACGGTTGTATGGGTGTAGAGGTTATAACCGGCTGTGGTGTGGACAACGCCTTTCGGCTTGCCCGTGCTGCCACTGGTGTAGAGAATGAACAGCATATCCTCGCTATCCATGGGTTCAGGGGGACAATCGGCGGAAACTCCCTGTTGTAAATCATGCCACCAATGGTCGCGGCCGGGTTCCATGTGGATTTGTTGCTGGGTGCGCTGCACAACAAGAACATTTTTCACCGTGGGTACTGCACCATCGGCTAAGGCTTTGTCTACTTGGACTTTGAGGGGAACGATCGCATCTTTACGCCAACCCCCATCGGCTGTAATCACCAGCTTGGCTTCACCATCAATTAAGCGATCGCGCAAGGCTTCCGCACTGAATCCCCCAAACACAACGGTATGGGGCGCACCAATGCGAGCACAAGCTAGCATCGCGATCGCTGCTTCGGGAATCATGGGCATATAAATTCCCACGCGATCGCCTTTTTGTACTCCCAATTGTTTCAAGACATTGGCAAACTGACACACTTCCCGGTGTAACTGGAGATAAGTTAGTGTCCGCGAATCTCCCGGTTCACCTTCCCAAATCAACGCGGCCTTATTCCGACGCCATGTTTTGAGGTGTCTGTCAAGACAGTTGTAAGTAATATTAATCTTGCCGCCATCAAACCATTTAGCAAACGGGGGTTGCCAATCGAGAACCGTATCCCACTTCTGGAACCAGTCCAACTCCGTTTCTGCTAGCTCAGCCCAAAACTGTACAGGGTCGGCGTTAGCTTTTTCGTAAAGTTGTTTATACTCATCGAGACTCCTGATATGAGCCTTCTGGGAAAACTCCGAGGATGGATGGAATAGGCGCTTTTCTTGAAGAATTGACTCTATGGTGGATTCAGACATAGAACTAAATTTTGAAATCTAAATTGGATTGTCTAGGGTATCGCAGGAATGATCCTACAAAAGGATACTTTGTTCTTTATACAGAATTGATACCCGTTAGTTTGAGTTTTTTTAAGCACAGCCGTAATCAGTCTAAGTCCTTAGTCATTCTTTATCTCTTGAAATATAATAACTCTATAGGCAGCTAAAACAAACAATTTACCAGTAATAATACTTAGCTAAAATTCGTACAACCTACAATTAAATTACTCAATGATGATTTTAGAACCCCATGCCTTGATGGCAACAATGGAAGAACGCATTGGTTTTACGGGCAGGGACAAATCTCTCCTCAAATCCCATGCAGATTGGGGCTTAAAAATTGCCCCAGAAATGGCTGATCACTTTTATGATTATTTAGGTCGTGATGCTGAAATGAATGCCATTTTGAACTTTGGAGACAATGGACGCATTCACCGTTTACACCAAAGTTTTATTGAATGGTTTCACGAAATGTTTACAGGTGTAGATAATTGGGGCAATGCCTACGCTGACCGCCGTTGGAAAATAGGTCTAGTTCACGTCCGTGTTGGTATTGGCCCTCAGCATGTTGTCCCAGCAATGGCAATGGTGGTACGACAAGTTGATCAGCATATCAAAGCCGAGGGTAAGCCGGAGGAATTAAAAGACGCTCTCAGTCGAATTTGCATGATTGATTTAGCTTTTATTGAGCAAGCTTACGTGGAAGTAACCCTATCTACTGTCTTCAAAGAAGCTGGCTGGACAGAAGCCTTATTCAAGCGCTTAATTTCCACTCATCTTAAGTCAATGAACTAAGTAATCACCTGCGGGTAAGCAATTCAAAATGAAGAAATCGACT
This sequence comes from uncultured Microcoleus sp., assembly GCA_964588805.1. Taxonomy (GTDB): domain Bacteria; phylum Cyanobacteriota; class Cyanobacteriia; order Cyanobacteriales; family Coleofasciculaceae; genus CAZPRJ01. The sequence goes on along the minus strand of CAZPRJ010000002.1, from coordinate 204,177 downwards.
AGTAGCAAGGATTTTACCAACCACCATAATACAATTTGTAAGCGCAACAGCTTAGTGAATATTCCACCATACTGTACTAATTTAAATTAAAGTAGTCGAAGACGGGATGAGGGCGAGATATCCATAGCAATATTCGCGCCTAATCCTCCCTATTATCTCTTACCTGGCCGTTACCCATTCCTTATTCCCTTCTTCTGTGATATAGATTGCCCTGTTGTTTTTTCTATGTAGTCTAAAACTTGTTGATAAGTATCTTGATTACTATGTGGATGAATAACAATTGAGACTTTACCATCCGGTAAGTAAAACATCAAGCGACCATTTTCAGCAAGCGAAAAATGACCAACACTGTCTAGATCGACGACATAAATATTTCGTTCAAAAATAAATTTAATCCAACGGCGCTTCATAGGGAGGTAGGTCGCTTTAACACCACAATCAATTAATTTGATGAGGTTTTTGCGTAGATTATCAGGGTTAGATGGGATTGAAAAGCCCTTGAAACGACGAAAAGCTGTATTTGTACTTGTGAGTCCAAAGCAAGAAAATTATCGTTTTAAAATAACCTAGAGAGAGGTAGAAGTCAGCGCCAAATAAGAGTTAATGTTTAGGATTATCCCTCACATTTAAACTTCACTAGTACAAAGCGATCGAAATAAAGCTACTGTTTATAATCAACGAAACACTTACCATGTAAGCATTTTGAACTTTGGTTGCTGGTTCACGTCCAGTTCCCCCAAAAAAGGAAGCAACCTGAATGCGTGAAATCCCCAAAACGGCACTAGGGTCAGAAGTCAGTGATGAATTGCAAAAAATAACGGATGAATCATATTGGCAAAACGCCTGCACTATGATATCTGACCTCTGACTTTGCCATTATTTAAGTTCTCTGACAACGGTGATGGAATTGGTTAGAGCAAGGCACTCAGGCTGCACCGAAGCGTAGCGCGATCGCTTGCACCAGCTTAACAATTTCAAAGGTGACAAAGATACTCAGGAGGACGGTAACTAAGTTATTAAGGATGGGTGCGTTGCCATAACCAAATACAGACGCGACAAATTTGAAGAGTACGATGAATAACCCGATTAGGACGGCAATTTGTAGAGGTGACATAGTGTTCTTCTCTCTTCTGAGCAACAATCAACCTTATTGAACGATGTTTTTTCTTTCTTGGCAAATGGTTTGGGATTTCCGGTGTTTTACTTAACATACACCTCTCTAGCCCTGATTCTCCTTATGGGTTTAAGGATACAGGGGGAGAGCCTGCTGAAAAAGGCTGTAGAGTTCCGTACTCAGACTGGATATCAGAGCTTCTGTTCTATGTCGCCTTCTGTTGAAAGGGAAAAGGAGTTGCCAGAAGTAGAGAGCTGTGGTGTTGAAGGGGAAGGTTGCTGGGGTTCGGAGAGATAAGCCACTGCCCATAGACAAGTGGTGATGAAGATGCTAGCGATAAGGCGTTTCATCATGGCTACCTCCCACAGTTCGTCCTATTCACTCATCTCTCTGTTAGCGACAAGGTTATGCAAGAGTCCCTATGAGCTGTTTCAAAGCGCTATGAGTAAGGATGACAATTTCCCCTCCTGGCTCCTGGCTCCTGAACTCCTGCCTCCTAATTTCTAGACAAAAATCTATCCAATAGAAGATAGAGAATAACTGATTACAGGTTCCTACGATAGAGGTTATTGTTACCGAAATTGAAAATCATAAAAAGTAACGAGTTTTATATGGAGTGCCATTAAATGATACTTAGAATAATGACAGCCTTGGGTCTGCTCACAGCTATGTTCAGCTTCGGGGGGATGGCACAGGCACAGCCAACCGTAGTCTCTAAATCAGACGCTGGAGAATTAACCTTATCTGGGAATTCGCTTAGGAATATTGAACGATTAACGGTAGATGACGACTTTGATGAATTCTTTTTAAATGAAAACCAAGCACAGATTTCACTAAGTAATGCTCCAGCTTCTGCGAGATTTTTTACGCCCGCTCAAAATGCTTGGAATGTCAGTGAAGATGTCAATGTCATGGTCAATGAACCTTTGGCTAAACCCGTTAATGCTCTACCCTTCAGGCAACCAATTGAGCGGTATGACGGTATTGGGCGCGTCGAAGTACAGTATGAGTTACTTAATTAGAACTGACATATTTACAGGAAACAACTTGAATTGGGAATTTTTACAAAATAATTTGGCAGCCCCCTGTGTTCAGGAGTTTTAGAAAGACTTCTACTTTGCTCAGTTCAAACGTTAACTATCCAAAACGACTGTCTTACCCATTTGTGCAGATAAGCGAGCAGCATCTGCAACCTTAAGGGCATAACAACTAGCAGCCGGTGATACGTATAAAGGCTTTCCAGATACTAAATAATCTAATACCATTCCCATGTCTTTATTGAACAAACCGCGACGCCCAGCTACTTCAATGGGTATCCGTTCTTCTCCTTGAATCAAGATACCGCGATCGCTTTCAAATAGCAGTGTTCCTTGTTCACCCTGTACCTCAAACGTGCGTTGAGGCTGCCAAAAAGCTTCCCCTTTGCCATAGGTCACTTCTCCAATTAAGCTGTTGACAAATCGCAGTTGAGCCGTACATAAACAACTGGTAAAATACTCAGCCTCATACCAAAATTGAGACTGGCAGCTTACAGAAGAAACCTTGCCAAATAAATCAGTCAAGCGATGAATACGGGAAAGCGCTGCCGTTAAGGGAAAACCATAAAGTTCTGGGTGATACGTCCAGCGTTTGGGTGCGGGATGTTCGGGATTAATCGTGACATAACGGGCATAAAAAGGCTTGCCAATTTGGGGTAAGTATTCCCGCAAGGCTTGATGCAAACCGCCCAATAATTCAATATGTTCGACGTGCAGCAACTTGCCCTTGGTTTCCGCTAGCGCAATCAGTGACTCAGCTTCATGAGGATCGAGGGAAAGGGGATATTCTACAATAACGTGTTTGCCTGCGTTGAGAGCTGCACGCACCACCATCCCGTGATCGAGATTAATCGTGCAAACTATCACTAAATCAATTTCCGGATGTACGACCAAATCCGTCCAAGAGTCAACGGCTGACATATTGTAGTTTTGGGCAAACTCTTGGGTGGTTTCAGGGGTATGCCCACTCACGGCTACTAAATGCGATCGCTCATCGGCCTGCAAAGCTTCTGCCCGTCGTGTGGCAGCAAACCCAGTCCCCACAATACCAATCCGAACTGGAAGATTAAGAGTATTATTCTGTGTCAATAATGGCATCGAAGAATTAGAAAATTATTTACTAGCATTTCATCACTCACTTCTTCAAGGCAAGCCAGAGTGTGTCGGTACATTTTAGCTGGACTTTTGAGGTTAAATGCTGCTGTCTCCAAAACGATAGCCTTTTCCATAAACGGTGTGAATCAGGGGTATTTCTCCTTTGCTTTCAATTTTGCGACGTAACAAACGAATCAAAGCCGCCACCACATTACTACTGGGTTGTTCATCATCTGCCCATAGATGTTGATAAATCTGTCCATGCGTTAACAATTGGCCAGCATGACGCATGAAGAATTCTAACAACTGACTTTCTTTCTCCGAGAGTTCAATTAAGCGTCCATCGCGATAGGCGAGTTGATTTTCTAAATCGAGTTCCAGATTGCCTACACGCAAACGCTGTGTACTACTGCTATCCATTACCCCAGAACGCCGCAATAAAGCTCGAACTCTGGCCAATAACTCCCGTAGTTCAAAGGGTTTCACTAAATAGTCATCTGCCCCTGCATCTAATCCTTCCACTCGGTCATCAAGGGTGTCCTTCGCTGTAAGAAAAAGTACAGGTGTTGTTTGCCCTTGCGATCGCAACTGTTGGCAAATTTCTAATCCTGACTGCTGGGGTAGCATCCAATCTAAAATCAGCAAGTCGTAATGGCCACAGGCAGCCAACTCACTGCCTGATGCTCCATCGTAAGCCACCTCTACGGTATAACCTTCCCGGCTTAAAACTCGGCTTAGGGGGTCAGTTAACTCAACTTCATCATCAACTAAAAGAATTCGCATTACATACCGTTGAGCGTTGAATTAATAGGTATAAATTGTTTCCACTTCATGGGTTGCAGCTTCTACCCATTCCTGCATAGCGGGCAGTGCCCATAAGGCATCCATATAGGCTTGAGACACCCTATCTAATTTCACACCATAGGTGATAAACCGAGACACAATCGGGGCGAACATGGCATCGGTGATCGTAAAATGACCGAATAAAAAATCTCCTTTGTCTTCAAACTGTTGACGGCACTCGCGCCAAATGGACAAAATTCGATCAATATCCGCTTGTACCCCAGGATTCAATCCCATGCCTGGAAATCGGGCACGGCAGTCCATGGGCATACTTTCGCGTAGGCTCACAAAACCTGCATGTATTTCAGCACTAATCGAGCGAGCGTGGGCTTTTAGTGCTGTATCTGCCGGCCATAACTGAGGAGCCCAGTGTTCTGCCACATACTCACAAATTGCTAGTGATTCCCAAACCTTAATGTTCCCGTCGAGCAAAACGGGCAACCGTCCGGAAGGAGAATAGCGACGAATATCTCGGTAGGTTGTCGGCATATCCAACGGAATCCGAATTTCAGCAAAGTCCAAACCTGCCTGCTTCATCGTTAACCAAGAACGCAGTGACCAGGATGAATAATTTTTGTTAGCAATAACTAGAGTAAGCTGGGTCATAAACAGCGATCGCTAAGCAGTAGTCTCTTTGATTTCCTTGAGATTTCAATTATCGGATAAGCGAATCAGCATTTATAGCAAAAGGCAGAAGACAGAATACAGAAGGTTTTTCTGTTTTTTATTCTCCTCCGCTCCCCCG
>CAZPRJ010000002.1:135608-199269 GCA_964588805.1 uncultured Microcoleus sp. | reverse complement strand
CCCCCGCTCCCCTCCATGAACTGATTGAACGAGATATGATGATTTGTAAAGTTGTCTCATTTTGTACAGGCATCTATGCCCGCCGCAGTTTCTCTTCAGAACGTCCATAAAACCTACAATCAAGTCTCTGTAGTCAATAATCTCTCTTTCTCTATTGAATCGGGAGAGATGTTTGGCTTACTCGGCCCCAATGGTGCCGGGAAATCTACTACCATTCGGATGCTAACCACGCTGACACGTCCAAGTTCAGGTCAAATTGAGGTGGCAGGTTACGATGTGACACGTCACCCCCTACAAGTGAAGCAAAATATCGGTGTTGTCCTCCAGCAAATTAGCATCGATGCCGACCTCACCGTATGGGAAAATATGGAGCTGCACGGACGCTTGCATCACATTCCCAACCCCAAGCGCAAGCACTTGATTCATCAGTGGTTAGAGTATGTAGAATTAGCAGATCGACGGGATTCGATTGCCAAAACCCTTTCTGGGGGGATGAAGCGCCGCCTGCAAATTGCTAGGGCACTGTTGCATGAACCGAAAGTTCTGTTTTTGGATGAACCCACTGTCGGACTCGATCCCCAAACCCGCCGTCGTCTCTGGGAAATTATTCGTGATTTGAATAAGCAGGGAATGACGATGTTATTAACCACGCATTATATGGAAGAGGTGGAATTTTTGTGCGATGGTTATGGCACAGGCAAACCTGGACGGATTGGCATTATGGATGCAGGCGAGTTGATTGAATTAGGGACTCTGCAACAGCTTAAAGCTCAACATGGTGAAGGATTGGTGATGAAACAAGTGGGCGATCGCTTAGAATACAAATTCTTCCCTGATTTAGCCCAAGCCAATGCTTACCTAGAAAGCCTACCGGATAAAACCGGCTTGATGGTACGGCCATCGAACCTAGAAGATATCTTCGTGGAATTGACCGGACGGCAACTTGATTAAGGCAATCCAGCAAGCTCACAATCGGGTAGGGTTAACAACGGTTGAGGAGCAGACTACACTAGTAAAGCTAAAATCCTCGTATCTAAAATCGTAAATGCCTCGTCTTGCTACCCAGATAGAAGCAGTCTTATACCTGAAGGGAAAACCCCTTTCAATTACAGAAATTGCTGAATTGGCAGAATGCGATCGCGATGCAGCGATGGATGCTCTCATTGAGCTGATGGCCGACTACGCACACCGAGATAGTGCCCTAGAAGTCGTGGAAACCCCCGCAGGCTACAGCTTACAGTTGCGGTCATCCTTTCACGATATAATGCGAGACCTCGTACCGGCTGAATTAGGTGTAGGTGCATTAAGGACATTGGCCGCGATCGCGCTGAAAAATCCTATCACTCAAACTGACCTCATAGAATTGCGCGGTAGTGGCGCTTATCAACACGTCCAGGAATTGATGGATTTAGGTTTTGTCCACAGACGCCGACAAACAGAAGGTCGTTCTTACTGGTTACAAGTGACTGAAAAATTTCATCAGCATTTTGAACTCGATCGCCTGCTTCCCTCGTTAGAGAAGCAATCCCAACCTTGATTAATTCTTCATCGTTCCTTTAAAAACTCAATTTTATCCCATATTTACGCCTAAAGAACTAGCTTTTACCTCGAAAATCAGAGGTCGGCGGTCAGCACAATCGTTTAGAGTAGAAACTAAGTAAGTCAAACCTGAGATTCCTAATGGTATTTAATCCTGACTTTCTCAGTTCCCAACCGGAAGATGAGCAACCCAATCCACTGCTGAATTATCTTCAGCATCAATCACCTGATGTTTTATCACAGGTTGCTAAATCCGCAAGTCCTGAGATTCAACAGATCATCTCTCAGAACGTCCAGGGACTGGTAGGGATGCTCCCTTCAGAAAGCTTTAACGTGCAAATTACTACCGATCGGGAGAACCTAGCAGGTTTGTTGGCCTCAGCCATGATGACGGGTTACTTTTTGCGCCAGATGGAGCAACGCATGGAACTTGAAGCCGCACTGATCGACTCCACTCCTTTACGTCGTGAATCGCGTCATGAGGAAAAGTCGGACAGCGTTGACAAAAAACGCCCAGATCGGTAAAAACCGTGCTTTCTGATCTTCTAACTCCCCCGTTTAGCAAATCCAAAAGTCGCGGGGGGATTTACATTGCCTAATATCAGCTCACTTACCCGCTTGGCGATCCACTAAAGTAGAAATAAGCCTTCCTGGAGAAGACATCGGTAATTTTCACGAGAGGCCAAAAAATCTGACTGGCTACATACGAATTGCAACCGTCAGTAAGATGACTCCCCCAACAGCCTAAAACCATGACATCATTTAGCAGTAAACAATTCAAGATTTAAAATTTCAATTTCAAAATGAATAATGGGTTTCAAATGGCTACCTGGTCTATCCTGATTTATGGTTTAGTGGTCTTACTGGGCGGTTTAATGGGATACATTAAAGCTAAAAGCAAAGTATCCTTAATTTCGGGTGCTAGTAGCGGAATAGCTTTAGGGATTGCATGGTTTGTTAGTCGTCAGAACCCAGTGATCGGATTAGCCTCGGCAACAGTACTGGCACTGATTCTGTTGATCGTCTTCATCAAGCGATTTGTGAGTACTCGTAGCTTTATGCCCGCCGGATTGATGGTTGTGTTCTCTCTGGCAGCTACGGCTATATTTATATTCGGCCTAGTGTCTATTGGTAATTCACCCATCTAGACAAATCCTGCAAAAAAACAGCACACAGCCAGATCAAATGTTTACTTCAACCTACTAAGTTGGCTATAACCCTCCCTTCCGGGTAGGTGCGTATTGCCACGCGCCCTTGCTATTTTTTCCAATAGCGAAATAGAACACTATTTCTTCAGTGTCCTCTGATTTTGATGAAGCTTTACAATACAAAAATTCATCTTTATCTTTATATAGCAAACCATTTTTAATCTAATCGTATTCAGACTTTAGCTGTTCTTCCCTATTACTATGGGTATCAAGCCAATTGCAACAAACGCTTAGATGAGTTTTGTTGGGTATTAATCCATACTTTTTTTAACGGTTCTCATTTTAGACGTTACTCTGAGCGAATTGCTCAGTATTTTGTAAAGAAAAAGTGAAATTTGATACAGAGATAAAATAAAATGTGTGGTCGAACTCACAATCTGAAAAATCTCTAAAACTCTGTTATCTAAAGCGATAGCGTCATTAGAGTGGTAAGAAGAGTCATCTCATCTTCCCTAAGAAAATTTATAACTTAAGGATGAGTTAATACTCTTGTGTTCAGTTAATATTGACGTGCAATTGGTGCTATGGCTGAATCAGTCTTTTATCGATCTGCTTCCCCATCCGAATCATCTCAGCCACAAGAACGTATCCGTCGCTTGGTGTGGAAAATTGCAATCGCAACACTTCTACTGATGGCAGTAGGCAGTGCTACACGGGTGATGAATGCGGGTTTAGCTTGTCCGGATTGGCCGTTGTGCTATGGTCAGTTAGTCCCGAGCAAGCAGATGAATTTTCAAGTCTTTCTCGAGTGGTTTCACAGACTGGATGCAGCCTTAATTGGTTTAAGTGCGATCGCCCTCATGGGCTTATCGTGGTGGTATCGGCGCTCCCTCCCTAACTGGCTTCCTTGGGCTTCTACATTTGCTTTCGGGCTAATTGTTTTTCAAGGTGTCTTGGGTGGACTGACGGTAACAGAACTCTTGCGGTTTGATATCGTTACAGCCCATTTAGGAACCGCTCTGCTATTTTTCAGTACTTTGCTAGTAATTGGCTGTGCTCTCATGCCTTACCAGGGTACGGGTGCCGTTGGGAAGTTACCTTGGGTAGGTTTAGCGGCTGCTATTTTAGTGTATTTGCAAAGTTTATTGGGTGGATTGGTGGGCTCACGCTGGGCATTGCATCAATGCTTTGCCGGATATGAGCTGTGCTTTGTGATGAATAGCCATATTGTCGGTGTAGTTCCTGCCACGTTAACCACATTAGCCCTGGTGTATATGGCATGGCGGACGCCAGCACTCCATCCTACTCTCAGAACCTTAGCCAATTTAGCGGGGGGACTCGTAGTCTTACAAGTTATCTTGGGTGTGGCCACCTTCTGGCTACACCTATCTGTCGAACTGTTAACGGTTTCGCACCAAGCGGTAGGAGCAGCATTACTAGGAGTTTTGGTCGCCTTTACGGTGTTGGCATTGCGTGATAGCGCCCAGTGTAAGACTCAAGCCGAGCCGATTTAATGCCGCCAAGGCTACTCCTCCAGATGCCTCAATTTACTCAGCATTTCATACAAGCAAGTCTTGATGAGCGAATATCAAATCCGCATTGATAGCCCCTGCTTCCCTACCCCCTTGCTCCCCCGCTCCCCCGCTCCCCTGCTCCCCTGCCCCTCCCGCTCGTCAAGAAAAAAGGTTTTCTCACTGGATTTGGTATAACCCTCTCAATCGTTCAGGGTGTAATCGCGTTACAACTATCTAGCGCGTGCTGTTTCAAGAAAAGGACATTGGTGAACTCATGGTTGGGACAAGCGTCTCCCGTCAACATGAAAACTTTCTACAAGTGGCTCAAAGCTACTATCAATTGACCAAACCTCGGATTATTCCACTGCTGCTGATTACTACGGCAGCAGGGATGTGGTTAGCCTCCGATGGACGAGTCGATCCCCTGTTACTCCTAGTTACTCTTGTCGGTGGTACTTTAGCTGCCGCTTCTGCCCAAGTACTCAACTGCATTTATGACCGTGACATCGATTATGACATGGAGCGTACCCGTCATCGTCCGATTCCGTCCGGTCGAGTACAACCCCGTGATGCCTTATTATTTGCGATCGCGCTCGGTTGTGCTTCGTTCACTCTACTGACGGTATTCGCCAACTGGGTTGCCGCTCTTTTGGCCATGTCTGGCATTATCTTCTATATGGGCATCTATACTCACATGCTCAAACGTCATACTCCCCAAAATATCGTGATTGGAGGAGCGGCCGGTGCTATTCCCGCTTTAGTCGGTTGGGCGGCTGTGACGGGTGAATTAAGTTGGACAGCCTGGTTATTATTTGCGATTGTCTTCCTATGGACGCCTCCCCATTTCTGGGCATTGGCGCTGATGATTCGTGATGACTATGCCAAAGTCAACATTCCGATGTTACCCGTTGTGGTTGGTGAAGAGTCTACTACACGTCAGATTTGGATTTATACCTTACTGGTTGTACCCGCTTCGCTGTTACTGATTTATCCTTTAGGAGCTTCGGGTATTGTTTATGGTGCGATCGCTGTAGGATTGGGTATCATCTTTCTCAAAAAAGCATGGCAACTGTTACAAGCTCCTACGGATAAGCAACTTGCTCGTTCCATGTTTAAATACTCCATCCTTTACATGATGCTCTTGTGTACGGGGATTGTGGTGGACAGCTTACCCATCACCCAACAACTGACGACGGTTTTAGGTACGGTTATTGGCGACAATTGGCAGATGTTAGCCAGTGCGATCGGACTCATCTAAAGAATATCAGGTTATTCCATAGCGTTTTTAAAGGCGACATGAATAACACTCGTAGGGGCGAAAGATTCGCCCCTATAATTTTTTATTGATCAGTACTTAAAGAAACAGCCTCAAACTAAATTAGATGGACATCGACTCCCTTCTCCAACCTTTCCAACGCTTTGGTGTCCATCTCGGCTTAGAGCGAATTCACCGACTGCTGGCAGATTTAGGCAACCCTCACCACCGTGTTCCGATTATTCATGTTGCAGGAACCAACGGTAAAGGGTCTGTTTGTGCCTATCTTTCTGCCATACTGACAGAAGCTGGTTATCGGGTGGGGCGCTATACTTCTCCCCACTTAATAGATTGGAACGAACGAATTTGTTTGAACGAACAGCCAATTTCTTTGGAAGTTTTGGCCGAGTTACTCCAACAAGTTAAAGCTGCCATTCCCGAAGATACTGAAGACTCCCCGACTCAATTTGAAGTAATTACGGCTGCGGCTTGGTTGTATTTCGCCAACGCTAATGCGGATATCGCAGTGATAGAAGTGGGATTAGGGGGACGCCTGGATGCAACGAATGTATGCGACTCTCCCTTAGTAAGTGTGATCACATCGATTAGTCGGGAACACTGGCAGGTACTCGGGCCGACTCTAGCCCATATTGCCAGAGAAAAAGCGGGTATTATCAAATCCCAATGTGCTGCGGTGATTGGGCAACTCCCGGCAGAAGCCGAGACAGTCGTAAAGCAGCGTATCCAAGCATTAGAATGCCCTGCTATTTGGGTAGAACCTGCCGAAATTTTGAAATCTCAAAACTCTCGTAAGGGGGTTAGTAATGCTGAAGGAGTTTTGCCATCAGGTTCACCCTCCCAACTCCAAACCATGCCTTCTCGTTGGGTATCTTATCAGGGGATTGAGTATCCCTTACGGTTAGAGGGAGAGATTCAACGGATGAATTCAGCGATCGCGATTGCTTCTCTCCAAATCCTCCAATCTCAAGGGTGGAATATCTCTGAAGCCGCCATTGTATCAGGTATGGCAAAAACAACTTGGCCTGGACGCCTACAATGGACGACTTGGCGCGATCGCCCCTTACTGATCGACGGTGCTCACAACCCTGCAGCCGCCGTTGCCCTCCGTCAGTATGTGGATACGCTGAACACTCCCGTTTCTTGGGTGATGGGTATTCTTTCTACTAAAGATCATGCAGATATTTTTCAGGCTTTACTGCGACCTTGTGACCGATTATACCTAGTACCTGTTCCTGACCACAGCTCGGCGAACCCCGAAGCTCTAGCTACCTTAGCTCAAACTATCTGCCCAGAGTTAACTGAATGCTTTACCTATCCCCATTTAGAGGCAGGATTAGAAGCTGCAATGGCTAACCCGACTGAGACATCAAAACATTTAGTTGTTCTATGTGGTTCTCTTTACTTAGTCGGTTACTTCCTCAAAACGAATGTTACAACATCGGGTTAAAGATTAGACCTAATCTGAAAATAGGGAGTCAGGAGTCAGCAGCCAGGAGTTAGGAGGCGGAATTTCCATAATTTGCCGATTGCTTCCATTACCATAAAAATATCCGATACGGGCTACCCCACTGGTGAAAAGCCATGTCAGAAACTACGCTACCTGCACCCTTCGTTGAAATTCCACCCACCCAAGCAGAACTTCCCTATGATGATGGTGAGCCAATGGAAAGCCCCAGGCACAAAGCCCAGATGGATTTGCTGATTGATGCCTTAATCCCTTGGCTAGAACAACGGGAGGATGGGTTTATTGGCGGCAATATGTTTGTCTACTACTCTCTGGCGCAGGTACGAAACAAAGACTTTAAAGGGCCAGACTTTTTTGTGGTGTTGGGTGTGCCAAAAGGGGAACGCAAAAGTTGGGTAGTTTGGGAGGAAGGAAAAGCACCCGATGTCGTGATTGAGTTGCTCTCAGAAAGTACCGCCGCCGTAGACAAAAATGAGAAAAAGCTGATTTATCAAAATCAAATGCGGGTGCCAGAATATTTCTGGTATGACCCTTTTAACTCGGAGGATTGGGCCGGTTTTGCGATCAAACAACGAATTTACCAACCTCTGGTTATCACTGAACAAAATCAATTGGTGAGTGAATCTTTAGGGTTAGGGTTGCAGCGTTGGCAAGGACATTACAAAGGGATTGATGCGATTTGGTTGCGCTGGGCAACGTTGGAGGGAGAATTGCTGCCAACGCCTGAGGAACAGGAACGCCAACGCGCAGACAAGGCTGAGGCGCAGTTGTTACAGACGGCACGTAACTTACTGGCAGGTGGGATGACGGTAGAACAGGTAGCGCAGGTGACTGGTTTGGATGTAGCAGCGATTCAGCCCTGAATCCTGAATCCTGACTCCTAAATCTTAATCAAGAAACTTGACGATTCCATTCTTGAGCCGCATCGGTAAGGGCTTGTTCTACTGACTTTTTCCTTAACATGGCAGCTTGCAGATTTTCATAAATAGCCTGTTGCAATTGGTTGAGATTTTTCATGGGTGGAATTAATACCTGTGCCTCTTGCATCTGGCTGGCACTAACATCAATGGCTTTGTCTAGAGGTGAAGTGTTACCTTCGCTGGTGAGTGATTTTCGGTATTCGGCTAAGGCTTCTTGGGTAGATGGCAACACCTTGGCAGCTTTGGCAAAGGCCAATTGATTGGGTGTATTGGTGACAAATAGTGCAAATTTTAGGGCAGCATCAGGTTTATCCGTGTTACGGGGAATCACCATATTCATAACGGCTACGCTCTTTTTACCCGTCTGGCCTGTAATTTGGGGAGCGGTGGCTGACACTTGGGCAATACTTGGAGCATTTTTGGCGATCGCATCCATAAATTCTGCCCCACTCGACAAAAAGGCTAATTCACCCGCTTGGTATAACTCAATCGCCCGTCGATGTCCTTGAGTCAGGGCTTCTTTAGGCATCAATCCCTGTTGATAAAAATCAACCCAATACTCAAATGCAGCTTTTCCTTGAGGGGAGTTAAATGCGGCTTTTCCCTCGGCATCCACTAACTCGACTCCCATCTGCACCAACGATTCCAATAGCTCCAAAGAATCATCAGGTACTACTGTGATAAAAAATGCATATTTACCCGTTTTTTCTTTGACTTGCTTAGCAACTTGTGCTAGCTGCGCGTATGTAGTAGGCGGTTGGCTCACTCCGGCTTTTTGCAACAAATCCTGATTGTAGACCGTAACCCGACTGGTAAGATACCAGGGAATGCCAAAGCTTTTATTATTAAGGGTGTTGTCTTTCCAAATATTCGGTAAGTACTGCTGGCGTACGGATTGAGAGACTTGGCCATCGAGTTCTAACCAAGCATTGCGCGAGGCAAGCTGGGTGGCAAAATCTGGGTTGAGATTAACCACATCGGGTGCGGTTTTAGCAGAAACGGCCGTGAGAATTTTACTAGGCATGGCCTCCCATGGAACATCAACCCAGCGAACCTTAACGCCTGGATTTTCCTTCTCAAACGTGGCGATGAGTTGATTAAAGTAGTTAGTAAACTGTGGCTTCAACTGCATCGTCCAGAACTCAAGTTCGGGGCTTGTGGAAGACGAAGCTATGGGACGACAAGCGATCGCCACACTCAACAGCAATCCTAGTATGGCAAAAATGCCAAACCGTTTCCAAGCTCTGATTCCTTTCATGTCAATTTTTGCACTCCGATGCCTAGTGCTAACTCGTCAATCATCCTACTGTATATGAACCCAAAGTAAAGATATGATCGAACTTGACTCACTCATTTACAATTAGAAGAGTCGTTAACTTTTGAGAGCCTCTTAATTTCCATCCTAGGAGTTTTAGCAACAGAGGTGGGGCGCTCGGCATAAAAATCTAGCAAGATAAAGGTATGGATCGCTAGGTTATAGCGCTCATCAAGCCATCAATCGTTGGGTTGAGGAGTCACAGTGATTGAGGCACGAAAACGTCAGTGTTGAGGATTTCGTTACCAAAGCATTGATTTTAGCTCTTGCAGGCTTGATTGGGATTAATCAGCGGTGCTCGAATCAAAAACCCAGTGACTGACTCTGGAATCGCTCCGCAACATTTTGAGTTGACGGAGTTGCTTGATTTTTAGCAACGGTCGCTCGAACAGGGTGTTTCTGAGCTAGATTGAGTACCATGCATCAGTTTAATTAGGATTAATCGGGTTAGATTACATCTTTGAGCTCTTCATCTACACTTATCTTTTACCCTCGCTCCAGCTGAACCAGGATATGTTTAACCGTTTTCAAGGGTTGTTTTCAAAGGGCAAAAAAGGGGTCGGGATAGAATTGGCTCCAGAACGCATTAACATTGCTCAAATGCGGAAACAGGGCCAGGGTTATAAAGTCACCACCCTCCATTCTTACGAAGTGCCGGAAGGCATCTTTCAAGACGGAAAGATTGCTGACTCCCCTGCTTTAGCCGAATTGATTCAGACAGCTCTGGCTGAAAGTAAACTGAAAATCGATCACGTTGCCACCGCCGTCCCGATGCGGGAAGCGATTATCCGGATTATTCCCATTCCGGCGGAACTCGACGACCAAGAACTGCGGGATATGGTACTCAATCACGAAGCAGGCTTGTACTTACCCTACCCTCGCGAAGAAGTAGACTTGGATTATCAAAAGTTAGGCTTCTTCCAAGATGAAGATGGTATCGAAAAGGTACAAGTACTCTTAGTGGCCACCCGCAAAGAAATTACAGATATGTATCTCGATACATTCACTCAGGCGGGATTACGGGTGGATGTGCTCGAGATTAATAGCTTTGCCTTGATTCGGACGATTCGAGAGCAACTGCGGCAATTTGCCCCCCAAGAAGCAGCCGTATTGGTAGATATTGAATTTGATAGTACGGAAATTGCGATTATCGTGGATGGAGTGCCTCAGTTTTCCCGCACGGTTCCCATCGGCACCTACCAACTCCAAAGTGCTCTCTCGCGAGCCATGAATTTACCCACCTCAAGAAATACTGAGCTTTTACAAGGCATGACCATTCCACCTGTCCCCCCGGATGGTATCGCAGGCGGACGCACCGGAGCCACCGGTATTAATCCAGGAATGGCCGCCTTGTTGAGAGTGTTAGGCGAGTTAGCCGATGAACTGCGCCGCTCCATCGATTTTTATTTGAATCAGAGTGAAAATTTAGAAGTTGCACAGCTATTATTAGCCGGCCCCGGAGGTGGAATTGGACAACTAGATGAATTTTTCACGCAACGGTTAAGCTTGCCAACGACTCAGGTTGATCCAGTGACAGCCCTGGCTTTAGAAGTTGATCGGGAAATTCCGGCCGTGCAACGACCCGGTTTAGGCACTGTACTGGGATTAGGATTACGGGAGGTTTAAATTTATGTACAGTCTGGATGTTAATTTTTTAAAAGATCGCGAACCCCAACAGGTCACAGGGCCGGCTCCACCTCCAGTACCGGTGGGGTCGATGACTCCACTGATTATTGGTATTATTCTGGGTCTAGTGCCATTAGGACTCGTCGGTGGCTTTTGGTTGTACCTCACTCAACAGAATGCTCAGTTAGAGCAGAAAAAAGGGGAGTTGGATCAACAGTTGGGAGTCCTGAAGCAATCTGAGCAGCAAATTAAACAGCTCACTGACCAAACCAATCAAGTCAGAAGTGAAACAGCCGCCTTGGCCACTGTCTTTAACCGGATTAAGCCTTGGTCTGCAATGTTGCAAGATATTCGGGAACGGACTCCTCCTGCTGTCATCATTGAAAGCATTGATCAAAAACCCGGAGTGGCAGCAGCACCTCCTGCAGCGCCTGCCAATGCTGCACCTGGACAAGCACCACCGCCACCTGAAACTCCAGCCGCTCAACTCGTGATCAGAGGGGCAGCTCGCTCGTTTGATGATGTGAATTACTTACTTTTGACCCTTCAGCGCTCCTCGTTTTTGAAAGGTGAAGAAACCCAACTGATCAAAGCTCAGTTGGAAGAGAACCCGATTAAGTTGGAAGTGCAACGCCCTCAAGGGCAAAACCAAGCAGCAGCGAGAGTGACGTACACACTCCCCAAATTCGTGAATTATGAAATCCAAACAACCTTGAGCGATGTCCCCGCGTCCGAGCTGATCAGAGAGTTAGATCGCAAAGGTGCAGTGGGGTTAGTCACTCGAATTAGAACCCTTCAGGAGAAAGGAGTGATCCAGAAATGACCTATGCTGATGAAGAGTTTCTTCCTGAAGGCCAGGTAGAAACCCCTAACTATCCAAAAGCCTTTGGTATTACCTTCACTCCTCGAGTTGGAGGCGTTGTTTTTGCCGTTTTAGGACTCGTGGGAGCTGTCTATCTGTTTGCGAATGTGGTCAGTCCTGAATGGGAACGATATCAGACATTACAAAGTGATATTCAGACTCGAGAGCAGGATATTCAAAATCTGGCAGACATTCAGAAAAAAATTGAAGCGAAACAAGCTGAACTCGCACAAGCCAAAGAGCAAAATCAAGAGGTTTTGAATTTATTCGCTAACGAGAAAACCTTGAATACATTGCTATTAGATCTCAATAGCATTGTGAAAGCTAGAAATGGTAGGCTGAGTGTCTATGATCCCGGAAGTCCTGCCGCCGCGCAAGCTGCCGATGGCGTCATTAACGATAGTTCTTTGGGTGCACAAGTCAATGGCAAGCTCAAGCGTAAAACCGTCAATGTAGAAGTGGAGGGCAGTTTCGACCAAATTCAGTCGATTCTCCGAAGCTTTGAGCGGTTGCAATCCCTATTACTCGTGAAAGATTTTAACCTCACAACGAGTGATGAGCAGGTCGTATTAGTCAACCCTGAAAACGGTAAGGCAGTTCTTGGAGTCCGCGATCGAGACAACCAACAAAAAGTGATTCCCGGTGGGAAACCCGGCCTCAAAGCCAAATTTAAGTTAGAGGCGCTCATGCCCGCAACACCAGAGGCAACGGATGCTAAAGCGGCTAATCCAACGCCACAACCTAAACCCTAACTGGGAAAAGTAACAAAAACGTACAAACTATTGCGATTAGTGGACGAGCGATAAGCGGTGGTGCCGTTTTCCGGATATAATCTCTAACCTCCCCAGGCTAATTGCTCTCCAGCTATTCGCAACATGGTTTTTATAGGTGAGGAGTGAAACGTGAGACAGGCTCGAGCATTGAGTGGAATTGTAATGGGAGGGGCAGTGGTTCTGTTGGCCACACAGCCTTCTCTAGCTGCCGCGACGCAGGTGACAGCCGTGCGGCTGAATCAAAATGGAGGTGAACTACAACTTACCCTAGAGACAAAAGTGGGCGACGCCCAACCTCAGGTGTTTGCAACGAATCAAGGCAACAACTTGGTGGCAGAGATTGCCAATACTCAACTGAACTTAAACCAGGGAGAGAGCTTCCGCCAAGATAACCCCATGCCGGGTATTGATTCGGTTGTCGTCAATCAAGTTAATGCTAATAGTGTGCGGGTGACGGTTAGTAGTGCCAATCGCCCGGTAGTCGGTCAAGTCCTGCAAAGCGGACAAGAGGGAATTACTCTAGGAATTCGCACCCGAAATGATCAGCAGGCAGCCAACTCGGCCTCTGTTCCCCCCTCAACCAATGACACGGTAGCTGTTCCGGCAACAGGGACAATTCCTTCTCTACAAGCGTCTCAGCCCCAGAATAGTCCTACCCCTGCAACCACCACAGCTCAGATCCCAGCCCCTAGACCCGTTGATTTGGCCTTAACTCCAGCGTCTTCAACCTCCGTAGCTCAAGCATCAGCCCCTCAACCGGCTGATCTGGCCTTATCTCCACCTCCTCCCACCTCCATAGCTCAAACCCCACCACCTACAACTGTACCCGCTCCCCAAGCGCCAGCAACTCCAGTTCCTGCACCCCAAGCTCCTGCTCCAGATGTTCTGGTTCCCACTCCAGAAATTACGATTGATGGTATACCCGTAGCACCGGCTGGCCCTGCAGGGGCTGCACAACCTATTGCTCCCGCACCTCCATTCTTACCGCGAGCGATCGCCCCCCCAGTCGGTGACATTGCCATCTCCAATATCAATGCCTCATCTGGAGTAATTGATTTAGGCACAGGGGTGCGTGTTCCACGTCTGGTGTTGCGAGAAGCGCCCGTCCGAGAAGTCTTAGCCTTATTGGCGCGATCGGCTGGATTGAATCTTGCCTATACCGATGGAGGTGCGGCACAACCCGGAGTCCCCGGAGCGCCTGGAGCTGGCGCACAACAAACCATTTCTTTGGATTTGGAAAACGAACCGGTTCAAGATGTATTTAACTACGTCCTTCAGATTTCCGGACTCCAGGCAAACCGAGTCGGACGCACCATTTTTGTAGGGTCTAGACTACCCGATGGTGCTCGTAATCTTGTTGCTCGTACCTTACGCCTCAATCAAGTCCCGGTGGGACAAGCGGTAGGATTCCTAATTTCTCAAGGGGCAGAGCAGCAGCAAATTACCACACAAACCACACTAACCGTTGTGGGTGAAGGAGCAGCCGCTCAACGAATTCAAAATACCCAAACCCAGGTACAACGCATTACACCTCAAGACGCTGGGGGACAAGCAGGAGGAACACCAGGAGCTAGTCAAGGACTGTCTGGCGCTTTAGTTTTGAGAGGATTATCGATTTCTCCTGATGAGCGCCTGAATGCGATTACCTTAGTTGGGGAACCTCGCAAGGTGGAAATTGCATCCGCATTATTAACGCAGTTGGATCTACGTCGGCGTCAAGTGGCAGTAAACGTCAAGATTGTAGATGTCAACCTTCAGGGACTTGATGCGTTTAATGCTAGCTTCTCCTTCGGGATTGGGGACAGCTTTTTTGTTAATGATGCCGGAGCGGCTAGCTTTAACTATGGTGGGTTTAATCCACCGACTCAAGCACAGGTAAGTACAAGTACCGTCAATCCCCCCATCATTCCCAATCCCTTTGCAGGTGCAGATATTTTTCTCGATCCCAATAACCCTATTACCCTTCCGGATAGCTTACCCGATACAGTCATTATCGACAATCGACCAGGTGTTCCTACCGATCAGCGCATTAGAACAATTGCTGGAGGGTCTTCAACAGTTTTTGGACCTTCGGTGGTCTTAGGCGACCCCACTAGAGGAGGAATTACTGACTTTACACGACCAACGGACAATATCATTACCATCAATGCGGATGGAACTACAACGGCTACACAGGGTCAGCGAGGTCAAGTTACCTTTGGTCTTCCGTCCTTATTCCAATTCCCGAAAAAGTTGTTGTTTGCCTTACAAGCTCAGATTACTAGCGGTAATGCCAAGATTTTGACCGACCCAACCTTAGTTGTCCAAGAAGGTCAAACCGCAGTGGTGAATCTGACGCAGGAAGTTTTTGGAGGGACAGAGATCCAGACCCAAACTGACCCAACAACCAACTTGACGACTCAGGTAGCCAGACCCATCATTAAGAGGGCAGGTTTAATCTTACCCATTAACGTGCAGAGAATTGATGATAATGGGTTTGTCACGATGGTGATTAATCCCACCGTTTCTGCCATTGGGGGTTCTGCCGATACTCCTGGAGGTACGATCACGTTGGTTAATGACCGACAACTATACTCGGGACAAATTCGCCTGCGAGATGGTCAAACGCTTATTTTATCCGGCATTATTCAGGAAGCTGACCGAACGACCGTGAGAAAGGTGCCAATTTTGGGCGATATTCCCATACTAGGTGCTTTGTTTAGAAGTACTCAACGGGAAAATGTGCGGCAAGAGGTGATTGTGTTACTCACGCCTCAGATTATTGAGGACTCGATGGCTTCTTCGTTTGGTTATACCTATACCCCTGGGCGGGAGACGCGCCAATTCTTGCAGCAGCGAGGAGTTAATCCTTAATTTGCAGATGGTTTAGCACTGCCAACGGATGAATTTGTAGGGTGGGCATTGCCCACTCTTTTTAATAGGAAGTTGGATTCATGTAGAACAGGACTCATGTATAAATCTCACCTAGAACAAGGACACATCAGGAACATCTTAATTAGGTAGAGTGAAGTTTAGTTAAATTTTTGGCGATTTAGTCATGCTCTGCCTTATCTTTCTTGTCTCCCCTATTTAGCTTCAATTCAGGATGAGCTGCCCTCAAACTCCCGAATTTAGGATTTTAGTAAGTAAAAATACTCATTAAAACCCGGAAATTTACCAAAAAATCCTGAAATCTACATATCTTAAAGCTTTCATCGATCCATATCAGCAGCACAGATCTTAGAATAATGCAGTGAAATATCGAGCCTGCGGGGGTTGCAGCGATTTATTGCTGAAAGCCCCCGTCATTAGGATCAAATCGCTAAATCTCACCCCTGAGATTGGGCGCAATAGTAGACCTAAAACATGAATCAAAAGGAGAATCCGAATGAATAAAGGCGAATTGGTTGATAAAGTCGCAGAAAACGCAAAAGTCACCAAAAAACAAGCAGATGCCGTTTTATCTGCCGCATTGGAAGCGATTATGGAAGCCGTTTCCGAAGGAGACAAAGTGACGTTGGTGGGTTTTGGTTCCTTTGAATCACGGGAACGCAAAGCTCGCGAAGGCCGTAATCCTAAAACCGGGGACAAAATGGAAATTCCTGCGACTAAAGTTCCGGCATTTTCTGCCGGTAAACTGTTTAAGGAGAAAGTTGCGCCCAGCAAAGAATAAAAAAGCCCGCTAAACGGACACCTATCCTTGAGACGACCGACTCATGGGGGAAACTTAGCCTGGGCAGCGGCACTGGCAGGTTGTTCCCCTTCTTTGATTCTTGATTTCTCGGCGAGTATCAATCCACTGGGGCCGCCCAAAAGCGCGATCGCAGCAATTGAGCAAGCCCTCAAGGACGTAAATGCTTATCCAGACCCAGATTATGAGTTGTTGCGGATTTCTCTGAGTCAGTTACACCCAATGCTGACCCCGGACTGGATTTTGCCCGGTAACGGTGCAGCAGAACTGCTCACCTGGGCAGCGAGGGAACTCTCAGACTTAGAGGAAACCTGCCTACTCACTCCCGCCTTTAGTGACTACCAACGCGCCCTAAAGGCATTTAAAGCCAAGGTCAAGACCTACCCTATCGATTTGAGCGTTGGGATTTTAGAGGAGCACGGATTACCAATCCCAAGTCCATCCTCTAAAATCCACAATCGAACGGGTTTGTTGCTCAATAATCCCCACAATCCTAGTGGGGCATTATGGAGGCGAGAGGCGATTGAGCCGTTGCTGGAGCAATTTGCTTTGGTGGTCGTGGATGAAGCGTTTATGGATTTTCTGCCGAGAGAGCAGCCGCACAGCCTGATCTCAGTTGTGAAAGACTATCCCAATTTGGTGATTTTGCGATCGCTCACTAAGTTTTATAGTCTCCCCGGACTGCGGTTAGGATACTGTGTCGCTCACCCTGAGCGTCTGCGCCGTTGGCAACAGTGGCGTGACCCTTGGCCGGTCAATGCTCTAGCTGCCGCCGCCGCCGCCGCCGTTGTGGAAGATGCAGCCTTTCGGCAGCAAACCTGGGATTGGCTACCCCAGGCGCGATCGCAACTGTTTCAGGGTTTGAGCTTATTACCTGGGTTGCAGCCCTATAAAAGTGCCGCTAACTTTTTATTAGTGCAGTCTGAACAACCGAGTTCGCAGGTGCAGGAAAAATTACTCCAGCACAGCCGGATTTTAATCCGAGACTGCCTAAGTTTTCCGGAGTTGGGCGATCGCTTCTTTCGAGTTGCCGTTCGTACAGAGGCCGAAAACCAACGTCTACTCAAAGCTTTAGCCGCCATTTTGAGTCATTAGTGTGTTCGTTCCCTAACCTATAGCCCACCCCAGATGACCGTTGAATACGACCTCATTGTGATTGGCGGTAGCCCTGCCGGCACCTATGCTGCCCTAACTGCCGCCCGCTTAAATGCTCGGGTTGCGCTGGTTGAACCTCAGCAGGTTCAGAAAAATTGGCTAAATTATGGAGCTACTTATACTCAGGCATTAGCTTGGATTGGTCATATCGCCCAGCAGTTGGGTGACGCGCCTCAAATGGGTATCCACTGTTTTGCCCCTGATTCCACAAAACAATCCCACATGTTCTCAGTGCAACTCACTGAGGCAATGCAGTGGGCACAAGCGGTCGTCGATACCTGCCTTGAGCAGAATTCGCCTGTGATTTTAGGGTCTTTAGGGGTGGATGTAATGATTGGTCAGGGTGAATTTTGCCGACGCCCTCACCTAGGCTTCGTTGTTAACAACCGACGCCTGCGAGCACGGACTTACCTGATTGCCACAGGTTCTCGTCCAGAAGTTCCCAGCATCGACGGGTTAAACACCATAGACTATTTTACTCCCAGCGATCTTTGGCAGGAGGAGCGAGTGAAAGAGTCCAGACAAGGCCGACAAGATGAGGAAAGAGGGGAGATTGTATCCTCTTCCTCCCCATCCTCGGTTTTGTCCTCTTCCCTCTCCCCTAAGTCTCGTCCTGTATTCAAAGGGAACTGGTTCATCATTGGGGGAAGTCCCATGAGTCTTGAACTGGCTCAGGCGTTGGTGCGGCTCAATTGCGAGGTGACTCTAGCTGTGAGTACGGCTCAGATCTTACCCTACGAAGACCCAGAAGCGTCTCATTGGTTACAGGCTCAATTGGAAGCGGAGAAAATCCGAGTCTTAACTCAAAGCCCGGTGACTCAGGTGAGGCGGATTGATGAGAAAATTTGGGTACAAGCCGGAGATCGGGCGATCGAAGCGGATGCAATTTTGCTGGCGACAGGACAACAGCCCCATATTGAAACGTTAAATTTGGAGGCGGTTGGAGTAAAATTCAGTCCACAGGGGTTGGTGCTTAACGAAAAACTACAAACGACTAATCCCCGAATCTATGCCTGTCGAGATGGGGTTGGAGATTATCCCTATCCTCATTTTGGGCGGTATGAAGCGAGTATTGCGCTTAAGAATGCTTTATTTGCCCCTTTATTTAAAGTGGATTATCGTTGTATACCCCATGCTATCTTCTGTGACCCGCAAGTGGCACAGGTCGGTTTGACAGAAGCACAAGCTAGACAAAAATATGGTAAGGATGTGTTTGTCGTGCGCCAATATTTCAAAACACTGGAGAAAGCCCAGATATCAGCACAAACGTCTGGCTTTTGTAAAATTATTGGGCGTCAGAATGGAATAATTTTAGGAGCGTCGATTGTCGGTGTCCAAGCGAGTGAATTGATTGGCGCGATCGCACTAGCCATGCAGCAAAAAATTAAAGTCAAAACCCTAGCAAACTTACCTCATGTTTCTCCAACTTGGTCAGAAATTATCCATCAAACTGCGTTAGAGTGGCAACAGCAACGCTATCGCCGTAACAACACCTTACATCATTTTTTAGAAGTCTTTTTTAACCTACGGCGTAATTGGTCGTCATAAAATAAACGCTGACAAACTTAACATACAAAAGCCCTAGATTAAAACATTATTTTATCTTATTGAGCAAGGAGAAGTTACCTCATGTTTAGTACTTACAACTTGACCCGATATCAAAAAATGGGTTCTCTGCTACTATCAACCATAACAATGGGGATAGTTTTTAGTATCCTACAACGCTTCCACACTCCAGTGATGGCACAAGGACTCGTTATTACAGTTCCCCAAGTTCCCGAAGTGCAGCCTATACAACCGCCTCAGATTCCTACACCCCAATTTGCTCAGCCTCAACCCGTCCAAAGTTTTACGATTAACCAAGCCCAAGTTAACACTATTCAGAATATACCCCTTCCTACTATCGCTGTCCCGCAGGTAAATTTCCCTCAACCTGTACAAATTCCTCAGGTTACTTTACCGCAATTTATTTTGCCGGATACCCTACAAACACCTAACTTGAATCCTCAACAGATACAACCACAAGGTTTGGATACACCTCAGTCTATACAAGGGCCAACGTTGAATACACCTCAGACTATACAAGCACCCACTCTGGGTCGATAGTGAGTAAACAAAGAATTGAGCTTAAGCATTCCATAAAATGCGATAGAGCTGGAGTGGTTCATCTTTGCCTTTAACCCATACAGGGGAGAGTTTTTCAATCGGTAATGTGGGTTCCTGAAGTTGTTCAAAGGTGGTTTGAGACATTAAAATTTCTCCTGCCTGAGCAGCGCTACAAATGCGGCTAGTGACATTAGTAGTATCACCAATTGTTGCATACTGAATCAGCTTTTGAGAGCCGATATTACCGGCGGCAACTTTTCCTGTATTCAATCCGATGTGAATTTGAATTTGTAAATCACGCTGTTGTTGCCACTGCTTGTTCAAACGCGACACAGCTTTTTGCATATCAATTGCAGCTTGAACTGCTCGCTGTGCATCGTCAGGTTGTTGATAGGGAGCCCCCCAAACTGCCAATAGAGCATCTCCGATATATTTTTCTAAGGTTCCTTCGTATTGAAAAACAATATCCTCTACCATGACTTGAAAGTATTCATTGAGCATTTCAATGACTTGGCGTGGCTCCATTTGGGAGGACATTTCTGTAAACTGACTAATATCAGCAAATAGAGCCGTGACTTCGGTATCGACTATCTCTAAATGGCCTTCTTCTTTGAGCTTTTTACTCACAGCTTGAGGAAAGAAACGTTCAAGTTTTGCCCGCATGACTGCTTCAGATTCTATCTTTTTGTACAGTTCGGCATTTTCAATGGCAATCGCCGCTTGATTGGCTAAAGCTGTCAAAAATTCCAAATCTTCCTCTGAGTAAATATCTGCCATTGAAAGATTATCGGTATAGAGTGTTCCAATGACACTTTCCCTAGGCTTTAAGGGAACACACATAGAGGCATGAATCGCTTGGGTTAATACAGAGTCTGATTGATTAAATCGTTGGTCGAAACGGGCATCGGAAATTAAAACAGAATCTCCATTTTGGTGGACAAAATTGGTGATAGTTGTGCTATAAAATTGCTCGTCAGTAGGGACACCAACTCGGAATTTAACGGCTTTATCTTCAAGCTGTCCGGTTTCTTCATTGACGAGTAGAATTACGGCTCGGTCTACATTCATAATTTCAAAGAGTAGATCGAGAATTTTTTCTAAAAGTCTATGAGGTTCTTCTGGAGAAGAAAGCTCTTTACTCACCTCCAATAAAATCTTTAACTTATCTACCGATCGTTGAGTCGTCTCCTGTTGGCGCAACTTGAGAACGGAACGCGGATTTTCAGTCTGTTCTTGCTGGAGTAAGTCTTGAATTTCTACACGAGTTTGTTCGGGCGAAAATCGCTTAATAATCGATAGGTTTGAGGTGTCTTCGATGAGGGGTTCAGGTGCTGGCTCGATGGTATGATGTTCGATTGTTTGCACAAACTTAAAAATCACGCTGCCACATCTAATGAAATCACCATCTTTGAGTTCACATTGATTAATGATCTGGTCGTTAACAAAGGTCTTATTTAAGCTTTTTAAATCAGTGAGGGTTACACTCTCACCCGTAATTCTGACTTGAGCGTGATGGCGTGACAGGCTTTTGTGCAGCAGGATAATAGTATTGTCTATCTCGCGACCGATGGTGTTTAAACCAACCTGGAGTTCATGAATTTTCTGGTCAGGACATTCGGGATTTTGGATTAAGTACGGCACGTTCCAACCTTCCTTGACGTTTGGCAGTGGTTAGGGTGTAGCAGTCAGACGGGGAAAATCTGGA
Organism: uncultured Microcoleus sp.; assembly: GCA_964588805.1. Classification (GTDB taxonomy): domain Bacteria; phylum Cyanobacteriota; class Cyanobacteriia; order Cyanobacteriales; family Coleofasciculaceae; genus CAZPRJ01. The sequence continues at coordinate 178,195 of CAZPRJ010000002.1, read as the reverse complement.
GTGGAAAGTGATCAGCCCTGAGTGGAAATTCACCGTGATTTTTGCATAGAGACTCAGTATTCCCTAACCTTTGAACCTTTGACTTACTCTTTGAGTCTAAAGGAGTAAGAAGACCAATTGGTGAGGGAGAACCTACAGGTGTCAGTTATACCTGCCGAGGCATCAAACAATGACCCTACTACGACCAACGAACCTGAAACCGATATCGACTTGGTACTGGAGTGCCAACAGGGCAATTCGCAAAGTTTCCGCCAACTCTATCGGCGTTACCAGCAGCGAGTCCGGTCTACTCTCTACCAGCTTTGTGGGGGCGAAACTCTTGACGACCTAGTGCAAGAGGTTTTCCTCCGTACCTGGAAGGGTTTGCCTCAGCTACGGCAGCCGGCGCAATTTTCGACTTGGCTTTACCGCATCTGTTGGAATGTAGCCTCTGATCGGCGACGGCAGTTTGCCCAGGAGCGCTCCTTTAACTCAAAACTTAAAAATAGTCCGGACGGATTGTCTTCGAGTGGCTCAAAGCACTCTCAACCCCCTGACTTAATGGAGCTGCATTACCAAGACATCATACAACGTGGACTGCAACAGTTGAGTTTTGAGCATCGTTCTGTACTCGTGCTGCATGACTTGGAGGATTTACCCCAAAAGGAAGTCGCGCAAATTTTAGGCGTAGCGGTGGGAACTGTGAAGTCTCGCCTGTTTCATGCCCGCCTGGCCTTGCGGCGATTTATCCAGCAACAAGGAGAAATGTTATGACCTTACCGCCTGATGACCAACACTGGCAAGAATTTTTACGTAAGCATCGCCCTATACCCCCTCCAGGAGAAGAGGAGTTGGAGGAACAACTAATGAAGGCAGTGGAAAAATCTCCTCGGCCTTTTGTGAATCAAGCACTTTGGACTTGGCCGCCTGCACTCGTGGCCGGTTTGTTGATGTTGTTGAGTAGCTATCGTTTTTTTGTTCCTGTACCACAACCCTCTAATGCTGTGAGCTTAGAAGCTTTTTTTCAAGATAACTGGAATCAGGTGGTCGGAAACAGTTCTTTGGGTTTTCACCCTCACGCGACACCTGGGAGTTTGTACAGCAATAATGTTGTACCGATTGAGTGGCAACTCGAGGCTAGTGCAGCCCGGTAAATTGTTAGTGCTTGGGTTCACAATAAAAGAGATGGGTTAAAGCCTGAAGGTTGAATACACTATGCAATAATGTGGCCACAAGTAGAATATTCTGCTTGTTTAGCCCGAAAGTTTTATTTGAGATTCCCTTCATGCTTACTTTTTAGATACTTGATACAAGATACTGAATATGTGGTTAAATCGTGTTTCTCTGGCCTCAGTTCTCTTGCTTGCGACTGGAAGCGCGATCGCCTCGTTTAAACCAAATGCCTTTTTCCCTCAAAGTGTAGCCCAAAACTTAGGGGAGCAACAGGGTGGAATGCAGGGTGAGTTTATGTTAATGGAGAAACTAAACGTCACTCCCCATCAAAGGCAAAAGCTGAAGGCGATTTACGTGCAGTACAAAGATCAAATCTGGCAACGTAAGCAAGCTGCCCGTCAAGCAACTCAGGAGTTACGTGACTTAATGGTAGGTACGGCTTCGGCCGATGAAGTTCGCAATAAATATCGGGAAGTCCAGGCAGTACGGCAACAGCTAGAGGCGGATAGTTTTGAAAGTATGCTGGCGGTGCGAGATGTGTTAACACCCACTCAGCGCATTCAGTTTGCACAATTGATGCAACAACAGGGGAGAAATCCCTCGTCTCGCGTGGGTTATCGACGAGGGCAGTAGGCTTTGAAATTTATCTATCTTCATGGTTTTGCTTCTTGCCCTGAGTCGATGAAAGCGGTGTATCTACGCGATCGCTTTACGGCACTAAACCTCACTCTACAGGTTCCTGACCTCAACCAGGGTGATTTTTCTCACTTAACGATATCCCGTCAAATCGCTTACATTCAGTCTCTGTTTCCATCGGATGGAACGCCTGTAACGCTGATTGGGTCTAGTTTAGGAGGCTTAACATCCGCTTGGATTGCACAAAACTATAACCAAGTTCAGCGCCTTGTTTTATTAGCGCCTGCCTTTGGGTTTCTCGACCATTGGCTGCCACAATTAGCAGAAGAACAGCTTAAACAATGGCAGGTATCAGGATATTTGCCCATTCATCACTATGGAGAAGGGCGATCGCTTCCTCTGCATTATCAGTTTGTCGAAGATGCCCGTCAGTATCAAGAAACACAGCTACAGCGCACTCTACCCACTTTAATTTTGCATGGGCAGCACGATGAAGTCATCCCCATTACAGCAAGTCGTGCCTATGCGGCTACACGGCCTTGGGTGCAACTGATAGAACTTGATAGTAACCATGCTTTGACGGATGTGATGCCACAAATTTGGCAGGCGACTCGCAAGTTTTGTCAGTTGTTATGAATTAGTGTTCTGTCGCAAAAATTATGGCGGGTTCGTAGTAAGCGCTTTAGCGCTAAAGCGCTTATTACAAACTAACTTAACTCCAAATTAATCTAATGAACTGCTAGATTCTGATTAGAGCGTTCCTGCACCAGTAGTAATTAAACGCTTAAATAATTTTTCTGTCCAACCTGTTTCTTGCATCACAGCGGCCGCCGTCACTTCCACATAAGCTTGTTCAATAAAGGCAAGATCGATCATACAAATTTTACCTAAAGCATCCCGCAAAGCTTCATCTTTGCCATCAAGTTTGAGGCGTTTGCCCGTTTCCTGAACTACCGTTGCCATCGCTGGAACAACGTGTTGAGGCAAAATACCTACCTGCACATGTACTAACCCAATCCGCCAACGACGTTCAGCATAGGCATCTCCCCAATCATCGATACCTGTAAACATTTCATAAAACCATTGAATAAAGGTTTCATGAAGACGATGTAGACGCCCTTCCTTAGCATGCAAAATGCTATTCATATCCGAGTCACGGCTCAAAAATTCATAAAAATGCTTGGCCATGTCAGGAGCAATTTCTTTTCCCCACTCTGCCTGAGTTTTTAAAAGTGCTTTATCTTCTTCTTTAAAGCCAATTCTATCGGTCATTTTTACCATAAAATCATGAGAATTTAAAGGCATTTTTAGCTCCTATGCATACAAGTAGACAGTAATAGTCCTGATATTTCAGGGCTAGAAACATTATTCCTTTTCAAGATTTCAGAGTGATTGAATAAAATCCGGATTGTTTTAAAAACGTATTACATTCTGTTTCATCGGGCAAGACGTTATGTTATTTAATATTATTTATTGGAATAAAATCTGGCTGCTTGAGCTTCTAACATTACTTGTTTAGTTACACCACAAACATGAGAAGACGGTAAACTTAAAATAAAGATTGGCTAAAAATATGATGGAATCGACAATCTCACACGCCTTAAAAGAATGGGATATTGCTGTTGATGCCTTGGAACGAGGCGAAACAATTATGCTGTTACGAAAAGGTGGTATTAAGGAAGAAGGCCACCGTTTCAGCGTGGCTTACAATCCGATTTTGCTCTACCCTACCTATGAACATCAAAAACCGAACTTACTCAAAGCTAAGTATGCAAATAAAGTCCAACCTGTATCCTCAGGTTGGCATCCAGAAACGATTCGGATTGGGAGTTGGGCAACAATCACTCATATTATTTTAGTGAGTGAAGAAAAGGCTGTGGCTGCTTTATTACCGTACCATATTTGGGCTGAGGAATTTGTGCGCGATCGCCTGCGTTGGAAACCTCGCCAGTCTTTATTTCTCCTGTTGCTGCGAGTTTACCGATTACCTCAGTCTCAATTCATTTCCTATCGTTCAGAATATGGAGGATGTCGCTCATGGATTGATTTAAACCAACGCATTAATATTGAAGCAATTATGCCTGTTTTAGATGACAACACCTATAATCAGCAAGTCACTCAAATTCATAATCAACTCACAGCGTCAGGACAAGCTTACTTAACTCAAACTCCTATAACTTGTTGAATATTCATCCTTTAATTTCATTAAAGGCAGACCAAAATTTATGCTTTTGTTGACTGAGTTTAAATTGATTACAAGCTAAATTCAAAGCATTTTGAGTAATGACTTCTGTTTGATTCACTGCTTCTATTAAACGTTCCGCTATACTTTGTGGATCGAGGGAATTAAGAAGAATCGCGGCTTGATATTGGTTTAATAGTTTGCTAGCGGCTGCTTCGGCAGGGCCATGATATAAAATGGGTAGCCCGCTTCCCAAATAAGTAATCATTTTAGTGGAGAGGCTATAACGGATAAAACATTCATGTTCTTCCCCAAAAGGAAGCGGCAAATAGACAAGATCAGCTTGCTCTAAATCATCCATGACTTCCTGTTCAGATGCAAACGGCAATAGGGTGACAGGAAATCGATTGGCTAACACATCTGGGCTAATAAAACCACAACGGCAAGTCAAGCTTAAATGCCAATCAGGTTGAAGAGTTTGCAAGAATTCTAGCGCTTGTAAAAGGGCTTTTAAATTGGTTGCATAACTCACATGAAATAAACCCATAAAGTAAATCCGCAAACTCTTTTTAGTTCGGGGTTTAGCCTGTGAGGGTATCTGTTTTAATCCATCCGTAACAATGGTGTAGGATTGATGTCCATATCGATGACAATATTCTTTCCCTAATTCATCTGAAATAACAAAACGCTCCTTTGCTCCTTGCCATACTTCACTCATTCTAGCCATAGCTTCTTTACATTCGATGCGATATTGCAACACATATTTCAAATCATCATGCACACTCAAGTAGTAAGGTAATCCTAACTGTTGGGCGACTTGATAGGCATACCCAAAACTCAAATCATGAGCAATGGCATGAATAGCTGTTGCTTGGTTTTGACAGCAAATCAACGCCAATTTTTGTTTGAAACTACCGATAAAAGGGTAAGCAAAAATAGTGAGTATATTGGATAAACGAGTATATTCTATTCGCCCTAAATGAGGTCTAATCGGTAAATGTAATTCTTGCCCGATTGATGTGACAGGTGGGGCTTCAGGAGACGTACAAATACTTAAAAAAGGAATAGATGTATCTTCCAATAAAGCCCGTAAAATACGTGAACCACCACCCGGAGAATTTAAACCAAACGGTTGCACAAAGACAAGCATAAATTAATTTAAAACCCTAGCATGACCCAAGTTTCCAAAAAATCTTGAGGATTTTTGATTTTTCTTAAAAATTGGGGGAATAATATAGGCATGAACCAGTGTGCTCTGGGTATCTTACAAGATTGAAGAAAGTTTCTAGCTTGCATGAGCGGCTGATAACATTTCTCTGTTTCTTCATATAATTCTATCCAGTAATCTGATGCAAAAGTTCTCATCAGTTTCAGAATTTCAGCTCGTCGTTTCTCTTCTCCTGTACTGGTTTTGTGTTGAGAATGCCAACGATAGATAGAATAAAATTTAGGACTATATTCAAACTCAATACATTGAGACGCTCGGATAAACCACTCCCAATCTAGAACATAATGATAATCAACATCTAATTCTCCAGTTTTTTCCCATAATTTTCTCGTCCAAAATGAACTCGGTTGAACAATATAGTCAAAATGAATTAATTTTAAGGCATCAAAGGGAGCAGTAGTTGCGGCACTAGATTGTAACTGTCCTTCACTCTGATTCATGACAATAGCTGAACCGTACATTAAATAACATTCATTCACTTTTGTAGAAAAATGTTTACCGACTTCTAACAGCGTTCCAGGTAAATACATATCATCAGAATTAAGCCAGCACAGAACGTTGCCTGAACTTAACCTCATGCCCTGATTAATGGCATCAGCTTGGCCGTTATCTTTTTGAGAGTGCCAGTATGTGAGTTGATTAGAATATTTTTTAAGAACTTCTACGGTATTATCTGTACTACCCCCATCAATCACAATCACTTCTAATTGAGGATAACCTTGACCTAAAACCGAGAGTAGAGTTTCCTCAATATATTGCCCTTGATTGAATGAAGGAATCACCACTGTAATTCGAGGATAGTTATCGCAGGTAGACACTCAACACTCATCCTTAACCCAAAAATTTATAATTTTCTATTATCCAAGAACTATCAGGCGAATACCAATCTGTTCTTAATATTTTTTGGCCAGAATAGCCCCAAGTTTGATTAATCAGGGTTTTGAGTTTTGGAACTTCATTGAGCCTTAAGCGCATGGATAAATTTCTCAAAGGATGGGGGAACCAATGACATTGTACCCGCAAATTTTCTAACACTTCTGTTGCCTCCCGGAGATATTCTTCTTGTTTTTGATAGGTACTTTGCTGGTTTTGATGCCGAAACCCACCTAGAGGTGAGGATGTCGCCAATAATTCCGACTGTAAAAAAAATCGCGCCCATAATTCAAAATCACTGGCTAATTTATATTGAGTAGAAATGTATCCCCCGGCTTTTTCCCAAAGTCTGCGCCTCCAAAAGGTTGATTCTTGTTGGATACAGCCTTGGGTTGGCAGAAAATTTCCATCTAAAAATGCTGCTTGGGAATAGCCACTCACTGTTCTACATCCCATACAAAATCCGTGGTAATCCCATAAGCCTGGATTAAGGCTAGTGAGCCATTCTATATGCGGAAGTTCAGACATAATACTGGCAACGGTTTTCAATGCCCAAGGAAAATACATATCATCACTATTCAACCAAGCCATAATCTCACCCGTAGCATAGCTAAATCCTTTATTCAGGGCATCATAATGGCCGCCATCTGGTTCACTACACCAGAAGTGGAAATATTTTTCGTAATTTTTAATAATATCTAAACTTCCATCCGTTGACCCGCCATCAATCAGGATGTATTCTAGATTTGGATAGTTTTGAGAGATTATACTCTGAATTGTCGCTTCTAAAAATTGAGCTTGGTTAAATGAAGGAGTGACTAAAGAAATTTTAGGAAATGAGTTTGGCATCAGAACAATCCACTAGCGTGACATAGCCAGAATAATGCATTAGATTTAGTTCGTAGTAAGGATTTTAGCCCTTGTTTGCCTGAAGTTCCCTGCATTAACTCAACTTACACCTATTGCTCATGTCCGGCGTTGCACATCACGACAGTAAAATTGATATCAATTTTTCATTGTAACGACGAATAGAGACACGACAAAGCCGTGCCCCTAGGAATTAAAAAATGGAGTCAGGAGCTAATAAACAAATTGCCTCAGTGGGCAGTATCTTGATTCAACTTAAAATTGATTTACCAGGCACGATTGCGACTAGCGGTTTTTTGTTCTAAGCGTGTTTCGTTAACCTCAGCTAAAAAGGCTCTACTTTCCCTCACTACATCATCGAGTCGTTCACAGGTGGGAGTACTACACACTCGTTCGCTCGGACGCCTAGCAAACCGACGTGGCCCCACCGGTGCAGAGATAGTCGTATAACAGCATAGCTGAGAAGCCTCCGTCAATTCTTGGTCTAACTGTCGTGCCTGCTCGATAACCTCTGCATCGAGTTTACCGTCACCTCGAAAAATAGGAGAGGTACTATTCCAAATATTAGTCCCGGTGATATCCGATTGGTTGGGAATGGCATGGGCAGAACCGGCAAACAATCCAGTACCCATTAAGGATGTACCAATTACCAACCGAAACAATTTTTTGTTGCGATTCATCTGCGCTACTCCTTAAAACTTAAATGCCATACCTGTACCCAGGACAAACCGAGGGCCATCACCTGCCCCCACGATGTCTCGTACCGCCGGGGTAATCACGAGTGGAATGTTTTTAAACGGTGCAATGGACGCCCCAACCCCTAAGTCTTGTCCACTCCACTCTGCAATCAAACTCACGGGTTCAGCGACGCGAACTGCAACGTTGCCAAAAGCATTGACACCACCAGTTCCTTCAGCCACCGCCTTCTCCGAGCGAAATTGCCCATTCCCCACCCCCGCCGTCACTGCAACCCGACTAAACAGCGAGTTGATATCCTCCCGTGTTCGGAAAATTTTGGTGACAGCGCCATAGAGGGAGTTTTCAAAGTCATTGCCACCCCCCAAATTTACAGCGCCATTCCAACCCGCCGCGACGGATACATCATCGGCCAATTGACGATGGAGTTTGACATTAAAGCCTCCAGAACCAAAGTCTCGACTCCCTCCAAAACTGGCACTCGTGTACGACAATTCCGCACCCACCGCTTTACGCGCATCTCCTACACCAATACCCACGCCGACACCGCCATCGCTGACGTTACCGTATCGAGTGCGCTGTTGATAGGTGGCACTGATAAAGCCTGTGTTGTTATCGAGGCCAAACCCACTGGGAATCGAAATACTCAGAGCCGGTGAGGCTTGAATCTTGTTGTCAATCTCTACGTCTTCCAAATTCCGCAACTCTTGCTGCAAACCTTCCACTTCGGGACAGAGGGTTCGCCCAGATGAGGCCGTGTTTTGAGCTAAACAGATGCTTCGGCTTTCAGGCAGACTGGCAATTTGCTCGGGACTGGCAATGTCTGGCAAATTCTGCGCTCTATTCTCCTGCAAGGAGGTAGCAATCAGTTGCGGTGCAGTTCCTGAAGAAGTTTGAATCGGGGATTGAGGATTAGGAATTGGAGCTTGGGACTGGATAGATTTATTCTCCAATTCCTCTAAGGAAGTGTTTGTACTTGAGACAGGGGTATCCCGACTAGCAACCGGAAGTGGTGTTGAGGGAGACTCGGATAAGCCCATAGCCTCCGGTGCAAATTCTTGTTGGTTGAAGGATTCAGGCGCAGCGACTGCATCTTGAGCTGCTTGTTCTACCTGAACAGTAGTATCTATGCGATCGCCTACGGATTGGATGGGAGATGACTGCTCCCCATCGATTACAGGAGCTGCCCAGGATTTCTGCGTAAAATTACTACCGACTAAGGCAGTTAAGGTATAAAATGCGACGCCAGAAATAGGACGCCAAGGTACAGTAACTCGATAGTTTTGCCCTTCTAACTGAGCTTCATCCGCATCAGGTCGAGCGTGGAAAAGTAAGTCTTGGTTAGAAACATTGCAGATAGGCTCTGTGGACACGAACAGCCTCCTACTCTAAAAGTGCTGTTCATTTCTACAGAGCTCCTGTGTATTATCGGGATATTCTATGGTTTTTTATGTTGACAAATTGACGAAGATGTGTACAAGATTTTGTAAACAAAGCCAAATTCAGGAACCTATTGCTCATAGTTGAGTCTGCCCGCTTTGCCAATCACACTGATTTCACGGCTTCTAAAGCCCTTCTAGTCGGCAAACCAAACATTCCAGACCTTGTAACCTGTCTTCGATGCCTAAATTCCCTGATTCTATTCACGCTCAACTGAGAAGGGCTATCAACAAAGAACAACAAAGATGCGTTAGCGGCTAGCCAACGCTGAATTCAGCAAAATCGCCAACACCGACCGAATAGCGCGAAGGGCGTTGGGATTCTTGAGGAAGAAGTCACGGGGACTGCGAGCAATTAAGGTGTTGTAAAGCCGTGTTACGGTTTGGAACTTGGATGGAGCCACCCGACCCCCTGCCGTCAATCCTTTTAAATTCACGACTAAATCCTGAGCTAAGGCACGGTCTGCCCCTCCCTCAACCAGGTTATTGACTAACAAAATGACGCTATTATCCACATTCCCTGAGTTGGTCACCACATTGGCCAAACTAATCTGTATTGGTTCTGGAATAGGAGTGGCTGTATTGGGGTCATTGGCCACAATCGGCAAGGTGAGTGCTAACAACCGTTGATTAATCGTAACGGCAGCATTATTCACCGCATCTTGTATCGCGGCTGAGGCAAATCCGAGTCTATCTTCACGGTCATCCTCAAAATTAAAGCCTCCGACAATATCACTCGTCGTGACAATCGGGCCAGTAATATCCGATTGGTTGCCAGACTGAGCTTGTACCTGGGAGGTTTGAGCGATGAAACCCGTGATTGCTAAGGCAACACCCAAGCTCAAATTTAAAGGCAGATGTTTAACGTTCATAATGTTCACCTAGATCACAACAATTTAAAATCTAATGCCATAACCGACACCAAGGATGAATCGAGTTCCATCCCCTGCCGTACCCGTAACATCAGCAGCAGCCGGAGTAATTACGAGTGGTACACCCGGAATTGGAGAAATCGAAGCCCCTAAATTTAAATCTTGACCCGTCCATTCAGCAATCACATTCACGGGTTGAGCGACTTTGAGGGCAACACTCCCAAACACATTGGTTCCGCCCTCTCCATCTCTAATATCATCTTCTGAACGGAAACGACCACCACCCGCGCCAATGGAGACGGTAAGACGGCTTAAAGGATCGGCTTGGTTTGGGCGCAAGGGGAAGGCTTTAGTCACGACCCCATACACACTCTTGCCAGCATCACCATCACCCCAATCAATGGCATTCTCAACGCCAACGGCGACAGCAAAACCTTCGGGCAATCGGCGGTGAACTTTCAAGCTGACGCCTCCTGTATCTCCAAACCCGCCTCGGATTGTGGAAAACGAAGTCACGGCAATTTCTGCTCCTACTAACCGTCTGGCATCACCTAAACCAAAACCGGCCGTCACGGCACCATCATCAATATCTGTAAAGCGGGTACGTTCTTGATAGCCAAATCCAACGAAGGCATCACCCCATTGAGCACCATAGGCGGTGGGTGTCGCGATACTTGTTGCCCCCCCAAACACTCGGTCTAAAATTCCGTCGCCGGTGCCTACAGTTAAGGGGGGTTCTGGCAAGCTGTACTGTTGCCGTAGTTGGGCTAAGTCATCTGGTGTGGGCTTCTCTGCCACCGGCGGTTCATAACCAACCACATAGCGTGATGCCACATTAGTGGGGGGAATGGGAGGCAAAACTCCTTGTCTGACTAGGGCTTGGTAAATAAAGGCGGCAACATCAGCCCGAGTGGCAATTTGATTCGGGTTGAGTAATGCGACATTAGGGTAATTGACGACCAGCTGATTGAGGGTAGCGGCTGCGATTTGAGAACGGGCATAATTAGGAATTTGTCCAGCATCTTGGAAGGTGCCGTTTAAAACCTCTGCCACTTGAGTCGGTGGATTTAAATCTAGTCCCGTGGCTAAAGACACTAAGACCTGAACGCGAGGGATATTTTGCTCTGGTAAAAAGATATTATTAGGATATCCTTCTAAAAAACCCATGCGGTAAGCTTCTTGAATGGCATCATATCCCCAATAAGTCGGAGAAACATCTGTAAACTCAGTTCCCCCTCGTTCGGCAGCTCTCTCGAATGCCTGACGAATCATTGCCGCAAACTGAGCTCGGGTGACGGGGGCATCTGGGCGAAATGTGCCATCAGGAAACCCTAAAATTACACCTCGATCCGCTAGAGTTTCAATAAAAGTCTGCGCCCAATGGCCTTGAACATCGGGAAAGGTTCTAGACTGAGCCAGACCTACAGCCGTGGGTGCGGCGGGTTGGGGAGTACCGGGTATCGCATCCCTGGAGTTAGGAGATTGAGGACGTAGGGGTTCAGCTCCCAGCATATTTTGCAACAGTGATCGACCAATAGCATTACTCTGAGGTGCATTATTGGCCGTTTTAGCAGGGGATGGAGGTGCAGCATTGGCAATGCCCACAACAGCAGCTAGCATAGTACTGCTCAAGAGTGAGCTGACTATAATTCGCGCCCACAGGCGTATATTTTTGTTGACATGATAGAAACGACCCGTGCATCTGACTGTCCTCATCACCATTTCCTACTTGTTTAAAGAAGTTGAGTTGATACCTCAAAGGTACACGAGGTTAGTCAATTTTATGTCATCACTATAGCTTCCGGAACTTTCTCCAAAATTAGAGTGACTTTGTGTAGAGAGAGCTAACCGAAGATTACAGAATGAAGTCTGATCGTAAAGTGCAACGCTACGCGTTCAAGGATGAATGAGATTGGAACCCTCCAATTTAGGTGCTTTTGCTGGCTTGGGCAACCGCTATGCGCTATTGTAGCTAGATGCGCTAATATCCCAGGAGTCAGAAATCACCAGGGTGTTTGCGGAGAATGCGATCGAGCATCACCCCAAGAACACAGCCTTTTTTCAAAACTTAAAATTTTGTCAACTTGCGGGTGGGAATTTTACCAAAAATTCATACTTCAGACTTCATTCCTTCATACTTCTTTTGTCAACATTTCTGTAATGGATATTGTTTGAAAGTGAGCGCAAAAAGACCTATTGAGATGTTTGATCACATCGGTTTGATGGGAAAGGGTTTAAGAAAACACCTGAATCAACCGATTGCGGGTATCAGCCTGTTAACCTTGCTGGTGACTTCTGTTCCTGCACCGAGCAACGCCCAAGTTCCAACCTTACCTCCCCCACCTGTCCCCAAAGACGAGCGAATTCCGCCACCGCCTGACCCTCGAAACAAACCTATCCCCTCATTTACAACACCCATCACCCAACCCGAGATACCGCCGGCTCGTCTTACCACTCCCCCCGCCGGAACGAGCAATTTACCGCCAGAAACGGCTTATACTCTCGGCTCAGGCGATCGGCTTAGGGTGGAGGTGTTTGAAGTTCCTGAGTATACAGGTGAGTTTGCTGTTTTAGTGGACGGCACGATTAATATGCCGGTCATTGGTAGTGTCCTTGTTCGAGGGTTAACGCTCCAACAAGCCAGCGACAGGATTTCTCAGCTCTATTCTCGCTATGTGAGACGCCCGGTGGTAACGGTCAGTTTACTCGCACCTCGCCCAGTCAAGATTGCGATCGCGGGTGAAGTCAAGCGTCCCGGAACCTATACCGTCGCGCCCGGTGCTGGGGGTGGGGGGGCAGCAGGTGTCCAAACCGGTCAATTTCCAACGATCACGCAGGTGATTACTCTAGCCGGTGGTATTACTCAAGCGGCTGCCGTTGGTCAAGTCCAAATCCGCCGTCGGGGTGCACCCACCATCTATGTTGCAAACCTTTGGGATTTGTTAAGAAACGGCAATATTGCTCAAGACGTGACGCTCAGAGATGGAGATAGCCTTTTTATCCCCACCGTTGACCAAATTGATCCCAACGATACCCGCACCTTGGCTGATGCCAGCTTTGCTTCCAGGCAGGTTGAGCCGATTAGTGTGGCAATTGTAGGAGAAGTTGCCCGTCCTGGCCCCTATGAAATTGTCGGAGGTGCCGTCGCTACAGGAGGTGCAACCGGTGCGATTACCGGAGCTACCACCGGTGTGCAGGCGGGTGGTGGAGCAGCAGGAGGCCCACCCACTCTCACCAAAGCCATTCAAGTCGCGGGTGGAATTACCGCCCAAGCCGATGTTCGCTCTGTTACAGTACGCCGTCCGACCCGAACGGGGGAATTTAGAGCGATTAATGTGAATTTGTGGGAAATGTTGCGGACGGGAGACCTCTCACAAGACGTACTCTTGCAAAATGGTGACACGATTACCATTCCTACCGCCACAGCCCTTGACCCGGCAGAGGCCACGGCACTAGCGGGAGCCAGCTTTGCCCCCAACACTATTGTGGTCAACGTCGTTGGGGAAGTAACCCGACCCGGTGCTATCCCCGTACCCCCCAACACTCCCTTGAATCAAGCCATACTAGCAGCCGGTGGATTTAATAACCAACGCGCCAGAAGAAGTAAAGTAGAATTGATTCGCTTGAATGGCAATGGTTCTGTGACCAAACGGGAAATTAATGTAGATTTAGCTCAGGGCATTAGTGATAACGGGAATCCCACATTACGGAACAATGATGTAGTTGTCGTTGGGCGCAACACTGTCACCCGAATTGGGGATACTTTAGGTACAATCTTGTCACCCGTTACCAACTTTTTGGGATTCTTTAACCTGTTTAGAGTGTTTGGAAATTAGAGCTTAGTCGATGGAGTGGCAAAACTCCAGCTTGGCAGCCATTTGACTAAAAAAGGCAGAGGGCAGCAGTGGGTAGGAACTCAAGGAATGACGAGAATTCTTTGCCCACGATTGGAAGGAGTCAGGGTATCAATCCCCACGCTCACGTTCAGGAGGGGTGGGAATCCGCTTCTGAACCGAAGATCAGAGCCTTCTGCTTTCTTTATCTTCCCAACCTTTTATTTTTAATAGAGTTTCAAGATTGATCAGATTGATACTGCTTTAGTGATTGGTCTGTGTACTATCCTAGGCATACTAGATACAAACTTGGATCAACGGGCAGATTGTTTTGGATAGCGATCATTCAATCAATAGGGGCAGGGGCAAGATGGAAATGGGCAATATTCAAGAGCCGTTACCGCAAACTAGCAATGGCAAAAGTAAACGCTTGCCGTTGCCGTCAGCACCACTGGCCTACCCCACTAAAAAGCTGGAAGACGATGATGAGATGAATCTGCGACAGCTCCTTACCGTCCTCAGGCGTCGTGCCTGGGTGATTTGTGGGGTAGCTATCGCCATTACCTCGGCCATGAGCTTTTGGACATTGCGTCAGACACCCAAATACGAAAGCCGATTTCAGTTATTAGTCGAACCCGTCACAGCGGAAGGAGGCAAATTAGAAAAACTAGCTCAAGTACCGGGTATAACAGATGCTCCTTATTCTGTTCTGGATTATCAGACGCAAATTCAGGTATTGCTCAGCCCGAATTTAATGACTCCGATCCTTCAAGAAATCCAGACACGCTATCAAGACGTGACTTATGATTCTTTAGTGGTGGCGAATCAGCTGAAAGTCAATCGATTTGCAGAAACGAAGATTTTAGAAGTCCGCTATCGCGACACAGACGCGCAAAAAGTTCGCGATGTTTTACATGAAGTTGCCAGGGGCTATCTGCGGTACTCGCTGCAAGAACGACAGATTAACCTGAGAAAGGGTATTCAATTCGTTGAGAGTCAATTACCCATCTTAGGGACTCGTGTGGATAAACTTCAGGGGGATTTACAAGCCTTCCGACAACGCCACGAATTGCTCGATCCGCAAAGCCAAGCCGAGCAGTTGTCCGCCCGAGTCAACACGATTGAGCAACAACAAATGGACACTCAAGTAAAGCTCCGCGAAACCCAATCGTTGTATATGACTCTCTCCTCCCAGTTAGGGTTATCACCCGACCAAGCGATCGCGACAACTAGTTTGGGTGAAGCCCCTCGCTATCAACAACTCCTCAACCAATTGCAAGAGGTCGAAGCCAAGCTCGCTAGGGAGTCAGCCCGCTTTACATCCGAAAGCCCTTCCATTGTTTCGCTACGCGAACAACAACGCAATCTCTTACCCCTGTTGCAAGCAGAATCTCGCAAAGTGCTGGGGCAATCCTTAGAAGAGTCAGGGGTGAGTAACGATTCACCCAGCTCCATTCGGACTCAACTCTCGGCCCAACTGGTGGATGCCGCCAACCAAATCCAAGTCTTGCAAATGCGACAACGTGCAATCTCGCTGGCAGAACGTTTGCTTGCCCAACAAGTGCGGCAACTGCCTGTGATTGCTCGCCAATACACCGACTTACAACGCGAACTCAGCGTTGCCACCGAGAGCCTGAACCGCTTTCTCAATGTCCGGGAAGGTCTGCAAATCGAAATTGCTCAAAAATCCCTGCCTTGGCAGATTATTTTAAAGCCTCAAGTCCCCAAAAATCCCGTTTCTCCCAACATTCCACGCAATATCGCCTTAGGCGCGATCGCCGGATTATTATTGGGGATTATCACCGCTTTAATGGTAGAACGCCTCGATAATGTGTTCCACTCTCCAGAAGAACTGAAAGACCGTACTAAATTGCCCCTGTTGGGCGTGATTCCCTACTGCAAACAAATTAAACAAAATAAACAAAAGTCTCCTGTCGCAGCTACCCCATCTGAAACGACACCCGACTCGGATACCCCCACGCCCAAGCAAAAACACAATCAACCTCAATGGTATAAAACCTCTCCCTTCCTAGAGTCCTTCCGCTCGTTGCATACTAATATCCGCCTTCTGGGTAGCGATACACCCGTTCATTCTATTGTGATTAGCTCGGCCACTCCCGGCGATGGCAAATCTACCGTTTCAGTTCACTTGGCTCAAGCCGCGGCCGCAATGGGACAGAGGGTACTACTCGTTGATGCGGACTTGCGACTCCCCCAAGTACATAAAGTTTTGGAACTTGATAATTACGCTGGACTGAGTAATGTTATTGCCACCGGCTTTACTGCCAAGCAGGCCATTCAACGATTGCCGATGTGGGATCATCTATATGTATTAACCGCCGGTCAACTTCCTCCCGACCCCACTCGCCTACTCTCCTCCAAAAAGATGGCCTACCTGATGGAGCAGTTTCACGCTGTGTTTGACTTGGTAATTTATGACACCCCACCCCTACTAGGACTCGCAGATGCTCAACTTTTATCGGCTCATACCGATGGCGTGATTTTGGTGGGTGGATTGGGTAAAACGGATCGCTCAACCCTGATGCAAGCCTTAGATCGACTCAGGACTTCTAGTACAACAGTATTAGGGATTGTGGCCAATGGCGTGAGGGGCTACACCACCCATTCTTACTATAATTATCAGCATTACTACGCACCGACTGAGACAGAAGTGATGAAGGCGAAAAAATTACTGCAAAAAAGGATGGGTTAACTCACTCTAGTCGCTGGGCATCCAATCAGGGTGACTGAACTCATCCCACGTATCTCAGGCGTGGGATGTGAATGTGATTGGTCGTTTGTTTAAGTATCACTAATCAACCTTCTGCCCTGAAGCCTTCTGACTGGATCGAACTCACGTAAAATACGCTTCCCATCTATGAAAGGTGATTAAAAGGAAACATACGATGAGCAAACAGCGTCGTAGATCATAATTCTGATGTTGAGTAGGTCAACGTGAATCAGTGATAGATTAGACCTCTTGCACAATACAAAGAACCCCTCACCCGTGCGTAGTGTGTATAGCACATAATTAGTTATTTTTAACAACTGTTCTGTTCCTCTAACTTTCTCCTAGAGATGGGGGTAGATAGAGAGGGGGTTCATACGAGCCATGCTCAGACGGCATAATCACTGCAAAGACTGGATTCTATTGCGTTCAATCATGCTCACCGACTCCAAAAATTTAAGAGTCTTAACTTTAAACTATTCACAATTCTCGCTTTCAAAATGCCCTAACTTAGTCATATCAAGGCTAATCCATCGTTATGCATTTACCATCCCTTCGACCTTTAACCCCACAATCCTATAGCCTGACACCCTCTCAAGGTAGTCTGATACCATTCCAGATTTTAGATTTGATTAGCGTACGTATGGTGTAGGAATCAGGTTTAGAGGAATCCTTTGAACCCTAACCTAACCCGTAAATCGCATTAGCGATGTAAGTGTAGCGTGTTTAAACCTGAATTGATACAGTTCACCGGACTCAAATGGGACATCCGGATGAGCCTGAACAGTCCACCTCCGTCCTAGGATAGATGACATCCCCAGTCAGACTATCTGTAGTCTGAGGCGCTTTCACTCCTAAGAATATGACCAACGCCCCCACTCCAGATAACGAACCAGAGTCCACATCCGAGAATGAATCCGAATCGTCTTCCTCCAGTCAGGTTAGGCAACAACAACGGCGTCGCCTAGCCCTAATCGGAAGTCTGATCTTGCTGTCGGGACTTGGAGGCGGCATGATATGGCTCTGGTATTTTGTCTATCAACAATTAGCCCCGCAGGTTGAAACCTCTGTCACCAAGCTTTTAATGCGTCCCATCAAGTTGGGAAGGGTACAAAGTGTCTCGCCTACAGGATTAAGATTTGGTGCTTCTAACTTACCTGCCACTCCCACAGACCCAGATCGAGCAACCGTTGAAGCCGTTGATGTCTCCTTTAATCTCCTCCCACTCCTGATTGAGCGTAGATTACCTCTAGATGTCACCTTAGTCAAACCCAAGGCATATATTGAACAGGCTGACAATGGCACTTGGGTGAATTTTAAAACTCAGACTCAACCGAAAGGAGCAATTGATATTAATCTGGAAGTCTTGCGGCTGCGAGATGCCAATGTCATTTTAGTTCCCAGAGGGGCAGGCGGAAATTCCAGAAAACCGATTGTCCTTTCCATTGGTTCTGGAAAAGCACGTTTTCTCAATAAGAATAAATTAATTAAATTTGATTTAGGGGGTCAGTTGGTCGGTGGGGGGAATCTTACTCTGGAAGGACAAACTACCCCTGCCAATGGAGAAATCAAAACCGCTATTCGCGCCCAAGACCTCAGTGCACCTGAAGTTGGGCGCTTAATTCAGCTACCCCTACACTTAAAAGCCGGTCAGATAGATGGCAATTTAGAAGTGACCATCCTACCGAAAAAACCCTTACGATTTTTGGGGACTGCCAACTTGGATGGCGTAACGGCACAACTCGACCCCCTTCCGCAGCCTTTTATTAATACTAACGGTCAGCTACGCTTTCAAGACACACAAGTTCGCTTAGAAAAGGTTAATACCCTATTTGGTCAGATTCCTGCTCAAGCTAATGGGGTAGTGGATACCCAGGCTGGTTTTAACTTGGCAGCTCAAACTCAGGCAGTCAAGTTACCGCAGGTTTTGCAGACGTTTAAAATCCAAAAATTGCCTGTGCCTGTCACGGCTGAGGTGAAAGCCCAACTGAAAGTTACAGGAACACCAAATAAACCTGTGGTATCCGGTCAATTTACCACCACCCAGCCCGCACAAATTGATCAAGTCAAATTTCGCTCCATTGCCTCCAATTTTAAGGTTTTGGGTTCAACCCTCACGGTGAGTAACCTGCGGGCCTTGCCCACCCTTGGAGGCTTAGTGACAGGAGGGGGTGCAGTAGAACTGGGGGCTAAAGGTGGTGATATCCAATTTAGCTTTCAGGGCAATGACTTACCCGGTGATGCGATCGCACTCACCTACGATATTAAACCCCCCGTTCCCTTGGGACTAATCTCTGGCAGCACCCAGATTAGAGGGAACCTCAATAACGCTCAAAACATTGGGGCAACCGGTCAAGCGAACCTGAATATAGCTGGCGGTGACGTAGCAATTGAAGATATACAACTTGCCAATCAGCGTTGGAGAGCCCAAGTCCAAGCCTCTGGTGTCCAAGTCGGGCGTTTGGCTGAAGTCCCCCCAGCCTTTCGGGTTCCGGTTTCTGGACGCTTTACACTGTCAGGACCTTTACAAAACTTGAACGTTGCCACCATTCAGGGTAGTGGTTCAGGACGTTTAAATGTGGGGGGTGGAACCGTTCAAGCTACGAATATTCAACTCAATCAAGGCCGCTTCAGAGCCCAAGTTCAGGCATCGGGCGTCCAAGTGGGACGTTTGGCCGAAGTCCCTCCAGCGTTCCAAGTTCCGGTTGCGGGAAACTTTACCCTGTCTGGCCCCCTGACTGATTTTACAATTGCCAAGGTTCAGGGCAGTGGTTCAGGCCGTTTGAATGTGGCTGGTGGAACGGTTCAAGCCACGGATATTCAACTTAATCAAGGTCGGTTTACGGCTCAAGTTCGAGCCTCCGGGGTGCAAGTACAGCGTCTAGCGAAAGTTCCATCCTCGTTACAAGGGCCGCTAGCCGGTAACTTTACAGTATCGGGACCTTTAACTGAGTTCAGTACTGCTAGTGTGCAAGGGACTGGTTCCGGCACTCTGAATATCGGAGGAGGAACGGTACGGGCTCGCAATATCCAACTCGCCAATGGTCGCTTCCAGGCACAACTACAAGCCTCTGGAGTGCCTGTAGAACGTCTCGCATCAGTACCTCCTCAAGCTAGAGGGTTGCTAGCCGGGAACTTTAATGTTGCGGGTGCTTTGGCCAATCTCAGCCCGTCTACCATTCAGGGAACGGGTTCGGGAACTTTAAATGTAGCAGGGGGGACAGTACGAGCAACAAATCTTCAATTGGCTGATGGCCGCTTTACCACCCAAGTGCAAGCCTCTGGAGTACAGGTGGGACGCTTAGCCAATGTTCCCCCTCAGTTACGAGGTACAGTCTCTGGAAACTTCAACTTGGCCGGTGGTTTGGACAACCTGAGTCCATCTACGATTCAAGGGACAGGTTCGGGAACATTCAATCTAGCGAGAGGAGGTACAGTCACAGCCAGTACACTGCAATTGGCTAATGGGCGTTTTCAGGGGGTAGTGGAGCCAACCAGCATTCCCCTAGCCGCTTTTTCCCCGGACTTGAAAGGACGTTTAGGGGGTCGGTTGAATGTGGGGGGTTCCCTGACGGCACTTTCACCCCAAGCGATTCAAGCCAGTGGGCAGGTGAATCTCAGTGAAGGGATTTCGATTATTGATCGACCCCTAACAGCCGCTATTAATTGGACGGGGCAACAGCTACAGATTCAACAAGCCACGGCTGAGGGTTTTAGAGCGAATGGGGTGATTGATGTCAATCTGGCTAATTCTGGATTACAGGCGATTCGTTCGTTAAATCTAACGGTTCAAGCCCAAGATTTAAATTTACAACAGCTCCCGGTTAGCCTACCGAATGGGGTTCAGGTGGCAGGACGAGCGGATTTTGATGGCTCTATTGCTGGAACACCAACTGCGCCAAATGTCAAGGGTAATTTGCAACTGCGAAATTTTGCGGTTGCGGGTTTGACGTTTGAATCGCCCTTATCGGGTCAGGTGAGTGCAGTTCCAGGACAGGGAGTGAACTTACAATTAGCGGGGAATCAAGACCGGATTCAGGTGGCACTCTCCCCGAATTATCAGCCGACATCGTTCTTGATACAACAGGGTGAGGCGATCGCTCAAGGGACTCGACAAGGGGATACTCTGCAAGTGAATGCCCAGGAGTTCCCGATTGCCTTAATTAAAAAGGTTGCTCCCCTACCGAGTGCGATCGCCTCTCAGCCCATCGATGGACGCCTCTCCGGAGATTTGTCCGTCAATCTCAACACTTACGGAATTTCGGGAACAGTGGCGATCGCCAAACCGATTTTCGGCACCCTCAGAGGCGACTCGTTCACGGGTACACTACAATACGCGGACGGTGTGGTAGCCCTCAATGACGGTCAATTCATCCAAGGCGACAATCAATACCTGATCTCCGCCAACCTCAGGCAAACCCCTCAAGGGCCTCAATTTCAAGCCAAGCTTGATGTCCCCAAAGGCAACTTACAAAGCGTTCTCACCGCCCTGCAAATCTTTGATATTACTGACCTAACACGAGGGTTCAGCGCCCCTGTTTATGGGAGTAAGGCCGATGTCGAAGGTGTAGAAGCGGGAGTACCCAACGCCACTCTACAAAATCAGCTTCGTCGCCTTTCCGAAATCGAAGCGTTGTTAACCCAACGCCAACAACAACAAGATGCCTCTCCCCTACCCCCACTAGCCCAAGCTCAAGGCGAATTCAGTGGTTCTGTGAGTGTGGTTGGCTCCCCCACCTCCGGAATTGAAGCTCAATTTGATATCCAGGGCACAGATTGGAAGTGGGGACCCTACAGCGCCAATCAAGTTATTGCTCAAGGCCAGTTCCAAAATGGGATTTTGACTTTACTCCCCCTACGCTTCCAATCGGGAGAAAGCTTTGCCAATTTCTCTGGCACCCTTGGCGGTGACGCCCAATCAGGTCAGCTTCAATTGACCAAAATTCCGATCGATCAGGTGCAAGACATTGTCTCCAAAGTGACCAATGTACCCCCTAGTTTGGTGGGCTTAACAGGTGACTTGAATGCCACCGCCACCCTATCGGGTAGCATTAAAAATCCCCAAGCTAGAGGCGTTGTCACCCTGAGTGATGCCACACTCAACCAAAAAAATATTCAACAAGCATTCGGCAGCTTTAGCTACGGTGATGCTCGCCTCAACTTTGGCAGCTCAATCTTGCTAGTTGATTCTCAAAATCCCCTTAGTATTGATGGCAGTATTCCCTATAAGCTTCCTGTCGCTACTGTAGCGCCTGAAAGCAATGAGTTAGCTCTCAATGTCAATGTACAAGATGATGGATTAGCGTTATTAGGTCTGTTTACGGGTGGACAAGTAAGCTGGGTAGATGGTCAAGGCAATGTACAAGTGGCTGTAACCGGAAGCCTGAATCCACAAACTAATCGACCTCAAACCCTTGAAGTGGAAGGCAACGCGAAGATAGAAAATGCGACGATTCAAGCCTCTGCACTGCCTGATAACCTCACGAATGTCAATGGAGACATTAAGTTTAACTTTAATAAGATTGAAGTTGTTGACAAACTGACCGGTCAATTTGGTGGGGGAACGATAACCGTAGCAGGAGCCCTTCCCATTTCTCAAGAAACCTCTCAAACGGATGTTCTAAACGTCAACATCGGTGAACTAGGATTGAACCTGAAAGGACTTTACAATGGTCGAGTCCAAACCGAAAATTTAATCATCGCTGGTACAGCCCTATCTCCAAAAATTAGGGGTGAACTCAATCTATTTAATGGGCAAGTTGCTGTAGGAAATCAAAGCGGAACTGGAAATCAAGGTGGGGATGGCAATCAAGGCGGGGATGGCAATCAGGCGAGTACAGGTGGCACTCCTAGGGGAGAGGATACGGCCAATAACCGCATCGAGTTTGATAATTTAAAACTTAATTTGCAGAAAAATATTCAGGTCGGGATACCTCCCATTGCCAATTTCCTCGCAGATGGGACGTTAACTCTGAATGGTTCTCTCAATAACATTAGACCGGAGGGGACAATTAAACTGCAACGGGGTCAGGTTAATCTATTTACCACTCAGTTCCGATTAGTACGAGGTTATGAAAACACTGCTCGCTTTACTCCAGGTCAAGGATTAGACCCTGACTTAAATGTGCGATTAGCAGCCTCCGTATCCGAATCAACCCAACGACGACTACCTACCGACCCCCTATCGGCTGAGATTAGTGATGCTCCAGCGTTGACCGGTGTGGGTACAGTACAAACCGTTCGGATTCAGGCGCAGGTACAAGGGCCGGCTAGTCAGCTTGCCGATAATATAGAACTCACTAGTTCTCCATCCCGCAGTAGAGCAGAAATTGTGGCGCTCCTGGGGGGTAGCTTTGTAGATACATTAGGTCGAGGGGATACGACGCTCGGTTTGGTGAATTTGGCAGGGTCAGCCTTGCTCGGTAGCGTCCAAAATATTATTGGAGATGCTTTGGGATTAAGTGAGTTTCGTTTATTCCCCACCATTATTACGGATGAAAAAGAGCGAACTTCAACGTTAGGGCTGAGTGCTGAGGCCGGGATTGATATTGGGCGAAATCTCTCTGTTTCTATCGCTAAGGAGTTAACCACTGATCAGCCCTTCCAGTATGGTCTGCGCTATCGGTTTAACGAAAATCTGCTGCTACGAGGTTCAACGGATTTTTCCGGTGATAGTCGGGCTGTTATGGAATACGAACGTCGATTCTAATACGTGGGGGAGTTCTTTCGGAGCGGGGGTGCGGGGGTGCGGGGGTGCGGGGGAGCTGGGGGGCGGGGGGGCGGAGGAGCTGGGGAGCAAAAGACCGACGCCCATGAACAGATTGTTCATAAACAATTCCTAACTCCTGACTCCTGACTCCTGACTCCTGACTCCCTATTTTCAAGATAGGTGCATAGGAAACATGAGTCGTAGAGGTATGTACTCATGCAGATACATCAGCAAGGTTTTATCCCTTAAGGTGTATTGGGACATTATTCAGTTTCAGGTGCTTCTACAGATTGCGAAAAACCTATACCAAGGGCAAACGTCGCCCTAGTCCATTTCACATCAGGAGCAAACGTCGATGATAGCCAATGCACTTCACTTTGAGACAACCAACACAATTGATTACAGCTTGACCCCGACTGAACAAGGATGGCAACTGATGGTATGGGAGTCTGCAAGCATTACCGAAACCCGAGAAAATCCCTTTTTGTGGAAGTTCAGAGTGGAGTTGGTTTCTCTCGACGAAGCACGCTCTACCCTGCGAACGATTTTAGGAGAAGCTAGACACTGAGTAGATATGGGGTTTGAGATGTTTTTGTTTTCCTACACCTTTACCCTCTGGGGTTCCAACTTCTGTTTGAGCATCGCACCACTGTAGCACTCGATTCCACGCCCACCAGCAATCTGGGTCGTTGGCTTGACGTTGGCCGGCGGGACTACTGAGATAACCTACATGACCTCCATGCGCTGTCAGCAGTAGGTCAATTGCAGGATTTCCAGCACAGGCTTTTTCTAAGTCAGGTACAATTGTTGGATCAAATAAAGGGTCATCGGCTGCATAAATGATCAGTGTTGGCTTTTGCAGTTGAGGCAACAATGACAGACCACTGCTGGCTTTGTAATAGTCTTCGACTGAGGAAAAACCTAGACGAGAAATTACTAGTTCGTGGTCAAAGCCCCAAATACTATCGATTCGCTCAACTGCTGCGGGATCGATTGCTTCGGGATGCATTTCATGAAGTTGCCAAGCTAGCTTCTTGGTTTGCCGTGCGATCCCTTGTTCCAAGTATTGACCCAAGGGGGCATTCACTAAATAGCTCAGGGAGCGGTTGGAATCCAAACTCGGACAAATAACTGCACTCCCTGCAATCTCTGATTCCAGTAGCGGCAAATCGTGCCCCCAAGTTGAGAGAGTTTGTGCCGCTTTTGCCCCCCATAGTGCCAGTTGTCCCCCTAGAGAGAACCCAGCAAACCAGAAGGGAGCTGGACAACCCATACCCTTGACCTGAGCTGCAATGCGGACAAAATCTTCACCTTCATACAAACCATCCGATGTTAAGGTCGGTGATAACTCAGCCGTTTTGCCGTGAGCCCGCCAATCAAACAGAACCACGGCATACCCTTGAGCAAACGCTTTACGACCCAGTAACCTGAGAAACCATTGATTGTCTAAATCACCAGTAATCCCATAGGTGCCAATAATCGTACCTCGGGGATGCTCAGGACTCGCTACAATCCCAAAAATCGGTACACCTCCAGCACCGATAAAAATTTGCTCTCGGTAAATGGGCTCAGGGACATGAACGGTTGTTTCCCAATGACGGGCTACTCGTAATGCCGTGTAAAGCGTCATGAGTAAACCATTTTTAAGCCACCAAGGCGGAGTAAAACAAGCGTAGGGCATCATAGGGATAAAGCGATCAAAAACAAGTCCTGTACTTTGAACAGGGTTGGGTGCATGGACTCATGGCTAGGAGTTGCGTGGGAGCTCATACATCGCTTTGAGACGCTTAGCTCAGGCTGCTCCCAATATTTTACATATCTTTACATTATCGTAGCGATTAATGCCCGAATGCTTCAACCCAAAGGCATTTATCCAACCAATCTGTCTTGTTTCGTCTTCCTTAGCCCTGTGAAGATAGCAGCTATAGGTTCGGCAAATGTCAACAGATAGCGAAATAAAGGCTAAGCCCTCGCCTTTTCTTCCCAAAAAATATAGAATCAGCGCTTATAATCAGTAAAGTAATTTCATCTCATCTAACAGTTCTTATCGAACGTTAACAACACACACATCTCAAACTCCTTAGTGATGCCCCGGATACTCGTCATCGACGACGACCCTGCGATTTCTGAATTAGTTTCCATTAATTTGGAAATGGCTGGTTATGAAGTTAACCAAGCTGCCGATGGAATAAAAGGTCAAGCTCTTGCCCTGCAACTCCAGCCAGACTTGATTATGCTGGACTTGATGCTGCCAAAAGTTGATGGCTTTACGGTCTGCCAGCGACTGCGCCGGGATGAGCGTACGGCCGATATTCCCGTCTTGATGTTGACGGCTTTAGGCCAAACTCAAGACAAAGTAGATGGCTTTAATGCTGGTGCCGACGATTACTTAACCAAACCGTTTGAGCTTGAAGAAATGTTGGCACGGGTGCGAGCGTTATTGCGGCGCACAGACCGGATTCCCCAGGCAGCCAAACACGCTGAAATTCTGAATTATGGGCCTTTAACCCTTGTTCCTGAACGGTTTGAGGCGATTTGGTTCGAGCAGACGGTCAAACTAACTCATTTAGAGTTTGAACTGCTGCACTGTTTACTCCAGCGTCATGGTCAAACTGTCTCTCCAAGCGAAATCCTCAAAGAAGTTTGGGGTTACGATCCAGATGATGATATCGAAACCATTCGGGTACATATTCGCCATCTGAGAACCAAGTTAGAACCTGACCCACGCCATCCCCGATATATCAAAACGGTGTACGGTGCAGGCTATTGCTTAGAGTTACCCACCACAGAACAGTCCACAATTGAAGCCGATCCTGCGGCTAGTTAAGACCACTGTGTTCAGAACGTTAGACCCATTGAGGAAGAATCGGTCAAATTTTCTCGCGGCAAATTATCTATATTCTTTAACCTAGGATAGATGAATTGGGTTGTTTGTCCTTGCATCCACCGATGCAGGGAACTTCCCAATTTTTTCACCATTTCTTACTCATTTTTTTACTTCTACTTTGTAAACTCAAATCATATAACTCATTGATAGCCTCAACAATTCAGAATTCAAAATTCAAAAAAAATAATTTTGAATTGGAGCGAAGCGACTAACACGCTTGATCATCAGGGTGTAACTCAACCGTAGGTTAACAAAAAAGTTAAAAAGGTTAGGTTCCCACCCCATGGATATAACAATCATCAATATGACCTTTTTAAAGGTCAATGGAGAACTTGAAAAGCTCTCAACTCATATTTATCCTACTTCTACTTATCAAAAGATTTTGAGGAATCCTCAATTACGACAAAAATTGTTAGCTTTTGTTTTGAGCCGGATTCCTAATCACTATGTAGCATTTAGTACGGACAAAATTATCTCAATTTCTCCAGAATCACTTAATGGTAATCACTCTCAAAGACAAGAACTGAAAAAGCTGATTCAACAAGGCGTTGTTCATCTTATCCTTTCAGAAATTAACAGTGCTTCTTCTTTCGCCGAGCGGAATGTGGTTTAAAAAAATCGCTCATGGTTTACAGTAATCAAAAATTCCCTATAAACCATGAACGTCTGAACTTTCTTGATTTCAAGCAAGGGAGAGGACTAACTTTTGCTCCTCAGTCATAAGGGCTGATTTGATACCCCTAAGGAGCTAAAGCATTACCTCGCAGCAAACTACCAATCGTCTTGGCAGTAATCTTCATCTGCACAAAAGGATTAGCTGGAACCACCGTTTTGTAGAGATAGCTATCGAAGGTCAGTCGCTGAACATCTCGATCTGCACACATCTCCACAAACGCCTCACGAGTGGCATCAGAGCGGTAGAAGACGGTTTGCAGCAGGTCTAGAACCTTATAGGTTATGCCATACTTTTTATCCCAACGCTTGAGGTAAAGCTTGAGGTCATCTTCTGTAGGGATGCGAGTCCCACCATTTGAGGTTTCGATAATCGTTTCGGCACACATCCGCGCTGATTTAGCGGCAAAGTAAATCCCTTCACCCGAAGACTTCGTAACCGTTCCGGCGGCATCTCCGACCAACGCTACCCGACCTCGAACGCGGCGGGGTCTAGGATGTTCAGGAATGGGGTGGGCTTCAACTTTGATGATTGTCCCGCCCTCAAGTTTTTTCGCGGCACGGGCGCGAATGCCAGCTTGTAGCTTTTTAATCTGAAGTTTATTGACCTTCATCGTGCCAGTCCCAACGGCAACGTGGTCATACTTGGGGAAGACCCAGGCATAGAAGTCTGGAGAGACATCATTGCCTACATACATTTCTGCTAGGTTTTCGTAGTAGGCCATCATGCGATCAGGCAGACGAATTCGCTCTTGGAAGGCGATCGCATAATTATAATCCCCAGCATCAATTGCCTTAGCGATGCGAGAATTTGCCCCATCTGCCCCAATCACGACATCGACTTTCAAAGTCTTCGTCGTCCCTTCAAGAGAACCGTCAGAGTGGTCGGCGTAGTGGATGGTATAAGGGTCTGTATTATTGGTTGGAATATCAAGTTGGTGAACGGTGCCATTAATTAAATTTGCACCCAATTTAGCGGCGCGGTTACGCATGAAGCCATCGAGGACTTCACGGCGGCACATCCCAATATATTCGTGTTCTTTTTCGATGTTGATATCGACTTCAACGTTGGACGGTGAGATCATCTTCATGTTTCTCACCCGTCGGTCAATAATTTCTGGTGGTAGGTCAAACTCACTCACCATACACAACGGAATCGCGCCGCCACAAGGCTTGGCATTGTCAAGCTTGCGCTCAAATAAATAGGTTTCGATTCCGGCTTTTGCCAAAGCTTCGGCAGCAGACGAACCTGCTGGCCCTGACCCAACAACAGCAACTCTGAGTGCTGGCATTTGTTCTCCCAATCTTTCTTAGAGCTACGGACTGCATGGTATCACGGACGTTTGGCACTTCTAACCAACATCCTGAGATATTGACCCAACTTGAAATACTGCTTAACAACTGAGCGTTACATTACTTCATAAAATCTGAGTCCGTGGTCAGGGATACGGTTTACAAGCGTAAAGTATGTTAAAGCCTGGACTTTATTTCCACCCGGTCAAAAATCTCTCTTCAAAGAAAAACCGTCTTTAAATAGTTGACAAAGAAACCCATTGAATTTCCTGTTTAAGCAAAGAATATGATATAAAAGTCCAGTAAGTCCATCAACAAACTGGGGATTGCGACGATCTGCGGTTCAGTGACACAAAAGCCCACACTGACCATTACAACTCAAGCCATAGCTTTATAAAGGGGTTCTATCATGGGTATTGTTATTGAAAATGTATCTAAACAGTTTGGCAGCTTTAAGGCGGTTGATAATGTCAACTTAGAGATCAAAAGCGGTTCCCTGGTTGCCCTACTTGGCCCATCTGGTTCAGGAAAATCCACCCTATTACGCATCATTGCAGGTCTAGAAGCCCCCGATGAGGGCAAAATATTATTAACGGGTAAAGACGCGACGAATACTACTGTTCAAGAGCGGAATATTGGATTTGTATTTCAGCACTATGCCCTGTTCAAACACTTGACTGTACGCAAGAATGTAGCCTTTGGCTTGGAGATTCGCAAAACGCCCAAGGCCAAAGTAAAGCAACGGGTAGAGGAATTACTAGAGCTGGTGCAATTGAAAGGATTAGGCGATCGCTATCCCTCTCAGTTGTCTGGGGGTCAACGGCAACGGGTGGCTTTAGCACGGTCATTAGCAGTTCAACCCCAAGTTTTGCTTTTGGACGAACCCTTTGGAGCCTTGGATGCCAAAGTGCGTAAAGACCTACGAGCTTGGTTGCGACGCCTCCACGATGAAGTACATGTTACCACCGTTTTCGTGACTCACGACCAAGAAGAAGCGATGGAAGTGTCCGATGAAATCGTGGTCATGAATAAAGGACGGGTCGAACAGGTCGGAACACCGGCACAGGTGTATGATAATCCGGCCACTCCGTTCGTGATGAGCTTTATTGGGCCAGTGAATGTGTTACCCAGTAGTGCTCAGATTTTCCAAAGTGGTGGCTTTGATTCAGCTCATCCTGAAATGTTTTTGCGGCCTCATGATATTGTGGTAGACCTCAAGCCGAATGGAGCAACTGCTCCGGCTCGAGTCACACGTCTAATTCATTTAGGATGGGAAATTCAAGCAGAGTTAACTCTCGGTGATGGTCAAGTTGTAGTGGCGAATTTGACTCGAGAGCGGTTTGATCAATTGAACTTGGAACCCAACCAGCAAGTTTATGTGAAGCCCAGAGATGCTAAGGCATTTCCTCTTTATTATGAAATTTAGTTGGTGCTAGGAGTAGTCAGGATTGGCGTTCGGCTGTAAGGTATAGCTGGTCATAAAATTCACTGAGCATCTATTAAGGTTAGATGGGGATTGGGAATTGACCCCAGCCTTCATAGATTAGGGGCTGGAGATGCAATATGTCTCGATTTAAGATAGGTTTTGATGACCAGTCGAGACAGACTCCAATGCTCTAAAATCGGAAATCTAAACTGAACAGCCAACACGCTAATATTTGAAAATCCGAATGCACGTTCTCAACTGGTTTCGCCTATCTCGCAAGCGTTGGTGGTCAATTGGACAATTTCTAACGCTGTCTATTTGTTGTTGTGCTCTAATTATTAGCTGTGGGGGACAACCTAAAACAGAACAAGCGGCTGCACCTAATGGTAATGCTAGCAGTGGCGATCGCATAATTGTTGGCACCACGCTCAAGCCGAGGACACTTGACCCCGCCGACGCTTACGAATTAGCCGCAAGTAACGTACTTTATAGCTTAGGCGATCGCCTTTATACCTACAAACTCGGTACAGATGAATTACAACCCCAACTGGCCACCAAACTGCCGGAAGTGAGTCCAGATGGTTTAACGTATAAAATCCCGGTGCGTGAGGGTGTTGTTTTCCACGATGGTACGCCCTTCAACGCCGAGGCTATGGCTTTTTCCCTGAAGCGGTTTATAGAAAATGGTGGTAAACCTTCATCGTTATTAGCACCTTTGGTGCAATCAGTCGAGGCGACTGGAAAGAACGAACTCACGATTAAACTCACAAAACCCTTTGCTCCGTTTCCATCTCTACTCGCTTTTTCCGGACTGTGCGCCGTCTCTCCTAAAGCGTATGAGATTGGTGATCAAAAATTCCAGCCCACCACATTTGTAGGAACTGGCCCTTATCGGCTAGTTTCCTTTGCACCTAATTCCATTCGCTTGGATACCTTTGAGCAATATTGGGGAGAAAAACCACCCAATCAAGGACTAGACTTTCAAATTCTCACCAGTCCCGCTAATTTATTTAACTCCTTCCGTACAGGAGCGGTTGATATTGCCTATCAATCCCTCGATCCTGACCAAATTACTAGCCTCAAAGATAGGGCTAAATCAGGAGGGTGGCAAGTGATTGAAGCGCCGAGTAATGTGATCAGTTATATGGTGCTCAATACCAAACAGGCACCCTTCGATCAACTAGAGGTAAGGCAAGCATTCGCTTACCTGATGAACCGGAAGCTGATTAATGAGCGAGTTCTTAGAAGTCAAGCACAACCTGCTTATACTCTGATTCCGACTAGTTTTAATGCCTCTAAACCCACCTTTGAAACCGCTTATGGCGACGGTAATATTGCCAAAGCCAAAGAATTACTCACGAAGGCAGGATTTACTCCCGAAAAACCCTTAAAGCTAGACATTTGGTATCCCACAAGCTCATCCGTTCGGCAACAGGTTGCTGGTACTTTAAGAGAATATGCAGCGCAGCAACTGGGGGGAATCGTTCAAATCCAGCCGCAACCCGTAGAAGCCGCTACCCTCTTCGGTAAAATCGGTCAAGGAATCTATCAAAGTGCTTTAGTTGATTGGTATCCAGATTTTTCTGACCCGGATAACTTCATTCAGCCTCTAGTAAGCTGTAGCAAAGGGTCAGAAGCAACAGGATGTGAAGAAGGCGCAAGTAAAAGTCAAGGTTCGTTTTATTATAGTGAGCGCATGAACAACCTGATTGAGCAGGAGCGCACCGAACAAGACCCACAAAAACGGAAGCAAATTTTTGCTGAAATCCAAGATTTGTTGGCTCAGGATGTTCCTATCATTCCCATCTGGCAGCCCCAAGAATATGCCTTTGCCAAACAAGAATTACAGCAAGTGAAGTTAGACCCCATTCAACAGCTTCCTCTGTGGGAAATTGCCAAAGGAGCATAATTTAGTTGTTGGTTGTTAGTTGTTTGTTATTTGTTTTTTCAATTACTCAACGACTAACAACCAATCACTAATAACCAATAACACGCAACGCGCCATGTCCCGTGCCAAAGCTTTACAATATTACGTCTTAACCCGTCTACTGCTGGCTCCTCTGATGCTGTGGACGATTACAACACTCGTGTTTCTCTTACTTAGAGCTACACCAGGAGACCCTGTGGATGCCATTTTGGGAGGGCGTGCGCCGGAGGATGTCAAGGAAGAATATCGTGAACGCTTGGGGTTATCTGCTCCATTATGGATGCAGTACCTGCGTTATTTAGGGAGTTTACTACGTTTAGATTTAGGGACTTCTCTCACCAGTCAAGGGCAATCGGTTTGGGAAATCATTCAGTTACATTTTCCTGCCACTGCCGAGTTGGCTGTATGTGGGTTGGCGGTGGCGTTTCTTGTCGGTGTTGCGGTCGGGACTTTATCGGCATCCCGCAGTGGTACGGTGTTCGATGCTGGAGGACGCTTGTTTGGGATTATTACCTACTCCTTGCCCATGTTTTGGGTGGGGATGGTGTTGCAATTGATTTTTGCGGTGCAGTTAGGTTGGTTTCCTGTGGGTACGCGCTTCCCGATACCAGAACCTGAAAGTATCACCGGTCTTTACACGATTGATAGTCTCTTGAGTGGTAATCTTGGTCAGTTTTTCACGGCTTTATACTATCTGACGCTGCCTAGTCTCACTCTAGGGTTACTCTTGAGTGGAATTTTTGAGCGGATTGTGCGGGTAAATTTGAAGCAAACTCTTAAGGCCGATTATGTGGAGGCGGCAAGAGCAAGAGGGATTCCCGAAAGACAAATTGTTTTTGCCCATGCTCTGAAAAATGCCATGATTCCCGTGATTACTGTTTTGGGGTTAACGCTAGCGTCTTTATTAGGGGGGGCAGTATTAACGGAAGTAACGTTTTCTTGGCCGGGATTGGGCAATCGGTTATATGATGCCATTTCGGCACGAGATTATCCAACGGTGCAGGGAATTTTGGTATTTTTTGGAGCCATTGTAGTGATGGCTAGTATTGCAATTGATATTATCAATGCCTTGATTGACCCACGCATTCGCTATTAAGGCAATCGGTCTAATGGGTTCTTACAATAGGGAAATTAGCCCTGATTTTTTTAGTCGGTTTTTCCCTAAATTCCCATGGCCGAACCACAAGCTCAATGGCATATTTCGCCACCCCCTGAAATTCCCCAAGAGTTTCTCGATACCATAAAAAGCTATACTCCCTCCTCACAGGGGCGTTATGCCGCTCAATTATTATGGCAACGAGGCATCCGGGATATAGAAAAACTACCCGGTTTTCTCAACCCCGATTGTTATCAACCAGCCAGTCCGTTTGAATTTGGGCAAGAAATGGAATGGGCAGTGGAACGCTTGCAGCAGGCGTGCAGAACCGGGGAAATGGTAGCCATTTGGGGAGATTTTGATGCCGATGGCATCACTTCAACATCTGTACTGTGGGAAGGATTAGGGCAGTTTTTTCCTCAAGAATGGCAGTTAATTTATTACATTCCTAATCGTCTGACGGAATCTCACGGCTTAAATTGTTCAGGAATTGATGCCTTAAAACAACAGGGATGTCGGTTAATTGTAACCTGTGACACAGGCAGCACGAATTTACAAGAAATTGATTATGCTAAAGCTTTAGACATTGATGTTATTATCACTGACCACCATACCCTACCCGCAGAACGGCCTCCAGTTACAGCAATTATTAATCCTCGTTATTTACCCTGTGATCATCCCTTATTTAATCTTTCCGGGGTGGCAGTTGCTTATAAATTAATAGAAGCACTCTATCAAACTTTACCCGATACACCCGAACAACCCTTAGAAAACTTATTAGATTTAGTTGCCATTGGGTTAATCGCGGACTTAGTGCAACTGAGTGGAGATTGCCGCTATTTAGCACAAGTTGGAATTCAACGCTTGCAACAGCAATCCAAAATCCAAAATCCAAAATCTAAAATTACTCGTCCGGGTGTTTCTCGATTGTTGGAGTTGTGTCAAAGAACCGGCGATCGCCCCACGGATATTTCCTTCGGACTCGGCCCTAGAATTAACGCCGTCAGCCGTATTCAAGGCGATGCATCGTTCTGTGTAGAACTCCTCACCAGCAAGGATGAACAGCGTTGTGAACAACTGGCAATTGAAACTGAATTAGCCAATACTCGCCGCAAATCATTACAAAAAGATGTCACGCGACAAGTTAAAACTCAACTGGAACAACTCGATCTTTCCACTACAAGTGTGATTGTTTTAGAAGACTCACAATGGCCAGGTGGTGTTTTAGGTTTAGTCGCCGGTCAAATTGCTCAAGAATATGGACGACCAACAATTTTATTAAGTACCGGGGAGGCTTCTGATAGTGGCTTAGAGGACAACGGTGATATTGATATTAATACCTCATCCAAAAATTCCAAATTAGCTAGGGGTTCGGCACGTTCGGTTAATAATATTGACCTTTATCAATTAGTCAAATCACAAGAGCATCTTTTACACCGTTTTGGTGGTCATCCCTTTGCAGCAGGATTAAGCTTACCGATAGAGAATCTGCCTCTATTTACCGAAGCCATTAATCAACAGTTACGGCAACAATTACCGACTTTAGGAACTTCCTTGATTCCGACTATCAATGCTGACTTGGTAGTAACTGTGGCTGAGTTAGGGAAGGAACTCTTTTATGAACTCAAATTACTCGAACCCTGCGGTATGGGAAATCCTGTACCAAAATTTTTAATTCAAAACTGTTGGTTTGAAGAAGTGAGAAACTATAATACTCAAGATTGTAAAGGGCGAAAAATCAAATTTATTAAAACCGAATTTGAAATTTGGGATGACTCCACTAATCTTGGTTTTCCTGGGATTTGGTGGGGACATTATCGGAATGAAATCCCGCCGGGTCGATGTGATGCAATTGTTGAACTCGATTATAATAATTACAAAAAACGCCCTGAAGTCCGATTAATTGCATTGCGTTCTCGTGTTGACGCTTTTTCCTTTTACACGCCTAGCCAGTGGGATTGGATTATTGACTGGCGCGGTGGAGAGGGACAAAATCATCAAAAAGATAGGGAAACTCAAGAGGGTTTGTCTTCCCCACCCCCTAGTCTTGGTGCACCCCTTGCCGTACAGGATTGTCCAATCAGTTGGGATGAACTGCAAGTCTGGTTCCGACGTGCGATCGCCACTGAGAGAAAACTGGCCCTGGCCTATCCTCCCCCCACTCCACTCTCCCCTCACCAAATCTGGCAACAACTTGTGGGTATTGCTAAATTTCTCAGTCGTACTAAGCAAACGGCAACGTTAGCACAATTACAAGAAAAACTGGATTTGAGCGATCGCACTCTACAACTAGGACTCAGCTATATATCATCTCTTGGTTTTCAAGTCAAGTATATAAACTGGGCAATTCAGATTGAATGGCATCCTTCTTCCAATGTTACTAACTCTATGATTGAAGAGACTATTCAAACTTTTTTAGCGGCTGTTGAAGAAGAACAATTTTTGCGTCAATATTTTTATCAAGTTCCTCTATCCACGATTCAGGCGCAGATAGCGAAACGGAGTTGAGATGAAATTTAATTTATCTACCTAATATGTAGTTTTGATAAAGGAATTGTTGAAAAATGGCTCAAAATTTTCTCTCCAAATCACCCTAATTATTTCACGAATTATTCACAAAATTTGGCTACTGTAGCCCTGTTAATTAAAGATTTAATAAGATTTCCTAAATATAAATAAAGGAAATAAAATTACTTAAAATAGAACCAATAAATAGTGTAAGCTTGAGAGAATAGAAATCATATTACAAGCGATTTTTTAATTAGATAATTTTTTTTATTTCCTGGATATTTAAAACTATAATTCAAAAATTAACTATTAAATTAACAGCATAGCATTAAGCCCTCATCTATTTTGGAGCTATGGAAAAAGAAAATTTTCCCTACTCGTCCGAAATTAATGCAAATTATGGGGAACTTGAAGAAATTCATACCCCCGGCTCAATTCAGCCGCATGGTATTCTTTTAGCATTACAAGAGCCTGACCTCAAAATTTTACAAATTAGTAATAACACGGAAGAATTTTTTGGGATTCCAGCCCATTTTTTAATTAGCAAAAACTTAAGTGAATTATTTCCTCTGCAACAAATTGGATGCCTGAAGAAATGTATTTCACAAAACAATCCCGAACAATTAAACCCAATTAATTTATCTTGTCAATATCAAGATAAAACTTTATTTTTTGATGGTATCATTTACCGCCATGAAAATTTAGTAATCTTAGAACTTGAACCTGCATCTTTCTCCTCTAAGTCTTCGGAAACTGAACTCAGTTTTTATCATTTAGTTAAAGCGTCAATCCTGAAAATTCAGAAAGCAAAAACGCTCCGCCATAAAACCCAATTACTAGCTCAAGAAGTCCGAAATATTACCGGATTTGATCGAGTTATGATTTATCGATTTGAACCGGATGAGAGCGGAGTCGTTATTGCAGAAGATAAAACTGAACAATTAGAACCCTATCTCAATTTACATTACCCAGCGACTGATATTCCCAAGCAAGCTAGAAAAATTTATTACAATAACTGGCTGCGATTAATCGTTGATATGAATTATCAACCTGTTGAGATTATACCTCCCTATAATCCACTCACCAAGGCTCCTTTAGACTTAAGTTTTTCAATGCTTAGGAGTGTTTCCCCTTGCCATGTAGAGTATTGCAAAAATATGGGAGTTAGTGCTTCTATGTGCATTTCCTTAGTAGATGAAACTAACCTTTGGGGGTTAATCACTTGCCATCATTATTCCCCAAAATATGTTGACTATAAAATAAGGAAATACTGTGAATTCTTAGGGCAATTTATGTCCATTAATATTATCAAAAAACAAGACGAAGAAGCAGAAAATTACCGCAAAAAGATTTTTTTGATCCAGCAAAAACTAAAGCAAAAAATTTCGGGTGACTATCATTTAATTGGCCAAATTTTAAAACAAAATGAAAAGAAATTATTAAATTTAGTTAATGCAACTGGAGCAGTTATTTGCTTAGGTCATAATTTAACTTTCATTGGTCAAACTCCGAGTCCATTGGAAATTAAAGAGCTACTCGATTGGTTACTCATTAACTGCCGACAAGAAGTATTTTTGACAAATTCTCTTGCTCCACTATATCCACCAGCTCGAGAGTTTAAAGACTTAGCCAGTGGATTACTTGCTATTTCTATCTTTCTCAATCAAACCTCTTATCACATCCTTTGGTTTAGATCAGAAATCATTCAAACCGTAGATTGGGCTGGCAACCCCAATCAATCTATTTTAATGGACGATTTGCGATTATCGCCCCGGAAATCCTTTGAATTGTGGAAAGAAACTGTACGCGAAACCTCTTTACCGTGGCAGCAAGTAGAAATCGAAGCGGCGTATGAACTAAGAAGTACACTCATGCTAGCTGTACTAGAATTTTCGCAATCAGCACTCCGAGAAGCGGCTGAAAAAGCTGAAGTTGCTAATCGAGCTAAAAGCCAATTTTTAGCAAAAATGAGCCATGAACTACGTACTCCTCTGAATGCGATTTTAGGCTTTACGCAAGTTTTAACTCGTGATAATGCTTTATCACTTGAGCAGAAAAAACACTTAGAAATTATCAGTCGCAGTGGCGAACATTTATTAAGCCTGATTAATGATGTGCTAGAGATGTCCAAAATTGAAGCAGGTAGACTCACTCTAAATGAGCATAGTTTCGATTTATATAGGATGCTTGATGCTATTAAAGAGATGCTACAGCTTAAAGCTAAAGCGAAGGGATTAAATCTAGTTTTTCAACGAACATTAGAGGTTCCTCAATACATTGAGGCTGACGAAAATAAACTGCGTCAAGTCTTGATTAATTTATTAGAAAATGCCATCAAATTTACTCACGAGGGAACTGTAACACTACGGGTGAGGATGGAAAAAAGGAAAGAAGAAGAGATAGAAAGACTGCAAGATGAAAGTATGAAAGAAGAGAATATTGCCTTGTTCCTATCTCCTTTATTTCCCTCTTCCTCACAATCTCATTCTTCCCGAATTCCTCATTTACAACTTCTTATTGAAGTTGAAGATACAGGAAAAGGAATTGCTTCAGATGAATTAGAAAACGTATTTGAACCCTTTGTACAAACGGCAACCGGCCGCCAATCTATGCAAGGGACTGGTTTAGGATTACCTATTAGCCGACAATTTGTGCGCCTCATGGGAGGAGAAATTACCGTTAAAAGTAATCTTGACCAAGGTACAACATTCACTTTTAATTTACCGATTCGTCTGGCTCAAAAAACTGATGTACCTACCGCTTTAAGCGATCAGCGAGTCATTGGTTTACAGGCCGATCAACCTACCTATCGGATTTTAGTGGTTGAAGATGTAGAAGAAAATCGCCTGCTGCTGGTTAAACTGCTGGAAACCGTGGGGTTTGAAGTACAATTCGCCATCGATGGGATAGAAGCGATCGCCACCTGGCAAGAATGGGAACCTCACCTCATCCTGATGGATATGCGAATGCCGAGAATGGATGGCTATGAAGCAACTCAACGTATTAAAACAACGATCAAAGGTCAAGCCACAGTTATTATCGCTCTCACCGCTCATGTTTTCTCTGAGGAACGCTCCAGTATTTTAGAGGTTGGGTGTGATGACTTCATGGCCAAACCCTTTCAAGAAAAAATTCTCTTTGAAAAGATAGCAACTCACCTGGGAGTGCAATACATTTATGAAAAAAGTCAAACTACCTTACCCCAATTCCCATTTCAACCATTAGAGTTGACAATAGAAGCCCTGAATCAGATGCCAAAGGAATGGGTACAGCAGCTCTATCAAGCAGCATTAGCAATGGATGATCAACTTGTTAACGAACTCATCCATCAAATCCATTCACAAAATGTAACACTTGCCAATCAGTTAAGGTCTTTAGTTGATAATTTTCGTCTCGATCTGATTGTTGAGTTACTGGAAAACAATCCGGACTCTCAATAACAACAAAACTTTAAGTTTGTAAAATCAGTGATTTATGTCTTCATCGAATCAAGAGAATATTTTAATCGTAGATGATAACCCAGATAACATCTACCTCTTATCTACCATGCTTGAAACTCAAGGGTATAACGTTCGTAAAGCGATTAGCGGTAAATTTGCTTTACAAGGAGTACAAATTGCCCAGCCTGATTTAATTTTATTAGATATTAATATGCCAGACATCAATGGTTATGAAGTCTGTCAAAAATTAAAATCTATGCCTGAAACCAAAGAAATACCTGTTATATTTATTAGCGCTTTAGATAATGTATTTGATAAAGTAAAAGCCTTTGAAGCTGGAGGCATAGATTACATTACCAAGCCCTTTCAGTGTGAAGAGGTTATGGCTCGTGTCAAAAATCATCTGAATCTCCGCTTGTTGCAAAAGCAACTTTTAGAACAAAATACACGGCTACAACAAGAGATTAAATATCGTCAACAATCAGAAGACAGAGAACGGGAAAAAGTGCAAGAATTAAGATTGGCACTAGCTCAATTAAAACAAGTTCAAGCTCA
Organism: uncultured Microcoleus sp.; assembly: GCA_964588805.1. Taxonomy (GTDB): domain Bacteria; phylum Cyanobacteriota; class Cyanobacteriia; order Cyanobacteriales; family Coleofasciculaceae; genus CAZPRJ01. The sequence goes on along the minus strand of CAZPRJ010000002.1, from coordinate 139,176 downwards.
ATTAATTCAAGCTGAAAAAATGTCAAGTTTAGGGCAGCTTGTTGCAGGAGTTGCCCATGAAATTAATAATCCAGTTGGTTTTATTTACAGTAATCTTTTTTTGGCTAATCAATATTTTCGAGACTTAAAGCGCTTGGTAGAAATTTATCAAAAGAACTATCCAAGTAATTTACCCGAAATTAAAGCGATCACAGAGGAAGTCGATCTAGAATTTCTAGTAGAAGATTGGCAAAAGCTCATCAATTCCATGAAAGTTGGTGCGGAACGCATACAAGAAATTGTTTTATCGCTCCAAAGTTTTTCCAGGCAGCATAAAACCGACCTCAAGTCTGTAGATATTCATGAAGGAATTAATAACGCTCTCTTGCTTTTACAGCATCGACTCCGAGCTGAAGGTGAGCGCCAAGAGATTCAAGTGATTAAAAACTATAGCCAACTCCCTAAAGTCACCTGCTATGCTAGTCAACTTAATCAAGTGTTTATGAATCTACTCACGAATGCTATTGATGCCATAGAAGGGCAACCTGCTCCCCGAATCATTACCATTAGCACCTTAATGCCCGATGAGCAATTCGTACTCATTAAAATTGCCGACACCGGGACAGGTATGAGCCAAGAACTACAAAAGAAAATATTTGATCCATTTTTTACCACCAAGCCCGTCGGAAGTGGTACAGGATTAGGGCTATCGATTAGCTACCAAATTGTAGTAGAAAAACATGGAGGTCGTATGGAATGCCATTCTAAAATCGATAAAGGAACTGAATTTGTGATCGAGTTACCGATCATGCAAAATCTACTCCAGCATCCCCCCCTTCCAATAGAGCATTAGCGAGGAATTGTGTTAACTTATTAGTATTAGTAGAGATTGAATTCTTGTTGACGCTCACACTTAAACCCAGCATTCCGCCAAGCCTCAATATCCACCGCAGAGAGTGGTACTAATTTCAAGCATCGAGGTGAAAACCCTTGGCTTAACACAGCCCAAACTAGACTGCGCGTGAGGTCTAAACCCATCTTCAAGGGTGATTCTCGATTTCCTGGCGTCCCCTCTTCTGCTAAGATATCCGCCTCTACCCAAATGCCGTGAGCCCCCAACAAAATCTGTGCCATCCACTTCGATCGGGGAGTATGACTGGCAGAAGTAATTAATTTAACTTTACGAACGCCCCATTTTTGCAAAAGTGGGATATTAAAGTAGAAGTTATCAAACGTAGAATCCGCACATTTTTCTAGCCAAACTTGGCTGATGGGTGCTTGTTCTCGTTGAAACATTAGCCAGATGCAAGGGTCTTCCGAGCCTTGAGAAATCAAAATCCGGATGTCTGAATGCTGTTTAGCCAACTGGGCGACGTACATCTCCCGATGAATACCGCCCCCAAGGACAAACAACGCCTCAATGGGTTTTGACGCCGCCGCCTGTAACCTCAATCCGTTGAACAGCAGCCAACCCCCCAGGAGGATAGCCAAAATTAAGAGTCCCCGAGTTAGTAGATACCACCCTTTAGCGCGAACGCGACTGATACAACTGACCCAATGGCGAAAAAGGAGTCTATCGTTCATGTCTAATGACTCAATCCATAATGAAGAATGGAGGACACTGTGTTATGGATTCCTAATCAATGAATACAGGAGTTCCCCACTTCCCGACGTCCACGCCAAAGCGGGACACTGAGTAAACTGGCACAAAATTAATCTAGCTCGGCCAAGCGATTTGAGTATAGTGACCCCTAAGACTGCTTTGATATTTTTAGGAGTACGATCTCTATATAGTGTCAGCTAAATTGATTGCCCAGCTCTCAAACATCCCCAAAGCGAACAGCCGTACAATACTTTTTAAGTAATCCAACGCCAACCTCGTTCTTTCCCCAGTTCATGAATCAGCACCCAAAACATTTCCCTTGGCTCAAAGGTGTCTTCTTTACAGGCGCGATCACAACCACCGCACTATTATCCTTGGTCGTTCCTGTTGGAGGTCGTTCAGTCTTCGCCGCATTACAGGATAGCCCCAAAAGCCTAGTTGACGAGGTTTGGCAAATCGTTAACCAGGAATACGTAGACCGCAACTTCAATCAGGTGGATTGGCAAACCACACGACAAAAACTCCTCAGCAAAAACTACACATCCAAAGAACAAGCTTACGCTGCCATTCGGGAAGCGCTCAAGCCGTTGGGAGACCCCTACACCCGATTCATGGACCCCGAACAATTCCAAGCGCTGACTAATCAAACCTCCGGTGAGTTGTCCGGCGTTGGGATTCGCCTAGAACTGGAGGAAAGCAGTAAATCTCTCAAAATTGTTTCCCCTATCGAAAATTCCCCAGCAGCCAAAGCCAACATCCAGCCTGGCGATGGAATTGTAGCCATTGATGGCAAATCCACCAAAGGCATGAGCTTAGAAGAAGCCTCCGCGATGATTCGGGGTGAAGTGGGAACCTCCGTTACCCTGCGAATTCAGCGCCAAGGCAAAGAACCCTTTGATGTTAAGCTCAGCCGTGCGAATATTGAACTCCCTGCTGTGCAATCGAGTCTCAAGCAAGAAGGTCAGTTACGAGTAGGATATATCAGCTTAAATGAATTTAGCGCCCACGCTCCCGAACAAATGGAGCGAGCTATTAAGTCCTTCAATCAGCAAGACGTAGACGGCTATGTATTAGACTTGCGGGGAAATCCGGGCGGATTGCTCAACGCCAGCGTAGAAATTGCTCGGATGTGGGTGGATCAGGGTTTAATTGTCCGCACCGTAGACCGCAAAGGCGGCGATCAAAAATTCTCTGCTAATCATACCTCTATCAGTCAGCACCCCATGGTCGTGCTCGTGGATGGCAATTCGGCCAGTGCCAGCGAAATTTTAGCCGGCGCACTCAAGGATAATAAACGGGCAACAGTCGTGGGGAGCAAGACCTTTGGAAAAGCGGTTGTTCAGTCCGTACATTCCCTCTCGGATGGATCGGGTTTAGCTGTCACCATTCAACATTACTTCCCGCCTAATGGCGAAGATATCAACCATAAGGGAATTCAACCCGATATTCCCATCAACTTAACCGAAGCCCAAGAGAGACAACTAGAGACTAATCCCAAAATACGAGCAACGAATGACGACCCACAATACAAGCAAGCAATCACAACATTAACCGCGAATGTTTTTGCTCGCAAAGGTATGCCTCAACCCGCTAGACCTTTAAGTATTCGTAATTAGTATTGTGCGTCTGTTATGGATGGGTTGAAGCTAATTTAATTGACTTGACCCACCAAGTGAACTAATTCCGGCAAAATGAGCTGTTGAACGGCGAGTTTGACTGCACCCGTAGAACCGGGAATAGAGAAGACCAGCTTAGATTGATAAACACCTGCAACGGCTCGGGAGGCGATCGCCCTCGAGCCAATGTCTTGGTAACTTAAAAACCGAAATACCTCCCCAAATCCAGGCAGTGTTTTCTCTAATAATCGTTCTAAGGCATCATACGTGGTATCTCGAGGGGCAATACCAGTCCCGCCATTGAAGATGATGGCCTCAACATCTTTTCGTTCTCCCAGCGCTTGTAACTGAGACTGAATTTGTTGCGGTT
>CAZPRJ010000002.1:71585-135598 GCA_964588805.1 uncultured Microcoleus sp. | reverse complement strand
CGTCCGGAAGAATCCGATACAAACTAACGACATGACCTGCTTTGAGGAGTAATTGCTGAATAAGCTGACCACTTTTATCGGTTTCAGGCGATCGCGTATCACTAACCGTAATCACAGCACAATGGACTGTCGTTGGCGCTAAATCAGGGTGAGGTTGCTCAGTCATAATCCTTGTAATGAATTGGAAATGGGTAATTGGTAATTGAATTAATTTTGCCTTGGAACCCATTACCCATTACCCATTACCGACCCGAATCATTAAAGCACGAGGGCTTATTTGGCCTTAGTAAATCCCAAACCATGCTCTTGGGCATATCGCTCCATAAAGCGCATAAAACGATCCCATTCCCCCTGAGATTTCATGATCAGGATAGCTTCTACGGCAGTGGGTTGACCATTGACAAATTTGCCCTTAACCTCTTTTGTTACAATCTCACCCTCTTCATCAATTAAATACATCCCCGTAATTTCTTCAGTTCTATTCCCATCCAGCGCTTGGGGATTGTCAAAATAAAAGGTGGCAGTACCATTGCTACCATCCCGAGAGCGGGTAAGGCGAACATCCGGAATCACTTCTTCGTTAAGTCCTCGAGAAAACTGAATTTGAGCCATGACTGAGTCCAATCCAATTGATAGGTATTTTCTCTCATTATCTTACCGAGCTAAACACAATTAGGCTAATTAGGTAGTACTAGCTTGAAATAGAGGCAGGGAGCCAGGAGGTTAGGAAGTCAGGAGTCAGGAGTCAGGAAGTCAGGAAGTCAGGAGTCAGGAGTTGGTTATGAACAATCCCGTTCATGGGCGTCGTTTTTTTGCCCCCCCGCTCCTCTGCTCCTCCGCACCCCCGCTCCCCCGCTTTCCCACTTTGATCTCCCTAAAAGGCGGCAAGAGTGGCAAAATTAGTAAATCTGATACACACTAAGAACGCTTGTATGTTGTTCAAGTAGTTCCTGTAAAAGACTTTCCACCAAAATCAATGGGTAAACAGCGCGTTCTTTCTGGGGTTCAACCCACTGGTAATCTTCACCTCGGTAACTATCTAGGTGCCATTCGTAATTGGGTTGAAATTCAAAGCCAGTACGAAAACTTCTTCTGTGTAGTCGATTTACATGCGATTACCGCCCCCTACGATGCAACGACTCTCGCAGAGAATACTTACAAAATTGCGGCTTTGTATTTAGCCTGTGGGATTGATTTGCAATACTCCACCGTTTTTATTCAATCCCATATCTCTGCCCATAGTGAACTGACTTGGCTGTTTAATTGCATTACGCCTATTAACTGGCTGACGGATATGATTCAGTTTAAAGAAAAAGCAGTTCGGCAAGGTGAAAATGTGAATACAGGGTTGCTCGACTATCCCGTGCTGATGGCGGCAGATATCTTACTCTATGATGCCGATAAAGTCCCCGTAGGAGAAGACCAAAAGCAACACTTGGAACTCACGCGTGATATTGTTAACCGCATTAATCATCAATTTGGCAATCCCAAACAACCCCTCCTCAAGTTACCCGATCCCATGATTCGTAAAGAAGGGGCACGGGTGATGAGTCTGACGGATGGCACCAAGAAAATGTCTAAATCTGACCCTTCCGATCTAAGTCGGATGAATTTGCTCGACTCGCCCGACGAAATTCAGAAGAAAATTAAGCGGTGCAAAACTGACCCGATTAAGGGACTAGAATTTGACAATCCGGAACGTCCGGAGTGTAATAACTTACTCACTCTGTATATGTTGCTGTCCCAGAAAACCAAAGAAGAAGTCGCAGCAGAATGCCAGGATATGGGCTGGGGGCAGTTCAAACCCTTGTTGACGGATACGGCAATTGCAGCCCTAGAACCAATTCAACAAAAGTATCAAGCCGTGATCGAAGATAAAGGATATCTAGAATCGGTTTTGCGTGAAGGGCGCGAGAAAGCAGAAGCGATCGCCAATGCTACCCTATTAAGGGTGAAAACAGCGATGGGTTATACCCGTCCGCTTTAAGGTTGTTGGTTGTTTGTTATTTGTGGTTCATTGTCTGCCATAATTCCAAACACAAAGAACCAAAAACAAAGAACGAATAACAAGCAACAGCTTAGGTAAATTTATGAGCCATTCCCTGCCCCAATCAACCCTCCAGGCTGAAACACTAACACCCCAAAAGGATGAGAACAACTTACGAGGAACTGTATCGACTCCAGGTACATTTCGTGCGGCGGCACAATCCGGTGAATTTTTGATTACGGCCGAAGTAGCCCCCCCCAAAGGCGGCAACCCCAATCATATGCTGAAAATGGCACAAGCCCTTAAAGGCCGGGTGCATGCAGTGAATATTACCGATGGCAGTCGGGCAGTCCTGCGGATGGGTTCTATGGCCGCATCAGTAATCTTGTTGCAACATGGCATTGAGCCTGTGTGTCAGATGGCCTGTCGCGATCGCAACCGGATCGCTTTACAAGCTGACCTCATGGGGGCTCACGCCCTCGGGATTCGCAATATCCTCGCCCTCACTGGCGATCCGGTCAAAGCTGGGGATCATCCCGAGGCCAAGGCCGTGTTTGACTTAGAGTCTGTGCGCTTACTGCAACTGATTGGTAAGCTCAATAGCGGTGTTGATGCGAATGGCAAACCCCTCACCGATGGCGTCACGGACTTGTTTGCAGGGGCAGCCGTTGACCCCCAACTCAAAAGCTGGTCTGGATTACAACGTCGATTTGAGCGTAAACTAGAAGCGGGTGCACAGTTTTTCCAAAGCCAATTGATTAGTGATTTTGATCGGCTGGAAAAGTTTATGGATCAGATCGCGGCTAGCACCAATAAACCGATTTTAGCGGGAATATTTCTGCTCAAGTCTGCAAAGAATGCCGAATTTATCAATAAATACGTTCCAGGCGTTCACATTCCCCAAACGATCATTGACCGATTGGCAAGGGCTGAAGAACCCTTACAAGAAGGGGTGAAAATCGCAGCCGAGCAAGTCCAGCTAGCACGGCAACTTTGTCAGGGTGTGCACATGATGGCAATCAAGCGAGAAGACTTGATTCCCAAAATTTTAGATTTGGCTGGAGTTCAACCCCTAAAAAACAGTTAAACAAATTGGGTCATTGGTTCTTTGTGATGGGTTATTTGTTATTGGTTACTTGCCCCCAACAACAGACAACGAACAACAAACAACTAATGGCTAATAACAAAGCACTAAGGACTGATGAATAAAACGCTAGACACCCGAATTTGTGAGGTTACGGTATACGCTGACAAAGCGCTGGTGATGCGCCGAGGTGTCGTGCAATTAACCGGCGAGGAACAGGAACTGCTGATTGAACAACTGCCGATTACCCTTCAGAGTGAATCCGTACACGTAAGAACTACGGGGACAGCCGGCGGGCAATTGTTGGGGGTACGAACCGAACGCATCAGTGCTTCGGCAGAAATCGAACAAAAAATTGCTCAACTTACCCAAGAAATGGGGAAAATTGAAGAGCAAAAACGTCAAGGACAAGATTTGCTGACGCTGCTTAATCACCAGCGAAACTTTGTAAAAAGCCTGAGTAATCAGTACTTGGAGCGCATGACTAAGTTCCAGAACCCCGAGCAAATGGAATTGAGTCAAATCCAGGAATTACTGGAGTTTGTGGGACAGCAGTATAGTAATTACTCCAATGCGATTGGGCAACAGGAAATAGAACAACGACAACAGGACAAACAGTTACAAGTCCTGCGCCAACAACTCCAGCAACTCTCAAACTCCCAACCTCAAGAAAGTTTTAACTTAATTATTGCGATCGCTGCTCAAGAGGCGGGAGAATTGGAGTTAGAGGTGTCTTATCTTGTCCAAAAAGTGAGCTGGACGCCTTTGTATGACTTGCGCTTCTATGCGACTCGTGAAAAGATCAATATCAGTTACTTAGCTGAGATTAAGCAAAGTACGGGTGAAGATTGGCCAGGGGTTAAACTCACGCTTTCTACCGCCAAACCTGGAGCTGGTACTACACCTCCAAAGGTGACGCCTTGGTACATTGACGTACAAAACTCTGCTCACCCCGGACGCCGGACATCATCGTTTTCTGAACCTGTAAACTTACCCTCTCGTGCAGTGGCGGCGACTATGCCGTTTGCGGGTACGTCTCCGGCTGCGGATGCCTTGATGAATTCTGGGTTTGATTATACGTTTGCTCCCGTTACTCCTCCAGAACCCTCTAAAACGGGTAGTAGCGTCACCTATGGAGTGAGTAGCACGAGCCATATTCTCAGTAATGGGCTTCCTTATAAAGTTACGATTTTTACTGAAGATTATCCATGCCAAGCCGATTACCTGACTCTACCTCGACAGGTAAATGGTGCTTACCTGCAAGCCACCCTTAAAAATCCTGTCACGGGTGTGACGCTGCTACCCGGTAAGGTAAGTATCTTTCTGGATAATACCTTTGTGGGTACAACTCAGCTCGGCAAAATTGTTCCAAGTCAGGAATTCAAGCTGAACTTGGGGATTTATGAAGGCATTAAAATTCAACGCGATTTGGTAGAACGTCAAGTTGAACACAATCAGGTTGAGAATCAGCGTCGGACAACCTATGCCTATCGCCTTGCCATCACCAATTTACAGGAGTGTGAAATCAAATTACAAGTGATTGAGCAACTCCCCATCAGTCGCCACGAACAAGTACAAGTTCGCCTCACCTTAGCCAATCCAGACGCTGAGAGTGGTGAGATGGGTATGTTAGGTTGGTTGCTGACGGTTCCTCCTCTTTCTACGCAAGAAGTGTACTATCAGTTTGTGCTTGAGCATCCCCATGAATTTACGGTGGTGGGGTTGGATATTTAGCGGTTTTAGGCTTTTGCTTTCTAGGCATCAGGCAGGAGGAAGACAGCAGAAGTGATGGAAGAGGGATAAGTCAGTACTATTGTTCTTAATCTTCTTAAGTTAATGATCGTGCAAACTAGATCTGGAATAGTTTAGAACGCACGCTGGGCAGGGGCAATCGTATCTTGGTTAAAAATCGGCGATATTTCATCAGCACTTTTTTGATTATTTTGGCAATTGTTTTGGGTATTCGATCTATTCAAAGCATCGTACGCGGTTCACACTCGACTACTTCAACTCCTGAACCTTCCCCTAAAAAACTCACTCAAGCTTCTGTCTCTCCCTCCTTAATTCAACTCAATTCCTCGCCCCATTACCGCAAGGAAGTAAACAGACTGTCCAAACCTGTGGATTCAGCAAGGAGAGTGAATACCTCTGAATCAACAACATTGATACCCCAACCTCAAGCCATTACAACTGCAATTCCAGACAAGGAAAGCCCAGAAACCCAGTGGAAAAAAGCCCTAAATTTAGCCTCTTTAGCTATCGAAATAGAACGCGCTCCTCGCCCCTCTATCGACACTTGCCAGCAAGCGCAATCACTGTGGAAACAAGCGCTCAATGCACTTCAACAAATTCCTGATAACTCCTCATTGAAAGCCAAAGCTACACCAAAAATTAAGCTTTATGAGCAACGCTTAGCGATCGCAACTCAAAAACTCAATGCGGCTCAGACTAATCTTTTAAAATTAATTGTGCAGCAAAGTGACCTTTCAGATCAAGCGACAATTTCGATCTGCAAGCTTCCTCAAGACTGTCGGCACTGGCGAGGCAATCAACTCATTCCCCGTCCCGCTAGCTTAAGCAAAATTCCGATTGCTATCGCGTTATTACATAAAATCAAAACTGAAAAAATTAATCTCAATACACCCATTTACGTCAGTCCTAAAAACTATACCGAGGATGGCAACGCCAAAATTCAAGTTGGACGGCGTTATCCCTTGAAAACACTACTGATGGAAATGATTACTCATAGTAGTAATATTGCTGGCAATCAATTAATTGATTATCTGGGCTGGGATTATATTAACAACGTATTGAAAAAACGGGGTTATCGCCTAACTCGAATTGGCTCAAAATTCATCGGAGAACGGGTAGTTCCAGCTAACCTGGCTAAGGGGGGTACAGTAATCACCAGCAATGATTTATCACGAATGCTCATGGAAGCTTACAATCACCAACATCCAGGTGATGAAGTATTAATTGAAGCCCTCAGTCAGCAGCATAATCACTATTTAGGTTTTTCAGCCTTGGAAACATTACCCGCTCGATGGTTGGGTGAAAAAACAGGGGAAAGTTCCACCGTTCAGGGAACAACTCTAGCCTTTAAATTAGCGGGTGAAACGTACATTGTGACGGCCATTGATCGTCGGGGTTATCGGGAAGAAAATCTCCGTCGTTGCCTGATTCAACTGGTGAATTATATGGCTCAATATGGTTATTTTTAAACAGGAGAAAAGTAAAACTTAAAGAAACACAATAACTCTCTGGAAAAGGGCAGATTTTGTTGAAAGTTTATTAATTTGATGCTAATGGATTCTCTAAACCCACCCCTACAGCACCCTTGATAAGGGCGGAACTTATCTTCTTCCCCTTAATAATGAATCAACCTATGAATTCCTAGCAATTGCCTCAATTCCTGTTACCAATCGCTCAATTCCTACTGCAACGGTTTCTTGTTGCAATGCACCGTAAGCCACCCGTAGATAACATCCGTCATTCATCCCAAACGTTGTACCTGGCATCACGGCAACTTGATGTTCTTCAATCAGCCGTTTAACTAATTCAAACGAATCTAAAGGAGTATCAACTTTCAACCAAAAATAAAAAGCTCCATCGGCAGGTGCAACGGTGCATAACCCTTCTATGCGCTTTAAGGTGTCTAGTGCTAACTGACGCACTGATGCGATCGCATTGATATGAGGTTGGCAATAGCTTTGTCCAACTTGTAATGCTCCTAAAGCCGCATATTGGGATATCACTGGGGGACAAATCAAAATTGTATCCTGAATTTTTTTAATCGGAGCCAGCAAAGATTCTGGAATTACCATATACCCAATACGCCAGCTTGCAAAACCATAGGCTTTGGAGAGGGAATAGAGTGAAATGGTATGTTCGTTACTATTGGGAAATGCTGCGGGTGAAATGTGTTTGATGTTGTTGTAGGTAAAGTATTCGTAAGCTTCATCACTAATGTGATAAATGCCGCGATCGCGACAAATTTGATTCACTTCCCGTAATGCGGCTTCTGAATACACTGCTCCTGTGGGATTATTAGGAGAAATCGTAACAACCGCTCGAGTTTTGTGGGTAATGGCTTGAGCGATAGCATCAGGGCGTAACTGATAATTCTCATCGGTTGCAACTAGCACAGGCTGGCAACTTGCCATAACAATGGCCATTTCATGATTGAAATAATACGGTGTCTGAATAATAATTTCATCGCCTGGGGAAGTAATGGCAAGTATCGTATTCATAAACCCCATATTGCTACCGGCGGTAACAACAATACAGTTGTGTTCGCTAATTTCAATGGCGTTATCAGTCTTTAATTTAGCTTCGATGGCAGATAACAAGGGTGCAATTCCTTGAACGGATTTGTATTGATGATTGCTGGGATGAGCAAGAAATTTGGGCAACTGTGCGATCGCTTCTGGAGGAGGCTCGTAATAAACAATACCTTGCCCTAAAGAGATGGCTCTAGGGTTGTTGCGAATCAGTTCTCCAATAATGGGAATCAGTGGCGACTGTACCGCCTGCATCCGAGTCGTTAGGCTTGTCATTTCTTGTGATATGTGGCAGTTTGCTTTAAAAATTCATACTGTTATTTTTGATACATTTTATATTAACTCAGCCATATTTTTATAATTTCATCTCTGTCCATAGGAGGATAAAAATGAATTCCTTAATTTTTAATATGGGTGTAACTTGAATCTAAAAATCATATTATATTAACAGTTATTTTTTCAACCTCATTAATCGAGAACTAGATTTCAAGTTAAATTGGGCAACTCTATATAAATAAATTCAGTTAATGAGTGTGGTAGTAGCGCGTGGTAGTAGCACGGATATTGGTGATATTGGTATTGTATTGTAAACACCAATCAGCTATAGCTTAGATAATTTAGAATAATTGATTCTAGTATCGTCAACAGCAAAGCAGTAATTAACCTAGCTCAACAAAAGGAATCCTTTTTTGGGAGGTTAAGCCATAATTTCGATAATTATTAACTAATATTTTAAAAAAACACTTCTCTGTCAATAGGAAGAGTAAGAAAAAATAAATTTTTAATAGAGTGATTACGAGTTAAGAAAAAACAAATTCAAAAAAGGAGGAAACTGTATGCCTATTACAAGAATCGTCGATTTTGCACCTAATTATAAACAAGAAATTTTCGGTGGCGTAGATATCATCGGTTTTGAAGTCTATGGTGAACAAGACCAAAAGATTGGGTCTGTTTACGATTTACTCGTCGATGATGCAGGACGTATCCGATATCTCGTAATTGATATGGGATTCTGGGTATTTGGCAAGAAGATTTTGCTGCCTACTGGACTGATGCGGATGGATTACAACCAGCGTCGTGTTTATGTTCAAGGGATGACCAAACAGCAAGTTGAAAGCTTGCCGGACTACCAAGAAAACATGACCATTGACTACAACTACGAAGAACAGGTCAGAAATATCTATCGTCCTATGGCAGCTCAAATCGGTCGAGCAACGGCTGATTTTAATCCCTCTGCCTACACACACGAAACCTACAACTACGACTATGAACCTGCTCTTTATGGTTTAGATGAAGAGGAGCAAAAAACGCTCAAACTGTATGAAGAGCGCTTAATTACTCACAAAGAGCGCTTTAAGACAGGTGAGGTGGCACTAGGTAAGCGCGTAGAAACTGAAACCAAAGAAGTTGAAGTGCCGATTGAAAAAGAGCGTGTGATTATTGAGCGCAACAGCATTTCTGAAGAACGAGAAGTGGAACCCGGTTCGGTTGACTTTAACGAAGGTGAAGTTGCACGGATGGAAGTGTACGAAGAGTCGGCTGATATCGAGAAGAAAGCGTATCTGCGTGAAGAAGTGGGTGTCCGCAAAGAAGTTGAGCGTGACAGCGTGAAGGCAAAAGAAAAACTTCGCCGTCAAGAGTTAGAGGTTAATGTTGAAGGTCAACCTGTAGTTAAGCGTGAACACGAAGAACGCAAATAATCCAAAGGATTCTAACTGCAACATTAAGCCGCTTTCTCAAACACATTTGAAAATTTTGTAAGATAAGAAAGCGTTAACCTTGATAGAGGCTTCTATGTAGAAGCCTCTTAATTTTATACAAAAGGTCAGTAATAGCTTCCCAATGGATATAACGATGATATTTGAAATCGTTGCTTGTTAATCCTGATGCTTCTTTGAGAGGTAGGATATAAGTCTTAGGGATTTTTATCCCTAATGCTTGCATCATCATGTAGGTAGCACCTTTATTATTTAAGTAATAATAGAAGCTAAAAGGGTTATTAATTAAATAAACACCCTGAAAGGAGTACCCCATAAATAAGCTCATCGCTTGAGGATATAAATAACTCATACGGTCAAGTATCAAACGATACTTTGTTTGATAATCAATTGAAACCTCAGTGATAATGGGGTGTTCAGCATGGATTTTGTAGAGCTGATTGTCAAAGGTATTTATCGGTTCTAAAGCGTTTAATCGCTGTACAGCATCATCACCAAATGCTTCACTAAAATGTAAACTACCGACCCAATAATCCTGTACTCTCATCATTCCATCGAAAAAAGATTAGACAATGCCGAATCTCAACAAAAACGACAAGGCCATGCATGAAGTACTCACCAACGCCAAAGTTATTGCTGTTGTTGGACATTCGGATAAACCCGATCGCACCAGCTATCGCATTGCACAATTTTTGCGAAAAGTAGGTTACAAAGTCTATCCTGTCAATCCAACCGTGCGCGAAATTGATAGTCAGCCGAGTTATCCTTCTCTCAAGGATATTCCGGAGCCTGTAGATATTGTGAATGTCTTTCGCCGTTCCGAGTATCTGCCTGAGGTTGTTAATGAGGCGATCGCGATTCAGGCTAAAACAATTTGGGCGCAGCTAGGAGTCTATCACAAACCCTCTGCCCAAAAAGCGTTGGATGCAGGGTTAAATGTAGTGATGGATAGTTGTATCAAGGTTGAATATGTGCGATTGAGGGTGGGTTAATCAGCTATTTAAAATCGAGAAATTGACTAGGGCGACCGCTGATATTGTACTTCAATAATTCGGTAGAACTCTTCCACATCATGAGGGGACTTAAGATGGTAAACCCTCTTAGTTTCCTTGGCTTTATCGACATACTCTCGGTATTTTGGAGTGAGCTTCTTGTTGCACAGCCAAACAGCTATCTTGTTCACAGACATTGCCTCAGACAAATGTTGTTCTAGCAACGGTTTAGCAAGATATTAATTTGACTTGACAACAAACAAAAAGTTCCTGTACACCTACGGTTTTTTCCTGTGAACATAAAAACCGCCTCTGAAATAGGGCGGTTTGATTAAGCAATCGGAGGGTAGTACAAGATTACTTTGCTAGTTTTGTAGAGCGTTGTAGCAATATTTACAAAATATAATTTCCTGACACTGACCTACCGACCTAAACCTTCATCGGCTCTTTGATAAACCGAATGTACAGATGCTTAAACGTCGATCGAATCACACGAGGCATCCCAAAATCAATCGGCATTAAGGCATCAGGAAGCTTCCAATCCATTACTTGCAAGTCTTTTGGGTGCAGGTGGACAAAATCAATGTCTGCAATGTCTCCCACGAGTCCGAGGCGCTGACTAGCAGCGACAGTAGGGACGAGAGAGGGGTCAACATTGAGGACATCCACCATTGCGCGATCGAGGGCAAACACATCACAAGAGGCGGCTAACAGATTGAGCGATCGCGGTTCGCCCCCACTTGGGCCGTTACCTTCGTGACCGATGATACCATCCAAAATTGTCAAATCGGGAGCGATCGCCCGTGCAGTTTCCACCAACATTTCCCCGAAGCGTTTTTCGTCTTTACCGGCCTCCATGTGCCACCAAGCTTTCATTTTGCCAGGAACACAACCAAATAAGTTTTTCACACCCAAGGTAAGGGTTAATTGCGTATGAGATTTAACCTTAGGGAGATTAATGACCACATCAGCGTCCATTGCTTCCTTGCATAGCCGCAGACGATTAAAGTCGGTGTTCTCAGTTTCGTAACTAACCCCGTGAAATTCTACGATGGGGATGTCCAGTTCTTCTAACAAAGGTAGATAACCATTGGCTTTGGCCACACCCCTAGCGCTTCCAAAAGCAGGACTATCACCAAGAAAAGGCTTACCTCCCGCTTCCCGTACCAATTGAGCAACACCGTAAACGATTTCAGGGCGAGTAATGCATTCTCTCCCCACCCGTCCGCCAGTAAGAAGATTAGGCTTGAGGAGGACACGATTGCCCGGTTTGACTACTGCGCCTATGCCTCCCAAGGGTTCTAGCAACGTTTCTAGATCAGTACGCAGTTGTTTTCGGTCGTAGGACTCAGCACGTATCAAACTAACAGTTGGCATGATTTTAACGGTAATAATCTTGTGAGCTTTTAGACCCTAGCGCCATGGGTTAGAGGTGTCACGCGCTGGGCATCGGCAAACACACCTTCTCCTTGCAGTTCTGTCAAAGGAGGTTTCACTTCTACTTTCATCACCCGTTCGGTACAAATTAAAACCGTACTATCGAATAAGTGTAGAGTGAGCCAAGGTTGCTTGAGTAAGCTTTGCAGTTGCTGCTGAAAGGTTTCTGGGGATACAGGCAGATCAAAGGATTCGGTTTCACCGTTGATGTAGTGAAAGGTCACTTGGGTGAAATTTTCAACGCTGGGCATGGGTTTTCTTAATCACAAAGGGTCTGATGAAATTTTAGGTGCAACCGTTATGGCTCGTCATGCCGAAGAAATGATTTCAGAAGTGATGACGGCAATAGTCGGTAAAGTGGGTTTAAGTCGAATGGCTGCGATCGCATTATCTTTTCTTAACCCAAGTCCATCAGCAACATACAACATAATAAAAAAGCAGAAGAATCTGGTTCTTCTGCCTCTTTCGACGGGCTAGGAGGGATTCGAACCCCCGACACCGTGGTCCGTAGCCACGTGCTCTAGTCCACTGAGCTACAAGCCCTTATCGTAGTGACTTCATTTGTTTAGCCACCGATTAATCATAGTACCACATCCAAACGAATGCAGCAACAATCTCCCAAAAATCAACCGCTAACTCATCTCGATGTTCGGGGGCAAGCCCAGATGGTGGATGTCTCGGACAAAACCTCAACTAAGCGCCAAGCTGTAGCTGCGGCACAAGTGCGAATGTCTGCTGCCACCTTTAAGGCGATCGAAGCTGGTAATGCTCCCAAGGGAGATGTGTTGGGTACGGCCAGGCTAGCCGGGATTATGGGGGCAAAGCAAACCTCCCAGTTAATTCCTCTGTGCCATCCCCTACCCCTGCACAAGGTAGAGGTACACATTGAACCCGACCCCCAATTACCGGGATATCAAATTCAGGCATCGGTTACAACCAAAGCGGAAACTGGCGTGGAAATGGAAGCACTGACAGCCGTTTCTGTCGCGGCCCTCACGCTTTATGACATGGCCAAAGCCCTAGAAAAGTCCATCCAAATTGAAGCCATTCGCCTGTTGAGCAAGACAGGGGGAAAGTCGGGGGATTATGGGGGTTAGAACGGCCAGGGGTTGGCTGAGGTCTAATAGACCTCTTGCATAAATCCTGGAATGCCCCCTCGCACCTTAGAATGAAAGAGTTGTTGGTTTTTGGGTTAAGAACGAATAACCCATGACCAATGACTAATGACCTATGACCAAGAACCATTACCCATGCCTCCTCGTTGGCCCCGCAAACCTGATCGCAGCGATCCAGCTTATCGCCGCTTGGATGACCGAATGAATTTTGCCGTACACGTCGCCGTGTTTGCAGCTTGTAACTCGGGCATTTGGTTTTTTCGCACCCTCCAGCACGCTGATTGGCGTTGGGCATACTTCGTTACTGGAGTATGGGCGACAATTTTAGTCGGACACGCGATTTACATTTTTGCGATCGCCGATTATTCTCCCCTGTCTGCCAAAGATACATCCCCAAAATCTTCCTCAGGTTAAACTAACTGCATCAAAGACCGCAGTAGTATTGAAAAAACAGGCATCTACTTGAGTAGAATTCGATCATTTCTAATCTATGGCTAACCCAAGCACTACCGAAGCAATCGAAGGTCTTGCCGCCGAAATTGGCCAAAATATCTATATGGATATTGCAAAGTGGCATCTTTATCTATCAGATGCTCACTTGGCCAGGGCAATCGCAGAAAAAGTTTACCCCATGCTTCAGGATAACGCCCTAGAAGAAAGCAAAATTGTACAGATTCTAGAAGATATGTCAGTTACTTTAGGGGGGGGTAAACGAACTGTTCCTCTTATCGACTTAATCCCAAATAGCTCTCAGGCTAACTTGATGGATTTGCTCGAAGAGTATCAACGGAATTTATAATATTGGGAAACGAAATAGCCAATAACATTTTCATCCCACGTCATGCAAGGCGTGGGATAAATTTTAAAATTCTATCCGTATCCTAGCCCAACTAAGTCGATGAAGACGCCCGAAAACACAATCAAGACAACGGTGACGAGCATTAGAATTGCTCCCACATACGTTGTGATGGTTTTGACAATCGGGGCAGCTTCAGGTTGTACTTCAACAATAGGGACAATCACACGGTTCAACCCATGTAAACCATGCTGCTCTTCAACCTCTATATGGTTATAAAAGAACTCACATTTTACTCGTACATCCAACATATTACTAATCAATTTTTTGACAATGATAGTAACAAGATTTCTTGCCTACTCAAAGTGTTTTAAGTTTAGTCTTTGATTCCTCTGATGTTGCTGGACTGACGGGGAAATAGCCGAGATTCAAAATTTCTTCGTTCACATGAGCTAAATAATAGGAGATAAATGCCTTCAATTCAGGACGTTTTTGAATAGCATTCGCATCCGCATAAATGTACAGTGGACGAGTTAACGGATAGTTTTTCTCTCCATTGGGAGGAACTGCATCAAGAGCAAGCGCCCTCAATGTGTTTTTATTGTTGGCGTAGTATGCATGTTCCATAAAACTAAGTAGATCAGGATTCGTTGATGCCTCTGCTACAACTTGGTCTGGATCTTGAAACACCGTTGTGTTTGGCGCTTCCAATAATAAATCCACGTTCCCATCCAAGACATTATTCACAAATATTTTGACTATCTCAGTCGATGAGGGTCGAATCATTCGTTGTATGGGTTGGTCTGGCCAATCTGGATTAACGTCAGACCATTGCTCAGCAGTAATAAGTTGCTTTAACTGCTCCTTGGTTACACTCTGAGGCAGAAACTCATTTTGGATACTGACGACAATCGTCACAGCATCCATAGCAACGGTAAAGGCAATCGGCTTACGTCCTGATTTAGCACAAGCTTGTGCTTCTGACTCTGTAATTGGACGGACTGAATTGACAATATCCGTTTTCCCCTGCTGGCAAAATAAGGCAAAACCTGTCGGCGTCTCTACGCTGGCAACGTTAATCGGGTCTGGATACCCTTCTTGCTTAAATCGTTCCGCCATCGCGTTACTAATCGGAAAGACGACTGGGCTACCTGCAATCGTAATAGTTCCCTTCAATTCCAGAGGATTTACCTCTGACAACACAGTTCCTTGCTTTGCACTCTTGGTAGATTTTGCCTCAAGAGAAGCTAGGGTGACTCGCTGAATCCCAAGGTTTACCTCAGATGATTCATGCGGGGTGACTTGAGTAATCGTTGTCTTGTCCGCTTCTGACGTTGGCGATCGAGTTGTCGTTGATACTTGAGCTTGACCGCAGGCACCCAGCAACAGCATGAAGCCGACAAAGATTTTATCTAGTTTGTGCTTACCCGTCATGACTCCATTCCTATCGTTTATCGTTGTACCGACATCCGCCGACCATTACTCGTAATGAATGTAGATTCTTGGCTAACGCCCTTCGCAAATTGAACCGTTCTCCTGCGCTCCTCAATGAATTGGATCATCTCTGAGGCAAACTGGGGATTAACTTGGATCAGGTGAGTAATTTCCTCGGCGGGAATTACCAAAACTTCAGTATCTGTATCAGCGATTGTTGTGACTGGGCTTACCTCTCCTGGAAACAGTGCCATTTCCCCGAAAACATCACCAGTGCCTAATTGACCGAGTTCTTGAATGTTGCCCTGCTCATCCGTTACCCGCATCCGAACCTGTCCGGAGAAAACAATGTATAGTCCCTCATCCGGTTGCCCTTCTTGAGTGACTAACTCACCCTTACCATAGGTTGCGACTTGAGCCTGACTCGCCAATTGCTCAACTTGCTTTTCATCGACCTTGGAGAAATAGGGGAGCAATCGCAAATAAGTCGCGATTTCCGGCTGACGATTTGGGACGACCTGAGGAATCCGATTTGGCAGTCCCCCAGGAGCATCGAGTTTATACTCAATGCTAATGGGATAGGGTATGGTTAAACCGTGACGTTGAGCTAGATAATAAATTCGTACCATTAGCTCAGATTCTGCAAATGGAGCTTTTTCTGGTTGAACCCGATACCAGATATCGTAATTGATGCTGGAATCACTATAGGAAGTAGGGATGATGACTAATGGCTTAGGCTCAACGAACTCGCTTCCTGCTACAACATCTTGAAGAGCAAGCATGACCTGATTGGGAGGATCGTCGTAAGAGAAGCTAGCAGAAATTTTTTTAAATACGGTTGCCTGTTCGAGGTTGTTAATCGTTGCTTTAGCTAGAGCTGCGTTGGGAATAATATACTGCCTATTCAAGGTTGATTTCAGCTTCACCGACCACCAGTTTTGCTCGACGACTCGCCCATTAATCTCATCAAATTCGATCCAGTCTCCCGTTTTAAACGGTTTAGCAATTAACAGTAACAAACCTGACACTAGGTTGCTGAGTGTATCTTGCAGTGCTAGGGCAATTACCAACGACCCAACCCCAACTGCTGTCAGCACACTGCTCAAGTCAATCCGCCACACGCCAGTGATCACGTAATAGCCAATCAAAAGCATCACTGCCGCTCGTGCAACCTGGAATAACAGGTTTGGCACCTGAATCTGCCAGTTGAGCGATGGCTTATGGGTTGTAAAGAGCGCGTTGATTAAGGCAATCCCTGCTACGATAACAGCACTCCAGGTTAAAGTTTCCACAAGACGGACTGGCGTTTCCGTTTTTGCAATCTTCAAGAGTTGCTGCATCACCAATAGCACGGCTAGCGACGTCAGCACATATCGACGTACCTTTCGCAGCGCTCCAGCCAGAGGATGTCCCTGTCGCTCCAATCGTTCGGCTGCCTCTCCCAACAACAAGCTCAAGCTCGGGAATCCTAGTCCCAATACGATTAACCATCCAAGTACTGTTCTATCCATCTAGACCTCCACACGGGTACTACAACGATAAGCATGAGCTTTGGTCGTTATTTAGCGATCGCTCCCACTACTCAAATCTGCCAACGTTGGGGGAACAACTGTGTTATTCCCGGCCAACGTCCAGATTTCAACGTTTCCAAAATTCTCAATCCTTACTGGAGGATGCGGGCTGAACGTATAGGCATCTACCAATTGTTCGTAGATTGGACGTGTCAAAACAATCGTATTCAACTCGGCTTGAGGGTGTAAGCGGATGATTAAATCAACCTCTTCCCCCCAAAGCTTGTATCCAAAGATTTGAGTGCCCACCACCCCTGCATTCACAGAACCCGTATGAATGGCAATCTGCAAACTCAAAGCTGATTGCTGTGCCAGAGCTATGCTCGGTAGACTGTTCAACATAGCCAGGGCAAAGTCTACAGTGCGTTTGGTGTGATCGAAATGGGTTTGAGTCAGTCCACAAACCGCCATGTAATCGGTGCTAATCGTCTGCTGCCGCTCCATGCCGTAGCGCTCGGCTAAGGCATCAAATTCATCAAACAGTTGAGTTAGCAGTCGTGTCACCTCTGTTGGTGGCGTCCGCTTACTTAACTCAGTAATGCCCACAATATGGGCATACAGAATCGTGATTTTGTTAACTTGATTCGCAATGACCGCTTCTCCTTTTTTCAGGCGATCTGCAACAGGACTAGGGACAAAATTTCGCAACAATGCGTCATTTTCCTGCTGCTGATCCTTTAATTGCTTACGAGTTTGCTGTAAGTGCTTCGTAATACCGTTGAATGCTTCAAATAATTGCCCAAACTCATCATTGGAGGTAGTAGGAATTTGATCGTCCAATTCTCCCGCCTCAATTTTCTTGGCGCTCTGGGTCAAGCGACGCAGTGGCAGGGTAAATAATTGAGAGGATAATCCGGCAAGGAAGGCCGACAAGAGCAGAAAAATGACGGCGGCTGTCAGCAGCGTGAACTGCAAGAGGTAAAGGGGGCGATACACCTCTCCCGTTTCAATTTCGGCCAAAATTGCCCAGTTAACTCCGCGCAACTTTAACGGTGCATAGGAACTCAATACCCGTTTGCCTCGGTAATTTTGAATCACCTCCATCCCTTCTTGCCCTCCGATCGCCGCTTGGGTTGCGGGAGATTCAACGCGCTGCAAACCTATTGTTGTGTTCAGGTTTTCCATTAAGCGTAGCGTCTGCTCTGGCGTTCCCTGCCGACGCACCTCACCTTTATAGTCTTTGGGCGTTTCAGTCCAAAATCGAGAAACCGATCGTACTAATAAATCCGAGCCAACGAGGTAAGTATCCCCAGTTTTACCCAATCCACTGCCTTGCCAATTTTTATCGTCCGACATAATCTGGTTAATCCGGTCAGCAGCCACTTGCACTGCCAAAATTCCGATCAGGTTGGAGCCGCTGTAAATGGGAGTGGCTAGAAATACAACAGGAGCTTCATAGGAAGGGCGGTAGGACTTAAAGTCAGCCACTTGAATGCTGCCTGGTACCGGATTGAGCAAAACTGCCTCCGCCACCTGAGCCAGTCCACCTTGAGAATATGGACCTTGCTTGAGAGTGGTAACATAGTCGGTTTGTTTAAAGGTAGAGTAAACAACATCAAGAGTTTTGGGGTTAATTAGGTACAGATCGTAATACCCGAAATCCTCAATCACCTTCTTGAACAAGGGGTGATACTTGATGTGAGACTCGGTGTATTGGCTACCATCTCCAGGATCGAGTAGCTTTTGCTTTTCCCCAACCGGATTAGGGTTTTCTGCGACAAAGTAATACTGAAGATAGCGAGCTGCTTGTCCATCGGGACGATAGGTATCGTATTGCAACTCTTCTGTTGCAAGATGCTTCGACAAGCGAGGAAACAGCTCTTCGGTGTAGTAAGTTTTTAGGGAACTATCCCATTCATCTAATGCAGCGGCAACTACACTTCGCTCCAGTTGCCCAAAGCCTTTATTGAAGGCCGACATCGCCTCAATCGTTTCGCGATCGCTCGCTATTATGCCGATCTGATCGTAAAGGCTCTCAAAAAACTGCTCCAATTGATCTGCTCTAGCTGCACGAATACCTGTAAGCTGCTCAGCAACTCTAGCTCTGAGAGCTGCTCGTCCCTGATACCAACTGATCCAGCCAACCATCAGTACTGAACCCAGGCTGACTAACAATAACAACGCCTGTAGTTTAGACTGAATCGACCAATTATTGAATCGTGGCTTGCGAGGAAGAGGACTACTAGGATTGTCTGAGCGTTTCAATTTTTCAAACATGAGCGAATACAACTTTGAACTAAATGCTTAGGCAAAACAATAAAAATAAAAAGATTAAGGTTCCTGGTTGAGGAAGGGAATAGGACGTTTTAGCTAGCAAAGGCTTTTCACAAAGGAATCTGTGCAGACTCTCAACTGAACCTATAATTTTTTGGATTTAGATTTTACCACTGAAACTCTGGCCTGTAAATAGAGAAAAATTGATGTATTGTGAATAATTTGTCCTGAACTATTGAGTTGATGCACAAACAAACAAATTTGTAAATACATAAAAATTGAGGAGTTCAAGAGCATAACATAAAGTTAAAATTCCCTGACAAGAAGAAGGGACAATATAGACAAATTTCAAGCCTGCTGTCCCGATAAAAATTACCTCTTATTTTCTTGCTTTGTGTGTAAAATAGTAGGTCTAAAAAATTAGCACATCTCTAATATTATGAAAACCTACACCACTCAACCTTGTCACAAAACTAGGAATTTTAGGCGTCGTTTAAGGATTTTGACGACGGTAATGTTGTTGCTAACGGCTTGTAGTTCTCCATCTCAGAACGGGGCGAACACCAAATCAATTAAAATCGGTGCTATCAATTCGCTGACGGGGGAATTACAATCCTTTGGTGAGCCGACCATGAATAGCATTAAGGTGGCGATTGATGAAATTAATGCGGCTGGTGGGATACGGGGAAAAGCGATACAGCTTGTCGTAAAAGATAACAAAAGCGAACTTCAACCCAGTCTTGAGGCTGCTCAAACATTAATTGACAAGGAGAAAGTTGCGGGTATTATTGGCCCATGGTCGAGTCGCCATACGATTCCCGTAGCCGAACAAGTGACGAGTCAGCGGAGCGTTCCCCAGATTGCCTTTGCGGCTACTTCTCCAGCCATCACCACCCTCAAAGACAATGATTTCCTCTTCCGCACTGCTCCCTCTGATGACTTTCAGGGAATTGCTTTAGCCGCGATCGCACGGAGCAAGCGGATGGATACGCTATCGATCCTTCATCTCAATGATGCCTATGGACAGGGGTTAGCTAATTCTCTTCGGTCTGCGTTTGAAGCCAGAGGCGGCAAAATAATGCTAGCTGTTCCCTTCAAGCCAGAGCAGGCAGACTTCGGTAAGGAGTTGGCCCAATTAGCTAAACAACCTGTAGATGCTTTAGTGTTAGTCGGGTTTCCCAAAGATGGAGAGCGAATTCTCAAACAAGCTCAGGCACTAGGAAAATTCAAACGCTACATCCTCACCGACAGCCTCAAAGATCAAGCGGTGGTGACAGCGATAGGAGACAAAGAAAACAGGATCAGCTTTGGTACAGCACCGCAAGCCTTTGAGGGGACAAAAACCTACAATGCGTTTAAAAAGTCTTACGAAGACAAGTTCGGAAAATTGCCTAACGCTCCATATCTGGACATGGCTTACGATGCGACGATGATTTTGGCACTGGCGATCACTAAAACTGGAAGTACTGATGGCACTGCCATTCGGAAGGCAATGCGAGAAGTAGCAAATCCTCCCGGTATAGATGTGGGTCCGGGGGAGTGGAAAAAAGCAATAGAAGCTATCCAAAAGGGAGAAGATATCGATTATGTTGGCGCGTCAGGTCCTTGTGATTTCGACAAGAATGGGGACGTTGCTGGAACCTATGCCAATTGGAAAGTGGAAAAGGGTCAGATTGTCACCACTGAAGTGATGCTGGTGAAATAAGGCACTCTAGTATTTCTGTGAGGATACTTCATCGCTACATTTCCCACAGACTTTCGGTTTTATCCGACAAAATGCAAACCATTGCAACAGTGTAAAAACCATCACGGAATTTATGTTGTTAACTCTTGGAAAGACTATAAAAATTATTCCCACCATTCAACGAGCTGAAAAACACAAAAAAGAACTGCACTCCAAGCTATAGAAAGTGCAGTTTAATCAGTTGAGGGAGGTATGAACGTTAGAAGTTTAGCTTTGAACCTCAGAAGCTATGAAAGCAACAGATTCCATGTTTGCTGAAGCTAAGTCTAGAGGGAAATTGTGTGCATTGCGTTCGTGTATGACTTCAATCCCTAGATTGGCACGGTTGATAATATCCGCCCAGGTATTGATGCCTCGTCCTTGAGCATCAAGGATGGATTGATTGAAGTTAAATCCATTCAGGTTAAACGCCATTGTACTGATGCCTAAGGCAGCAAACCAAATGCCCACAACAGGCCAAGCAGCAAGGAAGAAATGCAGCGATCGCGAATTATTGAAACTAGCATACTGGAAGATCAGCCGTCCAAAGTAACCATGAGCCGCTACGATGTTGTAAGTTTCTTGCTCTTGACCAAATTTGTAACCTGTGTTGGCAGACTCGTTTTCTGTTGTTTCTTCAATCAGGCTAGAGGTGACTAAGGAACCATGCATGGCGGCAAAAAGTGCACCCCCAAATACACCCGCCACACCTAACTGATGGAAAGGATGCATGAGAATGTTGTGTTCTGCCTGAAAGACAATCATGAAGTTGAAGGTGCCGCTAATGCCTAGCATCAACCCATCCGAGAAGCTACCTTGCCCAATCGGATAAATTAACAACACTGCCGTCGCTGCCGCAACAGGAGCAGAAAACGCCACAGGAATCCAAGGACGCATCCCTAAACGATAGCTAAGTTCCCATTCCCGTCCCATGTAAGCATAAATGGCAATCAGGAAATGCAACACAATGAGTTGATAAGGGCCGCCGTTATAAAGCCATTCATCTAAAGATGCGGCTTGCCAAAGGGGGTAAAAATGCAGACCAACGGCAGCAGAAGTGGGAACAACTGTACCGGTAATGATGTTGTTGCCGTAGAGCAAAGACCCAGAAACCGGCTCACGAATGCCATCGAGGTCAACCGGAGGAGCGGCAATGAAGGCTAGAACAAAGACAATTGTTGCAGTCAAAGCCGTGGGAATCAGTAATACCCCAAACCAGCCGATATAGAGCCGATTTTCAGTACTGGTAATCCAATCACAAAATTGCGACCACAGGCTATCACCTGTGCGTTGCTTTAAAGTGGTTGTCATGAATCAACAACTCCTGGGAAATAATTTCAATGATGTGAGGCAGACCCGTTATAAATTTGTTGGCTGCCGATAAAACTATATAACCAGATAGATATTTAGTTGTCAACTATTTTGATTGAATAGCTCCTGACTTGCACTCTACGACTGCCTCAGAGATGATGTAGCTTGAAACTCATTGGCGTTTGCAGTCTCTCAATGCAAAAAAAAACCCTATTGATTAGCACCCTCATTGCCAGTACAGTACTCTTGGCTTTAGCCCCCCAAAGCAGGCAAATCGCTCAAGAGGCACCGCTGCAAGAGACACCTTTTTTCTCTCTGTTTCTCCTGAGGCGACCTTGTGTGGATACAGGAATCGGGAATTGGGCTCGTCGATCTGAAGATGTTTCTGTGGGGCGAGCCGTCTATACTTCTAGGTTTTTCATGGGGCCGGGTAATCGTTCGGCTGCACTCACCTGTAAGTTGCAGCCGAATTCAGCAAATGTCATTTTCCAACGGATGAACTTATCATTCGGGATGCGCGACAATGACCAAGGAAGCCCTCCTGTTAATGTTAATGTTTATTTGGATGGACAAAGGGCTGAAACTCGAACGGTGGCTCCCGGACAACCGGCTTCTATCACGCTAGATGTTACACCGACAACTAATGTTGCGATCGAAGCGATCTGTTCTAGTCAATCTCAATATTGCGATCGCGTGTACTTCTGGGATGCCGAATTAAAATATCCACCGATTCAGAAGTAGAGGGTAACTTCCCTTTTCACAAGATGAGACTTTTATAGCACTTCTAGGTTGAGTCTAGTAAAGTCAAACCTAAGACCCCTTTCCCTCTTGTAGGGAAGGGGGTTCCTTTGACTCCTGACTCCTGACTCCTGACTCCTGACCCCTATTTTCAGATTAGGAGAGGGGTAAAATAGAAATTTTCGCTTATTTAGAGGATAAATAATGAGTGTATATGTATTTGACTTAAAATTTTTATGTGGTAATTATGCCTATTTTTCTACATTTACAGTCACAGGAAGACCTGGTAAAAACGGTCGAGAATTCAGAAAACCTAGTCCGGTAACGATTAACAAAATTCAGAGTTATCTACAATTATTAGAGAAGCGAAATATGATGATTACCAATATACGAGAGTTAAAGCTTTGGCTTTACTTAAAAGGTTGGGTAATTGTCCCCGAAAATGTAGCCTGTGCTTTAATGCCGCAATGGTTAAAATCTAAAGAATGTATAAAATCTCCATTGGGAATGTTTACTGATATTGAAATCGTATCTCCTACAGCCCTCAAAAGATTTGGGCGAGGCGCTCAACGTAATTATATTTTAGAAAGAGATAAAAAATCCTGCCTGATATGTGGTACACCAAAGAGATTAAGGATGCAGCAAGTCATTCCTTCTAGTATGGATGAGGATAAAAATCCCAGAAATTGGGTAACAATTTGTGAGGATTGTCATCAAGATTTGGGAGAGAAGCATTTACCCAGCTTGTACGATTTAGTAGAGGTTCATCATGGATATGATCCATCCTTAAATAACACCCCTGTAATTGACTTAAATGTAATTAATATGGCGCAGTACTTAGCCAATAACTTGATGCAATCTAGATGCGAAGTGTGGTGAAATTATTGGATTATGACTGATTATAAGACGAGTATTTTACCGAATTTAACTGGAACTGATTCCAGGGTATTAATTCAGGGAAATCCCTTAAGTGTTGCACCGATGATGGATCGCACCGATCGCCACTTTCGCTATTTTATGCGACAGATTACACGTCGTACCTTACTTTATACTGAGATGGTGACAAGTGCAGCGATTTTACATGGCGACAAGGAACATTTATTAGGCTTTTCTAAAAAAGAGAAACCTTTAGTTCTCCAAGTGGGTGGAGATAATCCTACAGAATTAGCCGAATGTGCGCGAATTGCCGAAGATAGGGGCTATGACGAGATTAACTTAAATGTCGGTTGTCCGAGTAGTAGGGTGCAAAATGGTAACTTTGGCGCTTGTTTGATGGCTCAACCTGAACGGGTGGCGCAAGGTGTAGCAGCGATGATTGAGGCGGTAAAAATACCAGTTACAGTGAAGCATCGCATTGGAATTGATGATTGCGATCGCTATGAAGACATGGCCAATTTTGTCCGCATTGTCTCAGAGGCAGGTTGCCAGCGTTTTACAGTTCATGCGCGTAAGGCTTGGTTACAGGGATTAAGTCCTAAGGAAAATCGTGATATTCCGCCCTTACGTTATGGTGATGTGCATCAACTCAAGCAAGAGTTTCCTCATTTATTCATTGAAATTAATGGCGGATTGACTAGTTTGGAGCAAGTCAAGGAACAGTTAAACTTTGTCGATGCGGTGATGATTGGGCGGGCAGCTTACGATAATCCTTACCTATTTGCGATCGCTGATTCTGAGATTTATGGTGAGGAAATTAAACCTCTAACTCGTCATGAAGTTGCCTTAGCGATGTGTGCTTATATTGATGAGTGGGTAGCAAAGGGACTAAAGCTGAATAAAATTACTCGACATATACTGCAATTATTTGCAGGACAACCCGGAAGTCGAATTTGGAAGCGTTATTTAACTGAAAATTCTTGCATTCCTGGAGCGGGTTCTGAGGTAGTGCGAGAGGCATTGGCAAAAGTACTGCAATTGGAGGTAGGTTTGATAGCTAGCAACGATGAAATTTATGGTTCATGCAACTGAAAACTGCTGTCAATGGAGTGAGCTATGGCCAATCGAATCATGACTATCCTCACAGTCGGTTCACGGGGTGATGTGCAACCCTACATTGCCCTTGGCCTCGGTTTACAACAAGCAGGATATCAGGTCAGATTGGCAACTGAAGCAGGCTTTGAAGGACTGGTGCGAGGTTATGGATTAGACTGCGCTCCCCTAAGGGCAGAATTCATTCGCCTTGCTCAAACTACTCAAGGCAAAGCTGCCATTGCTGGCAAACAAAATCCATTTAATTTGATGAAACAGGTTATGCCGATGTTGCGTCGCATGATGGACGATGCATGGAAAGTAGCCTGTGATTCCGATGCCATCATTTATCATCCCAAAGCACTGGCAGGCTATCACATTGCAGAGAAGTTGAGCATTCCGGGTTTCTTAGCAATGATGCTGCCTGCCTATTCAAGGACTGGGGCGTTTGCCAATCCTGTATTCGGCGCACAAAATTTTGGTAGTTGGCTGAACCGTTTAACCTACGATGGCTTTAGGAAAGCCTCACTCATTTCCTATCGGGGCATGATTAATACTTGGCGCAAAGAAACGCTGGGCTTGCCACCCTTTAAGGAGGAAACTACACTACAGGGCAAACCTGTGCCAAAAATATACGCCTATAGTCGCCACGTTGTACCCATTCCTAACGATTGGGATGAATCAACGCTTGTTTCGGGTTATTGGTTTTTACCGACATCAAGTGACTGGCAACCTCCTGCCGATTTATTGGCATTTCTCCAGGAAGGTACTCCGCCTATCTATGTCGGATTTGGCAGTATGCCTTCAGAAGATGCCGAACGGACAACTAATATTGTGTTAGAAGCGGTTCGACGCACAGGGCAACGAGTGATTTTGGCCGCAGGTTGGGGAGGACTTCAAGCCTCTACTCTTCCTGTCACTGCTTACCTTCTGAATTCTGCGCCTCACGATTGGCTGTTTCCGCGTTGTCTAGCTGTGGTACATCATGGTGGTGCTGGCACGACGGCAGCAGGCTTACGTGCTGGCAAACCGACTCTGATCTGTCCATTCTTTGGCGATCAACCTTTTTGGGGACAACGTGTATTTGAACTTGGGGTTGGGCCACGTCCGATTCCACAGAAAAAACTTAGTATCGAAAATCTGACACAAGCTATTAGTATTGCTACTACAGATGAAAAAATGGGTCAATGCGCCGATGTACTGGGGGAAAAAATTCGGGCTGAAGATGGTATAGAACAGGCCATACAGTTCATCAATGCTCACTTGTAGTGCAACACAGAAATATTAATTTTAATTCCAGTTCTCCAGCCAAAACCTAATTGTCTTACTTCAACAGGACTTACGCAAATTGAATTTTGAACTACCTTTGGTAGGGTTACAACGACGTGCGCCCTTGGTATATATGGTGTTCTTGCATAAGTCCTATTCAGTTTAGTCAACAACTCATTAATTCTGATAAGTTTATAGTTGCAAGAAAAGCGCTGAAGCGCTTACTACGAACAAGATTTAACCTCTCACAATTAATGCAATGAACGACTACAAGTACTTTTTCAGCAACAATCCTAACTTATCCTTGGTTGCAGTTGGCACTTTATCTAACGAGGTCAAAATTGCATATTTCAATGCAGAATGAGCTTCCGACATGGGCGGATTTTCAGCTAAACGCCGCACAGTTTCTATAATCACTTTCTGAGCATTGGTAGCATTGCGTTGTAGATTAGCAATCACCATTTCTACCGTTACGCTGTCATGGTCGGGATGCCAGCAATCATAATCAGTTACCAGCGCTAATGTCGCATAAGCAATTTCCGCTTCCCGTGCCAGCTTGGCCTCTGGCAGATTTGTCATCCCGATAATAGTGGCTCCCCAACTGCGGTAAAGATTGGATTCTGCTTTTGTAGAAAAGGCAGGCCCTTCCATACAAACATAAGTTCCTCCTCGGTGTAGCGCCACATCAGGTAACTCTAGACTCGCTACTGCATCAGCTAAAACGCCAGCTACTTTAGGGCAAACTGGGTTTCCAAAGGCAATGTGAGCAACAATTCCCTCTCCAAAAAAGGTAGAAATTCGATTTTTAGTCCGGTCAATAAATTGGTCGGGTACAACCATATCTAAAGGTTTCGCCTCTTCTTTAAGCGAACCCACAGCAGAAGCAGAGATGAGATATTCCACACCCAATTGCTTCATGGCATAGATATTTGCCCGAAATGGCAACTCGGATGGCATGAGGTGATGATTTCGTCCATGACGTGCTAAGAAAGCAACGGGTGTGCCTGAAAGTGTACCGACAATGAAAGCATCTGAGGGTGTACCAAAGGGTGTATCGACTCGTACCTCTTCCACGTCTTTGAGGGCTTCCATTTTATACAGTCCGCTACCCCCAATAATCCCAATCTTTGCCTTAGCCATCGTTTTTGCCTTCTTATTGTCAACGCCAAGATATTTTAGCGGCAAACCGAGAATTTGGATGAATATGTATTTTCTATCTCAGGCAAACAAAAAAAATTAGCTGGCTGATCGAAGATTTTTCCATGCCAGCTATTTGATTAATGAGGTTTACGGTATTTGAGGGTTGAGATTAGGCGATAGACGCGATCGCCTTTTGTGATCGAACATCACACGAATCTAAAATGAAATCAATGATTGCCTGCGTCCAATGAATTAGATAATCCCTGTACCTTTACCTCGCTTGTCTGATTCCATTGTCAATTGCCCATCTTTATCTTCGTTGACTTCTCTAAATTCTTCAGTTCGTTCTGCAATCTCTTCCTCGTGTTCTTCTCTTAAATCGCCTGGTTCATTGACATACATTTCAGGTTCAATGGCAAAGTTATTGGCAAGTCCCTCTTTATCTACGGTATAACCTCTAGTTTCAGGTTTATCACCCTGGGGTACATGCTTATATTCTGCCCCTTCTCTTTCTTTTCGAGCTGCTGTTTCAGCCGGTACAATCCCTCTATCGTAGGTATCTACATCAGTATCAACTTGATGTTTGGGTAATTTATCTTTAGCCATAATAGATTGTCTCCAAAACTATTTGTATTACACGCAACAGTTTAGAGCAATTGATAGATAAAATTATCCACCCTGAGAGTTATACCCTTAGGGATACAGTTTGAATCCTAGTTAATTCATTGAAATTAACTCACGTATTGAGCAATTCCAAATTAGTAAATTCAAGGAGAGCCAGTCTTTTTGTAATTGTCACAATGCCATTTGTAAGCGTGACAGTTTAATATAAATTATTGGGTGTTGTAATCCATTAATTGATTTTCAACATTCAGTAAAGGCAGAATTTCGTGTTCCTTCCAAGAGGAAATTGGGTCTTGTAGAGGATGAAAGCCTGCCCGTTGACAAATCCACCCTATTTGCTGTTTTCGCCAGCGACTCAGCCAAGGAGACGCGATTTTCCAAGAGAAGCCTGTTTGCGAGTCGGTAAAGATGAAGCCTACCTCTAATTTCATGGCTCTTAACGATGCTATTTAGTCAAAATTAGCAAAATTTTCGGGAATTTGGTAGGATTTACACATTGATAGCAAAAAACAGAAGGCAAAAGGCAGAGACATTAAATAACTACGAGGGAAATACTGGACGCTTAGTCTTTGCGGATGAAACGTTTGAGCGCCTGTTCTTCGGTAGCCGATAAAGACTCATCAGAATTTTGGGATTTTTGAGCTTTCTCTGCTAAGTCATTCCATTTTTTACTGGCTTTTTCTCGCCCACGTTCGATAAATTCATTTCTCTTTGGTGTCTTACCAATCACTTTTTTAGTAGTCTCTATATCTTCAAGGACTTTTTGGGAAGCATCTGAAGATTTGTCAGCAGCTTCGTCTAGATTTAAGGGTTTTTCTCGATATAACTCAGCAACTAGAGTCAGAGGTTTAGCTTGAGCATCGGCAATGCCAAAATTGCTAATTGATAAACCCAAAAATAGGACTAGTTGTATTAAGCATACGGCTATCAATGTCCGTAGGTTGCTGAATTTGAATTTCATTTTTAAAAGCTGCATCATATCCTCTAGAGGGAATGGTTGATTTTTCAGGTTTCCTAGCTGTTTCTATCAAAGTTTTATTCAAGGAGGGAGGTAATCTCCTCTTCCTTGAGGTAGAAGGCTTAGGTTTGGGTTCCTCTCTAGGCAGGAGATGCAAGTGAGTGATTCTCAACTAGTGGTTGAAAATTGACAATCGTTGCTGAAAAATAGCATCGAGTCGGGAAAATGCTTCTTTTGTATATCGATGGGCTTCGTTCTGTATCTGTAGACTTACATTACAATCTCTCCTCGCAATAACCAAAAACCGGTATAAGTCATCCCTGAATCATCCGGTTGCACTAGCAAAAAATGTAATCCTAAACTCAACGATTGACGCTGCTGATACATCCGCGCCGCAGCAGCAACATCTTTATCTTCAAACGTGGCAACCACCCATCGATCTACCAATCCAGCTTCTAAAATTAACCCATCTGGGGCACCGGGAATGTAGTTCAACGAAACTGGTTTGGCATCCTGAAGCCAACGCGCCAGTTGCATCGACTGGCGGCCTCCATCAATAACAACGCCTGGAATGGCTACCGTTGAGGCAATACCTAACTTGAGAGGCAACCGAGAATCCGGCATTTCCAGAATAGGAATCGGGCGATCGCGAAACGCTTCCTCCATCTCTCCGGCCGGAAGTGCGGCAAAACGCCAGCGATCGCCCCAAAGATTTTCGGGTAGGGGTAGGGGTGGGGGTTTATCCACAGCGATCGGATTATAAGCCTCTCCCGTATAATTCTCCTGCTGAGGATATTGGGATGCACGTTCCTGCAACCATTGCTTCAAGGCTGCTGTGTGTCGCGTTGCTTCCACCTTAATCCCCAGTGGTTGCGCCGCCACTTCCATCAAACTTAAGGACTGGGGGCGAAAAACTTGAATCACATCGGGGAGATTCTCGCCTGCGGCCTGCCTAAGTTGGGAAACTAACCAATTCGCATTGGCCTCAGACTGAGGACAAAACGCTTCATAAGTAAAGTGGCCTGTGGCATCATAAATTAACAACTCCCACAACACTTGCCCTGTTGCATCCTGCAATGGACGGCGATAAAAATCAGCTTGCCAAACACCCATTTCATTCCACCTTGCTCTATCTTTAGTGTAGAGATTTACGGAAAGCGGCGGGAAGCCCTTTCCTTCTTGGGAGGGGAGGTATAAGTGTCCGCCGCTTTGTTATTTGTTTTTGGTTGTTAGTTGTTTGTGCTTTTACTGCAACGTTAGAAGCGAGGGGAGCAATCAGAGACTATATGGCCAACTCAAACCTAAGCCCTATTAAGCTGTTATATCATGTCCGCCTAAACAGTCATTATTTTCCTTTACCTTGCAACCTTCCTCCTTTCCTTCTGCCATCTGCCTTATTCCTACCAAAGTGTAAGTATTCAGCCGGACATGATATTACGCATTAAGAAAGCTGGTTGAGGCGGCGGGGGAGCAGGGGAGAGGATTTAAGTGCTTTTATCCTGCGTTTAGAATGTGCAATATTTTATGCACTTTAGCTTAATTCAAGAAAACTTCTCCAGACTTTTGCACCGTTAGAGAAATGCGATCGATATCAAGACTGGAACCACGCTGAAAAATTACCCGCAATTCCCCCGGTTTTACCACCTCAGCCGTTACTTCAATCGGGCCGCGATCGGGACGATAAAAACTAAGATTAAACGGGACTCCTTGTTGACTCAATGTGTTCATGCCAGCAGCACTTAACGTTGATTGATTCAGTTCTCCAAGCACTTGGTAAACTATCTCTGTCCCCGTCTGGTTTACTAAAGTAATATCAACCTGTTGATTGGGTAAGCTAACAGTAGCTGCAGGGGTTTGCAAGTTCTCTACAGGAGGTGTAGTCACTGGAGGGGGTTGTAATTCGGCTAGCCAATGAGAGTTCTTGACTTGAGCGATGACAGGGGGCAAACTCAGTAAGCTGGCACTACCTGCAATCAGGATACCCGCTAACAGAAGGCGTTTAACAGTACTCATAATTCCTGTTTGTTCATTGCATTCGACTATCCAAACTCTAACTAAGATTTGCTGGATAGTGGGGGGTATTGTGTGACACCCATTAAAATTGGAGATTTTTAACTAGAAAATAGGAAGTTTTCACAACGTTAAACCAAGAACTGTTCTATGTAGTTTTATAAATTAGCGACTGTACTATGTGGCAATTAAGAAGGTGGAATATTGCCCAATAATTCTATGCACTAATCTATACTACCCCGATTAAACTGTTCATAAAAAGTGATAATATTAAGCCAGTCTACTCCAAACTTAGTCAACCGCTCTCTCCTTTAATATTAGATAACCTATGAACCCTGCTTTAACTCAATTCGGCACTCAAATGTCCAAACTGACCGGTGTTCGGGCAATTATGAAAGATATTATTGAAACACTAAAAGCCGGAGAAGGACAAGAATTTATTAATTTAAGTGCGGGAAATCCGGTGATTTTGCCGGAAGTTGAGCAACTTTGGCGGGATTGTACAGCAGAACTCTTAGCAAGTCCAGAATACGGAGAAGTCGTCTGTCGCTATGGTTCTAGTCAAGGATATCAGCCGTTAATTGAAGCGATCGCCAAGGATTTCAATCAACGCTACGGGTTGAATTTGAGCGATCGCAATATTCTCATTACTCCAGGTAGTCAATCTATTTACTTTTATGCCGCTAATGTTTTCGGAGGATACACCGCAGAGGGGAACTTAAAACAAATCGTTCTTCCTTTAAGTCCTGATTATACCGGCTACGGTGGAGTTAGTTTAACACCGGAGGCCGTTGTTGCTTATAAGCCCACATTAGATATAGACGAAAAGGCACATCGATTTAAATATCGCCCGGACTTTAACCAACTATCTATTACAGCAGAAACAGGGTGCGTTATCTTCTCCCGCCCCTGCAACCCAACGGGTAATGTTTTGACAGATGAAGAGGTCGAAAAAATTGCCTCACTTGCAGTACCCTTTGATATTCCAGTGTTGATTGATTCGGCTTATGCACCTCCATTTCCCGCTATGAACTATACGGAAATGACGCCGACTTTTGGAGATAATATTGTTCACTGCATGAGTCTTTCTAAAGCTGGATTGCCAGGAGAACGGATTGGTGTAGCGATTGGAAATCCTACGATAATTGGGATTTTGGAATCATTTCAGACGAATTTATGTATTCATTCCTCTCGTTATGGGCAAGCAATTGCAGCACGGGCGATCGCATCAGGTGAACTTGCTAATATATCTACTAATATTATTCGCCCTTACTATCAACAAAAAATTGATGTTGTAGAAAACACACTTGACCAATTCATGCCGCAAGAGTTGCCTTGGTTTTTACATCGAGGTGAAGGGGCAATCTTTGCTTGGTTGTGGTTGCAGGATTTACCGATTACCGATTGGGAATTGTATCAAGAATTAAAGAAAGTTGGTGTGATTTGTGTACCGGGGAGTACATTCTTTCCAGGATTGCGGGAAAATTGGATTCATAAGCAGCAATGTATTCGTATTAGTTTAACAGCAAGTAATGCCGAAATTGAAATGGGGATGAAGCGATTGGCTAAGGTGGTGCAGGAGCTATATTTGCGCTCGGCTGTTGGGGTTTAAGGTTTGGTATTTTTGACGGCTTTAGAACATGATGGCATTCAAAAATACCATCCATTTCTCGCCAGAAATGCCTGGAATGGAGGAACAACAAATGATTAAATAAAATTCGATATAAGTTAGGAGGAGAATCTCATAAAATTTCCCGCTTCATTTCCTCAAGCGACAGCTTTTTGCCTACCTTAAACTCATCCCTTGCCTGTTGAATAATTTGCATAAACTCTGGATTCATGCTGAGTAATAGCGACTCCGGATCGACCTCTTGAAGAGAAACAACCGCAGCGATTGCTTTACCATGTAGGGTCAAAACCACTATCTCATTACTGAATTCTTCCGCATAGGCGGATAAAGGCTGTAATGCTGTGGAAAGTTCAATCGTTTTCATCCTAGCTCCACCTCTTGTCCTGCGATAATTAACTTGTTGCCTTCTTTTCGGCCAACTGCCAGTATGTGTACTATATCGGGCTGTTCAGATGCAACCTCATAAAAAACCCGTAGAAAACCAATTCGTAATTCCCAAGGTGCAATTGGATTAGGACGAAGTAGCTTACGGTTGCGTGTTTCCGTTAAAGGTTCGTATAAGAGTTGCTCTTCAATAGCCTCAATAACTATGACTCGCTCTCTAGCAGATAAGGCTTTGAGCTGTTCTTTGACAGACTCAGCGAATTCGATAGCGTATGCCATTAACTTAACTTACCGTACACTCGCTGTTGCTGGGGATGATGAGGAGCGATCGCTTCTACTTTGAATTAAGGATATCGCTAAAATTTAAAAGCTCCTATCTCCTCACTGCGATAATAAAAATCGAGTCCAATGAAAGCCCATCGCCAACCCCTCCCCACTTTTAGCCAACCCGAACTCCTCGCCCCCGCCGGACATTGGGACTGTGCCAAAGCTGCCGTAGAAAATGGGGCAGATGCGATTTACTTTGGATTAGATCGGTTTAATGCCCGAATGCGGGCGCAAAACTTCACTGAAGCAGATTTACCCCCATTGATGGAATTTCTCCACCATCGGGGTGTCAAGGGCTACATCACCCTCAATACTCTCGTTTTCCCCAAGGAACTCATCGAAGCAGAACAATATCTCCGCACTATTATTGCTGCTGGTGTGGATGCAGTCATTGTTCAGGATGTCGGAATTTGTCGCCTCATTCGTCATCTTTCTCCCGATTTTCCCATCCATGCCTCGACCCAGATGACCATTACCAGTGCCACTGGGGTAGAATTTGCCCAGTCACTCGGTTGTGAGTTAGTAGTACTTGCCCGCGAGTGTTCCCTCAAAGAAATCAACAAAATTCAGAAGCAACTGGCACAACGCAACGCCTCACTTCCCCTAGAAGTCTTCGTGCATGGTGCATTGTGTGTCGCCTATTCCGGCCAGTGTTTGACGAGTGAGGCACTAGGAGGACGTTCTGCAAACCGAGGCGAATGCGCCCAAGCTTGCCGAATGCCATACGAACTGATTGCTGATGGACATGAGGTAGAATTGGGCGATCGCAAATACCTCCTCAGTCCCCAAGACTTAGCCGGTTTAGAGGTTCTTCCTGACTTAGTTCAAGCTGGTGTAAGTTGTCTCAAGATCGAAGGCCGCCTGAAAACACCTGAATATGTTGCCAATGTCACCCGTGTATATCGCCAAGCGTTGGATCGAGTCATGGCACAGTTGAACCCTGGAGAGGCAATCTTAACGGGGCAGAAGGCAAGAGGCAAAAGGCAAAAAACAGCAGACATCCAACAATTCGCTACCGCCTCAGAACGCTACAACCTAGAGATGGCCTTCTCTCGCGGACTTTATACAGGATGGTTTGGTGGGATTAATAATCAAGAACTGGTACACGCCCGATTTGGTAAAAAGCGTGGTGTTTACCTTGGCCAAGTCACTCGGATTGATAAAGATAAAGTGACAATCCAACGACAAGCCCCCATCAAACCTGGAGATGGAGTCGTTTTCGACTGTGGCCGCCCTGAAGTCCGGGAAGAAGGGGGCAGGATTTATGCTGTAGAACAACGAGGCCAAAATACTGTGTTGACCTTCGGCCGACGGGACTTGAATCTGCGGCGAGTGCATATCGGTGATAAAGTTTGGAAAACTAGCGACCCAGAACTGGATCGACAACTGCGGCAAAGTTTTGCGGGAGAAACGCCCCAATACCAGCGTCCGATTCACTTTGAAGTGTATGGCGAAATCAGTCAGCCCTTAATGGCGATCGCACGGGACGAGTTCGGCCATATTGCCCAGGTTGAATCCTCCATCCCCCTCACTGAAGCCCACACCAAACCCCTCACCACAGAACGCTTACAAGAACAGTTTGGCCGTCTAGGTAACACCCCTTTCCAGTTAGGGAACTTGACAAATTACCTAAAATGTGCAGCAATGCTCCCCGTCAGTGAGTTGAACCGTATGCGACGGGAGATAGTGGCACAGTTAGAAGACTTGAGAACACAACCCAAACGCTGGCAACTCAACTCAGACGCTTGCCTCCAAGACTTACTCCCCCATTCTTCCACTCCCCCACTCCCCCACTCCCCCCATCTCATCGTATTAGTGCGTAACCTGAAGCAACTGCAAGCCGCACTCCAAGCCGGAATCGAGACAATTTATTGCGAATTTGAAGACCCTCGTGCTTACCGGGAAGCCGTGCAATTGGTGCGAGGGTGGGGGAGTGCGGGGGGGCAGGGGTGCGGGAGTGCGGAGGAGCAAGATAATCTAAAATCGTGTCCTACCATTTGGGTTGCACCACCTCGGATTACCAAATCGGGAGAGAATTATATTTTGCAGCAAGTCCGTTCCTGCGAGGCGGATGGCTATCTGGTGCGAAACTATGACCACCTTCAGTTTTTTGCAGCAGAAAAGTGTATTGGCGATTTTTCGCTCAACGTTGCCAATCCTCTCACTGCCGACTACTTTAAGCAACTTGGATTAAAACGGCTGACGGCCTCCTACGACCTGAATATTAACCAACTGGAAGACCTGTTAACAAGTTGCCCTCCCCCCTGGTTTGAGGTGACAATTCATCAACATATACCGATGTTTCACATGGAACATTGTGTATTTTGCGCCTTTCTTTCGACCGGAACAGACTACACCAACTGCGGACGCCCATGTGAGAAACATGAGGTGAAATTACGCGATAGAGTTGGCACCGAACACATCCTACAAGCGGATGCTGGTTGTCGAAATACCGTATTTAATGGCACTGCCCAAACGGGAGCAGAATATGTGCAGCGATTGATAGAACTGGGTGTGGGTTATTTCCGCATTGAATTTGTTAACGAAACACCCTATCAAGTCACTCAAATTATTCATCGTTATCGTCAATTAATCCAAGGAGAAATCATAGGTTCTCAACTGTGGCGAGAACTGAAATTGCAAAATCAATTGGGCGTTACTCGTGGTTCCTTGGAGGCTGGCATAGTACAGCGTGGCGGAAATAACTCACTCGTTCAAAAAAGTTAAAAAACTTACAAGAAACTCTAGGTTCGTAGTTCGCACTTTAGTGCAGAAAACGCCTAAGCGCCTACTACAAACTAGGTTTTAGGGCTTCAATGCCACAACTCGTATACGGCGATAGTCAGCCGTCCAAATTCCATCTCGATACAACGAGTTTTTCAACCGTGCTTCGATTGCTTGTAATATTTGCAATTGCTGATGAGCAGAAAATTCTTGCAAATACCGACTGGCAAACATTCGCATCCAGTTGGCCATGCCCTGTTCTCCATCTTCTAACGGTGTCGGGCGATCGAACAATACCGCATACCCAACTTCAAATCCTTGTTGCTCCAAACAGGTAGCATATTCGCCAATACTGGGAAAATACCAGGGATTCATGGCATAAGAATTAGGTAAGCCCAATTCGGCCAACACCTCTTGCAAAGCATTCGTCATCGCTTTGATATTTCCCTTGCCGCCAAACTCAGCAACAAATCGTCCACCTGATTTGAGTGCTTGATACACACACCGCAGTACAGCATCCACCTCTGGAATCCAGTGCAGCACAGCATTAGAAAAGACTGCATCGAAGGGTTGAGCGAGTTGAAAATCTCTGGCATCAGCTACGGCAAAATGAAGATGAGGATAGTTTTGCTGGGCTTTTGCAACCATGCTGGGATCGGCATCAATACCTGTTACCGTTGCCCCCGTTTGCGCGATCGCATCGGTTAACTGCCCTGTACCGCAACCTAAATCTAAAATCTGCTCATTGGGACGAGGCGAGAGCAATTCTAGCAAATCTTTCCCATATTCCCAGACAAAGCCGTGTTTGCCCTCATAGAGGGCTGCATTCCAAGTATTAATCAGCATAGAAAAACTTAAATCAGTGGTTGAGTGAGTTCAATCAAGCTCGTCTAATACCAATTCACTAAATGCTTATTACAGATACCTTTGTTGTTCCCCCTTTAATCAGGGGGGGTATAAATGTAGCGCTATTTAATGAAATTGAAAACGTTATTTGCCACTCAAGGTATTCAAACTAACTTGATATCACCACAATAAAAGAGGTTATTATAAAAGTCCAATATATTCTTCACTATTAAACGATATCTAAAATATATTAATAGATGGAACTGCGACATCTGCGTTATTTCATCACGGTGGCAGAGGAATTGCATTTCGGACGTGCTGCAGAACGGTTGCATATCGCTCAACCGCCATTGAGTCAGCAAATCCGTCAACTGGAAGCTGAGTTAGGATTTCAATTATTTAACCGCACGAGTCGCACGGTACAGCTAACCGAGGCGGGAAAAGAGTTCCTGAAAGAATGCCGACAAATATTACAACAACTTGAACAAGCCGTTCAAATCGGACGGCAAATTAGCCGAGGGGAATTGGGGCAATTGGTCATCGGTTTTGCCAGTTCTTCTGCGTACAATGTACTTCCATCTATTTTGCAAACCTTTCGGGCTGAGGTTCAGTCCGTTCGCCTGGAATTGTTGGAACTGACAACGGTGCGTCAGTTGCAGTGGTTAGAAACAGGCCGAATTGATGTAGGATTTGTGCGTCCACCTGTTGATATCCGGCACTATCATGCCAAAACTGTATTTCAAGAGTCTTTCGTTGTAGCATTGCCAGATGGGCATCCGTTAACAGATCGGGAGGAAGTGTCTGTGCGATCGCTAGCGAATGAACCGTTTGTTTTGTTTTCGCGATCGCAAGCACCTGGATTGTATGACCAAATCATCAGTTTTTGTCAGCAGGCAGGTTTCAGCCCCCATGTTACTCAAGAAGCAGGGTTGCAGATGCAGACGATTATCAGTCTGGTTGCAGCCGGAATGGGTGTTGCTCTTGTACCCTCCTCTTTACAAAATTTGCAACGCATCGGGGTGGTTTACAAACCTGTGCAAGAACCCACCCCGCAAGCCGAAATGACGATGATCTGGCGCAAAGACGATTTATCGCCAATATTACAACGGTTTTTAGGGGTAGTTGAGCAAGTGATTCATTAAAATTCTAAATTTTAGATGAATGCTCAGTTCCAAACTTTTTTGGGACAGGCTTGGGTGTTATGGAAGAAGACGAAAAGTAACTATCGAGCGAATCTAACGGAACTTCATCCAAATGATTAGAAGGTAAGGCTTTTAAGTTTAAACAATAGTTGTCAATTTCCTGCAAAAGTAGCTGAACCCAACTGTATCGATTAAGCGCCATGATCGGTACACTCCAACCTGTCATTTCTGAGGCTGGTGGTTGCGTATGAGGGTCAAACTTAAATTGGCCTTCATTAAGTTGAAATAATGTGAAGACTGGCTGCAATACCTGAATCTGGAATAAATGTTTAAGTTGATACGCCTTTAAAAGTCCCTGATTTTTCAGGTACAAACCCAGAGGCTTATCAATGGGGCAGTACAAATGAACTAACTTGTCAAATACGCGATCGCTAACCATGTGAAATTGCTTGATTAAAGACACTAACCCTTGCTGATCCAAACGATTAGCGGCCGCAACAATACATCCTTTATCTACCCAAATGTAATAAGGCAACGTTAGTAATGATTCCGATTCGGGTAAAGCACGAAGCGTTAATAAGCCCGTTTTATGCCCTTTATCAATAAACTGAAAAATCTCTAGCAAGGACAAGTCTGATAGAAACCCTGTAGTAGACATACGTTCTTTAGTTGAGCGTTCAAAGGTGAATCGATCGAGTCCTAGGGATTAGGACTTAAAAAAACACACATTATAGGACTTAAGCATTCATGCCTTAAGGAAGAAGAAAAACACTTTGTGAGTAGCCTATGTAAGAATACTCCATTAGATTGAGTGCAAGTTCTGCCTCAAGTTACTCGATATTATATAAGACTGTAATTTTCTTTGGAATTTAGTTCGTATTCTAGAGCACAAATTTGCAATTATGAGTTTTAATCAATTAACCTTGCTTGATATAAATTTAGTTGTATATTTCTATATTATTGATTATGAAGTGAAAACCTTAAAAAAGTAGGAATTTTAAGGATAACTCTTTAAACCTCTGGTATCAGCATAGATAAATAAAAAATTAAATTTTTATGAATAGCAAAACCAATTTTAGCCGTGTTTAAAGGTAATTCAAGGCATAAATAACACTTCAACTACACCACTTTGAGCAGCGAAGAATGAGTTAATTCGCACTTAATCCCCATTTCTCAATTGCACGGCGCAGTGCGCCATAAGATAGGGTATCCAGTGCCAAAGATTCGCCATCCTGCACCCGTTCTAATGCCTCAAAGAACGCCTTAACTCCTGCGGCAGGCCCATCAGGATGATCCATAATCCCAGTTCCGGCGTTGAGAATTACATCCTGGCCGTAATCGGCTAAAGCTTGGGGGACAATACCGGGATGAATGCCAGCAGAGGGTACTGGGAAGACATTACGCGATCGCAAATTGTCCCGAATTCGCACTTCTTCTGCTGAGTCAAACGGCAAACTCCCATAATGGGCAGGATACAGTACCGCATCTGCTCCCCCATGTGCCATCAAGGTTCCGAGTACCACCGAGTAAGCCATCCCATAGTCAGGTGCAGCACACATCGCACCAGCAAAGGCAGGATGCACAAAAATGGGTACATTAATCTCTGCATCTGCGGCTAGGGCTTCTAGTACTGAGTAACCATAAGTTAAGACATTAAGCAAGAGGGCATTAGCCCCTTCTCGCACCAAAAGACGAGCTTTTTCAATTAACTTATCCGCCGCACCGGTTACATTAACAGCATAGAGGACAGTTCGCCCGGTTTGTTGCTTGACTTCATCAAGGACTTTACGGCAAGCTTGCAAACGCTTCAAGGTCGGGGCAACCTCTAAATCCCCCATAATTTCATCATCTTTAATAATGTCTAGCCCTGCATTGGCCACTTCGTGCAAAATTGTTGCATGGTCATCGGCCGACAGTCCTAAAGCTGGCTTAAAAATTGCCATAATTAGAGGGCGGTCAAATACGCCCAACTGTTCCCGAATGCCTGTGATGCCAAGTTTGGGACGCCTGCCGTAGTCTTGGGGGAGACGCACCGCCATGACTTTTGCCGCCCCTGCCATTGAATATTTGCCGAAAATCATGGTGAGGAGGCTAGAAATGTCATTCTCTACATTGGCTTGGGGAAAACGGATTGTGGCGATGCTAGAACCATCCGGTTGAGTTACCCCTTTGACTACTTCCGCAAGATGCGATCGCAACATCTCCTCCCGATGAGCAAAACGTGCATCCCAAGTGCCTGCTGTTTGCCCGACTGCAATTACTTTAGCTTGTTTTTGGGCATCAATACCTCGAGGGAAGCGATAGTCAACTTCAATGGACATTTTTTAGGGCTAGAATTAAGAGCGGCAAAGCACCAGAGAATTTGATGTTTTTAAGATTTTATCTCTAAATCTCTATTAATTCTGTATCTTGTGAAATTTCGTTGACTCTCTAAATCCCCTTTGATCAGGGCAGGGCTATTTCATTCCACAAGGGCGATGATTTTGTCAATATCATTAGCGAGTTAAGCTGATGAAAATCGTGAGGTAAGATTGTGAGTCGAATTGTTGTAACTACGATTGGTTCATTAGGCGATCTTCATCCCAAAATTGCGATCGCGCTTGAACTACGAAAGCGTGGCCACGATATCGTGTTTGCAACCCACAAAGAATATCAAAAAAAAATTGAAGCTTTAGGATTTGAGTTCCATCGAATGCGCCCTGATAACACCGCTTTAAGCGACCCTCAAGAAATGGCGCGAATGATGGATTTGAAAACAGGTACGGAGTATGTCATCCAAAATTGGGTTTGTGCGAATTTACGTGAAACCTACACAGATTTAATCAACAGTGCAAAAGATGCAGATTTCATCCTTGCCGGTGAAGGAGTCGTAGCGGCTCGCTTAGTAGCAGAAAAACTAGGGATTCCGTGGGCATTTGCTGTCTTACAACCCACTTCATTTTTATCGGTTTACGACCCATCAGTAATCCCTGTATTTCCATTTCTCTCTAAACTACGCGGACTGGGTTCTATCGTTAATCGAGGCATTATTAAATTATCAAAAGTAGTTTCTAAATCTTGGGCGGAACCAATTCATCAACTTCGGCGTGAACTCGAATTGCCTCCACTGGTTGGCAGTCCCTTCATTGATGATAAGTATTCTCCCTTCCTTGTACTGGCCATGTTCTCGTCAGCATTCGCAAAGCCTCAACC
Source organism: uncultured Microcoleus sp. (assembly GCA_964588805.1). Lineage (GTDB taxonomy): Bacteria > Cyanobacteriota > Cyanobacteriia > Cyanobacteriales > Coleofasciculaceae > CAZPRJ01. Next base: position 94,984 of record CAZPRJ010000002.1, on the reverse strand, counting down.
AGACTGGCCAGCAAATACAGTTGTTACAGGGTTTGCATTCTATGATGGCAGCAAAGACAAAACAGAACTCACACCAGAACTTAAGCAGTTTTTGGATTCAGGTGAACCGCCGATTATTTTCACTCTTGGTTCAGCAGCCGTGATGGCTCCAGGTAATTTTTATCAAGAAAGCATTCAAGCAGCAAAGCAGTTAAATCATCGTGCTGTGTTATTAATGGGCAAAAATATACCGCCAGAAAATCTTTCAAAAGACCTTTTGGCTGTTAGTTATGTGCCATACTCCCAAATTTTTCCTTATGCTTGTGCAATTGTCCATCAAGGCGGCATTGGCACAACGGCTCAAGCCTTACGAGCAGGTCATCCAACGCTTGTGATGCCCTACAGCCATGACCAGCCAGACAATGCAGCACGAGTCGAACGATTGAAAACATCTCGCACGATTCCCCGTAAGCAGTATTCATCGTCACGGGTAGTTCATGAGTTACGTGAGTTGTTAGAAAATTGCAACTATGCAAATCAAGCAGCAGAAATTGGACGTATTATTCAGGCAGAAAATAGTGTTGGTGTTGCATGTGATGCGATTGAAAAACAGCTTTAATTTAATTTGTTAATCCCTTTGAGGAATTCAAAATGACCAATTCCAAAAAAGTCAAATTGAGCGAATCCCTTGCTTGAGGGGTAGAGAAATTTGAAACGTCGAACCTTGTCCAAGCGTACTGATAACGCTGATGTGTCCCCCATGAGCCTGAACAATCTGTTGAGCGATCGCTAATCCTAACCCAAAGCCACCGGAGGCTTTAGAACGCTTGGAATCAACTCGGTAAAACCGTTCAAACACATGAGGTAGAGCCTCTGCTGGAATACCGATTCCGGTATCTTCAACTTGAATTAAGGCTTGCTCTGTGTGAGTGAGTAGACGTAGTTCGATGATGCCTCCGGCGGGTGTATAGCGGCAGGCATTACTTAGGAGATTTGCGATCGCTTGTCGCAACAAATTAGCATCCGCATTTACTTCAACCGCCATTTTGGGTAACTGACTCGTCAGCGTGAGATGATGGGTTTTAGCTGATGGTAGCCAATCTGAGATTACACTGCGTAATAAATCAGTGAGTTCAACACATTGGAGTGCATCAGGAGCCAACAATCCTTCATGTCGTGCCAAAAATAACAATTCACTCACCAGTGAACTCATCTGTTTAGTAAGGTTGACAATCTTCTCAAGTCGTTGGCGCAGTGGAATTGGCACCTCTTCTAAGTCATCGAGATCCATCAATCCCACCTGAGCATTGCTCAATACTGCCGCTAAGGGCGCTCGCAGTTCATGAGAGGCATTGGCGGTAAATCGTTGCAGTTGTTCGCAGACGATTTCCAGACGTTGATTCGTTTGACGCAAGTGTTCTTCTCGATTGGCTAACTCTCGTTCCAATTGATAGAAAAGGTGAACGGCAAACAAGGCACCCAGCGTTCCGATCGCACCAAAAACACACAATACAATCCAGGTAATTTGTCGATAAAAGTCTTGATGTTGTCGGCGTTGTAGTAATAATTCTTCCTCAGTTTGGGCGAAGCGATCGATTTCTAAACGAGCGGCATCCATCGTCGCTTTTCCTTCCTCTAACCAGTCATAAAGAGAGGCAGCAGGAACTAAAATATCCGTTTGTCCCCGAATTCGTTTTAGTTCTTGTTGTAGAGTTAATTTCTGTCGGAAAATCCGGAGATTTTCATCAACTCGTGTACGAATATCCTGTATTCGTTGCGTTTGTTGAGGATTGTCTTGTACCAGTTGTTCTAATCGCTCCAAGGATTTAGGAATAATTGCTTTAGCCTGGTTGTAAGGAGCCAAAAATTCATCTCGTTGAGTCAATCCATAACCTCGAACTCCTGTTTCAGCATCAATCAAGGCATTCAGGAGACGTTTTGTTTCTAAACGCACAATTTGAGTGTGTTGCACCCAGGTTTCATCTTCCACTAAGCTGGCTTTCAACCAAGCAAATGCCGACAACGCCATAAATAAACACGTCACCGGAATCACAATAATTGCTGTTCCTCGCACTCGAATCGGGAGTGTTTGCCAGCGTTGATGAAAAACAGAAACGGGATGAGTCATCACTCAAGCAGAGGGGGGTTCAAGACGATAGCCTGTGCCGTAGACGGTTTCAATCCAACTATCTACACCTATTTCGCGCAACCGTTGGCGCAGGCGTCTAATGCGAGCAGTTACAGCATTACTTTCGGGTTCCTCTCCCCACTCCCACAGTGCCTGTTCGATTTGATCGTGAGTGAGAATTTGGTGGGGATGGCGCATCATGTACTCTAGGAGTTGAAAATCACGGCTTGCCAGTTTCAGGCTAACGGTTCCCCGTTCTACGCGCATAGTGTCGAGATGCAGGGATAAATCGCTGACTTGCAACACGTCACCGCACCAAAGGGGAGCTCGCCGCCGCAGTGCTCTCACCCGTGCCAGCAGTTCTTGAATATCCACAGGTTTGACAAGATAATCATCAGCGCCAGCATCTAGCCCCATCACCTTATCGGCAGTAGTATCCTTTGCCGTCAGCATCAGAATAGGAGCGGCTTTTCCTGCCTGACGATACTGCTGACACAGAACGATACCATCCTCACCGGGCAACATCCAGTCCAAGATGAGCAAGTCATAGTCTTTTTCGCCCATCAGCCATCGGGCGGTTGTGCCATCTTCCACAGCATCTACGATATGTCCTGAGCGAGTCAAGGCAGCGTGGAGGGGTTCAATTTGTTCTGGATCGTCTTCGACGAGCAAGATTCGCATATCCTCTGGCGTTGGCAAGAGTATCTGATGTGAACTGTGGATTTTTTCTGCTTTCCACAGTCCACAAAACACCTTTAGAAACCGAGTTTAACGTGTGGAGGTGGCAGCATTGGTGATAGAAGAGGCATCAAATTCGCCATCGTCAAATTCTCCGGAGATTGTTACGCGATCGCCTGTTTTAACGTGCTGGGGCGTGTTGTCACCGTAGAGATCCCATGTATCAACCTTCAGGGTGCGATCGCCCGTGTTCAAGCGAAATCCATCTTCCCACACCCGCTCAACTGTTCCCGTGTAGGTTGACTGTGCACGGCTCATCAGTGGTAGAGCGATGGTAGACAAAACTCCGACAGCAACTAACGTTAATGTTGTGAGGCGTTTCATGGTTTAGTCCTTAGACTGTTGAGGAACAAGTATGAATATAAGGACAAAAAATGACCACAAAATGACAGGCAAAAAGATAAGCTCAAAGAAATATTCGTTGCCTTTGATACCTTAAGAGTTAATAGTCTGCAATTTGCTGGCGAGTTCTGATTTCCAACCAGCGATTCAGCCCCTCTTCACCGAATGCTTCTTTGATCGAATCAAGCAGGTTCTGTCGATATTAGGGCAACAATGTTTGAGGTAGTTACATTTTAGGTGTCAAGATTGCGCCCCTACAGTGGAACAAATTCGGTTGATGTAGGGGCGCATAGCATACGTCCTGCCTTAGAGAACCTTTTCTTCTGGCTATCAGTACGGCAGAACCAAGGCAAGTTGACTTTTGGAATGAGAATCATTACTATTAGCAGTGCCTGAATTTCTTAGGGCATTGCAACAGGGAGACAAAGCCGCCTCCAGCTTTGACGATTAGGTACAGCTTCGGGCTTTGCCTAAAGGCATTGGTGGAATATTACTCTTTCTCCAATGAGGCCAGCATCTCTCCAGGTTGTACATTGCTTTGGTTTTCAAAAGAAGTTAGGAGAGTGTTATGCCTCGTCAGAGAATTAAACGTTTAAGGGAGTGCTTTACAAACCGTGGAGTACTATCTGTGTTCACTATAGCGGTGATGTCAGCGATAGGACTGAGTAGTTGTACTCCACGCTCAAATACCTCTGAGAATGCAGCCACGCCACAAACTCAGGACACACCACAGGACGAATTGAAAGTGGTGACAACAACTCTACCCGTTACAAACTTTACCAAGGCAGTCGCTGGCAATCGAGCAGAAGTTACGTACTTGTTGCCCACGAATGTGGGGCCTCATGACTATCAGGCCAAGCCAGAGGATGCCCGAATGCTCTCTCAAGCCAACGTCATGGTCAAAAATGGTTTGGAGCTAGAAGAGTATCTCAAGAATTTAGTAGCCAACGCCAACAATCAGAATTTGAAGATTATTGATACCAGTAAGGGTGTCAAGACTATCTCCAATGAGGAGGTTGAAGGACACGAACACTCAGAGGGTGAGCAACACAGCCACGAAAAAGCTGAGGCAGGTGGTCACAAGCATGGCGGAGAATTTAATCCTCACATTTGGCTTGACCCCCAGCGAGCCATTCAACAAGTGGAAAATATTCGTGATGGATTGATTGCGGCAGACCCAAGCGGTCAAGAAACTTATACTGCGAATGCGGCGGCCTATATTGATAAACTCAAAGCCTTGGATACAGAAATCGCCACTGCTCTGAAGCCTTATGCAGGTCAAGAGTTTGTTACCTATCATGATTTTGCGTCCTACTTTGCCCAACGGTACAACCTCAACGCTGAATATTTAGTGGATGTCCCTGAGGAAAATCCATCTCCACAGGATGTTAAACGGGTGATGAATGTAGTCAAAGACTCTCAACTTAAGACACTTCTCACTGAGCCGCAAGCGGCGGGCAACCCATTCGAGGCACTGGCGGAAGACCTCAATGTGAAGGTGAGTTACTTCGACCCCATGGAAACCAGTGGGGCTGAAGGTGTACAGCCAGATTACTACATCACAGTGATGCGCCAGAATCTGCAAAGCCTGCAAAAAGCCTTCACGCCTCAGTCCACTCAATCGAGTTTGCCGATTTGGTCGCCCCTTAAACCGATAACAGGTGTGGTTGGGCAATCGGTCGGATGGCATGGGTAAGGAGAGGCAGGGGAGCTGGGGAGCTGGGGAGCTGGGGAGCAGGGGGGCAGGGGAGCTGGGGAGCTGGGGAGCTGGGGAGCTGGGGAGCAGAGGGGAAGGGATTATGCAATTTAAATGCTGATTAAGATGAATTGCAGTCGGTGGAGGTAGGGATTGATAGAGACAGTATTGGAAGTTGAGCAGTTAACAGTCAGGCGTGGAACCTACACGGCGGTTCAAGATGTTTCATTTTCCCTCCAAGCAGGTACGGATACGGCTATCATTGGGCCGAACGGGGCAGGAAAAAGTACCTTAGTTCAGGCCATTTTGGGTATCCTTCCTCGTCAATCGGGTGAAGTGTCGATTCTCGGTCGATTTCTTGACCGTTCGGGTCATTTGCCCATCCACCTACGGCAGCAGATTGCGTATTTACCCCAGAGTTTCCAGTTTGACCGAGGCATTCCGATGACGGTTGCAGAACTGGTAGGTTTGGGATGGGATAAACCGGGTTTACGTTTACCTTGGGCAAACCGTCACCAGCGCAAGCGGGATGTGCGGCAAGCACTGGCTCAAGTGAATGCGGTGCATTTGTTGAATCAATCACTCGGAGGGCTTTCGGGTGGCGAAACCAAGCGAGTTTTGTTGGCATACTGCTTGGTGCGTCCGCGCAAGTTGTTGATTCTGGATGAAGCGCCAGCCGGTTTGGATATCCGTGGGGAGTCGGAATTTTATCTATTGCTCAATCAGCTTAAGTTAGAACAGGGTTGGGCGATTTTACAAATTTCCCATGATTTGGATATGGTGACGCGCTATTGCGATCGCGTGATTTGCCTGAATCGTTCGCTGATTTGCCAAGGGCCGCCGGATGTAGCGCTGTTGCCGGAAAATCTCATGGCGGCTTATGGGCCGGAGTTTACCCGTTATCGGCATCAACATTAGTCTTCTTTCGGTGCAGTATTACAGGACTTACGCATTTTTGACCTTAATACACCATCTTCGTAGGGGCTCACATAGATAATGAGGGCGCACGGGGAGAGCGCCCCTACAAATGGTGCTTCAAAGGTTAATTTCGTAAGTCCTGTTGGCACTCAATTATTAGCTATGGCAGTTGTCTCATCGAATATCACCTCGAACTCGGCTGCTGGCATCCATTTGCCTAGAAAGCGCTTATGATTTTCTGCTTCGGCACGGCTATAAAACCGAGCAATGATATAGTGTTGAGCGTTGGGCAAAAGTCTCACTAGTGTCCAGGGGTAGTTTTGCTGATTCCAGATGGGCTGAATGGGCAGTGGCGAGTCGAGAGTTGGGAGTGGGGATTGTTTTTCTGTGCGGCCACAGCCTCGATGCTGCAAGATAGAGTGAATTTGTGAGAGAAGTTGCTCTCGTTGTGGTGTGCCATCGTTGGGTAATAATGTCCAGTCACGGACGGGCGCGGGTAGCCAAGCTAGGGTATAGGAAAGTGTATCTTTGCGAAAGTGCCAAGATAAGCGGTGTGTGTGTTTACGGCACCCGAAACCGTCTGCTCTTAAAGCCGCAGCAATTCTGTCCGCCTCTACTTTAAGGCGAAGCCATTGTGAATGTTTCATTGCTATTATTGGTGTGATTGTTTTAGTGAAGGGCGATAAGCCTAACGGCATGGCTTCGCTTACCGCATATACTCGCCAAAGTAGCGATAGCGAAGCGCTGCTGCGAAGCGCAGATCGCCTGTTACTCATAGAAGACTTAAAACGGTACGAGCTAGTAATTTCCTGATAATTGTCTAGGGGTCACCTCCTTATTTCACTCATCCAGCATAAATTTCAGTCCACTTGAGTGGACTTGGGCTATTAGCCAGGAGTTTTAACTCTTGGCGGACTTGCTTGGTATGAGAAACTACCCATAGGGAGACAGGGAAACTTGCTCTAGGCGTTTCCCCGTTATTTTTATGTTTAATGGGTAAACTTTACCCATCGCTAGGTAAAATGGTAGACGATAGAAATTCAAATAGCAACCCCAATTTGCTAACTCTCAAGCAAGTGCGTGAGCGTTTAGGGATGACTCAAGATCAATTTGCTAGCGAATTGGGAATAACCCGCAAAACACTTGGTAATCATGAAAGAGGTGCACATCAACTTAAGCTCTCTCTAGGGCAAATCAAACGGTTGAAAGAACTTTTAGAACAAGCGGGAATGTCGATTGATGACTTACCTGATGATATCGATTGAGAAACCATCAACTGATTGCTAGGTAAGATGGCAAACGATAGAAACTCAAATAGCAACCCTAACTTGCCAAGTCTTAAGCAGGTACGTGAACGCCTAAATATGACTCAGGATGAATTTGCGCGTGAACTAGGGACAACACCCAGAACAATCAGGCGTCACGAAAGAGGAGAACACAAACTTAGGCTTACTCTAGGGCAAATCAAACGATTGAAAGAACTTTTAGAACAAGCGGGAATGTCGATTGATGACTTACCTGACGACATCAATTGAGAAACCATCAACTGATTGCTAGGTAAGATGGCAAACGATAGAAACTCAAATAGCAAAAGATAAATACTCTTGGCATCGATCTGATCAATTTGAATATGATTTTGAAAAAGCTCCAAAAGGGCATCTTCCCAGTTGTCTTTGGGCAGGTAAGGAAGACGGTTGGTTTTCAAATCGTCGTAATCGTCTGATTGCTCTCTTTGCTCGTATGGATGCTTGTTCAATCTGGAATATTCCCCAAAAGTAATTGTTGAGGAAAGAACCATTAAAGCAAAACCAGTTTGCATTAAACGTTATCGTTAAAGATTTTGATGAATTTTTTAGTGATTTCGATAATGATACTATGGGAAATAGTTCTGACAGAAAAGATTTATGCTAAAACATATCTACATTGATAATTTTCGCTGTCTGGTGAATTTTGAACTTGACCTTGACTCAATTAATTTATTTTTAGGCTCTAACGGATCAGGCAAATCAACTGTTTTTGAAGTTTTACAAAAAATTCAGGCATTTGTCAGTGGTGACAGTAAAGTAGAAGAAATTTTTAAATCTACAGACTGCACTCGTTGGCAAACCTCACCTATTCAACGCTTTGAGATAGAAATCCTAGGTAATAGTGGCAGCTATAAATATGAATTGGGTATTGGTCACAAGCCGGATAAATGTCGTGTTGAGTATGAGCGCCTGTGGTTTGATAACCAACCTTTACTGAAATTTGAATTAGGGGAAGTTCAACTCTATCGAGACAATCATTCACTAGGCCCGCAATACCCATTTGACTGGTCACAGTCTATCATACCCTTATTGATGCCAAGGAATGACAACACCAAATTAACTTGGTTTAGGGAACGGATCAAACGATTTATTATCGTGCGAATCATTCCTAGCTTGATGGTTGATGAGAGTAGCCACGAAGAAATGCGTTTGGCTATTAATATGGAAAATTTTGTTTCTTGGTATCGCTACCTATCTGAAGATCAAGGCAAGGTTGCTGAAATAGGTAATATCTTAAGAGATGTTTTGGATGGCTTTACAAGCTTTAAGTTTGAACGAGTCAGCGAAAAAAATTTAGTGTTTAAACTACGTTTTACTGGAGGAACAGAGAGCAATAAACCAATTGAATATCACTTCGATGAATTGTCAGATGGACAAAAAACTTTAGTGGCTTTGTACACGCTTCTTCATGGCACCAAATCTGAAGACTATACGTTGTGCATTGATGAACCCGAAAACTTCCTAGCCTTGCCCGAAATTCAACCTTGGCTCATTCAGCTTTATGACCTCTGTAGTGAAGGACAAATTCAAGCGTTACTGATTTCTCATCATCCTGAGTTAATCAACTACCTTTTAGCTTCACCAATTGGCTATTGGTTTGAGCGTCAAAGTAATGCTCCTGTCCGAATCAAACGAATTAGCAGCGAAGTAGCTGATAATTCTGGTTTACCCGTTTCTGAACTGATTGCACGGGGATGGTTGAATGAGTCAGCGTAGAGTTCAGATTGTTATCCTCTGTGAAGATCGACAGCAAGAAGTTTTTGCTCGTTATTTTCTAGAAAAGCGAGGTTTTACAGGTTTATTCCGACCTAAAATTTGTCCCCAAGGTAGCCAGTCAGGAGAGCAATATGTACGCACTAAGTATGCAGAAGAAGTAAAAGCATATCGCCAGAAGAGAAACAGTCTGTCCATTGGATTGGTTGTTTTGATTGATGCAGATACGGGTACTTTGCAAGAACGACTTAATCAGTTAGCTCAATCCCTTAGTGAAGATACCCAGCCAAATCGTCAACCCAACGAAGCGATCGCTATCTTCATTCCTAAACGAAATATTGAGACTTGGATACACTACTTACAGGGAGAACTTGTTGATGAAGAGACAGGGTATTCAAAATTTGAGAAGGATTCTACTTGCAAGCCCTATGTTAAGAACCTGGCAGAGCAATGCCGTTCTCAGAACTTACCAGAAGACGCACCCGCATCACTTCAGGCAGCTTGTGGAGAATTGCAACGGCTATTACCACTTTTAAAGCAGCAATAAGTGCGATCGCCTAGTGACTTCTCAGACATCTTCTTCACTGGTAAGTAAGCCAGTGCAAGATTTAAGACTGACAGATATTATGGCTTATTTCTATTACAACTTTCTCATCAAAAACAAATTCACTATAGTCGGCTAAGTTATCGAGTCCCACAAAGTTTAGAATAATCTCAAGAATGAGCCAACAGGTTATTCTAACTAATATCTTTTGCCACTTATTATACATATATATGGCGACCTCTTGATATACGCTTTTGAGGTCTGAGCGCTCGCTGTAGGCTTTAAGCGCTTTGCAGCAACCATATACGATGAGAAGAGAACATCGCTTGTTCGCTGGCGCTTTCGTATAAATTAAGCCACCATATATTGATTATCAAATAGGGGAAACTCAACCAATAGAGATTAAAAACGCCTTGACAGGAGATGAGAGAAACCCTTTTGAAAAATGACTTAATTTGAGGCGAGATACTAGAGCTATAGATAAAATTGAGAAGGAGCTTACGCGAGCAAGACCAGGTGATTTGGGAGACTAGACTGCAATTGAAGAAGCAGCCTATAAATTCAGAATTGATTCAGTAATGTGAATCTCAAATCAACGATTAAGTCGGTGAAAATGAGTCAATCTAGCTGCAGGGTGAGTATCACTCACCCTATGTTTTAATCTTCCGTCTACTTAATATTGAATTAAAAAAATGTTCGGTTTTACTTTAACGAGCTAGACTGGCGAATTCTGGGTAAACATCAGATTGAGCTAGTTCTGGCTGCACTTGTACGGTAGGTTTAACACTGAGTTTTTGGCTCTGACGAGTTTTGATGGACTCAAAGATAGATACCATTTTGGGCAAGCAGAGGCAAACGGCAGTATTGAGTGCTGTTAACAACAATAAATCTTGGAAACCCATAATTTATTTCTTCCTCTTGCAAACTTTTGGTTTAACGAATTAGTCTGTTTTATAACTAAATTCAGTATGCCTTATATTGTGAAGTTTGGATGAAGATCGATGTTTGAATTAATTAATGAAGGCTATAGACTTTTCGTATGATACAAATTTATCCTTGAATAAATTGATAGATACGATTGTTTTGAACTATGCAAGACAGCAGGAATGAGTGTTCTTGAACCGTAATATCAAGTCCGGGAGATTGACCTACCAAAACCTACAGGACTTACGCAAGAACTCCACATATAGTGAGGGCGAACGTCGGTGTGTACCTACCAATGGTGCTTGAAAGGTTAATTGGTGTAAGTACAGACTAATGATAAAGCAAGATATATATTAGGGGTGATTTGCTGGACATTATATAACTGTAATGAACGTAGACTTGAGCAATATTATTGAGCTGTTGCAGCTTCCTTTTATGCAACGAGCCCTCATAGGAGGAGTACTTTTAGGTTTAGTCGGTGGATTACTCGGCAGCTTTGCAATCCTGCGCCAGCTTTCTTTCTTTAGCCATACAGTAGGCCATGCGGCCTTGTTGGGCATTGTTTTAGGGGTATTACTCAACCTCGATCCGACGCTAACTTTGATACCTTTTACAGTCCTGTTTGGGTTGGGTGTAGTGTATCTAATGGCTCAAACAGACTTAGGCAGTGACACCATACTTAATATTGTGTTTTCGGCATCTCTAGCTCTAGCGGTGATTGCCTTGAGCTTTATTCAAAGCTATCGAGGCAGTTTGATGAACCTATTGTTTGGAGATATCCTAGCAATGCGACCACAAGACTTGATTTTGAGCTTCGGTGTACTCATCCTGTCCATCGTATCGTTGGCGCTGACGTTGCGGGCTCAGATGCTAGTCACTCTTGATGAAGGGATGGCTAAGGCGCAAGGAGTCGCGGTAGAAATCCATCGCACTTGGTTTGTGGTGTTGCTTTCTCTCTCCGTGGCCGTCGCAATTAAGGCGGTGGGTGTTCTGTTGGTGAATGCGTTTTTGGTTATCCCTGCCGCGACAGCAAAGTTATTGAGTTGGAAGTTTTCCGTTTTTGTCTTCCTCTCCACTGTGGTAGGAGCGCTCAGTGCCGTGTTAGGTATTGTATTATCGGCAGCCCTGAACTTGTCTTCGGGGCCGAGCATTGTTGTGGCTCAATTTGCTTTATTTTTGGTGGTCAGCATACTGTTTCGTCTGAAGCTTTTAACACCGCTTAAGGGTGGAGGTTAGAGGTAGGATAGTCAGTTTCAACCATCAAAGTTTTAAGATTAGCTCACCAGAATTTGAACATCTTCAGGTGCTTTCACTGTCTCAAAAACTCGCTTGCCATTTCACCTCTATCAACCCTATTACGTTCAAGAAATAGAAGGCAAAGGACTCCAAGGCAGAAGGAAACTCTTGCTCCAAGAACTCACCCCCGCTCCCGGAGCCAGTTTCTTAAGAGGATGTACTAGGCAATTGGGGAGACTCAGAAGCAAGCTGAGGACTCATCGGAGCGATCAAACCATTGGCAGTACCAAAAAGATTGATGGGATTTTTCCCATCTGTAATTAAAACACTTTGAATCCCTAAACCTTCCAGTAATCTAGCCTGCATCTCCGGCCCGGCTTGTGCGATCGCCTTAATGGTTTCTGAACCAATCGCTTCCACTTTCTGGCGATATTCAGTACTCGCAATTTCAGCCATACGCTCGGCTTTTTCCAATTCTAGATTCGCCACAGCCTGCTGATGGGCTAATTCTGCTTCCTGACGCACCCTCAGTTGAGCCATTTCGGCCTCAGCCCGAATGCGAACCGCTTCCACTTCTTGCTGGGCTAAATTCACGGCTAATTCTCCTTCAATCTGAGCCGCTTGGGCTCTAGCTCTGGCTTCGGCTGTCGCTCGACCCGTTGCTTCAATCGAGGCGTTTTCCGCCTGTAATTCCAGGAGTTTTTTACGTTCAGCTTCCGCCGCCCCCCGATCCACAATCACCTGACGCTCTAATCTGGCTCTGGCTTCTTGTCCAATCCGTTCCGCATCTTGCCGTGCTGCGGCTTCTTGAGCATCGGTAGTAATTTGAATCGCAAGCTGCACCGATTTTTGCAGACTTTTTAGCGTCTCTTCATCGACTGGCTCGACGGATTGAATGTCAATATTGGTAATCACCAAATTATTGGCTCTAAAGCGAAACTCATCACGAATCCGGCCTTGCTCATCCATGCCAAATACCGCCTGACGGATAATTCGGGCGGAGTTGCGATGGAATTCATCAAACTTTTGACTGGCAACTGCCCCCCGCACGCGAGATGCGATCGCCTTACAGGCATCCCCAACAAAATCCGGCAGTTGAAACAACCTCGCGGCCGCTTGCTCGTCCTGTCTGTCAATATCAAAGAACCAGTTATAAGAAAGCTGGAGTTGCAACCTCGCATGGTCTGAAGTTTCAACCGTGAAGATATCGGTCATAAAATCGGGGCCGAGTAATAAAGCCAGTGACTTAATCACATTCGGTCGCTTGGGTTTGCCACCCGACAAAGACAGTACCGTAAAGCCTTCATCAGGACTCAACATGACCAAATCTGGCCCAAATACCGTCCTCGCCGTTCTATTCTTATAGTCATGAAGCTGCACGGCAGCATTTTGCGGAACGTGAAACACTACTGCTCGGGTTCTATCTCGTTGAGGTAGGTGCTTGTGTCCTGATTTAGCCTGAGATTCATCACCCACTACTAAAGTAAAGTGGCTGCGATCGCTCGCTGGGTCGATTTTTTGCGCCAGCAGTTCCTCAACCACCGGAGGCAGTTCTTTTTCCCATAATTCTTCATAGGGACTGAGCATATACGCTTGAGGGCCACTGACGAGTTTAAGTTCGCCGTTTTGAACGTCTCGCACATAGATACCTTCATTTTTATCCAGGGGAATCGCTTGGCGTTTTTCCAGCACTTCCACTTCGACACGGGGAATATAATCTCTAGGCCCAGAAATCATCCACAAATCCCCAGGTTGATGAGTGATGGCGTTCTCCGCTTCCCCCTCACTAAAGGTTTCTTTGGCTCGTAGCAATAGAGCTTCCTGTTCTCCTAGAACATAAACTTGTTGGATGCCATTCTCCAACGATTCGCCTGGGTGTAGGAAAAAGGACGTTCTACCTTGACGCACTTGGCGCATTCCCAACTGCGGTTTACCGGAAGCATCAACGGGGTCAATCACAATACACCATTGGCGATCGCTAAGAGTAGTAATTTTCACTTCCCCGACGACTTCTTCATAGACATCGGGAATATGAATTTCGGCATTTTCAAAGGTTACTAACCATTCATCGCCGGCTTTACGCTGCTGCTCAAAAATATCAGTAAACGTGCGTTTGGCTTTGAGATGTAAGGCTTTTTGTTCAGTCAAAACATAGGCATTAATGATACCAACAACCTCTTCATCGACTCCAGGTAAATAGGCTCCTTCTTCCCGCACCAGCCACTCTTCACCGGCTCTACGCCTATGTCCTTGACGGTCGATGCAATTTTGCCGGGCTCGCAGGCGTAACGCTTGGTTGGTTTTAATTACCTCGGCTGTAACGGTTTCATCAATTTCAACTTCGACGCGGGGAATATAAGTTCCTGGCCCTTCAAAAAGCCACTCATCTCCAGCGACACGATTAATAGATTGGCTGGAGGTTTCTTCGGTTTGTGCAGGAAGAGTATCGGTGAAATCTCGAATTGCCCTTAGACGCAGAGCTTGATTGGTTTTAATGACCAGCAATTGAGTGACATCACCGGTTAATTCTTCCCCTGGATATAAGGGAAATGGGTTTTGAGCAAAACGAATTTCTTGGTGGCCGTAGCGCAGTCGAATCTGTCCATACTCATCGGCAATCGGTTGGCCAGACTCGTCACGCAGGACGGGATTAGTCACAATACAATAATGTCTTGGTGGCACCACAATTGCGGGGTGAACGGGCAAGACTAGCCGCTCATGGTCGCGCAGGGTAATGGTTTGGGGGCCGACCTCCAATCGGGTTACGCCCGTGTTGTTATCCAGAATGTGAATAAACTGTTGGGGTTTGAGACGAATGACGGTACTGGTTGTTCGGGGAACCTCAGTAGGATGTTGGGATGTCGTCATGGTTCGGATGAGGAGAAGTGAATAATTTTTAATTCGTAATTAAATTTTCTTTAACTACGAATTAGGTGGGTTTTTTCTCAGTCCAAGTTAACCTAATTTCTCGGGGAGTGTCGCAAATGTAACGCGATTTGAATCTTATAGATAGACGGCATTCAAGGGAAAAGGGAAACGCTCTCAGATACAAGTGCATAAGTCCCATCTAGTCAGAGACAAAAAGAGATAGAGATTGCTCGTCAGGAGAATTTCATTCTCATGTGTTCCGCTCATCGAAAACATCGGGTGGAGTTGCAACAGAGAATTGGAGACGGGCAGGGAAAAATCTTTTTAAGACGATTTCTTGTCGGTTTCACGGCTGCTTGCGCTTGTTTAGGAGCCACCGCTTGTCAGCAACAGCCCAATCCTATTGCTAACACCGCCTCAGCATCCTGCACCAAAACTATTCTCGGTGTGTCCTTTCCCGAAGCTGATATTAATACGGTAGTGCAAGGGAATAACGCTTTCGCTCTCGACCTTTATAGCCAGTTAAGCCAGCAACAAGGAAACCTATTTTTGTCTCCATACAGCGTATCTACGGCATTAGCAATGACTTACGCAGGTGCCAAGGGGGAAACGGCAACTGAAATGGCTAAGGTGTTGCACTTCACACTAGAACCTGAACGCTTGCATCCCACCTTTGCCAGACTTATCGGCTGCATGAATCCCAGCTCAAAACAAGAATACCAGCTCACCCAAGCGAACCGTCTTTGGGGGCAGAAGGGATATGGTTTTTTAGATAGCTTCCTGAAAGTAACTCAAGACAACTACAAAGCTGGGTTGGAAGAGGTAGATTTCAGCGCCGGGGAAAAGACGCGCCGCACCATCAATGATTGGGTGGGCAAACAAACACAGAACAAGATTCAAGATATCCTTCAGCAAGGTTCTCTCGACCCTAATACAAGGCTTCTACTGACAAATGCCATTTATTTTAAGGGGACTTGGCGTAGCAAATTCAATCCGCAAAATACTAACGATAGACCATTCAACATCACGGAAACTGAGCAGGTCAATGTCCCAATGATGGGTCAGTTATCTAATTCTCATGCTGGCTACAAAGAGGTGGATGGTCTACAAGTGCTGGAGATGCCCTATGTTGGCAATAGGATGTCTATGGTAATTTTATTGCCAGAAAAAATTGATGGATTGGCTGAGTTGGAGCAGCGGCTTACGCCAGAAAATTTACAAAAATGGCTTCAGTCGCTCTCGCACCCTAAAATCACGATTGTGTTGCCCAAATTTAAGATAGTGTCGTCGTCGCTACCAATGCAGCCGTTGCTCTCAAAGATGGGAATGCCACTTGCTTTCACTCCTAAAGCTAATTTTTCCAGCATGAACGTCAAAGAAGCACTATTTATCTCAGAAGTAATTCACAAAACCTTTGTGGAGGTTAATGAGGAAGGCACTAAAGCGGCGGCGGCTACAGCTATTCCATTCAGAACTCTGGGGATGGACAGCCATAAGGAAAAGATCAGGCTGTTTTTGGCTAACCGCCCGTTTATCTTCCTAATTCGAGATAGCCAGACTGGCAGTATCCTGTTTTTGGGTCGCGTGGTAAATCCACTGACATAAGGGTAATGAACTGAATCTGGAAATAGAGTACCAGGACTTACCCATAGATACCAGATATAGCAAGGGCGCATGGCCATGCGCCCTTACCAATGGGGGCTCAAATGTCAATTTGTGTAAGTCCTGAACAACTTACTAACCAGTGGCTCCGTCCGGGCTACTGCTGGTTAAACTCGATGTATCTACAACACTTTTAAGACTCGAGTCAAAGGAGGCGTTGCCGCGATGTCACCTAATCAACCTAATCCATACGACGCAGTACTAGGTGGTCAAAATCCTGTTACTTCTGCTACTCCTACTATGGTCAAACTCGTGGGGATTTGGAATTATCAAGCTAGCACTAGCTCCAGTCTTTATCAAATGCAAATTTCCCTGCAAGTTGGGCAACTAATTGGAAGGTATATTGTACCTAATAATAACAACAGTATTTTCGAGATTAGGATTTATGACTCTGGAAGAGGAAGACCTGTTGTCACAATAGTGCAAATAGCCAAAGGAATACCTAATTCTAGCTACCGTGCTACCTTGAACGGTAGACTGGACAGCGATACCTTGATGACGGGCAACTTCGTAGATGTAGATAATAATCGAGGCACATTTACCATGACGAAACAGTAATATGAGCAACAGTGACCATCACAGAAGTTAAAAATGGCTAACTGTAATCCTTGGGCGATCGCAAAACTTTTCGGCCTACTGAATATCTAATTTCTGAATAGGTCTATTGAATCAGCAAGGAACTAGGAACCCTGAACAAATTTTACCGCTACCATGACGATGCTATGGGACACGATATTACTTGGAAAATAGTTTCTTAATATTTCCCTGAAATTTAGACCCATTCACCAAGGTTATGTCAAAGGTATTTTCGCCTGTCCAGGTAAAACTATTTAAGTCAGGTTGAGCCGATAATTCACTGAAAGATTGAGATTCTCCAGTCCGCAAATCCATCACAATAAACCAAGCAGTTCCTTCCATTTTTTCTACAAAAACGGCATAACGTTGATCGCTTGACCACTGTACCCAGTTTAGTCCACCGTATTTAGCAATGCTGACTTTTTCTGCCTTTGCTTGTTGAGAATCAACTTTATAAATCGACCAACACAAACCTGTCTCATCGGTTTCTGCTTCACACGCCTTGATAATGGTGTAGCGTCCAGACGGAGAACTTGGAGACACGATTAACCGTTTTGCATAGGTAACGGTGCCGTCACTGCTATAGGACACCGGGATTTTAGATAACAGAATTTTACCTTGATAAGCTAGCTTACCCGCTTGAGTAAAGGTGAGTCCACCTGTAGTTTCTCCAGGTAAAAGATTAACCCAATCTGGCAACTTAGCTGGGGAATTCATCCCGGTTGTTGGAGAAACGGCAGCAGGGGATTGAACCGTTGCAGTAGATGATGCCTTATTGGTAGGAGAGTTTGGTTGAGCGCATCCAGTAACAGTCCCACTCACCAGTAAAACCGACATCAAAATACGGAGAGAAGTTAAATGAGGGAATCTGTCTATCATAGTGTTCCTAATTTTATGGTTTGGATATGAGTGTTTATCAAGCTTCTAAAAAACGTTGAATCTCAATTAAGTAGCCATTGGGGTCACGCAATAAACAGTGGTAAATATTGTACTTTTTATTTAGTAAAGGTGGCTTTTCAAATTCAACACCACGCTGCCGAAGATAGTTAAACCACTCATCTACCTGCTGCGTCACTAGAGTAAAAATCACACTCGATCGATTGTCAGTAGATAGAGTTTGTGTTTCGCTCGTTTGGCATAAACCCACGTAACCGTTACCACTCACCTGATAAATCCGACAACTTCCTTGATCGAGCCATAATTCCAAGCCTAAGACCTCTTCATAGAATTGTGCTGAGATATCAAGGTCATGGGTATAAAAAAAGGTGATTGCAGACTCAATAGGTGGGTGGGTCATCGCTTTACTGTTTATAACAACTAGTGAAATATCAGTACTAGCCCAATAACCGTTCTCGTAATTGAGCTATCGTTCTAGGAAAAGGCAAATTCTTGGGAACATGCATACGGAGCGATAGCGTCTCCCATACTTCCCATAATAGAGGAACGCCAATTTCTAATTCCTGCAAAACCTCTCGCTGCATAAACACTTCTTGGGTTCCTCCTTCTATCACTCGTTGCCCCTGATGTAATATAAATACCCAATCTGCCCATTGATAAGCAAAATCAAGGTCATGGGTGGCAATGACAACTGTTGTTCCTGCTGCAACAATGCGCTCTAATTCTAAGAGTAAATTGCGAGTTTGAAGACTATCTAAATAGGCCGTAGGTTCATCTAATAATAATAATTCTGGTTTGAGTGCCATCACTCCAGCTAGAGCAACACGCCGCTTCTGTCCCAAACTGAGATGATGTAGGGGTCTAGAGGCTAATTCTTCTAATTTAAAGTCTGCTAAAGTTTGCTTGACACGATGCTCGATTTCTGATTTTGGTAATTGCAAATTGCATAATCCATAGGAAATATCTTCGGCAACAGTTCCAGCTACAAGTTGTTGCTCAGGGTCTTGAAACGCTAGGCCAATTCGCTGTCGCCATTGATTGAGAGAGTGAGAGTCATAATTGAGCGGTTGCGATCGCCATTGAATCACACCCTGTTGCGGTTTGTACAACCCATCAGCCAGGAAAAGTAGCGTGGATTTGCCCGATCCATTTTGACCAATCAGAACACTTTTTTTACCTGCCGGAATGGATAAGGTAAGTCCCTTGAGTGCAGGTTGCCTTACTCCTGGATAGGAATAGTAAACATTTTCAAATTCCAATAACGCTGATGTCACCTGCTTCGCTTCCTCTTCAAAATAACCCATTCAAAATTCATGCATTAATTAATACCCTTTCTTCCTAAGATAATTTTGAAGTTTGAATTCAAACCCTCGTCCACCACTCCAGTCCTAAAAGTCCGCAGTAACCGATAATTGCTTCGATAGCATACCGCCTAGAGTAGCGATAAGCAGGCGGACACCAAACTGGGAATTCTCCGTTAAAACCTCGTACCGCCACACCCAGCGAAAATTGATGATAGCGTTGCAGAGTCCGTTGAAGCAATTGTCCAATTAATAAACTGGAACTATACATCGCTCTCCCCCAAGTCCGGTATCCGCCTCGTGCTTGCTGTGCCAACCTTAATTCGGTTGCTGTTTGCAGCAAGATAAATACAAAGCGGTACATCAATAACAGTAAATCCGTCAAAATAGTCGGCACTCCAAACCGTCGCATTGTCTGTAACAGTTCGGGTAGAGGGACAGTACAGAGGAGAAAAAATAAGCTAGAAACACAAGCAAGCGATCGCCAAAATACCTCCCAAGCCTGCCTAGCTCCACTCTGACTAATATAAACATACCAAGCTCCCCAATTCATACCGCCCCATTGGTCAGCTTGTACCTCATGAATCTGAGCAACACTAACGATATTAACCAGTAAAGCGGGTAAACTCATCAGCAAAAATAAAGAAGCCAGAACCAGTAATTTCAAGTAAACTTTCACGGGAATTCTGGCATAACCCACCGTCCAAACTCCCATCCATAAAATAATCAGAAATTGAGCTGGAAAGTGGGTAATCAAAGCGATTAACAAAACACCTAACGCAAAAATTAATTTTTGTTCAGTCGGTAAATGCCGCAGGCGATTTGTGTAAACCAGGGTATCAATCTGGATATTCATTCCAGTTTCGAGTTGAGGATTTCATCTTCTGTTCTTGACGCCCTTTGTAGATACCAATGGCATAACCGATAATTCCAGCTCCCAATGCTGCCTGAGAAGCAAATAGCAATGATTCGATTTCTTTACTAGCGGGTTCAATTAAAGGTTGAAACCAGGGTTGATAGTTAGGCTGAACTTCTGAAATCGCCGCTTCTGCCTCTCCATCTGCTCCTCCAAATTCGGCTTCTCTAACGATGAAAAGCGGCGCAATCGTTAACACCAACACACCCAATAATAATAACCAATTATTCCATCCCTGTTTCTTTCTATTCACCTTTAATCAACTCCTGGTTTGATTAATTTTAATACTGTCAATTCTTCGCGGTTGTAAGATTGCAACCAATTCCAAACCAACACCGTCAGCAATCCTTCACTAATTGCCAAGGGAATCTGTGTAATCGCAAAAATGCCTGCAAATTTGATCAAAGATGCCATGAATCCACCGGTTGCTGCCGGAAAGGCCAGGGCTAGCTGGATGGATGTGATTACATAAGTGATGAGATTGGCTAATGCAGCAGATAGAAAGATAGCTAACCGTTGTGCCCCACTCACCTGCATGATCAGACGATAGATTCCATAAGCAACAAACGGCCCTACAACTGCCATTGAAACGGCATTAGCCCCCAGTGTTGTCAATCCCCCATGAGCAAGTAATAGGGCTTGAAACAACAAAACTAAACTTCCTAATACGGTCATTGTTAGGGGGCCAAATAACACTGCCCCCAGTCCTGTTCCTGTGGGGTGAGAACAACTACCAGTTACGGATGGAATTTTTAGGGCAGATAGGACAAAGGCAAAAGCGCCTGCTAAAGCTAACAACAATTTCAACTCAGGGTTTTGTTTAGTAATTCCCGTGATTGAACGTAGCCCCAAAACAAAAAAGGGAATAAATACCGCCCACCAAAAAATTGCCCAACCAATGGGTAAAAAGCCTTCCATAATATGCATGGCATAGGCAGGATTGGGTGTAGCGATGACTAAGTAGAATGACAGCCCTGCCATTGCACCCAGGCTGAGTATGCGTCGATGCCGTTTCATCTGTACCTCGCAGATTGAGTAAACGTGTTGGTTGATATCGGCGGGCATCCTGGCTGGAAGTGGTTAGAGTTCACTTCTTCACAGTTGCGGGACAGCGGCAGATTTACACTGCTCTTTCCCCGTTACCTCTAGCGGCTGTTCCCCACTAGAACCGACAAGATAACCTCACTAGAGTATCATCTCCGGTCAGGAAGCTCTGGGGTGAGCGTTATTTATTGCAACATTAGTACTCGCAGGACTTACACATTTTCGACCTTAATACACCATCTTCGTCGGGGCATGGCATACCATGCTCTTACCTGTAGCGGCTAGAATTCCATCGCTGTCCAATCTCCAGAGGGGATGAATGCTGCCCAATAATAAGGATGTTGGTAAATCTCGCTTTGCAGCATTTCTAGCTGGGTTTGGCGCAGGGCATCGGAGCGTCCTGTATTATTCATTAACCGCTTGTAGTAGTTCACCATCAACCTATTGGTGCTATTGTCGTTAACTACCCACAGGCTAATCACTTGACTCTCGGAACCCGCAAGGGCTAATGCTCGACGTAAGCCATAAACCCCTTCTCCGTTCTTTATATCTCCGACTCCGGTTTTGCAGGCGGAGAGGACAACGAGTTTGGTGCCGTATAGGTTGAGTCCGGCTGCTTCGAGGGCGGTGAGAATGCCGTCTTCGTTGCCACTTTGCTGCAAGTTGGCACCAGCTAGGGCAAGTCCGGAACGTAGCAGGGGGTTTTCGGTGGGGGTGCGGAGGTTGGGTTGGGCGCTGCGAGTGCCTTGGAGAAGATTGATATTACTATAGTCGGGTGGCGCAACTTGGGGTAAGTCTTCGCGGAAGAAGCCGTGGGTGGCAATGTGCAGGATGTTCGGGCGATGCAGTTGTTTGAGGACGTTTTCTGTGGCTTGTGAGCCGGTGAAGAGGGTGACGCTTGGTAGCATTTGGGAGATAGCTTGGGCTTCGGAGGCGGTGCCGGGTAAAAGCGGGAAGTTAAAGGTTTTGATGGCATCGTCTAGAAGTCCTCGGCTGTTTTGATGTAACCCGTTTCGATCCCCCCTAGCCCCCCTTAATAAGGGGGGAATATTAGTCTTACTCCCCTCTCCTTGTAGGAGAGGGGCTGGGGGAGAGGTTCCCCGGTTACTGGCAATGTTTACTGAGGGGTCGCCGGGTTGATTGTAGTCAGGGTTAGCGAGGATAATGGGTGCAGATTGGCTTGGGGTATGATTTTGTAGCCGCAGTAAGTCCCGTCCGGAACTGAGGTAGTTGATGGAATAATTTTCGACGAGGTAGCGATTATTTTCATCAACCAATGCAGCGAAGGGGATGAGGTTAAGTTGGCTGTCGGGGGAGAGGAGAATGGTGCGAGTATTGCCCAATTTTTGGCGGATGGGCTGCGTTAGGAGTTCGTCTAAGGTACGGGCGACGGGTTTGATAGTTGAGGATTGAGATTGCAGGGCGTTGCGGAAGTCTTCAACGGCTTGGTTGATGGCTTGGGCTTCGCCTAAGTCTATCCATTGGATGTCGCCTGTGGAGTGCAGGATGTAAGCGACGTAGCGAGGAGTACCGAACCTTTCACTTTGTTTTGTCGCTTTGGCGTTGAAGGGTTGGTACTGTACCAGTTCAACTAAGGCAGCATCGGTGGGAATTAACTGCTGTACCGCTTCAATGGTGACGGGTTGGGTTTCGGTGCGGAATTCGGCACTGCGGCGGGAGAGGGTATTTTCAAGTTGCTCGGCTTGAGCTTTGAGCGTGGCGACTTGTTGTTGATATTGTTCGAGTGGGATGTCTTCGGGTTTGTTGAAGATTAACGTGGCTAACTGGGAGCGAGTGGTGGCGAGTTGGTTGAGTAAAATTTGGTCTTCGGGTTTGAGGTTTTGGCGTAGGGTTTGCAGGCTATCGGTGAGGGCATCGAGGATGCGACCTTTGCGTTGTAAGGTGGTGGTGAGGGCGAGGCGGGCAGCTTCGGGGTTGTTGGGTGCGTCTTGGATATGCAGGGAGATATTAACATCAGTTGAACCGGAGAGGGTAGCCATATAGGCGCGTTTTCTGGCTTCGGAGCCAGTAGTGAAGATAACAGCGAGGTTGCGTTCTTCGATGTTGGTGGCACGGATTATGAATTCCAGAGTACGGGTGATGTCATTTTGTACCCAGTACAGCGCTGCCAGATTGCTGAGACTGGTGGCAACAAGGGGATGCTCTTTGCCCAGCACTTGCTCACGGATTGCCAAGGCGCGTTGCAATAAAGGTTCCGCTTGGCTGTAGTTCCCCATATTCCGGTACAGGAATGCCAGATTGTGGAGACTGAGGGCAACAAGGGGATGCTCTTTGCCCAGCACTTGCTCATAGATTGCCAAGGAGCGTTGCAATAAAGGTTCCGCTTGGCTGTAGTTTCCCTGTGCCTGGTACAGCGCTGCCAGATTGTTGAGACTGGTGGCAACATCGGGATGCTCTTTGCCCAGCACTTGCTCAAAGATTGCCAAAGAGCGTTGGTACAGAGGTTCCGCTTGGTTGTAGTTTCCCTGTGCCTGGTACAGCTCTGCCAGATTGTTGAGACTGGTGGCAACAAGAGGATGCTCTGTACCCAGCACTTTCTCTTGGATTGCTAAGGAGCGTTGCAATAAAGGTTCCGCTTGGCTGTAGTTT
>CAZPRJ010000002.1:0-71502 GCA_964588805.1 uncultured Microcoleus sp. | reverse complement strand
GGTGGCAACATCGGGATGCTCTTTGCCCAGCACTTGCTCAAAGATTGCCAAGGCGCGTTGCAATAAAGGTTCGGCTTGGCTGTAGTTCCCCATATTCCAGTACAGCGCTGACAGATTGTTGAGACTGGTGGCAACATCGGGATGCTCCTTGCCCAGCACTTTCTCTTTGATTGCCAAGGAGCGTTGATATAGAGGTTCGGCTTGGCTGTAGTTCCCCATATTCCGGTACAACTCTGCCAGATTGTTGAGACTGTTGGCAACAAGGGGATGCTCTTTGCCCAGCACTTGCTCAAAGATTGCCAAGGCGCGTTGGTATAAAGGTTCCGCTTGGTTGTAGTTTCCCTGTGCTTTGTACAGCCCTGCCAGACTGTTGAGACTGTTGGCAACATCGGGATGCTTTTTGCCCAGCACTTGCTCACGGATTGCCAAGGCGCGTTGGTATAAAGGTTCCGCTTGGCTGTAGTTCCCCATATTCCGGTACAGCACTGCTAGATTGTTGAGACTTTGTGCCACATCGGGATGCTCTTTGCCCAGCAGTTTCTCCCGGATGTCAAGGGCACGCACTGCCAGAGGAATAGCCGTTGCGTACTGCCCTTGTTTTTAAAGCTGTTTTACCTGTTGATTGAGCTGGTATGCTTCTGCCAACTCTAAATCAGCGGCTGTGGCTTCTTGCCAACTTAGGGTATAGTTACCCAATTCTCCCGCTTTTTTCGTCCTAAGACCAATCGTGTAAGTGCCAGAGGTGGGTAAAGTTATTGAAATCCTGGCATTATTTCCATCACCACCATCGTCATCTTCAGCAATCTTTTTGTTGTCAGGGTCGAGCAAAATTAGATAAGCGTCAAACTCGCTACTGTTGAGCTCAATCGTAACCGACTCTCCCGCTCTGCCCTCAAATGTATGTACATTGAAATAGCTCTTATCCTCCAACGTCTCACTGCTACTATCGAGTCTGCCATTAACCGTAGTCGCCTGACGTTTCCCTTGGGGTAACTGCTGTGACGGTGAATCAGGGCGGGTTTGTCCGAGGGTGGGGGTGGGTACGACTGCTACTAACCCCATGACGCTGATGAGTGTAACCGCCCAGGGTAGCGCTTTCCTGACTCGTGCCTTTCCCTTAGTCATCGCGATTTCGCCCTGAGTGTGTTGTCATATTTAACTATCTCTGATGAAAACCCAGGTTATGCAGATTTTAGGAAAGATTTTGTCTTCAAACAGGCAACCTGTAGGGGCGGGTTTAGCGATAACCTCTGTCATCCCACCGAAAAATTCGCTTCAAAACCCGCCCTTCCCCCCACAAATCCCCCCGAAAAATCCCATACATGGGAATGTATTGTGGGATGCGATTCGCCATGACGGGAATGCGATCGCACATTGTTAGATTATCGGTAAATTTGTTCTGGGTTGAGGGCGGGTTTTGAATCAAGGTTATCGGTTTTCCCGGCAATTTAATCGCTAAACCCGCCCCTACATTGTTGTATTGGGTTGGGTTTTATAGGGGTGTTTGTTGTTGGGTGCGATCGCATATCATCACATAAATTTCCCATAAATTACCGTAACGCTGTAGGGGCGGGTTTAGAGATAACATGAGTCATCCCACCAACAAATTTGATACAAAACCCGCCCTTTCTCCAACAAATCCCCCCGAAAAATCCCATACATGGGAATGTATTGTGGGATGCGATCGCCATGACGGGAATGCGATCGCATATTGTTAGGTTATCGGTGAATTTGATCGTGGGTGAGGGCGGGTTTTGTATCAAGGTTATCGGTTTTCCCGGCAAATTAATCGCTAAACCCGCCCCTACGTTAAAAATTGGGTTGGATTGTATGCGGAATTGTATTCATCTTTCTCCCAAGACAAGGGATTGTTAATAATGTATTCACGAATTGCCATTAATGATTTTTCATTGCGGATGATGTGTTCGTAATAGCCACGTTGCCAAACTGGAACCCCAGATAGGCGACGAATTTTATTGATGCGACGTGCTGAAAATGTTTTGAAACCTCGGATAATTTCTGGCAAACCATGCCGTTTTTTACAGCCAGGATTATCTATCAAAATGATAATTCCATGTACGTGATTAGGCATAATAATGAATTCATCTAATTCTAAATCATCATGATGTTTGAGTAAGCTATCCCAATAGCATTGGATGATTTCCCCATAAGTATTCAGGTGCATTTTCTTATTGATAATTTCACCGAATAAGCATTGGCGCTGCCAGGTACAAATAGTAACAAAATAAGCTCCAGACTGTGCATAGTTGTATCCTTTAAGACGGATTGAACGGCGATGATGCTTATCTGGGTCATATTTCATATCAGTATTTGATTAGAACAATATTCATTCTGGAAGAACACGATTAGGAAAAGAATTCGTAAATATACCGAAAAATTTTAAAGATTACTCGTCCAATATCAGTAAAAACATCATTGTGTATTCTGTTATTAGCCCATAGCAATATTTGTAGGGGCATTTATAGGGGCATTTGTAGGGGCGGGTTTAGCGATAACCTTTGTCATCCCACCAAAAAATTGCATACAAAACCCGCCCTAGCCCCCCGCACATCTCACGCGAAAATCCCATCCATTAGAATGTGTTGTGGAATGCGATCGCACATCGTTTTGTATAGGGGTTGTGGAATGCGATCGCTCCTGATGAAATTATCAGTAAATTTGCCCAGGGTTGAGGGCGGGTTTTGATGGGCAATTATCGATTTTCCCTGTAATTTAGTCGCTAAACCCGCCCCTACATTAAATTATTGATTGCATTGGGTTGGGTTAGATTCGGTATCATTTTTGGGTGATCGCGCCGATATTTCTTATCAAGAACCCTCTCTTTTCAAGCCCTAAGAATTTTAAATTTTTCTTGAATAAACCCTTGCATTTTTAATAAATACCTGCTATCATTGAAAATGTACAATTTCATTTGTACTAGAGCCGCGCTGGTGATGGTTGGTACCCCTTGGCAGCGCGGCTGACTCCCTCAAACAAAGGAGCTATTATCAGCATGCCAAAACCAAAAGGAAAATCTCCAACTAGTCCCCGTCCATTAACCGAGCGAGAGCGCACACTCATTGCACTTTACTGCACTTGCCAACTGGGGATGACGCCACAACAGTTCTATGGCAAATGGGCAGTCACCAGGAGCGAACTAGCCTGTATCTGCTTCCGTTCCCTTTCCACGGTGGATCGCTGGTTCACCCGAGGACGCCACTATCGCCCTCCCACATTCAACGATTTGCACCATCTAGCTTTGATGGATTTCCTCTTAGAACACTTTGAAGAGATTCCTCAAACACTTCTGAATGTGCTGTGTCCTCCCCAGTAATATAAAGGGCTAGGGTCTGTTTTCTTGCCTTCGCCGCTAGATTCAGATCCCCCTCGCATCCCCCTTCAAAAGGGGGACTAAGACTTAATTTTCCCCGTGGGAGAAGGAGAGCAAGACTTCTATTCCAAGTCCCTCTCCCTGAGGGAGAGGGATTTAGGGTGAGGGCAAAGAAAGGCGGTATGCTCCCTTCCAGCTTTTATGCAACAGGTCTATTTTAGAGATAACCTTTGTCACCTCACCCAAAAATTCCCTTGTGGCCATTGCGTAAGTCCTGACCAGATTAAGCTACCTTAAAAGATAGAAGCATCTTACCGAATCCAAAAATTGCTGTCATCCCTCATTTCGCATGAAGAAAATTTTTAGTAATCTGCTGTTCAAACCTACTGCCCCTTCTACCTCCAAGAAAAAACGTCGAGGTATCGAAATTAAGTCTGAGCATGAAATTGAAATCATGCGAGAAGCGGCAAAGATCGTCGCCACCGTCCTGAAAGAAATTTCTGAGATGGTGAAACCGGGGATGACAACAGCCGATTTAGATGCTCACGCGGAAAAGCGAATTCGGGCAATGGGAGCCACTCCAAGTTTCAAAGGATATCACGGTTTTCCTGCTTCTATCTGCTCTTGTATCAACCATGAAGTGGTACATGGAATTCCTAGTCGCAAGAAAGTGATTCGGGCTGGCGATGTCTTAAAAGTAGATACCGGAGCTTACTACAATGGTTTCCATGGCGATTCCTGCATCACCATTGGTGTTGGTGAGGTAACGCCGGATGCCGCTAAATTAATCCGTGCGGCCGAAGAAGCGCTGTATCAAGGTATCCAACAAGTCAAGGCGGGAGCTTACTTACTCGATATTGCTGGAGCAATTGAAGACTCTGTGAACGCCAATGGATTTAGTGTCGTTGAAGATTTCACCGGTCATGGAGTAGGGCGGAATCTACACGAAGAACCTTCAGTATTTAACTATCGCACTCGTGAACTGCCGAATGTCAAGCTAAAAGCTGGGATGACGTTGGCGATTGAGCCGATTTTAAATGCTGGCTCCAAATTTACACGCATTTTATCCGATCGCTGGACAGCCGTAACTCTAGATAATGCGTTATCTGCTCAGTTCGAGCACACAGTATTGGTGACGGAGGACGGCTACGAAATTTTAACTGACCGAACAAAAATATAAATCTAGGAAATAATAAGAGTAGGGTACGTGCCGGCGCACTCTACCCTAAGAGAAAAAGTGTCAAAATTTCGCAAGAAAACCCCCCAGCCGCGTGGCTGGAGGGTCAATTACAGGGTGCATCTACCATTCCTCTATACCCATGAAAGCTGCACCTATCCGGATTGTATGCCTGAGCAAATCTTAAAGACTCTGCTAAGAACGGGTGAATCATCTCTGTGACCGCCTAGAATAGGGTCAAGGAGTAAACCCAATACGATATCACGCTAGACTTGGCTCGCACATCTATCTCTAGAAAGAAGAGGCTAGAGTCCGAACTTTTTAGGACAAAGCGCCGTCAATAAGTCCAGCGAATAGGACTGAATTTTTCCACTCCTTTATCGGATATTTTGTTGCTCCTGCTCATTTTGTAGATGCATAAATTTTTGGCTAAATCTTATAGCAGTAACTTCAGCGTATGTCAAAATAATTCAAATTCATGTTGAAGCTTGAATTTAAAAATGGTGAACGCTCAGGAAGTTCGATAAAGTCAAAACAGACGCTGGCATCGCGTCAAAACCGCTAGCAACTATAGCTCAATCCTATAAGTGTTAGCGAGTATCGGTCAGTCATTGGAGTGTTGCATAGTGCATGGCGCATTAGCAACTCTAATCGCCACCGAGAGAGCAAATACATTACCCTTATCAGTTTGGCAATGCCAAACTCCCTAGAACATCCTGGGGAACGAAGCACCGCACCGTCAATAACAGTAGTGGGTAAAAAGTCTTGGGAACTTTTGCGTCCCTACAGTGAAAAACTCCTAGATTGATGTATAAGGAGTGCTTCACCCACCCCCTTGATGATGGGTCAAGATTAGGTTGAAAATCGCTCTCATCCATTCAGCTAATGCAACAGGGAGGAGTTATGTGTGAACTGTTAAGAGCCGTTCTTGATGGTGATGAAAAAACTGATTTGCACCAATTGTTAGATCAGTTACGCACCCACAAAGAGCGGTACTTCCTCAGAAATCAAATTCTACAAGCTTTTGAAGACTATTGCCATAACTACCAAAAACCTGCTTATTTTTACCACTCTTCGGCACTTGGTGAACTCATCAGTTATACCCATGAACTGATTTTAGAAGACGAGAGTGCTTGGTTCATTGTCCGACCCAAAATAGCCTCGCAAGAAGTTTGTCGATTGAGTGCAGACCTCAGTCAAGTGGAGTCGATGCCTGTGCAGGCATTGCTTAACTTACAAGATAGTTTAGTGTCTGGAGATAAAGCCTATCCCTCCTACTCCAATGGCATTTTAGAAATTGATGTTCGTCCGTTTTACGACCCATTACCCACCATTCGCGATCCCAGAAATATTGGTAAAGGCATGGAGTTTCTCCACCGTTATTTGTCTAGCCAATTATTTGCGGACAGCAAAGTGGGACGGGATAGTTTCGTCAGCAAAGGTAGCGCTGCTTCTCAATCTTGGCTAGAGGCATTTTTGGAAATTCTGCATCGGGCTGATTATCAAGGTCAACCGTTGTTGATTAATACAAAAATTAACTCCACAACCAAATTATCGGAACAAATTAAAGAAGCTTTATCCTTTGTCAATGAACGTCCATCCGATGAGCCTTATGAGCAGTTTCGTGCCAAGCTTCAAACTCTTGGATTGGAACCGGGATGGGGCAATCGTGCGGATCGGGTACGGGAAACTCTAGAATTACTCGATCGCCTGATTGATACTCCCGATCATGCTGTCTTAGAAGCCTTTATTTCCCGGATTCCTTTAATCTTTAGGATTGTTTTAGTCGCGGTTCACGGTTGGTTTGGTCAAGAAGAAGTCTTAGGCCGTCCTCAAGCTGCCGGTCACGTCCTTTATGTTCTCGATCAAGCTCGGAGTATTGAAAAACAGCTCCATGAAGATATTAAGTTAGCCGGACTCGATAGCTTAGGTATCCAGCCTAAAGTCATCGTTCTGACTCGCTTGATTCCCAATAGTGTCGGCACTAAAGCCAACGAGCGCCTAGAAAAAATTCAAGGGACAGAAAATGCTTGGATTTTGCGAGTTCCTTTTGAGGAATTTAATTCCAATGTGACTCAAAACTGGATTTCACGATTTGAAATTTGGCCTTATCTAGAATCCTTTGCTCAAAAGGCAGAACAGGAACTATTAGCCGAATTTGAAGGTCGTCCTCATTTTATTATTGGGAACTATTCGGATGGCAATTTGGTCGCGTTCTTATTAGCCCGACGATTCAAAGTCACTCAGTGTAGCATTGCTCACACCTTAGAAAAACCCAGATTTCTATTCAGCAATTTGTACTGGAAAGACCTAGAAGAACAGTATCATTTCTCCCTACAATTTACGGCTGACTTAATTGGCATGAATGCGGCTGATTTTATCATCACTAGCACTTATCAAGAAATTGTGGGGACACCCGAACAGTTAGGACAGTATGAGTCGTATAAACATTTCACGATGCCCCATCTCTATCATGTCGTCGATGGGATCGAGTTATTTAACCCCAAGTTCAATGTGGTTCCACCCGGAGTCAATGAAAGCCTATTCTTTCCCTACAACCAGGTATCGCAACGAGATACGAGCCAAGGGAAGCGAATTAAAGAGTTGCTTTTTACCGAAGAAGACGCTCAAATTGTGGGTCATTTAGACGACCCGAACAAGCGTCCTATTTTGGCATTGTCTCCTCTTTACCCCAGCAAAAATCTGACAGGTTTAGTGGAATGTTTTGGGCAAAGTCCAGCCTTACAAGAGAACATGAATTTGATACTGGTGACGGGTCAAATTCATCCGGAAAAAGCTAGGGATTCAGAGGAAAAGGGTGAGATTGAACGGCTCCATCAACTCATCGCTCAATACAATCTCCACGGTAAAATCCGCTGGCTAGGTTTACCTTTAAGTACACCTGAGATTGGTGAAATTTACCGCACAATTGCCGATATTGAAGGGATTTTTGTCCATCCAGCGCGTTTTGAAGCGTTTGGATTGATGATATTAGAAGCGATGATATCTGGACTCCCGACCTTCGCAACTCAATTTGGCGGTTCATTAGAAATCATTCAAAATGGAGAAAATGGCTTTCACATTAACCCAACAGATTTAGAAGAAACGGCTGAAAGAATTCTTCAGTTTCTTTCTAGCTGTGACCAAAACCCTGATTATTGGCAGGAGATTTCTGAATGTGCGATCAAGCGAGTCCGATATAAATATAGCTGGTCTAGCCACACCAAACAGCTACTGGGTTTAGCCAAAATCTACGGCTTCTGGAATTACGCCTCATCAGAAAATCGAGAAGCACTTCTACGCTATTTGGAAGCCTTATTCTATTTAGGCTACAAGCCGAGAGCGGAAAAATTGCTTGAGCAACATCTGGGGCGGTAGGAAAAAAACGGTTGTAGGTCTGAATTTTAAAGTTCAGATTTTGGGTCTAACAACGTCATTGATTCATTAAAAAACCAGGGTGCTTAAGGCTTATTAGCCCATCAATAATTCACAATATTTTCGACCGCACTGAAGACCTATACACCAAGCTGAAACTTAAAATCGGGCGATTCGTCCTCAGCAAATCAGGAAGGACAGGACAGCAGTTCGCCAAGCACAACTGACAACGACAACGGACAAAGGATACAGATAAATGACCAAGACCAAAGATAACGCTTGCCATTTTACCTATACGGATTGGGCTGTTATTGAAACCCAGTTTGACCCGACTCAATTGCATTACAAAGAAACCGTTTTTACTGTAGGAAACGGCTACTTAGGCACAAGGGGTAGCTTTGAGGAAGGTTATCCAGGTGCGATGACGGCTACCTTAATTCACGGTATCTATGATGATGTTCCCGTCGTCCATACGGAATTGGCGAACTGCCCGGATTGGTTGCCTCTGGTGGTGATTGTCAATGGCGATCGCTTCCGTCTCGACCACGGCGAAATCTTAAGCTACAGGCGTCAACTTGATTTGCGCCGAGGTGTTCTCAGCCGCGATGTACGCTGGCGCAGTGGCTCAGGACACACCATGGACATCCATATTGAGCGCTTTGCTAGCCTGGTTGATCAGCACGTTGTCGCGTTGCGCTGTCAGGTTACACCCTTAGATTTTGAGGGCAAAATTGAACTGCAATCCAGTATCAACGGCTACCCCGATAACCAAGGCGTAATGCACTGGGAATGGATGAACCAGGGGGATATTATCACCGATGAAGGTGCTCATGCCGCTTGGTTGCACCTGCGGACTCGCAACACCGGCATCGAACTGGGGATGGCCACCCGCCTCACCGTATCGGATGCAGGAGCAACGGTGCGAGTCACCGGATGTCAGGGCTATCCCAGTCTAGCCACTACCCTTTCCGTACAGTCAGGGCAGACTGTAACCCTAGAGAAAGTCGTCACCGTCTTTACTTCACGAGAGGATAAAGTTCCCGCTCAAGCCGCCCAAGACAAACTCAGTCAACAGCCGAATTATGCTACCTTACTAGCGGCTCACGAAGCGGCTTGGGAAGAAGTCTGGCGCACCAGCGACGTGGTGATCGAAGGCGACATCAAAGCCCAACTAGCAATTCGCTATAACCTGTTCCAATTGCTGATTAGTGCGCCACGTCATGATGATACCGTCAGCATCCCTGCAAAAACCCTCTCTGGCTTTGCCTACCGGGGTCACGTTTTTTGGGATACTGAAATCTTCATGCTTCCCTTCTTCATCTATACCCAACCCGCCCTGGCTCGTAACCTGCTCACCTACCGCTACCACACCCTAAACGGGGCACGGCGCAAGGCCAAAGATTCCGGTTACAAAGGGGCAATGTTTGCCTGGGAAAGTGCAGGTACAGGCGATGAAGTCACTCCCCGTTGGGTTCCGCCTGCTGATGGTGATGGCGAACTGGTGAGGATTTGGTGTGGCGATCGCGAACTCCACATTAATACAGATATTGCCTACGCCATCTGGCAATATTGGCAAGCCACCAGCGATGATGACTGGATGCGCGATTTTGGTGCCGAACTGATTTTGGATACCGCCGTCTACTGGGGAAGCCGTGTGGAGTGGAATGCCAAGCAGGAGCGTTATGAACTGCGTGAGGTGATCGGCACCGATGAATATCACGAACACGTCAGTAACAATACCTTCACCAACCGCATGGTGCAATGGCATCTTGAGAAGGCACTCCATGTCCTAGACTGGCTGCATGGTCAATATCCTGAGCAAGCGGCTCAACTTGAAGACAAATTACAAGTTACCTTAGAGCGGCAAGCGCGTTGGCGCGACATCATCAGCAACATCTGGATTCTGCATAATCCGGAAACTGGGTTGATTGAGCAGTGTGAAGGATTTTTCAACATCGAAGATATCAACTTAGAGGATTATGAGCCGAGAACTAAATCCATGCAAACCATCCTCGGCATTGAGGGGGCTAGTAAGCGGCAAGTTCTCAAACAGCCTGATGTGTTGATGCTTCTGTATCTGTTGCGGGAAACCCCTGGATTTTTCTCTGACATTAAAACCCTGCAAACCAACTGGGATTACTACGCACCTCGTACAGATATTACCTATGGTTCGTCCCTCGGCCCTGCCGTCCACGCCGCTTTAGCCTCATACCTCAATCAACCCGCAGAAGCTTATGAGCGCTTTATGCAAGCCGCACTTGTGGATTTAGAGGACACACGACGCAATGCCAAAGAAGGAATTCATGGTGCTTCCAACGGTGGAGTGTGGCAGGCGATTGTCTTCGGTTTTGCGGGTATCCGCATCGGCGAGAATGGTCCTGTTGCTAAACCCCACTTGCCTGAAGGCTGGACACGAGTGAAGTTTAAACTGCAGTGGCGCGGTGAATGGCATGAATTTGATTTGAGTGCTGAGGACGTTGAGCAAGTCGAGGAGAAAAATTCTACTCCCACTCTATTCCCCTTGATTTCTAATATCCGAGGTGTGATTTTTGACCTAGATGGAGTCCTGACAGAAACTGCTGAATATCACTACCGAGGTTGGCAGCGGCTCGCGGATGAAGAGGGAATTCCCTTCGATCGCCAAGCGAATGAAGCCATGCGGGGACTGTCTCGACGGGATTCGCTGCTTCACTTGCTAGCAGGCAGGCCGAGAACGGAAGAACAAATTCAGGAAATGATGGAACGCAAGAACCGTTATTATCTCGAATCCATCAAGGATATCAGTCCGGCAGATTTACTGCCTGGAGCGGTTGAGTTACTCGATGAACTGCGTTCTAAAGGCATCAAAGTGGCCTTAGGTTCGGCCAGCAAAAATGCCAAGGAAGTGATTCAACGCTTGGGTATTGCTGACAAAGTGGATACGATTTCTGATGGCTACAGCGTAGCGCGTTCTAAACCAGCACCCGATTTATTCCTGCACGCTGCCAATCAGTTAGGTTTGGCACCGGAGGATTGTGTTGTGGTGGAAGATGCCGGTTCAGGTGTGGAGGCCGCTTTGGCCGCCGGGATGTGGGCAGTTGGACTTGGCCCTGTTGAACGGGTAGGTGCAGCCCATGTCGTGTTACCGAGCTTGGAAGGAGTCCGTTGGGCTGAGTTACTGACGAAATTAAGTCAAAAAAAACTAGTTCTTCAGACTCAGGCGAGTTAGGTGACTCTTAAGGTTTAGAAAATGCGATCGCCCTAGTCAGTCTGACTAGGGCGATCGTTCTTTTTTCAAAACCACATTACTTTCATTTTGTCAAAGTATAGCTATTGCTATCAAGGTTAGGACAGATCTAACAGCCCAAACAACCACATATCAGTAATCAACCTTTTGCCTTTTGCCTTTGACTTCCTATTTCTGTTGTTCACCTAATTGCTTGATAAAGGCTGCATGGTCAGGTGAATTTAACCCCTCTTGCACCACTGCCAACACTCTTGCCATATCTCCTACCAACAAGGCTGAAACCGCTAACCATAGCCCTGGAAATACCTGAGAGCGAATAATTCCCGCTTCATCCGGTTCGAGTGAACTATATTCGCCCTCTTGGAGTACAAACCAATCCAGCTTTTGGTCAAGCACTTGCCAGACGATGTATTCCTTTACCCCATTGCGTCGATAAACCCTTTTCTTGTCGTGTAAATCATTCGCTGCGCTGCTGGCGGCCACTTCGGCAACAAGTTCGGGTGCTCCTTCAATGTAGCCATCCTCACTCAAGCGAGATTGTCCCCCGACGGCTTCATCAACCAGCAAAACGGCATCCGGTTGAGGTTCATTATCCAAGTCAAGCCGCACAGTTGGATTATCTCCCAGTCTGAGTCCGGGAGTAGAAACTTGATAGATGCCCAGCCAGACCATAATCTTACCGTGAGGTTCAGCATGGTATTCAAATCGTAGCGGGGATGGCACGTAGACGACTCCTTCAATCAGTTCGGCTTTTTTTAAGTGAGGCATGGCGTGATAGCGGCGCTCAAACTCGTACCGCGTCAGATGGTCGCCACTCTCTAAGGGCAGAAGCTGATTGTTTGCTGAATGAGATTGTTGATTAAGCGATCGCTCTTTAACCATTCTCAATATCTCAAAAATCCCCGAATACCCTTTACCTTAGCAAGTTTGCGATTACCATTTGCTTTTGCGATTCAATTGACCAATCTGCCGAAATCAAGGTATGGGTATTCAGGCGAACATGACAGTAAACAGCTCAAGCTGCAATATTCGCCTTGGGATAGTGTTGTTGAATGGCCTGAATACACTCGGAAATGGAAGCACGTTCTTTCATCGCTACAATGAGAGCTTCATACGCTGCTTTATGGTCTTCAATCAAAGCTTGAGCTTGTTGCATCGCCCATCGTTCTTTGAGGGGACACTCCCTAGCTGGGCGTTTTAAGGACGATAGGGCTTCTCTAAGTTTCTGCCGATCTTCTGTACCTCCTTCTGCATTGCCATAAACCAGAGTTTCGGCCGCAATTCCAGCCATCCAGACTTTGCAGAATCGATCTAAGGTTAATTGCAGTTGTTGCACATCGAGGGCATTGGGTGAGAGATTGTCTGTATCAAAGGTGACACCTCCTAAACCGGGTTGCCCTTGCTTGAAGGCTTCCCAGGCAGTAAGCGTATAGCCTGTGATGGGGATACCGAGGATATAAGCAACGAGGAAGTGACCGGCTTCGTGATGTAAAATGCGATCGCGGTGCTGAGGACTGATTCGGGCTACCCAATCTAATAACAAAGCCCCCCCTTTGCCTTGAAAGCTAAAGCTATCTAAGGTAGCCAGACTCAAGATACTAACAGTTGTAAGGGCAGGAATGGCAGGGGAAATATTGAGCATGGGGCCTAGTAATGCCGAAAGCGTCATACCGAAGATGCCGATGGCTACTAAATTCAGGGCTGTTTGTTGCATGGGTTGTATCGTTAGGTGAACTCTTGTAACTTTTGATCTATTTTTATCAGAAGCGGGGAGTCTGAGGGGGATTTAAAACCCCCTGTCTTAACTGGGGGATACTCGCTCCCTTTCAGGTCTAATTATGGTATTCAACATACTATAATTAGACCGTTTATGCTGAACGTGATAGCATAAAGCCATGATTATTTATGAGTTCAAGGTAAAAGCTAAACCCAAGCAATATCGCGCTATTGATGAGGCGATACAAACTGCCCAGTTCATCCAAAACAAGTGCTTAAGGTACTGGATGGACATCAAGGGAATCAGTAAGTATGACCTCAACAAGTACTGTGCTGTATTAGCTTCTGAGTTTGATTTTGCTGGAAAACTCAACTCTATGGCTCGTCAAGCATCTGCCGAACGAGCCTGGAGCGCCATTGCTCGTTTTTACGACAACTGCAAAAAGAAAGTTAAGGGCAAAAAGGGGTTTCCACGATTTAAGAAAAACTGTCGTTCAGTTGAGTACAAGACGACCGGATGGAAACTCAATGAAACCCGAAAAGCCATTACCTTTACTGACAAGAAAGGTATCGGCAGGCTTAAACTCAAGGGAACTTACGACCTTAACTTCTATCAGCTTGACCAGATTAAACGAGTGAGATTAGTGCGACGGGCTGATGGGTACTACTGTCAGTTTGCCATTTCTGTTGATGTACAAATTAAGTCAGAGCCTACCCATAAAGCTGTTGGGTTAGACCTAGGTTTAAAGTACTTCATTGCAGGCAGTGATGGCACTTTGGAGCCATCACCTCAGTTTTATCGCTCATCGGAACGGCAACTAAATCGTGCTAATCGTAAAAAGTCTAAAAAGTTTAGACAAGACTTAAAGAAATCTAAACAGCCTCAATCTAAGAACTATCACAAAGCCAGAAATCGATATGCTCGGAAACATTTAAGAGTAAGTAGGCAGCGAAAAGAATATTGCAAGCGTGTTGCATATTCCGTCATCCAGTCGGCAGACTTGGTAGCCTATGTTAGCGAAGCGGGGCGCGTTAGCGCACAGACTTAAACGTAAAAGGGCTAGTTAAAAATCGGCACTTGGCTAAGTCGATAAGTGATGCGGGTTGGTCAACTTTTCGCCAATGGCTAGAGTATTTTGGGCATAAGTACGGCAAAATTACTGTAGCTGTGCCTCCTCACTATACAAGCCAAGACTGTTCCAAGTGTGGAGCAAGGGTGAAAAAATCTCTATCTACTAGAACCCATGTTTGTAAGTGCGGATATGTGGCAGATAGAGATACCAATGCCTCGAACAACATTTTAGAAAGAGGACTTTGTACTGTGGGACACACAGGAAATTACGCTTGGGGAGAGACTCCCTCTTGGTCGATTGGGGCAACCCTGTTGGCTAACGGAGACTCGCTGAACCAAGAATCCACCTGAGCCGTAGGCACTGGTGGAGTGTCAATATGTTGTCTATACTTTGGCTAAATTCAGCGTTGATTAATATTCCTTGTTGAGTGGGTATCACTCACCCTCTAGAACATCAACAAGTTGAACGTTCTAGCCCACAACTTGTTACTCTATTAAACAAGAACCTGATAACCTAGCCTAAGACAACAGAACGGCTACGCCAAACCACTCATTCACATACAACCTGCAACTCAAGATGGCAGAACCCCTGATCGAACTGAAGGGAGTTAGTAAGTCTTTTGGTGAAAGTATCATCCTGGATAAGGTTGACTTGACGATTTATCAGGGGGAAGCACTCGGAATTATCGGTCCTTCTGGGACTGGAAAATCCACAATTCTCCGAATTATCGCTGGTTTGACTGCACCGGATGAGGGTGAAATTTATGTGGCAGGACAACGACGTGAAGGCTTAATCGAAGATGCTGAAGACCCGATTGGTATTGGCATGGTGTTCCAGCAGGCAGCGTTATTCGACTCATTGACTGTGGATGAGAATATCGGATTCTTGCTGTATCAACATTCCAAATTACCACGCCCACGAATTCGGGAATTAGTGAAACAAAGTTTAGAAATGGTAGGGTTATCGGGGATTGGCGATCGCTACCCATCGGAGTTATCAGGAGGGATGCGTAAGCGGGTTAGCTTTGCGCGAGCTATTATTGCCAATCCCGATAATCCTAAAGACAACCCTCAAGTTTTACTCTATGATGAGCCAACGGCCGGACTTGACCCCATCGCCTCCACCGTCATTGAAGATTTAGTCCGTCAG
Source organism: uncultured Microcoleus sp. (assembly GCA_964588805.1). GTDB lineage: Bacteria > Cyanobacteriota > Cyanobacteriia > Cyanobacteriales > Coleofasciculaceae > CAZPRJ01. Next base: position 56,455 of record CAZPRJ010000002.1, on the reverse strand, counting down.
TTACAGTGTATGGATGGAGTGTGCAGTTCCTACGTGATGGTAACGCACCAAGACAGTACGATTCGTCGGACGACTGACCGAATTCTGTTTCTCTATAGGGGTAAGATACAGTGGCAAGGTAAAGTCAGCGAAATTGATACGACGGATAATCCTCTAGTTCGACAATTTTTTAGTGCCAGTATCACCGGACCCATTCAAGTGATTGGTTAGGATAGAAATTAATAATGGGTGTAGGGGCAGTTAGCTGTTATTGATTGATTTGCAGTAGGGGACATGGGTCAGAAGTAAACAACAACAAGCCAACGGTGAGCAGCTAATTGCTAAGGGAGGGAAGATTGTGCGATCGCGAACACTACGAGAAGGTTCTGTTGGATTATTTGTTTTAGTCGGACTCGGTGTATTTGTGAGTTTGGTCTTATGGCTGCGTGGAGAATTATTTAGTAGTCGTAGTTACCAATTCACCGTAAGATTTGCTAATGCTGCGGGTCTAAAAACGGGTGCTTCAGTGCGTTATCGCGGTTATAAGGCTGGAAGCATTACAGAAATTTCCCCCGATACCAGTGGAGTTAAGGCGACTGTGGAGATTACTCCGGCGAGTTTGTTAATTCCAAGAGATGTCAAAATTGAAGCCAATCAAGCCGGTTTTGTAGGCGAAACTTCAGTAGACATTACACCCTTAACGGATAAACCACTACCCACTGCGACTAGAGTACTTAATCCTCTTAGCCGCCAATGCAACTCTACTGTCATTATTTGTGATGAAGATAGCGTTCAGGGTCAGGTGGGTGTGAGTTTTGAAGAACTCCTCCGCAATACGATTCGCCTTTCTGAGGTTTATACCGATCCTCAATTTTTTGGCAACGTCCAAGCCTTAACCCAAAATGCTTCTACGGCGGCGGCAGGAGTGACTCAACTCACCAAGGAATTGGCAATTTTGTCCAGTTTAGCGCGACGCGAGTTAGGTACATTCTCCAGCGCAGCGACATCCCTTACTCAAACAGCCGATCGAACCGCGACTCAAGTGGGTGCTGTTGCAGGTAGTTTTGGTAATACTGCCCAGCGGCTTGGCAATACGGCTGATCAATATAGTTTAACGGCGAATGAACTCACCAAGTTAGTTGCAACGGCCAACAATTTAGTGGCCACCAATCGCGCTAATCTGATCGGAACCCTAGATAGTGTACGTCAAACAAGCGACGAATTGCGCGGACTCATCGGAGGCTTGACTCCTGCTGCGACTCAGCTTAACACGGCGATCGCTCGACTGAATACGGCCGCAGGTGAGGTGAAAGTCGAAGAACTGCTACAGAACTTAGAAACTCTCTCTGCTAATGCAGCGACAGCATCCGCCAATCTGCGCGATATTTCCACTTCTTTGAATAACCCCAATAATATCGTGCTGTTGCAACAAACATTAGACTCAGCACGGGCAACCTTTGAAAACACCCAAAAAATTACTGCCGACTTGGATGACTTAACAGGCGATCCAGCCTTTCGGGAAAATCTCAAGCAGTTGGTGAATGGGTTAGGGAAATTAGTTTCTTCAACTGAGCAATTACAACAGCAAGTGCAAGTAGCTCAAACCTTAGAACCTGTCAGCAATGAAATTAACGCTACTGCCGACAAAGCAACGGCTAGAACAAAAGAGAATGGCAAACCTCAATCGAGCGAAGCAACAACTAGTATGCCTGAGATAGGTATAGGTGGACAGTTACCGCCACTTTTTCCACCAACGCCAAAAAAGGCTACGCCTCAACCCTTAGCCGAGGTTAAGTAATCGGTGATAGGTTAAGTCGAGCTTATCGTAAGTACTCAATTCGCTTTATAGCAACTATGAACTTCTCACTTTAATATCAAATCCATTGGAATAATCAGATTATCGTAGAGCAGGTTTTAATGTTCAGTGTTTAGTAATGCTCAAAACTGATTCCTAAACCCGCCCTTACAGATTTTATGGCTAAGTCCAATCATCTTGACCTTGAGAGTTACTATTACGTTTGTAAACTTGACCCGTTGCATGAAGTTCACGGGTCAATTCAAACAGCTTTTCTTCGGTCAGTTGCCATCGTTGAAGAATAATATCTAAGTTGCGTTGAATCTCTCTAGCACCCGGAAAGTTACAATACCGAATTCTCAATCGAGCAAGTTCTGCATAATGATGGGGAGTGGGTTGCTCTTGCAAGAGGCGATCGATGATGGCTTTATCGTTCTTTTCTTGGGGATGTTTTTGGTCTTTATTTTCGGCGGATGGAGACATAATCAATTCAAAATTCAAAATTCAAAATCCAGATAGAATCAGAGCTTTGAGCGATTCCCACATACAATGTGAAGGCTGATAAATTGAAGCCAGAAAGAGTTAAAGTATGACAATCTGTTTAGCTCAAGATTTTATGCATACCTACTATTTTCACTTCATCTCCTATTTTTAGGATTTTACCAGCTTCTGATTCGGGGATACGGGTATTGACACTAAGGCGGTAAAAATGATTAAAGCGTGATGTAGATACCCATGATGGTAAGGTTTCTTGACGTTTGGCAGTAAATATTTTCTGAAAGTTTAGATACACTTTACCGCTCAGAGAATCTCGGGTTGGTACTACACAACGTTGACAAGGATTAATACCTTGAACCTGGACTTCACCAATTTTAAACTGAATAATCTTATCCGATTCAGTAAACAATTGGTCTTCCCAAAAAGGGGGAACTTCTGCAATTTCCAGGTTGGTTCGCAGGCGTACCCGCATTTGGGCAGCGCTAATTTCAGAAAACCAGTTCGCAACCGTTTCTATCGTGGCAGTGCTAATAATAGTGGGGCCGAGAGCGTTGGTATCATCAGGAAAACCTTGAAGTAAATTTTGTTGCAATTGTACAGTTTTACCGAAAAAATTGCTCAACCACGTTTCCAATTTAGCTTTTTCTTGAATTAAGTGAAAAATATGGGTTTGTTCTGTACCCTGAATTTGTATAAAAACGGTTTGTGCTTCTAAATTATAAGAGGTTCGCAATAAGTGAACTTGAGAATTCCTCTTACCATTTACAAATCGTCCTTGTTCATCCAAAATGGCAAATTCTCGGTCATATTGTAAAGCCCCGCTTTTGAGAATGGTTGCTTGGTTGACGGCAACACCATCAAGAGATTTGATGGGATAAATAAAAATTTGGGCAAGATAGGGCATGGGGGAAATCAGAAATTTCTATTTAGATATAATCCCTTATAACAATCTCCCATGCCCAAACTTTAGCTTGTCTTTGTATCGTCGTTTGCAGTATCTTCGGATTCGGATTCAGCGGCCTGCTCAGGTAGAGTTTGGGTTCGCTGCTTTGGGTTCCGGTTCCACCTCCCTGCCTTTCGGGCAGTTTCCTTCAAGAGATACTCAATCTGGGCGTTTACGCTCCTTAGCTCGTCGGCCGACCATTTTTCCAAAACTTCGTAAAGCTTGGGGTCTAGACGCAGCAAGAACCGTTTCTTCTGACTCATGCGTACAGGCTACCTGTGTTAACCACTGGCTGCGTATTCTGCTCTGAGGTCAAGACTACCAGCAAATTGTTAATCATCGCCGCTTTACGTTCTTCATCCAACTCAATTATTTGCCGTTCACTCAATCGCCTGAGTGCTTCATCAACCATCCCCACGGCACCTTCAACAATCTGCCACCGTGCATCAATAATCGCTCGTGCCTGCTGGCGGCGCAACATGGCCTGGGCAATTTCGGGTGCGTAGGCTAAGTGGGTTAATCGAGCTTCAATCACCTCAACACCCGCAACTTCTAGCCGCGCCTGCACTTCTTTGGTCAGTTGGTAAGCTACTTCATCACCAATTCCTCTTAAGGAAGGGACATTATCGGGTGCATCGTAGGGGTAGCGAATTGCCAATGTCCGAATGGCGGTTTCGCTTTGGATAGCAACGAATTCCTCGTAGTCATCCACCGCAAATTTAGACTTGGCTGAATCGATAACCTGCCAGACAACCACGGCCGCAATCTCGATGGGGCTACCTTGAGCATCGTTGACTTTCAGAAGTTTGCTATTAAAGTTGCGTACTCGTAGAGAAACCTTGCGCTTGCTCGTAAAAGGGTTTGTCCACCAAAAGCCCGCCTCGCGAACAGTACCCACATAGCGCCCAAAAAAGACCAGGACGACGGCTTGGTTTGGCTCAACCGTAAAGAACCCCGACGCTGAAGGAATCACGACTGCGATGAGTAGCGCTCCCAGCCATGCGCCCAACTCTGCAATAGTTTCATCTCCAAAAAAATCTGTTACTCTGAGTCCTCTTCCTAAAGCTGCTGTTAATCCCTGTATTGCCGACCAACCAACCCATCCGCCTAAACCAGCTATGACCAAGATAACGGTAAGGGCAATGAAACCGTTGACTTTAAAGGCGGGAATTTCTTTAATCCGCTCCATAGTCTGCTCCTACGAGGATATAAATTTGTAATCACGATGATATCACTATGATATTAAATGCGACCTGACCCGAACGGGTGATAATCAGGCGCTAGCGATCGCCTGTACAGTTAGTAAATTCGAGTTGGCTTGCATCCCACGTCATACGAGGTGTGAGATGAGTTAAATGTTTTAATATTCAATGATTGAGTAAGTTGATGCTGACAACTCTAGAATTGCGTTGGTTTATTCCCGGCACACCCCCGACTGAGGTGAGAGACTGGTTTACTGAGGATTGCCCAGGTAAACCCTTGGGGTTGCCAGAAGAACGGGAAGATTTGTATTTATGTGTACCTGAGTGTGGCTATCTCAACATTAAATTGCGCCAGGGAAGCTTGGAAGTGAAGTGGCGCAAGGCTCAATTAGGGGTTGTAAAACTGGATTCTAAGGGGGAGGGTAATGTTGAGAAATGGCTGAAGTGGATTTGTGCTGACCCAGACCAACAGAGTATGATTCCTGCAAATGTTGATTCAGAAGCAGTATGGATTAGGGTGAAGAAGACGCGATCGCAACGCCTGTATCAAGGCATCACTTATGAACTCACTCAGCTTAGGGTTAGCAATGATAGTTGGTGGAGTCTGGCCTTTGAAATGGCCATTGAAGAAGCTAACCAGGATGAGCATTTCCAACAAATTGTCCATGAAGTGTGCCAAACGTATCCTGGCATGGGGTTAGAATGCGATCGCTCTTTTGCTTATCCGAGTTGGCTGGCTGGTTTAACCACTGATATTTTTAAAAGTACCGATTGATTTGGCTACAAGAACTCGTTATTTTCCTAACTTTGCCTTATTCAACCCTTTCAATACATTGAACAGTATCGTTAGTGGCTTTATTCACCGCTTTACTCACTGGATAAGCCATCATCGTTTCAGCCGCATAAGGATGCAACAATGGCTTGAGTAACTCCGGTTTTTTTACCTCTAAATCAAGCCACAAATCATAGTCTTTAGGGTCAAGAATGACTGGCATCCGATTGTGGATAGGACGCATTAAGTCATTGGGTTCTGTAGTCAGAAGAGTACAAGATTCAATCTTCTCACCATCAGCATTTTCCCAATGCTCCCACAAACCGGCAAAAGCAAACGGACAACCATCCTGGAAACGAATGTAATAAGGCTGTTTTTGCTTTTTGTTCTCCTGTTGCTGCCATTCATAAAAACCATCCGCCAACACTAAGCAGCGTCGTTGTCGAAAGGCGCTACGAAATGCAGGTTTCTCAGCAACTGTTTCTGCTCGCGCATTGATGAGTTTTGCCCCCAATTTCGTGTCTTTCGCCCAACTGGGAATTAGTCCCCAATGTAACATCTTAAACTGTCTATTTTTCCCAGACGCAGATTGTACAACGGTTGCAACTGACTGAGTGGGTGCAATATTGTACCGAGGGGTTAAGGGAGGAACTTCCGCAACTTGAAAAGTTTGCTCAATCGTTTCTGCTGGTTGACTCTGACTAAATCTTCCACACATATAGGTAACAATGTTTTAGTTCATTTGTACTACTATATTAAGGGAAGAGTCACCTAATATTCCCAAATCTAACTACAAAAATTCTCATCCATAGATAAAATTCTTGCTTTTCCTTCAGACAGATAGTGGGGGTCAATCTGTAGTAGATTAAACACGATAAAGTATCAACCGTGATTTCTCGGATATTTAGATTCAATTAGTTCAATGGATTTCCGTAAATTCCCCCTCACCGGGAAATCTGAAGAAGGATACTATGTATGACAGCATATTACGGTGTATCACCAAACCTCTTGTCCGCCAAAAGACAGAGTAACGCTCTAAGTATAAAGCTTTGGGGAAAAAAATTTATACGCCGTAGATTCCCCCAAGAAACTGATTCACCTCTAGCTAGACAATTGATGAGATAAACCTGAAAAAGTCAATTGACTAACGTTGTCAAAGAAATCAGAGATGAGCAACTCTTGCCACCAACAGCCAGAGAAATTGATGAGAATCAGAGTCGCTTACCAAGAAGTTGAAGTATGGTTCTGGGTTATTAAATAACCCAAAAACAGGAATTGCTCAACTTTACAAATTAGCCATACAGGCTACTACGGCATTTAGGTAATGGTTAGGGTGAGTTATTAGCAGGGTATCTAAGGCAAGCGTTTCAGCCTCTATGCCACTCAATTTTATAGCAGCTTAGTGCAATTTAGCTTAATAACCAAGTGATGCACTAGCCAGCAGATTGAATGAAGTTCGATCTCAATTCAGTGAGGCTAAAGGCTACGCCAAAAAATTATTGTTTTGATGTTTCAATTCACCTATCTGAGGATTAATAATTTATGTCCACTGAAGAATTTCATCTCGTATCAACTCCAAACTTTTTGAGTACGGGGAAAAAACTCAAAGACTTTTCACGCCAAACTCAGCTTATTAATGAAGTTTATGAAGGCTTGGAGTGCTTCCTACTTGTAATTACGCTTGGTGAACTTTTTGTATATTTCATTGTCACCGTAGTTTTGTTTGCTATTTACCCTCCGTTAGTGCTAGTTGGGATACTTCGTATTCTTGTTGTAATACTCCAATTTTTCAAGAGTATTCAAAACTTAGAATAAACTGGCCTACACCAATTCAGTACTATCACTGTCAAACATGCCAGGAACAGTTCAGGCAATCCCTAGTCTGTCAACCGTAATTCCTCTGATAAATTCTCGGTCAATGGTTCAGTTTTCAGTAGATTTTCTGATCACAGAAAAACGCTTGGGGGACTACGCTATAACCATTGATACATTGAAGACGATTGATGTTAACCTTACGCAGAAAGCGCCTGATATGGGCTTATCTATCAGCTTTGTTGTTGGAATCCATTGTAGTGGGTTGGCTACTCTCAGACTATAAAGCTCATTGGTTAACTTGGGTTGGAACTCAGGCTGTGACTTTGCACTTAGCTTGGGCAGGTATGGATGCGATAGTGGTGGCTATTGCGTGGCTTGTCGGTATCGTATGGGCTGGAGCAATTGCCTATTCCTGGCCGGAGACAATTCAAGGTCTTGGAGTCGTGATTTGGATTAATGGGGTAGGGATGATACTTTGGGCAGGAGCTCTGGCCGTAGGTTGGATTTTAGGAGCGATATTAGCCTGGACGTTAGCATCGACTAAAAAAGCAATGGAACCTATCGGTTGGGGCAAAGCTCAAGCTTTGTTGATTTTAGTTCTCATTACCTGGACAGGTTTCAGCATGGGTCGAATCATCAATAGTTTTGTTGACCTAGTACCCATTATTCATTCAAGTTTTTTGTAAAGTCAGCAAATTGTATTGATAGATAGCTTCCAAAAGGAAAGATTAAATTGAGAAAATTATCGCCCTACAAGGATTCATCGAGTTCATCAGATTACTTATCTAGAACTCCTCAATATTATTTATCAAGAATTGAGCCTCATGTTTTAGAAAGTTTCAACTCCGAGCAGATACAAGCTATTACTTTTGCCTTAGATCAAGCTATTCCTAAGCCATCACCTAAAATTGTAGATTTAAGGTTTGTAGTAGATTTAGTTCTTGCTCGATTTTATATCGTCTTGTTTGTGGGCAAGGATAGGCGGAAGAAAGTTCGCAAATATACTTCTAAGGGTATTTCCAAGGTTGGTAATATTATCGCTGCCATTATTCTATTGATTGGATTAAATTTGTTGGTGAGTGGATTGATTGTCTTGTTTGCCTATTTATTAAAATCGGCTGTGGGACTTGATTTTCTACCCGGACATATTTCGGAAACTCTCAAGAAATTTATCAGGTAGGTTCTATTAAATGTTTGAATAATAGTAGGCTGAATCATTGAGACTGGGTGTATCTAAATTATTTTTTATTCATTAAGATCAAAGCTTACACATTTTCCGCCTTCATACAGTATCTTCGTAGGGGCAAGGCATGGCTTGCCCTTATCCGTAGCGGATTCCATAGCCAGTTGCGTAAGTCCTTAAGATATAATATCTTGATGTAAATTGGGCTAGGCTCATCAACCCTAAAACAGTACATAAGTACTATATTTGTGGTCAAAATTATAAAATTTTTTGCTTTGTTTATCCCCTATTCCTATCTCAAGACAAAACACTAGAAAAAAAGTCTTCCATAGAGGTAATCTTTTGGTAGATGATTCACTGTCTCGGGCGGATAAAGCAATGAGTCAGGGGGGTAGAGCGGTTGTTTCTGGCAATGTTTTGGAAAAAACAGTAGAAACAATTTTACAAGTACATGGATATACCGAGATTTGTCGAGATTTGCCTAAAAAGCGACGACTAGATTGGCTGATACATTTGCATGAGCCATCTAAACGCTACGCCAAGCAGGTTTACATTGGTTCAGGCATTTATGGTTCAGCTATTTATGTAGACTTTTATATTTTTAATTCTGCAACTCTTCTCGGTGGACTGATTATTGAGTGTAAATGGCAGCAAGCGGGAGGCTCGGTTGATGAAAAGCTACCCTATCTGAATCTCAATATTCAAGACTGTTATCCTGCTCCTACGGTTGTACTGATTGACGGAGAAGGAATGAAGAAAGGCGCAATTAATTGGCTTACTCGTCAAGTTGATTGTAACCCTAATTTAGTAGCTGTTCATAATTTGACCCATTTTATTATTTGGGCTAACAATCATCTTTAATTAGAAAATAGGAGTCTCCGAGTCAGAGGGCAGAAGTCAGGAGTCAGGAGTCAGGAGAGAGTATTTTCATGCGGTGCGGCTTAAGTTTTTAGTTATTATCTTTTAATAGGAGGTGATTAATACTTCCGAAATCCTGCCACGTTTATTGGCCTTAGAGTTAATCAATCTAGATGCTAGGATGGGATGTATATTAAACTCGCTATAAAGTTCCCGAATAAACTGGCAATCAGAATTAGAAAGCATTACTTGCACACCACGACTAGCTAATTCTGTAAAAACTGCTTTGAGTTTTATTTGGTCTTTTTGACTGAATGAATTACGACTATAAGCTGTAAAATTACTAGTAGAGCTGATGGGGTGATAGGGGGGATCGAAGTAAACAAAATCATCATTGTTTTTTGCATCATTGAGGACATCCTGAAAATGCCTAACCTCAACTCTAGCGGTTTGTAGTGCAGAACAAATTGTCCGTAGTAATGAAGGGTTACAGATTTTAGGATTTTTATATTTACCTAAAGGCACATTGAATTCTCCTTTAGAATTTTCTCGGTATAAACCATTAAAGCAGGTTTTATTCAAGTAAATTAAACGTGCTGCTTTCTCAATGTGCGTCAAGTCTTTGCATTGACGTACCTCGTAATAATACTCTTTACAGTGCCTAAGTTGATGCATATTTAAAAGAGCAATCAATTCTTCAACATGATACTTGACACATTGATAAGCATTAATTAGTTCTGAATTAATATCAGTTAAAATAGCCCGAGATGGATTAAGATAAAAAAATACAGCACCACCTCCTAGAAAAGGCTCATAGTAGGTTTTAAACGTTTTTGGAAAATAAGAATTATATTGCTGAATAAGCTGACCTTTACCACCCGCCCACTTGAGGAACGGGCGAGGTGGAATCGTTGCTTGAACACCAGTAGGCATTTATCTAAAAATTAGCTGATAGATAGACTTTCTATTTTCTCTTCTTCTGCTTTATGTGTCCTCCGTATTTCTAAGGTCTACTATCAAGCTGACTGCCGTAAATTTACCGATTCATCCTTTACCTAAACGAGGTAAGGTAATGACCATCCTAACGGGTAGTCGGCAAAAGTATAGCATTGAGCGTAACGGAACTCGATGCAATCTCCGAAGGTAATCAATTTGCTTGTCGATTGCGCTCACAAGTGCTACCAGTTAAAAATAGTAGATTAGTAAAACATTTAGGAAAATGAAGGATTTTTTAGAAAACGTCTCTCGCTACCCTCGCTTCCTTTTTACCATCATTTTTGGCATCTTCTACTCTTTGTTCGAGCGACTGAAGCCTCTGTTGAAACGCCCCCTCACTGCGATCGCCTTAATGGGTATCCTGATTTCAGGATTTTTGTTCATCGCCTTTACCCTCCGCGCTATGCTAGGGTTGAGTCCAGTTTAGGTACAGCTTCTACCAGACTCAAGCTTAGAGGAACCGAGCAAAAACTGAATATTTCTCTGGGCGGACGTTACAAAATTTCAATACCTGTCAGAATAATTGTTAGTCAAATCCTATGGCTCGTCGGAAGCGACTGCTAGTAGTGTAACAAAGGGGGCTTTATGCCTACAAGTCGCCGTGTTTCTCGTGTGGCATCCTTGATTCAGCAGGAAGTCAGCCAGATGGTTCTCCATGAAATCAAAGATGACCGCGTGGGTGCTGGAATGGTTAGCGTCACCGACGTGGACGTTTCTGGCGATCTTCAACACGCCAAAATCTATGTATCCATTTACGGGACTGATGAAGCAAGGGCAGAAACTATGGCTGGATTAAAGTCAGCTACAGGATTTGTCCGTCGGGAATTAGGACATCGAATTCGCCTTCGTCGAACCCCAGAGGTTGTCTTTATTGAAGACCGAGGATTAGAACGGGGCGATCGTATGTTGACACTTCTCAATCAACTCAGTCAGGAGCGTCAAAATCAGGGACAGGAGCAAGATACCCCAGAGGCAGAAGATTGAAATCTGTACCGAAACCCCTACCCAATCTTAATGACCTGTCTCTTGAAGAACAGGTTGCCCAGATGGTAGTAGTCCGTGCATCTGGTTTTTTGTTCGATCACCAAATTCAATACCCAGCTTGGGAACCCCCGGCAGCTACATTGCAGTATTGGTTGCAAGAACTGAGCGTTGGGGGCGTTATTCTAGTCGGTGGGAGTGCCGGAGAACTCGCACTGCGAACTCAGCAACTCCAAGATTGGGCAAAAATTCCTTTGCTGATTGCCGCCGACGTTGAAGAAGGGGTAGGCCAGCGTTTTCCGGGGGCTACCTGGTTTCCCCCACCGATGGCCATTGGGACAGTGGCGTTTGAAGACTTCCGTAAAGCCTTGCGCTATGCCGAGCAAATGGGCATCACTACGGCTCAAGAAGCATCCGCCATCGGGATTAACTGGGTGCTAGCCCCCATTGTCGATGTCAACAATAATCCCCAAAATCCAGTTATTAATGTTCGCTCGTTTGGAGAAACACCAGGTTCTGTCAGCCAATTAGCTTGTGCTTTTATTCGAGGTGCCAAGCAGTATCCCGTATTAACCACAGCTAAGCATTTTCCTGGTCACGGCGATACGGCGACGGATTCTCATCTTGATTTACCCGTTTTACCTCACCCTCCCTCACGGCTAGCCACTGTTGAACTCCCTCCCTTTAAAAATGCCATTCTAGCTGGGGTCGATGCGGTGATGAGTGCTCACTTGCTGATTCCGGCTTGGGACTCCCAACACCCTGCAACGCTCTCTAAACCGATTTTGACGGAGTTGCTGCGGCAGTGCATGAACTTTAAGGGATTAATTGTCACCGATGCCTTGATTATGGGAGCCATTGCCAATCGCTACGGAGCGAATGAAGCGCCGATTCTGGCAGTGGAAGCCGGGGCTGATATTATCCTCATGCCAGCCAATCCTGAAGGGGCAATCCAGGCAGTTTGTGAGGCAGTTCGACAGGGACGCCTTTCCCCGGAGCGAATTCGAGCCTCTGTGGAGCGCATTTGGTCGGCAAAAGCGAAAGTCTGTCCTCACGTAAAGCCAGCTCAAGAAATTTCGTCTTCATCGGCAACCGTTCTGCCCCTGTTGACTCAGTTAGCCTCATCACCTGCTCTAGCGACTACAGGGAAAATTCTCCAAGATTCGCAACAAGTAGGGGGAGACTTACCGTTGTCGTTGGAGTTGACTGACAACCATAACCTGAAGCGACGGAACTTAATTGTGGTCGATAATGCGATCGCTTGTGATTTTTTAGGACGAACAGCCCCAGCCATTACTTTACCTAGACAATTAGGTTACGAATTGCAACTTGTTGATAGCCATACCCCCTGCCATCCGGAAAACTCCACCCCTCCTGATCAAACTCATCCGACTTTGTTACAACTTTTTATCCGAGGGAATCCGTTTCGCGGCAGTGCTGGAGTATCACCGGTAGCGCAAGCTTGGTTTAAAAAACTGTTAAGAAACGATGAGCTGCAAGCGTTGGTCATCTATGGTAGTCCATACGTTCTAGAGCAGTTTCTGGCCGACTTACCGTCCCAGACCCCTTATGTATTCTCCTACGGACAGATGCATCAAGCGCAGGCAATGGCTTTAGATGCCTTATTTGATGATGCTCTTCCGGCTACCACTCTGACCCCATTTCTTTAAGTTTCGTTAAGATAGAGCAAGCTCATCTTTACATACTTAATCAACAATGACAGATAGTTTCTATCTCAAAAGCTTGTACAGCAAGCGTTTCATCTACCCATTGCCATAAAATTAGGATTTACATTCTTTTAATGTTTTGCCATTTTTATTCAAAAAGAGAATTTATTCGTAACTTTCTATACTGAACTAAATTTATTTCCACGCTAGCGGAGATCCGATATATTTAATCGTAGCTTTGTTATTTCCCTGCGTATTACCCATGAGTATAAATACTGTGCCTTCTACACCCATCATCCGGTACTCCATCAACGTCATCCAAGATGAAGCACGTCATTTAGTTGAAAAAGGCATCATCAGCCGCCAGCAGCCTATTTATGTGCTATGTCAATACATCCCTGCTCGCGAGTGGGTATGTGTCGAGTGTGAATTAGAGCGTTGCGACTTCCTATTGAGAGACCGTATTGGCGATTTGATTGGTTCCGAACAATGGGATAACGACTAAAGTTTGTGAAAACGAGAAAAAAGCAACAGAGGACTAAAGGAGGCGCTACTCTATCATGAGTAACCTATAAGCATTTAGCTCTCTGAGTTCTCCTGGGAAGACTGTCAATATTCACTAATCTGCCAAGACTAATGAGCAAAGCTTCCAGGCCAAGCCTCTGACTTACCAACTCTCAACGGGCTTCTGTTTAGTCTCTCCTAGAGAGTTACTGATTCAGCAGTCTAGAGAAGACAAGTTAATGAGTGCCAATTTAGCCTGCCACTATGTAGAAGTTTCCTAAGGGGACTCTTTGTTAAAAGGCTAGAGTTTTAGTTTTTATCAATTTCAAGGCTCTATCTGGTTTTACCTCTTATTCCTTTGTTTAGCATCACCCTTAAGCAAGAGTTAGGTTTAAATGTGTTGGATTGGGGCGTATTGCGGTACGCCCTCAACTTATTCGTGACTTACTTCGCCAGAAATGCCGTAGAAACGGAAAATTGAGAGGAATTGATAGCTCTCAATTCGCTTAATTATCTGATCGAGTGTCGCGTAAATTCTCTAACTCAGCTCGGATGGCAGCAATTTGTGCTGTAAGTTCTTCTATTTCTAATTGTACGTTGGGGGAGGTAGCCACTGGTGCGGAGGTTGTCATCGGCATATCACTAGGAGATGTAGGTGCTGAAGCCTCGCGTGAACGGCTTTGTTGTCTCCATACCTGTTCTAAAAATCTGCGGGCTTCTTGCTCGGTTACAGCTCCTTTTTCTGCCCAATCCGCCACCTTTTGAGAGAGTTCAGAACTAAGTTCTCTCAAACTTTCTGCTCGCTTTTGTGGGTCTTGCAAGGTTTCTACTAGGGAAGTGGTCGCCCCTAGAGAAACCCGAAATCCAGTCTGTAGTAAATCCACGAAAGTGTTGGAGTTCATCTAAATACGAGTCCAGTTTAATGACTTCGTTTATAATCTATCGTTTTTGACTGCTGGCTAAGAACATCATAGGATTGGCTGTTCTGGAGCCAGGAAAGCCTCGAAGCTAGGATGAGGATGACGGCAGGAGGAGCCAGTACTGGAGTAACGTCTTCAGCCTGCTTGCTCTAAATATTGGTTGACATCATCAATCAGGCGAGTCAACTCCGCTTCCGTTGTCAGGCGAATGCGGTCATCCCGGACAGTAATCAGGAGTTTGGCGGCAAAGGGACTCGACCAAATGTTGGGATTACAGAAAACCTCTAAAAAAACTTCTCCTGTATATCGGTACTCCATTGGTTTTTGGGGAGTCGGTCGGCCGCCTCCGCTTGCTGCCTGGGTAGAGGCTTTGAGGCTTTGCATTAATTGCGCGATCGCCTGCTGTAACTCTCGTGCTGCCTCAGCCGAAAATGTAAATGAAACAGAACCCTGAACCAGGTTGAGCGTGAGTGGAGGGGACGCCATAATTAATGAAACTTAATATTAAGATTTTATTGCGAAAAGGTGTAACTTAGTCTCTGAAAAAATGTACCAAACAATGAGACCCATTAGCACATGATTCTTAAAAAGACTCTCAATAAGTTGCCCGTTTCTTAGCTCAAATCAGCGTCAAGTCTCCTCTCAGAAGAAATCTAGAGGATTTTCAGGCTTAAACTAAATGACATAGATGTTAATTCAAATGGGTGGCATCTGTGGTGCAAGACAATCGCTCCGAAGTTCGTAAGGTTTTAATCATTACGCTGCTGCTGAATTTATTGGTCATGGCCTTGAAGGGCGTAGTGGGATTTTCGACGGGTTCCCTGAGCTTACAAGCTGATGCGTTGCATAGCGTAACCGACAGTGCCAACAATGTTTTGGGATTAATCGCGAGCCGATTTTCTTCTCCTGTACCTGATCGCAGCCACCCCTATGGACATCAGAAGTATGAAGCTGTAGGAGCCTTGGGAATTGCTGCCTTTTTAGGGATTGCCTGCTTTGAAATTCTCCAAGGGGCAATCGAGCGGGTTTTTAACGGTTTGACTCCCGTCAATATTTCTGCGCCAGAGCTATGGTTGTTGTTGATTGTATTAGGCGTGAATCTTTTTGTAACCTACTACGAACGAGGGGTTGGTAAGCGAGTAGGTAGCGCCATTTTGCTGGCAGATGCTCAACACACAATGAGCGATGTGTGGGTGACTATTACCGTACTAGTGGGGTTAATTGGAGTCTGGCAAGCCAGACTGTTAAATCTACCCCAACTCCAATGGCTCGATGTAATTCTCGCGTTTCCCGTCGCCTTATTGGTATTTTGGAGTGGGTGGGAGGTTTTGAAAGATAATTTACCTTGGCTTGTGGATGAAGCTGCGATCGCCCCGGAAGCCATTCAGGGGATTGCCATGCAAGTTCCAGGGGTAGTGAACTGCCATGACATCGCCTCTCGCGGTTTGTTAGGGCGTCAAGTTTTTATTGAAATGCACATGATTGTTGAAGCAAAAGATGTGGAAACTGCCCATAAAATTACCGAAGAGGTTGAGTCTCGATTAGAACAACGCTTTAGTCCTGTGCGAGTTTTAATCCATGTTGAACCCCCTGCTTACCAATCAGATCAGATCAGCTTCCACCCCGAAAACGACGAAACAGACTCATAGTTTTCCACAGATGTTGGTACTTTTCCACAGAAATTAACGAGTTTTCCACAAAGATAAAGAGAACATAATCATTGCGATCACTATTCTTAACGAAGTCGCCTCAATCCTGTTTTTGAAACTCGTTGTCAACTCACTTACTGCTATGAGACTTTTCACCCTTGGTGTTTACCGCCATTGGTACAGTTAAGCTATTAAAATACAGCCCACCCACCACAAACACAAACAACAGATAGCCTACCGCTTGAACTAAATAAATTTTTTCTCGATAACCGAATAAAGCTTTGAATACCAGGCCGGGAAACTGATTATCCGGTAAAAAACCGCTGGTATTCCAAACCAATGGACCCAAAATACAAGAATGATATTGGGCAAACCGTTCATAGTAGATGCACAAGGCTTCTGATTTGCGATCCATCTGAGCGAGTGTCTTGACAGATTCATCAAAATCTGCTAAGGATGAAACAACTAAACCCGCTACAATCAGGAGCAACAACACGCCCATAATTTGAAAAAACAGGCGAATATTGATTTTGACGCCCCACTTAAACAGCAAAGCACCAATTCCTGTGGCCACAGCAATCCCGCTCAAGGCACCAAGGGCGGGTACTAATCCCTGTTGAAATTTGGCCACAATAAACAAAACGGTTTCAAAGCCTTCTCGCAAAACAGCAATCAGAATGAGGCTGAAGACACCCCAACCCGCGCCCTGCTTTTGGTTAATGGCAGACGCGATCGCCCCTTCAACCTCTGCTTTTAGGGATCGGGCTTGTTGAGTCATCCAGATTAGCATCCAACTCAACATCGCGATCGCGATCACACCAAAGACAGCCTCTAGCAATGGCTCAATCACAGGCGAATACTGGGGATAGGTTGCACTTAAAGCTTGAATACCCCAACTAAACAAAACTCCAACGAAAGCACTAGCAATCAATCCAACAACGACACCCGCATAAACCCAAGGAGTGAGTTGTCCAGCTTTGGCTTTTTTCAAGCAGGCTAGTACAATTCCTACCACGAGGGCAGCTTCAACGCCTTCGCGTAGGGTAATGACAAATGTAGGTAAAGCGGCACTCAAATCCATTTGTTGTGTGTTAGTTATTGTTTGTTGTTTGTACTGGCAACCCATCACCAACTATCAACTTAGCTAAAGTCGCGCAACATCTTTTTAATTTCTAAGGTGTGCAGTTCTTCTTGGCCAATCATGGTGCGGGCAAATTCTTCTAGATATACGCTGGCATTTTCTACAGTGTTTAACAATTGTTTATAGAGTCCGAGCGCTTTTTTCTCATGATTAAGGCTTTCTTCGAGAATATCGCGCACAAAGTGTTGGTAAGACTCCTCAATTGGAGCAATCCGTTGGCTAGGATGCCCTTCCAAGCCGGTCAGAATCTCTCCGACTTGCTGGGCGTGAAGTAGAGATTCGGTGGCTTGGGCTTTGAAAAAGTCCACAATCGGAATCCGGTAAGGGCCTGTAATCATCAGGGAATAGTGAGTATAGCGGACTACTCCGGCTAGCTCAAATTCCATGATGGAATTGAGGATGTCAGTGGTGGATTTGATATCGAGTTCCTTCATAGCCAGAAATTACTAGATGGATTAATGAAACTGCTCATGAGAGTTTAAGTGCTGATCTCCAGAATTTCAATCAGAGAAAGCATGATGTGAGGAGTAATGACTTGAGCTTACGTGAATTCTACCTAGATCGGTGTATTTTACTTCGTCAAAGTTTAAGGGCTTTTGGTATACTCTGTTACCGCTTGTGAAAGGGATTGCAGTGACGCGATCGCTTTTGTCTTGTCTGGATTTGGGGGTTGGATCACGGTACTATTGACCTGATTGACGGCGGCGGAGAGTTTATCAAAAGCGGCTTGAGATTCGGTTTTAACCTTGTACTGAATGATTTTCTGCTGCCAGTTGGCGGTAAAACCCTGCGCGTATTGTTTCGCTTGGTTAACATTGTTAGCCTGCAAGGCTTTGACTGCAGCAGGGAGGTAGCCATTTAACTTGGTTAACGTTGGTTTAGCACCATCGTTTTTCGCTGGAGTTTTGGCCGCAGCCGGTGCGACGGGAGTTTTATCGGCTGCCGGACTCGGTGATGCGACGGGAGTTTTACCGGCGGCTGGAGTCGCAGTTACTGTGGCGTTAGGGGTAGCGGGTTCCGGTTTTTTTTGTCTGCCTGGAGGCGGTTTGGGGGTGGTAATCACGGCCTCGTTGGATTCTCCTTGATTACAACCGGCCACTCCTCCAAGCAGTAGGAGACTGGCAAGTACCACAGCATTGAAACGCATCATTTCTAACTCCTCAAAAATTCAGGGAATAATTTTAGATGGTATTGGTTTAAGACGACGCACCATAGCCAGGGCTACAACTAAAATTGTCAGCTTCATCAAGATAGTAAATTACAACACTGACACCTGAACAGAATTACTTGAGGAGAGTTAACGAATCCAGACGATAAACTCAGTATTTTTAGCCAAGCTCCATTAAGAACCGCTAATCTAAGTCTTAAGAACCTTTTGAGCATTCTGCTCGATGGTTTTGATGTGTTGAGAAACTTGTTCGGGAGTCATCACGGGTTGGCTAGGCGCTTGAGCGGATGGCCATGCCGTTTTGAGTTGAGCCATGCTATCTGCGATCGCCTGTTGGGCTTCAGGATTAGCTTTTTTGAGCGGTTCGGAAATTTGCCCCAAGAGGGTATCTGCGTAGTTGACAAATCCTCGTGAGTCTTGATATTCGATGGTTTCAGTAATTTTGCCATTGGCGATCGCCGCTTGGTATTCTGAGTTGGCTGCATCGAGTAACTCGTTAACCACCTGCAACACAAACTCAGGGGATTGACGCTGTTGCTCGGGTAAAACCTGAATTGCCTGATCTACCGATTGCATGGATTGGTCAAATTCTGTTTTGACTTTAGTATTCTTGGCATTCGCTTTTACCAAATCTTGCAAGCCAATCAATGTACCCTTAAATTCTGGAACCTGGCGCTCATTCAACTGTTCTTCCACATCCAAGTAAATTTCTTCAACGGGATGGCCGATGTGAGGTTCTGCCTGTTTGGGTAATTGTGCATCCAATAGTTCCTTTGCCACTAGCAGATGTCCTTTCATTAAGCCGAGCTTGCTCATGTAATCCACATCTTTGGCTTCCCCAGTCAGAACGATATCCTCAACCGTCACCATGTTCTTAATCTGGTCAAATTGTTCTTGGGAAATCACCTTTTTAGACACGAGTTCCTCCGGGTTAGCGTAGGGACGACTCGCCTGAATTTTGTTGGAGAGGGCTGGAATACCTAATTTGGCTTCTAATTTGTCTAATTCTGACAAAATCGCTGTATTAATGTTAATTTGCTCTTTAGTATTACTGGAATGCCCCATGCTCGTAGTCGCCGGACTAGAATGAGTTTCGCCAGAAGTAACGGTTGTGTTCGGTGATTGAGTGCAATTGGTTAAAATCACCAGCAACATACTGGCTACAGCAAGGGTAAGGAAACGCCAAATAGACTTCATGAGTTTGAATTTGTTAGATAGCTTAATAAAAAAAGGTTGCAACAATCAGAGCGTTTAAATTTTCTAATTAATAGAAATGCTTGTCAACAAGGCATACAAAAAGTAATTATGTTTGAGCAACGACTTCAAAATTTCCCATGCAACCCGTTTCTGCGATCGCATCCTGATGAGGATGAAACATATATTTGCCAGGGAACGGATAGGAAAATTCCAGAATGTGGCGTTCTGCGGTTCCCATCGTAATGACATCACTTTGTTCACTTGGCGTCAGCGTCATCCCGGTGCGATATACCCGAAAAAAGTTGGCATGAATATGAAAAGTCAAGGCGGGATCGAATTCAATCATGTTCAAGAGATACAATCGCACCAGTTGATTTTGGTAGATGGGAATGGGATGTTGCATATAGTAATTGGGCAACCCGTTAAAGGCATAGAGTTCATTTTTGTTGTCATCATTGATGTCATACCCTCCCATCACCAACACCATTTCATCGGCTGGGGGACGCCCCTGGGGAGGGTCAACGATAAACATCCCAAACAATCCTTTGCTAATATGGCGCGTGACGGGTGCCGTGTGGCAATGATAAAGATGGACACCATAGGGTTCAGCATCAAACTCATAAATCGTCGCTGCACCATGCCGCACGGGTTTGACGCCATCTGCTTCAGAGGGATGGATGCCATGAAAATGCATACTGTGGGAATGCCCGCCATTGTTGAGGAAAACGACCCGAATGCGATCGCCTTGTTTGGCGCGTAACGTCGGCCCAGGTACACGGCCGTTGAAATTCCAGGTTACGAAGGATACCGCACTATTTAGCTGAACCGTACTGGTTTCGGCACTAAACCGATATTCTCGAATTGTTCGTCCCTTTTCTTGTTTCACTATGCCATAATCAAAATCCCTTAACATGGCCATTGGATTCATGCCCTGGCTTGTTGCAACAGAGGCATCGCTAGGCAGTGGAGGGATTTTAACCTTAGCCGATGATGGGCGCTTCATGAGAGCCTGTTGCGTAGCCAAAGCCGCTCCGGTTAATCCGATTCCTGCCAGCCCTAACTGGAGCAGTTGACGACGATTCCATAAGGGTGATTTCTGAAGCTGAAAGCGGTCTGGCATGAATCAGGTTAATTTATTTATTGCAAATAATTCTTTGATATAGAACAATAGTGTCTTCCCTTACAACTGTCAATTATTCTCAACAGTTTCTAACTTCATTGCCTGGTTGAGCTGATCACAGGTTAAATTTACGTAGGGCTTCTTGGTAGAGAGAGTGAGCTAAGTCTCGAACTATCGCTTCATCGTGAATGCGATCGCTAAATTTTCGCTGAGCTGCTTCCATGCAAAGGCGCATCAATTCTGCTCGTTGCTCAATGTGTTGTGCGATCGCCTGTTGTTGCTCAGGCGTCCAATTAGTGAGAGTGGTTTCAGGGAGAGCCTGATTTACTTTTTCTTTTTTGCGTTGCACTTCCGTAGAAAAACCTGCTGCAATAATCCCGGCCGGTAATGCAAACAAGCCAATCCCCATTAAAGCGAGGGAAGCTCCAAACAATTTCCCAATCAGTGTAACGGGGTAAACATCACCATAACCCACAGTCGTAAGCGTTACAACACCCCACCACATGGCCGCCGGAATGCTGGGAAAGGCTTCCGGTTGTGCATATCGCTCGGCAAAAAACATGACACTGGCAGCAAAGACTAATAAGATAAAAACTGCCACCAGGGTCATAATTAATTCATCTTTTTTAGCTTGTATAACTCGTAAAATAGTTTGCAAAGAAGCTGAATATCGAATTAATTTTAATAAACGTAATAACCGTAATAATTCAATCGATTCGATACCTTTAATTGGAGGAAAAAACAACAATAAATAAAAAGGAAGAATGGCTAAGAGGTCAATAATCGCCAAAGGGGTTAACGCATATTTAATTCGCCCCCATATTGGTTGTTGGTAACGAGAATCAGCCGTGCATGACCAGAGTTGTAAAACATACAAAAGCGTAAAACAAGAAACGGAAATGATTTCAATATCAACCCAGAAATCTTTAGGTTTGATAAAAGCATTTTGGGATGTTTCTAAAATAAAAGCCCCTACATCTAAGATAATCAGGAAAGTCACACCCCAATCATCAACTTGGCTGAGGAGATCGTCCGGATTAGACGATTCTAAAATTTCATAGATTCGATGTTTGTTGGCTGGCTGAATCTCACTCATATCAAATCAAAAATAACCTTCCAGTTGTCAGAGAGCTCTGAACGATACAATCGACAAGACTAAGGGACTCCGATTTTAACCTCAGAGTCCCTCATAGATGTAGTTTGCCCTAGTTCAGCTCTGGTACAACCTTCCAGGTGTAGCTCAGACCTTATTCACCACCGATGGCTGTATACTAGCCTGGCTATCGGTAATAATCGACTGATGCATCGTCTCCGGCAGTGGATGACGCGCCTCAATTAAGCTTATCGCACGAGTGACAGTTTCGGGAAGAATCACCACTAAACCGCCAGAACTGGCTCGATCTAACCCTGTATTAATCGCCTCTGTTTCTTGGAGGATGATTTCATACGGGCAGTCCGGTTTTTCTTGAAGAATGCCCTTGGTAATCAACTCTGCCGCTTCACCACTCGGCCGTCCGCGCAAGTCGTCGTCTTCTTTAATAATGATGCGGTCAAAGATTTTTGCAGAGAGTTTCCCTAGAGCAATAAAATCTTCATTCCGGCGATCGCCTGGGCCCCCAATCACTCCCACCCGTTCTCCTGGCCAGTTGAGAACAAAGCTTCCGAGTGCCTCATAACTGGCAGCATTGTGGGCATAATCGACCAGCGCATGATAATGTCCGAGATTAAATAAATTCATCCGGCCTGGAGTCTGATTCACAGAAGCTCGGAACGTGGTTAGAGCTTCGCGGATGGATTCGATCGGAACCCCTTGAGCAAAAGCGGTCAAACTTGCTGCCAGGGCATTGGCAATCATAAAAGGGGCTCGTCCCTGAAGCGTGACGGGGACATTTACAGCTTGTTCAATCCGCAGTGTCCAATCCCCTTTCAGAATAGAGAGATAACCATTCTCATACACCGCCGCCAAACCGCCTTTTCGAGTATGATTTTGCACCAACTCATTAGACGGGTTCATGGCAAAATAAGCCACTTGCCCTTTGACTCGCTCTGCCATTGACGCCACTAGGGGATCATCGGCATTCAGGACAGCATAACCATTGATACTCACCGATTCGGCCACAACACTCTTGAGATGAGCCATTTGGTCTAGGGTGTCAATATCTCCAATACCTAAGTGGTCAGCCGAGACATTGAGGACAACACCCACATCACACTTATCAAAAGCCAAGCCAGAACGTAGAATACCGCCCCGTGCCGTTTCTAGGACGGCCACTTCAACGGTCGGGTCTTTCAAAATCACTTGAGCGCTTTGGGGTCCGGTGGTATCTCCTTTTTCTACTACATGGTCATCAATATAAATACCATCGGTTGTGGTGTAGCCCACTGTACGTCCGGTGTAGCGATAGATGTGGGCAATTAAGCGTGTGGTGGTTGTCTTTCCGTTAGTACCAGTAATCGAAATGATGGGAATTCGACCCGTTCCGCCATTGGGGAAGAGCATATCTAAAACTGGAGCCGCCACATTTCGTGCTAAGCCCACACTGGGACAGACGTGCATCCGGAAGCCTGGGGCAGCGTTTACTTCTACAATCACCCCATCTACTTCTCGCAACGGCTTAGTAATATCCGGCGTCACCACATCAATACCGGCAATATCCAGGCCGATGATTTTGGCCACTCGTTGCGCCAGCCAAATATTTTCCGGGTGAATATCATCGGTGCGGTCTACGGCAATACCCCCTGTACTGAGGTTTGCAGTTGCCCGCAGATAGCACATTTGTCCCGGTTCGAGAATGGTATCGAGGGTATAGCCCTGTTGCTCTAAAATACTCAAACTCGTGCGGTCTACTGTAATCTTCGTGAGGACGTTATCATGTCCTTCGCCACGATTGGGGTCACGATTGGTTTCGTCAATGAGTGCTTGAACTGTAGATTTCCCATCTCCAATGACGTGAGCTGGCACTCGTTCTGCCACAGCCACGACTTTACCATTAATCACTAAAACGCGATGGTCGCGACCGGTGTAGTAGTGTTCTACAATCACGCCTCGCGAGATTTCTCGGGCGACATCATAGGCTCGTTCTGCGTGATCCCAGTTTTTGATGTTAATGGTGATCCCGCGTCCATGATTGCCATCTAGGGGTTTAATCACAATGGGATAGCCCCCTAAATCCGCGATCGCATCTTCCAGTTCATCCAGGTAATTGATGACTGCACCGCGTGGCACGGGTACGCCTGCATCTCGAAGGATTTGTTTAGTGCCTTCTTTATCACAGGCCAATTCCACCCCTAAGATTCCTGAATAGTCGCTCAAGGTAGCCTGGACTCGTTTGTGATGAATTCCATAACCCAATTGAATCATGGCTCTAGCCGAGAGCAGCATCCAGGGAATATCTCTAGCTTCTACTTCTTTAATAATCGTTTCTGTAGAAGGCCCGAGGGCGGCATCACGAAATAGGTCTTGTAGGTCTTTGAGGTCTTGTTCTAATTCACCTTGAGGGTAGGTGCCAGTATCGACAATACTCTGGCACAAGCGCACAGCCGCTCTAGCAGCATAGCGTCCGGCTTGTTCGTCGGTATACTCAATGACAACTTGGTAAATGCCCGGTGTTGATGTTTCCCGAGTGCGGCCAAACCCCACAAACATTCCTGCCATTTGTTGGAGTTCTAGGGCAACATGTTCAATGATATGACCCATCATGGTTCCTTGCCGTACCCGACTGAGGAACCCTCCTCGTACTCCCGGTGAACAAAAGTGTTCTTCCAGACTGGGCAGTGCGGCAACGAGTCCTTCGTAGAAGCCACTAATTGTGTTGGAAGGTCTTTCCGCCAACTCTTCTAAATCAAGCCGCATGACAATGAGTTTGTTGCGTCGAATGCTCCAATAGTTGGGGCCGCGTAAGGTCTGGATTCTCAGAATTCTCATAGAAACTTTTGAGGGTAGTGATTCAGGAACTAAGAAATGTTGCCCAAAGAAGCAATTATAGAAAATGTACTTTTACTGACTGCTGGCCGGCACAGTGGGAGTATACCGAAGCACTATCGAAAGATGTGCTAGAGTCTCTAAATTCTTAAGCAAGAAGTTGGTTTTTCCCACACTAGACTCCAGTCAGCTTTCATCGCCATGCTCTCATTGTGCAAGCCCTTGTGGCTTTGCCAACTCCAACCATAGCGCCAAGGCTGAATATGAACGTTGGAATAAGCAGGGATGTCTACATAAACAACAGGATAGAGAAAATTTTCGTCTATTTCATTAAATAAAAGCCTCGTTGAGAATCGGCAAGTGAGGAGTTGGGTAAATACCCTTGGAACTCATAGGGTTCCAAAAGGAAGAGTTTGCTACTCATGAGAGGGAAGGGCTTCATAAACTATGAGTGACTGGGCTTATTCCTAGAATTTAGCCCTACGTTTTTAATTTTGAATGTCAACTAGTTTCCTGCTTTAAAAACCACTCAAACTGTTCATTGTGAACAGTTTTATTTAAAAAGGTAGTAATAGTCTTGGCAATACTCAAACTCACCCCTCGCTGGCTGTCAGGGTGGGGGTGCGGGGGAGCTGGGGAGCGGAGGAGCGGAGGAGCGGAGGAGCGGAGGAGCGGAGGAGCGGAGGAGCTGGGGAGAAAAAAGACAGACATAAATTCAATTCCTGACTTCTGACTCCTGACTCCTGACTCCTGACTCCTAACTCCTGACCCCTAACAATCGGGAGGAATAAGACAGCGTTTGTGTAAATGGTAGCGATCGCCGTAGCTGAGAATATGGACACGCAAATTGTGGAGGCTAATCGCGTCCGTGGCATCGGTATCGAGATAGTTCGTGTAAGACATTTCTCCGGGATCAACTATGGTTACAGTACCTTGTCCCATGACCTGTAACAATCCATTTCGTTCTAGCATCGCACAGGTATCTTCATCGATGCCAATTCCCAAGCGTTCAGGATGAGCTGCCACCGCACTCATTAGACGTGCCATGCGATTGCGATGGTGAAAATGTTGATCGACAATTAACTCAGGGATGAATCCTAACCCCGTTGCCATGTCCACTAAAGAACGATTAGGCGGTTCCCCACTACCCCCTCCTGCAATCATGTGATGACCCATAACGGCTGCTCCTGCACTCGTACCGGCTAGAGTTACCTCACCTTGTTGGACACGTTGGCGTATTTTTTCCATCAACGGGGTATCGGCCAGTAATCCACACAACCGCAGTTGGTCGCCACCGGTCATGAAGACGCCCGTACAATGTTCCACAAAGTCTTGATAACCGGTGTCTTCCGCCTGAGCCCGATCGCGGATATCGAGGACTCGAACCTCCTTAGCCCCCATGTCCTCAAAAATATTAACGTAGCGCTCACCAATAATTGCAGGTTCCCGTGAAGCTGACGGAATAATGGCAATTCGCGCATCACTCGAGCCTGAGCGCCCAAAAAAGGTGTGCAGGATTTCTCGTCCATGAACTTTATCCTCCGCACCACCGATAACTAAAATGGCGGTTTTTGTGGATTGAGGCATCCTGGTTTCCTGATGTTGAGATTCTAACTGCATAATGTCGATTTTGGGCATAGGTCGTTTCAGATGCTAGAGTTTTGCCTATTGTTCAAAATGTCACCCTATATGAGTGTTGAGCAAGCGCTAACGTGATTGCTCTTGAGCTTAGCGTTTGCTTTAATCTCCTGTTCATCCATTAAGTTGTTTGATGATCGAGTTGATCCAGAAACACTGTGATGAGCGGCAATTTTTTGGTTCTAATGCGTACTTATCTACGCATGATGCCAGATTACGTCAGCAATTTTTTATAATATCCTTAACAATTCTCTAACACTGTTCCTGTTTCTTGGTTCTCCATGCGCTCTGCTCTCGCTCAAATGCCAGTGGCAATTCGTCGGCTCCTAATCCGCCTGAAACGTCTCAACTTAAATATCTCGTCTGCTGCCTCAATCCCTATCCTCAACACCTACTTTATTGTCTGTGCGATTTGATGTTGTCACTTTGTTTCCTGATTTCTTTACCTCACCCCTGAGTTCAGGGCTACTGGGTAAAGCATTGGCCAAAAGTATTGCCAATGTGCATTTTGTTAATCCCCGCGACTTTGCGACCGACAAGCATCGGCGCGTTGATGATGAACCCTACGGCGGCGGTGTGGGGATGTTGATGAAACCAGAGCCAATTTTTGCTGCTGTGGAGTCATTGCCTATTTTACCTCAACGGGATGTGATTCTCATGACCCCTCAGGGGCAACCCATGAATCAGCAATTGTTTGGGCAGTTGGCAACAAGTTACGACCAACTGGTGCTCATTTGTGGACACTATGAAGGAGTTGATGAGCGTGTATTAAATTTAGTGACGCGTGAGGTCTCTTTAGGAGATTTTGTCTTGACTTGTGGGGAAATTCCTGCTTTAGCACTGATTAACGGTGTAGTGCGGTTGTTACCCGGAACCGTGGGTAAAGTTGAGTCATTAAAAGCTGAAAGTTTTGAAGCTGGATTGCTGGATTATCCTCAGTACACTCGGCCGGCTGATTTCCGGGGATGGAAAGTGCCGGAGGTCTTATTATCGGGAAATCATGCGGCGATCGCAAACTGGCGCAAACAGCAGCAGATTCAAAGAACACACGAGCGTCGCCCGGATTTGTATGAGGATTGGGTTAAGAATTCTGAAGTTCCAAATCCGGGAGATTGAGATGGTTCGTGTTATTTGTTATTGGTTATTGGTTATTTGTATCTTTTACAAACAACAAAGAACAAATAACTCTCGTCGGCGGACGGAAGGACGCTGGACGCCGGAATTACTTCCGGCTCCAGATCGCGCCTTCCCGGAGGGCTATCCCTCCCATCTCTAGAGATGGAATGGGCTTCCCGCCGACTTTCGGTGATTTGCTTCCCATCTTCCACCTCCTACCTCCTACCTTCTAAACCTACTAAATTGGTCCATATCGGGGGAAAGAGGGTAAATCTATCGCGGCTAGGGATTTGCGTCGCTTGGGGGGGCGTAGGGGGTAGAGTGTGGGCGATGGCCAGTTCGATTGGGGTAGGGCAACGTCTTGGGCTGGATCAGGTTCCTCGCTGCCAAAATTATCCCAAATATCCTCATTCTCTATCTCATCGGTTTCAGTATCCTGCTGCTGGGTGTCTGTAGCTTGAGTGGAGTGGACATCGCTGGGAAAGGGTTCTAATACCTTAGCCTCAGACTCATCTATATCAGGTTCTACATCTTCCGGTGTGATAGATGCTTGTATTTGTGTGAGTTCGGCTTGTACTTCCGACAAACCGGATGCTTCAGCCAGGGAAGACATTTCTGCTAGCAATTGCTGCTCTAATTCTTGTTCTGAAGCTTCGTTGTCTGCTTCTTGGGGAGTTTCACCAGAGTCTGAGGACTCTGAGGGGGCAGGACGATGGGTTTCTTCTAAGCGTTTGAGTAAGGATAGTGTGGGCGGGTCAGAACTGACAGTACTCTCTATGGACTCTTCCCAAGGTTTGGTTCCGGCTAGAGGTTCTGTTGAAGATACATCGAGCACAATAGGACGATTCCAAAGGGCATCAAACTGGGAAGGTTCTGGTGATGTTTCTTGCTCGGCTGACCAGGGCTGAATGGGTTGGGTTTTGTGGATATAGGGGATATTAGTCCCTAGTTTGACTGATGGTTGTTGGTTACTCGTAGAACTAGAACTGGTCATTTCTAGAGATTTTTCCAACGCTGTTTTGAATTGTAGGGCTTGCTGCTGCTGCCGATATAAGCGGGTTCGGAGTTCACGGCAGGTATTGGCGGCCTGTAACAATTGGTGAGATTGCTCGTTGTAGCGCTGCTGAGTCAGGGCGCATTCTCGCTCGAGTTGAGCGACCCGTTCTTGAGAGCTTTGTAACTGTTCTGATAAGGTTTCGATTAAGATTTGTTGGCGTTGGGCAGCTTGGTGGGAAGATTCTAGAGCGTGGAAGAGACGGGCTAATTGCTCATGAATCGTATTCATTTCTTCGGCTTGCTGAGCAATGATTACCTCATACTCACGCGATCGCAGAAGTTCCTGGTGTAGTTCCTCCTGTTTATCCTTGAGTGCTTGCCTCATCTGAGTGACTTGTTCGTGCAAACGACGATTGCGCTGGCGCATTTTTTGAGCTAAGGCAAACCAGTCAGCATCATTGCTGCGCTGCATAGAGGCATCAGATCCCTCAGCCGTAGGTTCGTCTGCGACTGTAGCCGAGGCGTCTATTATCTGGGGTTCTTCCTCTGAAGACGACTCAGACTCTGGCGGTTGTTCTACCTCCCTCAAATTCCGTAATGGGGAGAGGTGAACGATTTGCGTCTCCTCTGGTGTCTCGCTGACTTCTGGAACCTCTGAGGTAATCTCTTCTACTGAGGAAGTAGATTCAGGAAGGGGCTGGTTGTTTGGGGTATCAGCTTCGCTCATAGCTCTTCAACAAGAGGGTCACAAATCCAAGAGGTGGGCAAGTCAGGACACAACTGTATTGGCAAAAAGGATGGGTGTCTATCCAGCCATTTTCAAGTCCTAGTCCATTACGGTCGAAATAAAGCTACCTTCTCTCATCGCTGTAATGCTTACAATGTAAGCATTTTGAATTTTGACTTCCAAGGGAGCAGTACTAGGTTATCCTTACCAATGTCTGTGTAGAAGTTTTAAGTCAAAGGCTTTGCCTGGATTTGAGGCCAGGTGCAGCTATCCCAACTTTATCCTTCTCTCCATACAAAGTAATGCACAAAAACCTCCAGACCTCAAATTTTAAGTTAATCAGTAATTTAGCAAACTGTCTCAACGCCACTCAGTTAGAGTCCAAGAGCGCTTGTGCTAAAACATCTCGATGCATCAATGCCCGGTCTATTAATGACTGAATTTGGTCACAGGTAAGGGAGTCGCCATTGGCGTAATGATCAATCCAGGCGCGACTAATCACATTGGGGTCATCGGGGAGCTGTGCTAACTCCCACCCAGGTATATTTAATTGAGCCATAAGTTGACTGACCTTGGGATCGTAACTGAGGGCAAAGCATCGACATTCTTCTGCCCCTGCCATAATCAGGCTGTGGTAGCGCATCCCGATCGCCATTTCTACACCCCGAAACAATCCTTTCAAATCTCTGGGGTCTTCAAGCTCAAACAGGTGATTGGGGCCTGGTAGCTGAGATTGAATGGATTTGGCAATACTCGTATCCTGAGAAGTCTGGAAGGGTATCAGTAGAATACAGGTTTGTGTGGCTTTTTGGAAGTCAACTAAAGCACGGGTCAGGTTAGCAAGGCGTTGGGGGGTTAAGGTGAAATGCGATCGCAATGTAACGGCGACCCTAGGGGCGGGTAAGTCCCATAATCCAGGTACGGGTTTAGAGTCCAATGCCCACACCGGATCGGGGGCTTGAATAAAGGGAATATTCCATTCATTTAAGAGGGCGGCTGAACCGTTATCGCGCACACTGACGGCGGTACAACCTGCCAAGGATAGTCGGGTTATCCGCCGAA
Organism: uncultured Microcoleus sp.; assembly: GCA_964588805.1. Classification (GTDB taxonomy): domain Bacteria; phylum Cyanobacteriota; class Cyanobacteriia; order Cyanobacteriales; family Coleofasciculaceae; genus CAZPRJ01. Next base: position 26,606 of record CAZPRJ010000002.1, on the reverse strand, counting down.
TCCAATCACGTTTTAAAGGGCCGATTCCTTGCGCCCAAGCAATGGTTTGTAATCCCATTCGTTCTGCCAACCCAATCAATCCCCCGTAGTAAAGAGGGCTAGCGGTACTGGTGATATCCTGCATTAAACTGCCACCTCCCCAGATAAAGGCATCTGAATGGCGCATGGCCTTGAGGACTTGGAAGACAGACATGCGATCGCAACTTGTCACCCCATAGCGCTTGCGAGTTTCCTTCGGGTTGCCCGAAAGCACCACAGGTGTAACTGATTCCGGTAGCATTTGCAACAGCGAGGCAAGTAAGGCTTCATCACCACCATTGCCTTTGCCGTAGTATCCACATAAAACTGCCCGTATTTGCCCCATGTCCCTTTTTAGATCTGTTCTTGGTATCAGTCTAAGGCACTCGGAAGCGGGGGGGCGGGGGAGCTAGGGGGCGGGGGAGCTAGGGTGCCAGAGTGCCGGGGTGTAGGGGAGCTGGGGAGAATGGACTATACAATTTAAATGCTGATGAAGTTACTACCCTAGCACTGTTTATGCACGCTCTTTCAATTCCGACTTGGATGATTCACGTTTCCAGCGTTATCGAGTGGATTGCCGCGATCTGGTTAATTTGGACGTATGGTGAAGTTAAGCGCGATCGCTCTTGGTGGGCGTTATCTTTCGGGATGTTACCAGCGCTGGTGAGTGCGATGTGTGCCTGTACCTGGCACTTTTTTGACAACCCTAAATCTTTAGAGTGGTTGGTTACACTTCAAGCAGCAATGACAGTCCTCGGAAATATTACTCTTTGTGCTGCCGCTTGGTGGATTTGGCGTTCTGCCCAGAAATTGGAGACTAATCAGGCAACAATCGCTAAGTCTGATGTCACGGTTGATGCATCCTGACTTTTTTAAATTCAAAATTCAAAATTCAAAATTCAAATTTAAGAGTCATTGTTGCTTAGTCGAGGCTCCATGTTATAGAACCCAGAAAATTAAACAATTCTAATTGGAGCGAGCCATATTCTTGAAAACATCAATGGCTTTGTTGACTGCTACCTATTTCTTATGTAGAACAGCAACAAGGTTTTTTGTCAATGGCTAATTTTATCAAATAAAGCTGATTCAATTTGCTTGTGATGCCTCTTTTAAAGAGGATTTAGTTAAGAAATCCCCATATAGCTAGAGCTAGGGCGCACGTCGGTACGCCCTAGCTATATGGGAATTCAAGACATAATTTGCGTAACTTTTGTTACAAAAGAAAACAGTAATAATTAATTAAAAAAAAGCCTAAAATTAGAGTTACAAACGAGTAGTACACCATAACGATTCTAAATTTTGACTTCAATATTATGATTTCTAAAGACAGCTTATTTGCCCTCTCCTTATTTCCCTACTTAGGTTTTTTGTGGTTTCTCACTCGTTCGGGAAAAACCCCTCGCTTGGCGCTCATTGGTTTTTACATGACTCTTGTTTTTGTTGGCGTGACCATTCCGGCAGGAATTTACTCCCAAGTGGCTTATGGAAAATCATTGGCGAATGTGGATTGGTTGCATGGGGGTGCGGAATTTTTTTTAACCCTTGCTAATATTTTGGTTGTTTTGGGCTTCCGGCAGGCTATCTTACAAGCGAAGCAATCATTAAAATAAAATAATAGAATACAGTTCAGGAGTCAGAAGTCAGAATTCAGGAGTTAGGAGGCTGTATATCTAAATTATTTCCAGCACCCCCATTGATTATAATTTTTGACAAAAATGAGATGCACCCGTTTGGTCGGGCAAAATAGAGAGAGAAGCCCAACGATCGAACCGCATGAGCTATTGCCTCAACCCCCACTGCCCTAACCCTCAAAACCCAACAGGGACAAATTTTTGTCAAACTTGTGGGTCAAAATTACTGCTGAAAGACCGTTACCGAACCATTCAACCTCTTGGACAAGGGGGTTTTGGCAAAACTTTTTTAGCGGTAGACGAAGATAAACCCTCTCATCCACGCTGTGTGATTAAGCAGTTTTTCCCGCAAGCACAAGGCACGAACACGGTACAAAAGGCAGCCGAATTATTTACACAAGAGGCAATGCGCTTGGATGAATTGGGGAAACATCCCCAGATTCCTGAACTGTTGGCGTATTTTTCTCAAGATAATCAACAATATTTAGTGCAAGAGTTTATTGATGGCCAAGACTTAGCGCAAGAATTGGTGAGTCGCGGTACGTTTGACGAGGGACAAATCCGCTTACTTCTAAATGGTTTGTTGCCGGTGTTGCAATTTGTACATCAACATCAAGTTATTCATAGAGATATCAAGCCAGAAAATATTATTCGTCGTACCTTCCTTCACCAGGAGAAAGTGCAAAGAGGGCAACTAGTTCTTGTTGATTTTGGAGCCTCGAAAGTCGCTACAGGAACGGCGTTGGCTAGGACAGGAACGGCGATTGGTTCAGCCGGTTATGCTGCACCCGAACAAAGCTTTGGCCGAGCCGTGTTTGCCAGTGATATCTATGGTTTGGGTGTGACTTGTATCCATTTACTAACGGGGATGCATCCTTTTGACTTATTTAATGCTCATGAAGGAAATTGGGTGTGGCGAAATGCGCTGAGAAGTCCAGTCACTCAGGCTCTCAGTTGCATCCTCGATAAGATGATAGAAACTGCCATCAATAAACGGTATCAATCTGCGTCTGAAATTCTCCAAGATTTGGGTTCTCAAACCTCTCAGAGTGTTATCAACAAGCCGCAATCTTCAGTTACATCAACTAGTATTAATCCACAACCTCAAGCGATCGCCAAGAAGCCTAATGGAGCGATTGAAGCGGACTTAGCTGAAGTTAGTTCTCAGTTTCTCAGTCCACCTGCTGCCACCAACCCGCAGCAAAAACCCGCATCTGAGCCGACATCGTCTTCAAGTTCACCTAAATCCAAAAGTCAAATAGATCGCGAACTTGAAGAACTTCGATCTCAGTTTTTAGGTTCTAATCCTCCGAAGAATCCTCCCACTTAAACTTGAGGAAGTCAGGAGTCAGGAGTCAGGAATTGAATTTATGTCTGTCTTTTTTCTCCCCAGCTCCCCCGCACCCCTGCACCCCCGCTCCTCTAACAGCGAAGCGATCGCCTTATTGAGGTTCCTGCACTAAAACGTATGGCTGTACAATCAAAGCTTGAAGGCGCATACTTTCATTACTGTTCCAATCTACAAGTTCCTCGGGCAAAGGCTTGTGCAGGAGTTGTTCGCTAATCCAATGCTGAACAGATGTGACATCATCTTGCGCGATCGCAACTCCCACATCTAGCAAATCTAACTGCGGATGAACAACCACAACCCTATCTTGTCGGATGTGAGGCTTCAGCCACTCTAATTGAGCTTCATCCACGGTTTCTGCTAATTGTGCTCTTAAATCTTGCATTATGAAAAAATTCCATTTTGATTTCGTTTTATTGTAAATGGAAATTGCAAACTAGGTAATAAATATTAAAATTTTATGGTTTAGATTTCCTTTTTACTTAATTATTCTTCTACTCTCATCTCATTAATACCAAACAAACTAACAATTACCCCGGTGATAGGAATTGAAATAAAAATACCTAGTATTCCTGCAACTTTAGCACCAACTAACAAAGCAAAAAAAACAACAACTGGATTAATATTCAATGTATCTCGCATTATTCTAGGTGCAATTAAATTATCTTGTATTTGCTGAAGAATAATACAAGCAATTAAAACTTGGATAGCTAACCAAACACCTTGAGCTAATAAAATAATAAAAACAGTGCTAACTCCTAAAGTTGCTCCAATACCAGGTATAATATCGAAAATAGCAACAATACAAGCCAAAATTAAAGGAAAAGGTACGTTTAAAACTAAGAAAACAATAAAAGAAGAAACTGTTAAAAATAGAGTTAATAATAACTGACCTCTAAAAAAACCTAAAAAGTTACGTCGTATAGCTCGAGTAAATCGACGACGTAAGCGCTTAGGAATTAACCAGAGAACAATTTGCCACAATTGCTCTCCCTCTAGTAACATAAAAAAAGCAACAACAGCAATCAAAATTAAAGTTATAAAATTAGCAAAAAAGATTTGAATAGCCGAAAAGCTATAAGTTAAACCTGTACCTAATTTATTCAACAACAACTGTCTAAATTGGTCTTGAATAAGTCCTAAATCAACTACAATATTCCGTTGACGCAACAATTCTTCTATTCTTTCCAACATCGGAACGATAGAATTTGAGAATTGGATTAAACTGTCTAGAAGTTGTTGACTTTGAGACCAAATTGTTAAACCCAAAATCAGGCCAATTCCTAAAAGAGTTGCCATTCCTACAAAAAAAACCAAAGCAACAGCAACTCCATGGGGTAAAAACCGATTGAGTAATCGCACCGGATAACTCAGCAAAAAAGCCAGAACTGCCGCAAACGTAAAGATAACAATAACAGTTTCAAAATAAGCTAAAACCTCAACGAATGCCCAGCCCGAGGCAACAAATAAGAGAAATCGAACTAAGACCATATTATTGAGTCGTTGCCAAAAATTCAGGCTGGGTTCACTCATGGCTGACTCAACGTCCTAAATCGTGAAGGGTGTGAATTGCTGTTGTACATTGTCGGATAATAGACTCCAATTCATCCCGTTTTGTTGAGTTTGGAGCCTCAATAACCTGACCAATTCTTACTGTGACAGATGCAGGCCGTGGAATGGGAGAACCTTTAGTGAGAATTTTCTCAGTCCCCCACAAACTCACCGGGAGTAGTGGCGCTTTTGCTTTGGCGGCAATCAAAGCAGCACCCAATTTAGGGTTATGAATTCGACCATCGAGTGTTCGTGTTCCCTCTAAAAACACACCAATAGCCCAACCATCTTCTAAACATTCAAGTGCCGAACGAATAGCACTCCTGTCTCCCATACCCCGCTTGACCGGATACGCTCCATACAATTTAATTCCCTGCTTTAATACAGGAACATGAAATAACTCTTCTTTGGCCATGAAAGCGACCGGACGTCCCACACAATTGGACACCAGAGGAGGGTCAAAATGACTTGCATGATTGCTGACTACAACCAACGGCCCTTCTTTGGGTACATTTTCTGTGCCATAAATACGTCCTCGCAAGTAAGCGTGAAGTACGGGACTCACAACTGACCATTTAAAGGCATGGTAGAGAACTAAGCTAGCAATGGGTTCGCGGTTTCTGCCCATAAGAGTTGAGGTTTAATGGGATGAATGTTCAGTTGGGAAAATAGGAGTCAGGAGTCAGGAGTCAGGAGTCAGGAGTCAGGAATTAGTAGCCATTTTTCGGGTGGGGTAGGCGTCTCATCTGCCCAAAAATTTGATGTAAAAGAATGTGATTAAGAAGTCTATTCCATCCAAAATTCAATTCATCAAAACTTATTAAGTCGGTAATTCAGCCAGACTCCCTATATTTTCCAACACGAGGTTGGGACACATCCGTTTAATTAAACCCGTGAGAACTTTGCCCGGCCCGACTTCTCCCACTCGTTCAATTCCTTCTTTAGGTAACTGCATCGCAATTTCTCTCCAGCGCACAGAACCAGTCATTTGACGTTGGAGGCGACTTTTGAGAGCAGCGGCCTCAACACTAGCGACGGGTTCCACATTTGATAGTACTGGTATCTTAGCGTCGGCAAAGGATACTGATTCTAATACCTTCTCAAATTCAGTAGCAGCGTCTGCCATTAAGGGGGAGTGGAAAGCACCTGAAACATTCAAAGGAACGGCACGTTTAACTTTAATCTTAGCCATGACCTCCTTAACCGCCTCCGGTGTCCCGGAAATCACGACTTGTGCGGGACTGTTATCATTAGCGAGAACAACGTTGGAGGTTTGCTGAATCTGTTGTTCGAGTTGCTCACGGTCAAACCCAATTAGAGCAGCCATCATGCCATCAGAAGCACTATCCATCAGTTGGGCTCGATGTTTCACTAAGCGTAGCCCAGCCTCAAAATCAAAAACATTGGCTGTATATAGTGCCACATATTCTCCCAAACTGTGACCCGCTACAAGGTTGGGTGTGTGGCCTCGCTCGATGAGGGCATCGGCAAGAATGCTCTCAACTACATATAAGCAAGGTTGAGTATAAAGGGTACGAGAAAGTTTGTCTTCCGAGCTTTGGCAAATCTCTAAAACATCCCATCCGAGAATTTCTCGGGCTTGGGTAAACTTGGTTTGAGCAGAGGGTAAGTCAGATAAATCTGAACCCATGCCAATGGCTTGAGAACCCTGTCCTGGAAACACCCATGCAGTTTTAGTCATGCGTCATCAAGTTGTTAACGATCAGGGTTTAATTATCTGTTATGTACAGTACCTTATTAAATTTTTCTGGGGAGAATGCGATCGCACCTTCGTAAAATCGGGTCACACAGCCTGGAACTCAATTCTCGAATTCCTGTTTTGTTGCTGGTCTTTGACATAATGGGGTAAAAAATAAATTTGTCAAGTTCTTGCTCGGTAGTTGTGATCGCTCCTTGTAGCCCGAACCTAACCGTAGGCGATCGCATGGTCTAAAAAAAGATCTGAGGGTAATAGACAATTTGCGAAAAAATAGATAGAGCTTAGCAAAAGAGCAGGATAAGCACCTAATACCATTAAGTTAGAAGTTGGATTTTAGATTTTGGATTGTAAAATCCTGCTGTGCATCCATTTGAGCCATCAAAATGTAGCCAATCTAAAGCCAAAGGGTACAACAAGTCTGATTGAACAAGGACAAAACCTGATGAAGAGGATACCTGGTGATCGCCATCCACAGATGCCACAAAAACGAGCAATGTACGTCTGGCTACCCCTGTTGAGCTTAGGGATCGCTTTGCTAGGGAGTTGCTCAAGAGTATCAAACCTCGCTCCCACAAATCCTCAAACCCAAGAGGCGTCGGACGTTGCCACAGGGAATCGTCCACTCACCCCCACCCAGGATGACACAAATTTTGTGGTTGAGGTAGTCAAGAAAGTCGAACCGGCAGTGGTGCGAATTAACACCTCGCAAACGGTTAGAAGTCAAGCGCGTGATGAATTTAATGACCCATTCTTTCGCAGGTTTTTTGGAGATAGTGTGCCATCACAACCCCAAGAACGAGTTCAGCGCGGTGTGGGTTCTGGCTTTGTCATCGACCCAAAGGGCTTAATTTTAACTAATTCTCATGTAGTTAATAAGGCTGATGTAGTCACGGTGGCCTTTGCCGATGGTCGGACGCTTGAGGGTAAGGTTTTAGGGGAAGACCCTCTTACAGATATTGCCGTGGTTCAAGTCCCCGAAAATGACCTGCAAACGGTAGAACTGGCCAGTTCCACTCAAGTCCAACCTGGCCAATGGGCGATCGCCATTGGCAACCCCCTAGGACTACAAGAAACTGTTACCGTCGGTGTCGTGAGTGCCATCGACCGTTCCAGCAGTGACATTGGCGCAAGAGGAAAACGTGTTCCTTTTATTCAAACCGATGCGGCCATTAATCCTGGTAACTCTGGTGGCCCTTTGCTCAATGCTCGCGGTCAAGTCATTGGCGTCAATACGGCCATTATTCAAGGAGCACAAGGAATCGGTTTTGCTATCCCCATTGACACCGCTAAACGGATAGCTGATCAACTGATTACCAAAGGAAGAGTCGAGCATCCTTTCCTGGGCATTCAGATGGTAGACCTCACCCCAGAAATTAAACAACGGCTTCAAAATAATCCTAATAGTAACATTCGTGTAGAAGCCGACCAGGGTGTTCTGATTGTGCAAGTGGTACAAGGTTCTCCTGCCGCTCGAGCTGGTCTTAGACCCGGAGATGTGATTCAGTCGATTAACAACCAGTCCGTGACCAAAGCTGAACAAATTCAGCAGCAGGTGGAAAATGCGGGAGTCGGGGGTCAATTACCCATCACAGTGCAACGGAATGGACGTTCTGTAACGCTGACAGTACAACCTGCACCTTTACCCGACCGTGCTGCTCAATAAACTTAACGAGGGGAGCGAAGGAGAAAAAATTTTAATTAATGAGTGAGGTATAAACTTTTTCTTGTGGGATGGGCAGGTTGCCCATTCAAGTTTATTTTTGTGTAATTTCTGCTGGCAGCGATCGCACAAGTCTAAGGCTGATCGGCTCTCGACTAATGGATTGAGCGTAGTCAGCGCTAAGATAGGGGCGGTATGGCGTTACTCCTGCTGTATAAGTTTTGAAGAAAGCCACACTCAAGGCATTGAGATAACGATGTGCGATCGCAGGATTTGGGCCAGTCACTTCAGTAGGAATAGGTAAAGGTTCTGCGTCTGAATTGGTATGACTGGGTGTCGTAAAGTGGGTTCCACCTTCGAGCAAAACAAGGTACTTTTCGGGATTTGTCAGCCAGGTGAAGGGCTTAATTTGTTCAGGTAAAGCCGGTGCAACTTTATCAGCGCTGCTGCTGACAAGCATGACTGGAATTTTTATGTTGCTTATCCCCTCTTTCCCAAAGATGATGCTAGTAATTGGGTTAATCGCGATCGCTGCCTGAATGCGTTCATCGCGCAGATTATACTGAGTACCAGGAAGTTGCAAAGCCTTACATTGCAGCAAAAGTGAAACATTGAGAGCATCTTCAAGAGACTGACACTGCTTTTGATGTTGTTCAACGTTAAGGGAAGCACCTGCTAAAGCCAGCACTGTGTAACCCCCAAAAGACTGGCCGATTGCGCCAACTTGTTGTAAATTCAGTTGTATGTTGGGATTCGCTGCGTCCACTCTTTCCAGGGCATCCAACAAATATTTCACATCCAGAGGACGGTTAATAAATTCACTCGGTTGTGTCACTTCGTCTGCTCGGCCGGCTAGTAGCGCTTGCAGTTGCTCACTATTACTACCTGGATGTTCAGGCACAGCAACAGCAAACCCATAAGATGCTAGCTGTTGTGCTAAATAGGCAAAGCTTTGGCGGTTTGCTCCTAAACCATGAGAGATGACAATCACGGGTGCTGGTGCAAAGACGTTTGGCAGGTAAAGATCGGCCAGAAAGCGGCGATCGCGTTGAGGGTCATATAATTTCAGTGTCTGTTTGTCCCATGTAAACCGGCCTCGCTGCCGTAACTCGCGCAGTTGAGAAAAATTAACGGTGGGTGGGGGAGTTGCTGCGGCGGCTGACTGCTGAGATATGAGTGCGATCGCTTGATTCGTCTGTTCAACAAAGCTTTCTAGTTCAGAAGCAATGTCAAGGCTGCGATCTAAATCAATCCGAATGCCACGAGTCGGAAATTTCTGTAATATGTTCAGTAGCGTTAATCCTTCTGGCTCGGCTGCTGCTAAAATTAGCGCTGATCGTAGAGCATAAAATCCCGGTTGACGGGCTTCAGTTTTAATTACATTTCCCAACCGATTAAGCAATGTTTCCCCAATTGGCGTGTAAAGAAACTGCGAAACTTCCACTGGCCCTAAGTCAATCGGTGCTATTAAGATGCGTCGTAATCGCTTGAGCTGTTGCGGATCGAGATACCGAGCATAATAGGCTAAATTCCCCTCAAGTTCTCCTGTCTTGGCATAGGTTTCTAGAGCGTCCACAGAAATTGAGCTTTCTAGGATTGAATAAGATGCATAAATTCGTTCTGCCCCAATAGCAGGGCTCTGAAGCCTTGCTGTAGGAAACAGTAGCATTGAGAGTGCGATTCCCGTTCCTTTAAATACCTGCGCGATACGGTAAACTCGCTTATTTTGTTTGAACAAATGTCCTTGAAAAACTTGAATTACTGACATAAATAGTGTTTCTCTGAAAGCTCTCCTGACCCCTGACACCTGACCCCCTATTTTCAAGACAAATTATTCCTTCCATAAACCATAATCCAATTTATTTTTGAAACCGAATCAGCCTTGAGACTGATCGAAAGTATCATGTCAACTCTTTAATAGGAGGACATCGATTAGGGTTTGCTGTTCAAATTTATGACTTTTGGCTCTAAACTTTCTTCACCTTAGGTAGATTCTTAACGCCTCACTTCTCTGTACAATCAACAACGTTTTTAAAAATTAGAGCAGTGATGAAAGCCCAAGAGAAAGTTGTTGAAGGAGTGAATAATACCCAAGAGGCAGTAACAACAGCATGGGACAAAATTCAGGAAATGATCGATGGTCTAATCCTCATGTTGCCAAATATGGTTTTGGCAGTTATTGTCTTTATCTTATTTTGGATGGCAGCCAGAGCGTTTAAATTACTGGTTAGACGCCTTACCCGCAGGCATCGACAAGCCCGAAATCTGGGATTGGTACTGGGACGTTTGGCGCAGGGAACCATCATTTTGGTGGGTTTATTTGTTGCCTTAGCGATTGTCCTGCCCTCTTTCAAACCAGGAGATTTAGTTCAATTGTTGGGCATCAGTGGAGTTGCTATTGGTTTTGCCTTCCGAGACATTCTGCAAAACTTTCTGGCTGGTATCCTTATTCTTTTGACTGAGCCGTTCGAGATTAATGACCAAATTGTATTCAAAAGTTTTGAGGGAACCGTTGAAGAAATTCAAACCCGCGCTACTACCATTAGGACGTATGATGGTCGTCGTGTCGTTATTCCCAATTCGGAGCTATTTACAAATTCAGTGACGGTGAACACGGCGTGGGAACACCGTCGAGAAGAGTACGACGTTGGCATCGGTTACGGTGATGACCTTGACCAAGCAAAACAGTTAATGCTAGAAGCAGTTAGAAGTGTACAGGGGATATTAAGCGATCCGGCTCCAGATGTGCTAGTGATGGAACTGGCAGAAAGTACTGTGAATATTCGGGTGCGTTGGTGGATTACACCTCCACGTAGAGCAGATGCTTTGGATACGCGAGACGCGGTTCTGTCAGCCATCAAGAAAAGATTAACTGCCAATGGCATCGATTTACCCTTCGCCACGCAAGTTGTTCTGTTCCATGATCAGACGGAAGAAACAGATGGCGATCGCTCCCGTCAGCGAGAAGGATGGCCGGCAGGAAACAAATCAGTCCCGAAACCTCTGAATATGGGAAGTTCGCTTCGTAAGCTTGCTGAAATGCGATCGCAACGGGACGGCAACGGTAGACAAGGCACCCCAGCAATGAGTGATGAGCAATGAAAAACATCAAACTAAGTACGCTTTGGGACTCCCTGCGCTCTAGCTACTGGTTTGTGCCAACACTCATGGCAGGAGGAGCGATCGCCTTATCGTTCGCGATGCTGACACTTGACCGAATGGGCAAAAAAGGCCCCATGGAAAGCTTAGGTTGGATCTACACCGGCGGTCCAGATGGAGCGAGTACGGTATTGTCAACGATTGCAGGTTCAATGATTACGGTTGCGGGGACGGCTTTTTCTATCGTGATTGTTGCTCTCCAATTAGCCTCCTCACAATTTGGCCCACGATTACTACGAAACTTCATGCAGGACATCGGCAATCAGTGCGTACTCGGTACGTTTATTGCCACCTACATTTACTGCTTGCTGGTTCTGCGGAGTGTTCGCAGCGATGACTACGATGTGTTTGTACCCCAATTTGCGGTAACAGTTGGCATTATCCTGGCGATCACTAGTATCGGCGTATTGATTTACTTTATCCATCACGCCTCAACCTTGATTCAGGTGGGGAATGTGATCGATGAGGTGGGTAGGGATTTGGACAACGCGATCGAGCAGCTTTTTCCAAAACAAATTGGCAATAGTCTATCTGAGAATCCGCAATGGGTGGAAGAAATTCCAGTAGGTTTCGATCAAGAAGCTTCGCCCATTTTATCTACAAAAAGTGGTTATCTTCAGGCAATTGATAATGAGCGATTAATGAAGATCGCCACATCACAAGACCTCTTACTACGGCTGAAATATCGCCCAGGTAAGTTTATTGTGCAAGGTAGTAAGCTTGTACAAGTTTGGCCTGGGGAACGCAAGAGTGAGAAGCTGACTAAGCAGATCAACCAAGCTTTCATTTTTGGTAAGCAACGCACTGAAAATCAAGATGTGGAGTTCTCCATCCACCAATTAGTTGAGATTGCTTTGCGATCGCTTTCTCCTGCCATCAATGACCCCTTTACGGCGATGCAGTGTATTGACCAACTGAGTGCTGGACTCTGCCGCATCACACCGCGAAATTTTCCCTCCCCTTACCGCTACGATGACAACCAAAAGTTGCGTGTTATTGCTGATTCAGTTACGTTTGCCGGCTTAGTAGACGATGCCTTTAACCAGATTCGCAGTTATGGTCATTCTGATGTAGCGGTAAGCAAGCGGTTGCTAGAAGCGATCGCGGCGATTGCTAACCAAACTCAGAATAAAAAAGACCGAGCGGTACTGTTGCGTCACGCCAATACGATTAAAGATTGTAGCCAAGAGGCAATATCTGTGGAGAGCGATCGCAAGGAGATTGAGGAGCGATATTTAGAGGTGATGAAAGCTTTAGAACATCGCTAAATCTGAACCCTATTGCACAAATAAAAAGGTAAAAGTTATGTTGAGTACGAACTGGCGAGGCTACCGCATTGCTGCCTATATTGGGCAATTTTTATTAGGGATAGCATTCATCTTGGTATTAGTACAAGGAAACTTTCAGGGTGCATTAACCCTAGCTGGTTTTCTCGTGGCCTCCGTTGCTTTTGTGGCTTTGGATCGTTACTTACCCAACTTATTCGATTTCTTGTTTGTGATTGCAGCATTAATTAATGCAGGGGGCTGGGTTTGGGGTTGGTTTTATGCCCCCGGCCCTTATGATGAAATTGTTCATGGCTATACGACTTTTTCGATTACTTTAGCGCTCAGCTTTCTAGTGTATAGCCCGATGCTGAATGTCTTTCGCCATCATCGTGTGTTGTTTGTTTTATCAGTAGCGAGTTTTGGCATTGCTATTGGTGCACTTTGGGAGGTTTTTGAGTGGGTGACTAGGGTTATTAATGACCTTGATGATACGATCACTGACTTAATTATGGACACCATTGGAGCTACAGCAGCAGCAGTGCTGAGTCTCTGGGCATTGCAAGAACGCACCCGTCCTCAATCAAAGGAACAAGAAGATATTCCAAGCAGTTCATATCATCGTTAAAATTATTTTTTTAACGCAGAGGGACGTAAAGGTTTTCGCCGGGTTTGCAGAGGTTTGGCAGCAATATTTCGGTTTTCCGAACCAATTTATTTCAGTTTTTTCTACTTTTTTGAGGGAGTATAGTTTGGGTCGGCAATCATGATTAATGAGGTAGTTAAAACCGAATTTACACTTGTTTGGTTTCTAAATACTATGAGAATCAAAGGAACAAAAACCCAATCAAACAGGTAAAGAGGAAGTAATAACTATGGCATTAGTTCGTTGGAACCCCTGGCAAGAAATGAATGCCCTACAACAGCAATTCGATCGCTGGTTTGATGATGCTTTAGTCCCTGCTCAAAATGGGGAAAGAGGATTCTTTAGAGTTCCTCCTGCTGAACTAAAAGAAACTGAAGACGCGATTCATCTGAAGCTTGAAATTCCAGGTATGGAAGCGAAAGACTTGGATGTGCAAGTAACAGAGAATGCGGTTGCTATCAGTGGCGAACGGAAGTCTGAAACTAAGACGGAAGACAAGGCAACTACCCGCAGCGAATTCCACTACGGCAAATTCCAGCGTGTGATTCCTTTACCGGCTCGCATTCAAAATACCAACGTGACGGCAGAATACAAAGACGGTATCTTGAATCTAACTCTCCCCAAAACCGAAGCCGAGAAGAATAAAGTCGTCAAAGTTAATCTAGAGCAATCTGCTGCCTAGTTCGAGCGGAGTCATTTACTCTTCTCGGTAAGAGCTGGATGTAACGGTAGGGGCGCACCGACGTGCGCCCTTGCTATATGTCGGTTCTTGCGTAAGTCCTACGTTTATTAAGCCAGAACAGTGCCTAAGAAGTCCTACAAATAAAAAAGAGAGCCACTTGTGGCGACTCTCCCGATCATCAGGGTGCATCTACTAGTCTTATTATGCAGTTTTGGGGTGAGGGGTGTCACCCCTTTTTGTATAAAGATTTGATGAAGATGGTGAAGCATTCGATTTTTGTGGCGTTTACCTTTACCGGATGAGTTTTCTCAAACAAGCTCGTGCGCTTTCCAAATTAGCTCTAGCTCGTTGTTCTGCCTGTTGAGCCTCCAACAATTCTGAGCGCGAAATGGCTCCTTCTCGTGCCAAAAATTGCAGGCGTTGAAGTTCGAGGTGGCGCAGTTCTAGTTCCGCTTGTGTCTGGCTCAATTGAGCCATTGCCTCAACTTGTGATACTTGCGTCCTTGGGGAGGTGGCCGTTTGTGCGAGTTTCAGCCTAATTTGAGCAATCCGTTCTTGGTGTACCGCATCATCAAGTTCAGTACGCGGCAAAACTCCAGCTTTAGCTAAATTTTGTACACGTCTAAGATGATTCTGTCGTAATTCTAATTCAGATTGAGCGCTAGTTACATCAGCTTGGGTGTAGCTTTTCGGATTGAGCGCACATGGGTTAGTGGCAGTTGGGGGTGTATTGAGCAACGCTTGAGCGGAGGTACTGTGGAGTTGTACCAAGAGAGTGATACCGAGCGATCGCACTAAAAATTTTTTCACTATTTTGACCCATCACCCATTACTATTATTATCCACTTCTCCTGCGTTTGGGACGTGGAACTGATGGTACTGTCATTAATAGCTGTTTATCTGTAATAAATTTTTTGAACAAAATTTTAAAGCAGAAGCTCCGCATAACGGAAACTCTTCCAATTCTCAAGAATTAATTTCTTAAGCATTATCGATTACAAAATCCTCCCATCCAGTACCCCTATATCCAAAATCAAAATCATCGGGATGCAAAATCTCTGCCAAGATTTCCAGTGAATCAACTAATCTTGGTCCCGGTCGATTAAAATATGCATTCCCATCAGTGATAAAAACCTCACCCGTGCGAACAGCATGCAAACTAGACCACTCTGGATGTTGTTCGAGTAACTGAGTTTCCTTGCGAGTGCGCTCGATATCGAAGCCACAAGGCATGATAAGGATTACTTCAGGGTCAGCTTTTAAAAGCGCATCCCATTCAATATAGGGAGAATGCTTACCTACTGCACCAAATAATGGCTGACCTCCAGCAGTTTCTATTAATTCAGGAATCCAATTACCACTGGCCATCAAAGGGTCAGTCCATTCAATTGCTGCAACAGTCGGACGTTTAGATAATCCTTTTACTTTCTGTTTACAAGCTTCAATTCGAGACTGTAATTGAGTGAGTAAAGGTTGTGCATCTACTCCTAAGTTAGCTGCAACTCGTTCAATATCTACCCAAACATCACTGAGTACATTTGGTTGCAAAGAAATAACCTTGGGATTGCTGTTAGTCAGTTCAGCAACCGCTTTCTCAACATCTGCAAAATTAACCGCACAAACATCACATTGGTCTTGAGTAACGATATGAGTGGGTTTGAGTTGTTCTATGACATCAAGTTTGATTTTGTAAATACTTAAAGCGCTTTGTACCAACGTGCGAACATCAGCATCAATTTGTCCGCTTGGTTTTTCTGAATTGAGTTGCGCCTCGGTGCAAATCGGACAATTTTGAATTTCTGGGGGATAATCACATTCATGCGATCGCCCCACAATCACATCCGTTAATCCTAAGGCTGCCACAATTTCGGTTGCACTGGGGAGCAGAGAGACAATTTTTAGATCTGAAGTAACCATATTCAGCGCTGTGAGTGAATTCAGCGATACACAAGTTTCAGGGTACTCGATTATCAAACAAACGGAACATAGAACAATGTTCTAAACTACCTGGCATTTGAGAGAGGAACGTGCCTTATCTTCTTTTTTTCTTTAAAATAGATCAGAATTATCCTTCAAAGTAATCCCTTTGAAAGTGTATAATGTTAGTTTTGGGTGAAGATTTAATTAGGACACCAAAGAGGAAGCTATATGTCGCGATACAGAGGCCCGCGTCTGCGGGTTGTGCGCCGTCTCGGCGATTTGCCAGGATTGACGCGTAAGACACCCCGTCGGTCATACCCACCGGGTCAGCATGGACAAGCTCGCAGAAAGCGTTCTGAATATGCGATCCGACTGGAAGAAAAACAGAAACTCCGTTTCAACTACGGTATTACCGAGAAGCAGTTGCTGCGTTATGTCCGTAAAGCTCGTAGAGCAACGGGTTCAACCGGTCAAGCATTGCTGCAATTGTTGGAAATGCGGCTAGATAACACGGTCTTCCGCATGGGTATGGCAGGCACCATTCCGGCAGCGCGCCAGTTAGTCAACCACGGCCATGTGATGGTTAATGGCCGCGAGGTCAATATTGCCAGCTATCAGTGCCGTCCCGGAGATGTGATTACGATCAAAAATAACGAACGCTCCAAGCGCCTCGTCGAACACAACCTAGAATATCCCGGTCTGGCTAACCTTCCCAGCCATCTAGAGTTTGATAAAAACACTCTTACCGGTAAGGTCAATGGTGTCATCGATCGCGAGTGGGTGGCACTTCAAATTAACGAACTGTTGGTGGTTGAGTACTACTCAAGACAAGCCTAAGGTTATTGGTCATTGGTCATTGGACATTGGAAAATTAACTCCTAATGATTCATGACTAATGACTAGCCGCCAATTTGCGACATCGTGCGGGTATAAGCACCACTAGTACCGGAGTCTCGTTGCTTAAAATTAATTTCGGGTTTAATTAATAGCAATTGCCGAACTTGTGCTCGAATCTCGGCTAGTTCGACTCCGTTACGAAGGGCAGTTTTTAAGTCAATTTGGCCCGATTCATTCAGCAGACAAGGGCGCAACCAACCGTCAGCAGAAAGGCGCATTCGGTTACAGCGATCGCAAAAACATTCTGACATCTGACTGATAAATCCCAACGTTCCCAAAGCACCGGGAATTTGAAAGACATCAGCCGGGCCATTACCCCGAACAGAAGATTCGCTCAAACCAAAAATTTCACGAATGCGCTGCCGTAACTCTTCAGACGGCACCCAGGCACGTTTGCCAAACAGTTGAGCATTGCCAATCGGCATAAACTCGATAAACCGGACGTGCCAGCGACGGTCAATTGTCAAAGCAGCTAAATCCAAAACTTCTTGCTCATTCACTCCCGGAATCACCACCACATTAAGCTTCAAGGGGTCAAACCCAACACGATGTGCTGCTTGAATTCCTTCCCAAGTTTGCTGCCAGCGTGAACGTCCGCGATTACCAATAATTTTGTCAAATGTCTCAGAATTGAGAGAGTCGAGACTAATATTAATTCGCCGCAAACCCGCATCATAGAGGTTTTGTGCCATGCCTGCCAATAAATAGGCATTAGTCGTCATGGCCAAGTCTTGAGTTTGGGGAAGAGATGAGATTGCTTTGACCAAATCCACCACACCTGGACGCAGCAAAGGTTCCCCTCCCGTAAGACGAAACTTTCTAAATCCTATAGGAATAAAAACTTCCTTCAGCAGTGTCAGCAGTTCGTCATTGGTGAGTAATTCCTGCCGCAAGAGATAATCAAGTTCTGCCCCTTCTGGCATACAGTACTGGCATCGGAAATTACATCGGTCAATGAGACTTATACGAAGATAATCTATTGTATTCATGCTGTTTTTTCTATCGAATATCCTATAACGTCGGTTTCATCATTAAACTTATAAGTGAGCTAATACTGAATAGGGAAAACAATTAGTAAATTAATAAACAAACTCTAAATCAATGACAACAAATCTAGATGCCAGTAACCTCTCCTTAGAAGATGTTCATCAGCTTTTCCAACTTGAGAGGTTCTTGAATAATTCTATCACTTCCATACTAACCCTAGAACCTCTTGCAGAAAGCGAACAGCAAGAACTCCAGCAAATCCGAGATAACTTTGATAGTTACTATACTTGGGGGAAAATTTCGGAAGGCGAAATTAAATTTATGACTATTTCTCCCTTATTGTGGTTAGCGGGTTTTTATCCTTATTCTAGAATTCGGATAACCTTAGAAGAGAAAATTGCAGAAATTTATATTAAAGACGAAGATAAAACTATTAAAGGACGGATGGATATTGTAGCTGTCCATAAGATTCAAGAAAGCCAAGGTATTACACCGTTTTGTGTTTTAGTCATTGAAACTAAAAATAGTGAAATTAGTGCTTTGACAGGTTTACCTCAATTACTTACTTATCTCTATAAATGCCTCGACAATCAACAATCAGCTTGGGGATTGACCACTAACGGAATGGATTATCAATTTGTGCATATTCAACCAGGAAATCCCAATATTTATCAACAATTTCCATCCTTAAATTTGATTTATCCTCAGTCTTCTATCCAAATTTTACAAATTCTCAAAGCCATCTGTAAGCTATCGCTCAGCTTTTAGGTAAAGAAAACCCTACATAGCAAGGGCGCACATTGGTGCGCCCCTACAATTCGTATAAGTCCTGAGCTGTTTATTTAAGACGGTTCGCTAATCCTACCGCTTGAATCAACATCGCTTGGGGTTTGAGACGCAAACGCCATTCATTCTTACCCACAAGCTGAGGCAATGGGATCAGCGATAACTTCACCTCACGCCACAAATCACTGAGTGCCATAGAACGAGATTCTCGTACAAACACTAGAGGTAACAAAGCTAGTAAACGTAAGGCCGTTGAGAGCACAAATAATCCAGGTAAACCCTCGATAAAAGAGAGTTGAGCCAAAAATCCTCCGGTAGCCGTTCCCAGAGCCCCCATCACACCGGTAATCGCAGATGCGATCGCAAAATAAGAGGCTTGACTCCGCACCGGTGAAATACCAATCTGAATATTGTTACCACAAAGGTCTAACGCTGCCCAAGTGCCACCACTCAATAAATGTACAAATAATAACCCGAACCATAGAAACCCAGAATCAGAACCAGCAGCTAACCAAAATAGAGGAATGACCCCCACCAAAATTCCCACCAACAGTAGAACCGGACGATTACCAATCCGATCAGCCAACTTCCCCCACATCACCAGCATCAATAAATTTGCACCCGAGGTAACACTACCCAACAGCGTGACCCAACTAATACTCAGGTGCAGATTATCCAACATATAGATAGTGAAAAAGGGTGCACTGAGGTTAACCGCAAATGTCCATCCGCCAAAGTAAAGCAAAAAGGTTAAAAAATTGGCATCTTTAAACCACTGCGTATCGGATTCATTCGAGTCCTGACGAACAACGCCTTTCTCCGGAAGGGGTGCTTGAGGATTGATATCAATGATGAAAAATTGAAACACCAAACTCAGCAATCCTGCTGCAATGCCCAACAATAAAACAATACTGTAGCCTTGAATCGCTCCACCCTTCCAAGCCGAAATCCCCCACCCCATTAATGGGATACAAATGAGATGAATTAAATTAGCGGCACTATTACGAACTCCAAAATATCGCCCCCGCAACCGTCGAGGCACCAATACCGCCATCCAACTAAACCAAGAAGCACTCCCTAGCGAACCTAGGATATGAGTGGCCAACACAATTCCTAATGTCCACATTACCAGTTGGTGGTGTGCAGCTTGGGAATCACCCATTCCCACCATTAAGGCTAATAAAACAACCCACAAAATCCGTGACAAACCAAACACGCAAATCCCATACCAATGGCGGCTAGTCGTGCGATTGGATAGATATGCGCCTAGGGGTTGAAGCAAGTTCACAAACATCGGAATTGACGACAACAAGCCAATTTCTACAGTTGTTGCTCCCAGTTCCAGCAAAAAGTTAGTGAGTAGGATACCCGTTGTCACACTACCAAAAACAGTGGCAAAGACTCCATCGAGAATAGAGGCTTGCAGACTCGTCCGCACTGAGGGTTTAGGAATGAAGGAAGACTGTGTGGCAATAGCTGCTGCTTCTAATACTTGGGGTTCTGAAATGTCTACAACAGGGAGCGATTCTTTCTTTTCTAGGAAACAATCAACGGTTTGTTTAACCATGCTGGGTAATCTATCTAATAAAGGTTCACCGCGTGTACTACAGAATTTCTTGTGAATGAGAGGAAGCAAACTACTCGCCTAGCATTGTTCAGCAGAATGAGCTAACCCTCAATATTTTGCAACTAAAATAAATATATTTTAACAATTATAATTACTAAGTATTTTAGCCTAGAAGTCCTTCATACTGGAGAGTTACTTTAAGCTCGATAGTGTAATCGCGGTCTGGGAATAAATCTCTCTGTTGGTAGATATTAATTGTCAAAAAAAAATGAGTGAGCAACATGGACGTTGTTCTACAGCAATGACGTTGCCTCTATCAGGTGCAAGCGGTTCAGTAGGCTTATGGTTAGCGTTATTAGGTTGGTTTTGACGAAAAACACAGCCGAGGCTGTTGATTTAATAGTGTTAATCGACTAATTTTTTTGAGATTTTACTCTCCCAATAATTTCGTTTGTCATTGGGTTGAAGAGACTCAACAATACCCATCCTATTAAAAGATTAGATTTTTTTATCAAAAATCCACATTAGTCAAACTAAAAGTAAATTTACCTCTTGTTGGTTAAAAACATATATTGCTGAATTTGATTAGCTATAAATCTTTTAACTAAAGTTTAAAAGATATAACACCTCTCGATAAGAACTAACATAATTATTTTTTAAATTCAATAAGATTAAGCTAATTTTATTCTTATTTACTCGGGTCATTGATTATGGTAATCTCTCAGCCTCAGTCTGGATATACCTTACCTGTATTCGCCTGTGCGGCCGCGCTTGGTGCCTTGCATTGGTTACAACAACAACAAGCCTTAGATACCGTATCCGTTGACTTAATTGAACCCGCTCAAACCGTAGAAATCCCGCTTGAACAAGTGGCTGAAATTCAAGAGAACATGGCGCTTGCTATCACTCGTTCCCAACCGGGTGATAACCTCGATCTCACACGTAATACCCCGATTTGGGCAGTCGTAGAATGGGGAAACTCAACCCAAACTGAACCCATACTCTTAATCGGAGGTGAGGGAGTTGGACGACAAATCCATGCAGAGGGAAAATCAGCCATCTATGCCTATGCCCAAAAATTGTTGCAACAAAATTTAGAGAGCCAGTTGTTATGTGGGCAAAAAATTAAAGTAACCATTATCCTTCCAGAAGGACGCAAGTTAGCGGAACGTACTTCTAATGCGGCCTTCGGGATTGTAGAAGGACTTTCTCTATTGGGAACTACTGGAATTTCTCAACCTCTAAGTGCTCCTGGACAATTGGAAGTATTTCGCAAGGAACTGCAACAAAAAGCCTCACATTCCTCAACATTAGTATTCTGTGTTGGAGAAAATGGCTTAGCTTTAGCGAGTCAGTTGGGGATTGATTCAGAAAGCTTGATAAAAACAGCGAATTGGCTGGGGCCTTTGTTGGTAGAAGCGGGAGTGCAGCAAATTCCGGCAATTGTATTGTTTGGCTATCACGGCAAATTGCTCAAACTCGCGGGTGGGATTTTTCACACGCACCACCACTTAGCCGACGGACGACGGGAAATTCTTACCGCTCACTGTGCGACTCTGGGTTTACCCACATCAACGTTACAAGCGGTTTTTGCCAGTCCAACGGCGGAAGTAGCGCTGAAGTATTTGCGCGAACTCGATGCTACAACTGGGAGTGATTGGGTTGAACAAGTGTATGGTGCGATCGCCTCAACGATTGATAGTCGTGCTCGAGAGTATATCCGGCAGCATAGTGAACAAGAGGTGCTGGTGGGTTCGGTGTTGTTTGACCGCGATCGCCAAATTATCGTTCGTAGCCAAATCGGTGCCACGTTATTGTCTCAGTTGTGCTAACTTTGTATGAATCTCTACAGACTTACACTAGAGAAACTATAGGCTTTCAATTGATCTATTTACACAATATCGCTGCTTTTTAGAAGGCTTTGGCAGCGAAATATACGCACAATCACGCAATTGGAATAACGGACGCAGCCGTGACACTACAGACAGAACAAGCATCTCACCCCGTCGAGACGTTACCGGAAACGTCTCTCAAAGAGAAGTTAAATCGTCAGATGATCGTCATTCTGGATTTTGGCTCTCAATACTCCGAGCTCATTGCTCGTCGCATCCGCGAAACTCAAGTTTACTCGGAAGTTCTTTCCTGGCGCACTACTGCCGAACAATTACGGCAATTGAACCCCAAAGGAATTATCCTCTCCGGCGGGCCTAATTCTGTTTATGATACCGGTGCACCCCATTGTGACCTAGAGATTTGGAACCTCGGGATTCCCGTGCTGGGAGTTTGCTATGGGATGCAGTTGATGGTACAGCAGTTGGGTGGCAATGTAACGCCAGCACAACGAGGGGAATATGGGAAAGCGTCACTAGTGATTGACGACCCCACGGACTTACTCACCAATGTGGACAATGGTTCCACCATGTGGATGAGTCACGGGGATTCGTGTGATGAATTGCCACAAGGGTTTGAAGTTTTGGCTCATACCGAAAATACCTCCTGTGCGGCGATCGCGCATCACGAAAAGAAACTGTATGGTGTACAGTTCCATCCCGAGGTAGTGCATTCCATTGGCGGTATGGCTCTTATCCGCAACTTTGTCTACCACATCTGTGATTGTGAACCCACATGGACAACCGAAGCCTTTGTTGAGGAATCCATCCGCGAAATTCGGGCCAAAATTGGGGATAAGCGAGTCTTGTTGGCATTGTCAGGGGGTGTGGATTCATCAACCCTAGCCTTCTTGCTGCATCGTGCCATTGGCGACCAACTCACTTGTATGTTTATTGACCAAGGCTTCATGCGGAAAGGGGAGCCTGAGCGCTTGCTGAAGGTCTTTCAGGAACAATTCCACATTCCTGTGCAGTATGTGAACGCACGAGAGCGTTTCCTCACTCAAATGGAAGGTGTCACCGATCCCGAAGAAAAGCGTCGCCGCATTGGTCACGAATTCATCCGTGTGTTTGAAGAAGAGTCCCGACGCTTAGGCCCATTTGATTATCTGGCCCAAGGAACACTTTATCCGGATGTCATTGAGTCGGCGGACACCAATGTTGATCCCCAAACGGGTGAACGAGTGGCCGTGAAAATCAAAAGCCATCACAATGTCGGAGGGTTGCCTAAAGACTTGCGGTTCAAGCTAGTGGAACCCTTGCGGAAACTCTTTAAAGATGAAGTCCGCAAAGTCGGTCGCTCTATTGGCTTACCGTTGGAAATCGTGCAGCGCCATCCTTTTCCAGGCCCAGGGTTAGCGATTCGGATTATTGGGGAAGTCACCTCAGAGCGGCTGAATATCCTCCGCGATGCCGACCTCATTGTTCGTCAGGAAATTAACCGACGGGGAGTATACAATGATTTTTGGCAAGCGTTTGCAGTCCTGCTACCCGTGCGGAGCGTGGGGGTGATGGGCGACCAACGGACTTATGCTTACCCTATTGTTTTGCGCTTCATTACCAGTGAAGACGGGATGACGGCCGACTGGTCGCGAGTTCCTTATGATTTGTTGGAAACTATCTCGAACCGTATTGTTAATGAAGTCAAAGGGGTGAATCGAGTTGTCTATGATATTACCTCGAAGCCACCGGGGACTATAGAGTGGGAATAATTTGTCCTCCATGTTGTAAGTCCCTCAGTTAATTTTCGGTGTAGGGGCAGGTTCTTTGCCTGCCCATTTGGTCTCACTTTCCCTAGCTAGAGTGATTTTTCTACAACAACTACAGGCGTTTTGTAGAGGAGGATTTACTAGTGAGGCGCAGCCAAGTAGCGAGTAAAGCGACTGCACAGATACAGGCACCGCCGAAGGTGAAGAAGGTTTGAATCGCTGACATAAGGATTTTCAGATTCGTCTGATTAATGAATAATTGGCGGTATTACTTTTTATATCAAGTCATCTAGATTCGGATCGGGATATTCGTCTTAACTATTAAACTAAACTGTTTTTAGTCAGGAGCGAAGCAAATTGAGTTGCCTCGATTATTACTATAAACTTTTAGCTCGTCGCGAATATAGCAGCTACGAACTGACGAAAAAAGGTAAAGAAAAGGGATTTGAAGAAAGCGAAATTGCGGAAGCAATTCAGGAACTTCAATCTCAAGATTATCAGTCAGATATACGCTTTGTTGAGAGCATGATTAGCTCTTATTACAGGAAATATGGAAAAACTGTGATTAAGCGTAAATGCTGGGAAAAAGGAATTAAAGCTGATTTATTTGAGGAAATTTGGCAGTCACAAACTGAAGGATATGAAACAGGAGCGCTCGATGAATTAAAAGCTAAGGTGATGCGAAAGTACAAAATTGATGATTTTCAGGAAATTGAACCAAAAACCAAGGCAAAGTTATGGAATTATCTCCAATATAGAGGATTTAATCCTAGTAAAATTATTGCTCAGTGGCAGAGCGAACAGGAATTACAGGAATAGTGCCTTGATTCATATCATTAGTCTAGTGGGTTCGTAGTGACGATGAGAGCGAATTGAGCGCTTACTAGTACCATTTAGCAAAATACTATCAGGCAGTTGTAGAAGACATTAATAATAAAATTAAATTGCTCAAACATTTAGCCTGTAGGGCTGACTGAGAAGGGAGCATATCAATCCAACACACCAGGAAAATTGTCTGTTTATGGGTGAACTTCGTGCTTTAATTTTTGACGTTGATGGAACGTTAGCCAATACAGAACGGGATGGCCACCGAGTTGCATTCAATTATGCTTTTGCTGAAGCGGGACTCGATTGGGAATGGTCAGCTTTACTCTATGGTGAATTATTGGCGATCGCAGGCGGTAAAGAACGTATCCGCTTTTACATCGATGAGTATCGGCCGAATTTTCAGCCACCCACCGACCTAAACTTTTTTATTGCCGACCTTCACGCCATTAAAACTCGATATTACCAGCAACTCGTCGCCAAGGGTGGCATTCCTCTACGTAGAGGCGTTAAGCGCTTGCTCAAAGAAGCGAGAGAACAAGGCATACGTTTAGCGATCGCCACTACGGCCGCTTTACCCAATGTTACCGCCTTACTCGAACATACTCTCGGACTCGATAGCGTAAGCTGGTTTGAAGTCATTGCCGCCGGTGATATGGTTCCCGCCAAAAAACCAGCACCCGATATTTATTTTTACGCGCTAGAAGCAATGGGACTTAATGCAGAAGAATGTTTAGTATTCGAGGACTCCCATCATGGATTGTTAGCATCCTTGCAAGCCAAATTAAAAACGGTTGTTACCGTCAATAGTTACACCCGAGAGCAAAATTTTTCCGGCGCTATCCTGGTATTAAATCATTTAGGAGAACCCGATCAACCCTTCACCGTACTGACAGGTGATGCTGGAGATAGCCGTTATGTAGATATGTCGTTAGTCTATCGCCTACATTCGCGAGGCTTTGATTGAATCTTTTAGAAGGCAGATGGCAGAAGGAGTAAGCAAAATTTTCATCCTCGGTGGTGACGAACCGGCCATGACGCCTGTTTTGAATGGAATCGAAGCTTTCTTCTAATTGGAATAAACCCGTCCTTTCCAAGCGCCGCCTCGTCCTTGCCAATGTCGCACAGCAGAATCTAGCGTCATTAGGGTATATAAAAATGCGATCGCAGGCAAGGCCAAGGCGAATACTGGTGAACATCCATAGAACTGTACGATGGGAAAGTAAGCCACAGCCATCAACAACCATCCGAATAAACCTGCGATCGCCACTAGCCAATGCCCCGTTAATCCCCCTAAAATTACCCCTAAAGGAGGAACTAAATAAACTAAAGTCATGCCAAAAAGAGTTCCCAACAATAATAAAGGAGAATAATTCAGTTGGGTGTAAGCTGTACGCGCCACCATATCCCAGATACTAGATAACGAGGGATAAGCTCTTAAACTGCGGGTGGAAGAGGTTAAACCTAGCCAAATTCGTCCCTTTTCTGAAGTGTTTTTTGAGGGAGAACTCGACTTCACTACTTTTGCCAGAGCACAATCATCAATTAACGCTTGACGTACTACTTGAATACCACCAATGCGGTTTAAAGCATCACGACGAATTAAAATACACCCTCCTGCTGCTGCGGCCATGGTATGAGTCGGGTTATTCACCCAGCGAAAAGGGTAGAGTTTTTGAAAGAAAAACACAAAGGCTGGAATTAAAAATCGCTCCCAAAATCCCTCACACCGCAAGAGTACCATTAAGGAAACTAAGTCTAAATGCTCTGGTTGTGCCTTAGCAACTAATCGGCGTAGATTTCCCTTATTATGCTCGATATCGGCATCAGTTAAGAGTAAATAGTCGGGAGGAGGAGTTAATTCTTGAGCATAACGAGTTCCTTGCTCCATCGCCCATAGCTTACCCGTCCAACCTGCAGGAAGAGGCACTCCTGAGATAATCTTTAACTGTTCGCTTTTATGGCAATCTTGGGCAATTTGTTGGGCAACGGCCGCTGTACCATCAGTACTGAAATCATCCACAAGGACAACGGAGTAAGAACCGGGATAATCTTGAGTGAGGAGCGATCGCAAGCTAGTTGGTAGCACATCCGCTTCATTGCGAGCCGGAACAACCACACACACCGACGGATACCCCTCAGGTGACAGGTTAGAGGTTTCGGTTCCGGCATCAACTAAACGCTGATCGGTTCGCCAAAATTGCCCCCAAAAGCACAACAGTCCGATCCAAATGACCAAAGATGTAATCGTCAGTCCTAATTGAATTTCAGCGACCTGCATAAGCTAATCAGCATAAAACAAAACATTGCATAATTTAACCTGAAAATAGGGGTCAGGAGTCAGGA
>CAZPRJ010000001.1:215962-245545 GCA_964588805.1 uncultured Microcoleus sp. | reverse complement strand
GCTGATAGAGATATCAGTTTTCTAAGTCGTCTGGACGAACTGAGAATCAGCAACTGCGCTGAGAATCCGCCTGAGCCTTAGGCACCGGCAGAGTATGTCAATCGAAGAAAGTATGAGTGAGTCGCTAAAACCCAGGCATAGCGACTTCTAAGACTAGCACTCACAATCGCTAGAAACCCCGTCACCCTCACCCTATGGATTGCCCAAGATAGGGATTTGTTTAACGATGAATTCAAAGAAGGTCACTAAACCCTTCTTGAGTCCGTTATCCTGTCTCCAGCGTCCACTCCCCACCCCCAGCCCTCATAACCTGAGTGATCAGGTAGCTTGACTTTGGTTGCATTAAATTGTGCAGGCGCTATCTTTTAATTTATGAGTGGTTACGGAACTCTCTAGAGTGCTGATGTAGCTATCCCATGCCAGGTTTCATCTACTTACCCAAACAGGAGGGTCTTATGTCTCGTCAACCTATGCAGTATCAACTTCATTGTGAGGATGTTTTGAGCAGCGTACAAGGAGAACTACTAGAGGCACTCTTACACTCAGAGGAAGAGTATTATCCCTGGAATCCTGCTGATCCGGAAGCAGAAGTCTATTTTGCCCAATTGGAGAGCGAGTTTATACTCGACCAATGGCAGGAACCGGAGGAAATTGCCCAAGCGTCACAAACCCTATTTAACCAATTAAACCAGTGTTGGACATCAGGCTTACTGGCTGAACAACAGTTGCAGCAGTCTTTAACTGAGCGATTTGCCCATTTCGTACCCGAAGCCTGGCTAGAGGCGATCGCCTACAAAGCACAGCAAGTGGTTTCAACCAATTTATCGCTGGCTGAACAACTGGTACAGTGTGTTAAGCCTTTGTTACCCAACTGGGCAGAAGATGATTTATTTGTCTTAGCTCGTCCCTTGGCTTATGCCATGCGAGGAATAGAATCAGAACCCGAAGCCGATTCAATTCGGACTCGCTCTGTGGAGTGGACAGAATTATCTTCGATGGAGCAGGTACGCCTCAGTTTGGCCATTGCTCACTCCGCTCTGATGCAACTGGAAAAATCCAGTGAAAATTCAGAACATTCATGAACCTAGCGCTAGGTTATTCTGTTTAGAGTTTAGTGTCAGGATTAAACCGCTCAGTCGGTGTCCAAAGGGCTTAAATCTTAGTCGGTTCTAGTCCAAGCCTTGTGTGAAGCAATATTTTCACAATTTTCATAGCTTTGGTATCGGTCATTGATGGCGGCTACTCAATAGCACCCGTGCGATCGAGAGGCCAATATCGTTTGGTGGCCTTGCCAATAATCTTGGATCGAGGGACAAACCCCCAGTAGTGGCTATCGTAGCTATTATTGCGGTTATCTCCTAGCATAAAGTAGCTATCCGGTGGTACGGTTACAGGGCCAAACTGGTACTTGGGAGACTCTTGAATATACTGCTCCTGTAGAGGTTGCTCATTGACATAAACCTGGCCACCTTTTATCTCAACCGTGTCACCCGGCAGACCAATAATCCGCTTGATGAATGCTTGGTTAAAATTTTGCTGCTGGAGTGTCCGGGTTGGTGCAAACACCACAATATCTCCACGTTGCGGGTCTTGGAATCGGTAAATCCATTTGTCGATTAGCAATCGATCATTGATTTGTAGCGTTGGCAACATCGCTCCTGACGGGATGTAGCGAGCTTCGTAAAGAAATGCGCTCATCAAGATGAAGACAGAAGCTATAAGCAGTAGAGGAGAACCAATTAATGCCAAAAGCCATAGCTTTTTCCGTGATGGCGGCCTAGAAGAAGCAACCTCTGAGTTGGACATACGTTTTGACCACGACCTACAACCCCAAGTCTACGGCCACTCGATGAGCGCAAGCAAAACCAGAAAACGCCACAGCATTTAACCCTTGGCCGGGAAACGTACTATCCCCAACACAATATAATCCTGGTACAGAAGTCCGGTTAAAAGGCATTCCCAACAACCCCATCAGCTTCCGCGTTGGAATCGGTCCATAGGTTCCATCTTCGCGACCTAAAAACCTGCGATGACTGCGGGCTGTTCCGACTTCCATATAATCGAGTCCAGCATCTAAACCGGGAAAAATCTTCTCTAACCGTTCGATCACCCGCCCTGCGGCCTCTTCTTTTTTCTGCTCATACTCACTAGGAGAAAGCCCCTGCCAATCATCGATCCAACTGGGGGTAAACGTATGAATAATGTGATAACCTTCAGGCGCTAAATCTGGGTCAAGTAGGGTAGGAATCGAGACAAAAACCGTTCCTTCTGCCTCCTCCATCCGCTGCCAATCTTCTAGCAGAATGTGGTGGCATTCTGTACCGGGCGGTAACACCTGCGCCTCAACGCCTAAGTGTAAACTCAAGAAACTGGGTGACTTCTGATAGCGTTGACGCCACTTTTTCTCGGCCGTAGGCATCTCCTCAGACGGGAGTAATTTCTCAAACGTATCCCAGCGTGTGGCATTAGAAATAATACGTTTGGCTCGATACACGGTTCCATCCGCAAGTTGAACACCGATCGCTCTACTCTTTTCGGTGAGAATTTTTGTTACCCTAGCTTGGTACTGAATGGTTCCTCCAGCTTTCTCTAGTCCATCTACCAAGGCTTGAGCAATTTTTCCCACACCCCCTTTGGGGTAATTAATTCCGCCATAGTGCCGATCCGAAAACACCATTCCAGCATTGATCATCGGTGTGCGATCGGCCGGTACTACTGACCAACAGTAGCACTCCATATCAATAAACTTGAGCAACTGCGGGTCTTGGATATACCGACGAGCAATATCCCCGGCATTCTGGGGCAGATACTTGACTAACCCCAAGCAAGCCAACGGATGCTGGAAAAATACCCGTGTCAAATATCGGGGTTCTTCCAACGACAGCAACTCCATTGCATTCAGACAGTTAAAGACTTTCCAGCATTCGTCATAAAACTGGCGAATTCCTTGACGCTCATGGGGAAAATAGGCAATCAGTTCTTGCAAAAAATTCTCATAATCACGGTGGACTTTTAACTCTAATCCCCCCGGTAAATGATAGTGGATCTGCACCGGATCAGGAATAGTTTCTACACCGACATTCACCGCATCCAGCGCTCTAGTCAAGAGATTGGTTGTCCCTTGCTGACCAAAACCAAAAATCATTGATGCCCCAACATCAAAACGGTAGCCCTCCCGTTCAAAATAACCCGCACTGCCACCGGGAATAATGTACCGCTCTAAAACTAGAACTTGGGCTCCTTTTGCTGCTAGTTGAGTTGCTGTTACCAGCCCTCCAATACCAGAGCCAATGACGATTGCATCGAATACTGAGGATTGGGAAAGGGCAGTCGAGGGAGCGCTAGATTGGTGAGTTTGGGCAACAGCAGGCATGGAATCAGCAATTTTAGGAAAAACTTAACGAATTTGAGTGCGCTGGCATCTGGAGGGAACCTCTAGATCAGCAAGCACAGTGTTTTCACTGTAACCTTTCTCACTGCCCAACGGGCTGATTTGATCACTAGGCAAAAAAAAATGGGGACTAGTTTGCGAATGCTTACCAGTCCCACCTGCCGATCCTTAATGAGAGGAGAACACTGAAAGCTAATATAGCTTTATTGAAAATCTATGTCAACACTAACAATAATTATTCTCATTAGCATAGGCACTATGAGCTATTGCTCACAACGCAGGGATGAAAATCTTTCCCTCCTGACTCCTGACTCCTGACTCCTGACTCCTGACTCCTGACCCCCTATTTAGACTGACGGTTATTGAAATTTAAAGTAACGTAGAAAATCTAGAGAAAATCCTTCGATTGGGTGAAGCGAAGTCAGAATGAAAAAAGCATTTATCGGTTGTTAATCAATGGTTTTCCGAAGTTCTGAGCCGAACTTAGGTATTATTGTTCAGGCATAATAGCGTTGATCTCCTTTCATCACCAGCCTCCTATGACTCTTCAATTGCGTGTTTACGTTCCGCCCCATCCCCTGATTAAGCACTGGTTAAGTGTTGCCCGTGATGCCTCAACGCCATCGCCCCTGTTTAAAAGCGCGATGATTGAGTTAGGGCGTTGGTTGACGTATGAAGCCATTCGAGACTGGCTACCCACTGAAGAGATTGTGGTGCAAACGCCTCTAGCTCCCTGCCCAGCCACGATGATTAATCCAGACATACCGTTAGTCGTTGTTCCGATTCTGCGGGCAGGATTGGCATTGTTAGAAGGGGCACAAACGTTACTGCCGTTGGCATCGATTTACCATCTGGGCCTAGTGCGGAATGAAGAAACTTTAGAAGCCAGTTGTTATTTGAACAAACTTCCCGACCAATTTAAACCGAATACCCGTATTCTCATTACTGATCCAATGTTGGCCACCGGGGGGTCGATCATGATGGCGATGGCAGAATTAACCAAGCGTGGGGTCGATCCAGCCTTAACACGAATTATTAGCGTAGTGGCAGCTCCCCCAGCATTACAAAAGCTGAGTACAAACTATCCGAGTTTGACCATTTATACCGCCATTATTGATGAAAGCGTAAATAGTCAGGGATATATTTTGCCTGGGTTGGGAGATGCCGGCGATCGCAGTTTTGGCACCTGATTAGCTCTCAAGAGTGGGAGAATCAAACAGCAACGGGAAATTTTGACCGAGGCTTTTTAAAGATCTTAAAGTTGCCTCGTTTCTCCGGCTGGCGCTGTTTTTGCTTCTATTCAGTAGGCAGGGCAGTCAACCAACCGTTAATCTTGAGTTAAGTGGCGTATTAAGAATCGAGGGTACGAGAGAAAAATGAGTCAGCGCGATGGTTTTACAAGCGGATTTTTGGCTGGAGTCGTCGTCGGCGGATTAGTGGGTGGACTCATTGGCACACTAGTTGCTGGACAGCGTGATCCAGAAGACGAGGCAGAACGTTCGCTCATTCAGGCCAAGCGAGCCGAAGCAAAAGCTATAAAGGGAAGAAAAAGTCAGCTTACTTCCGAAGAAAGCATTGAGGTTGCACGCCGCAGCCTAGAAGATAAGATAGCTCAATTGAACACCGCCATCGACGATGTACGTCAACAACTTGGTACAGTGAACGGAAACCCGGAGCGAACAGACGCGGAGCGATCGCACGAGTCATGATCTACGATTATCTGAGTATTTCTGAGTTTAGAGAAGGTTGCTACCCTAGGAGCAAGCAGGAGCGACCTGATATCCGTTAAACTTAACTTCAAGGCTCAACCAATCACCAAACTATAGCAAGGAAGCTTTTCAATACTATGGAACTACTGATCGCCAGTCTTGCCCAATTTTTCCGAATTTACGTTTTTCTCATCATAGTCCGAATTCTGTTGACTTGGTTCCCAACAGTCAACTGGATGAACCAAATCGCTGCATTCTTAAGCCCGATTACTGACCCCTACCTCAACATTTTCCGTTCCTTTATTCCCCCTTTAGGTGGGCTAGACTTATCCCCCATCCTCGCCATTATCTTACTCCAGTTTGTGTCTGAACTGTTTTTGAGTCTGGCTTCTGCACCGTCATTCTAGGGGTTGGACACTATTCAAAGTCCAGGTAGCTCTAAGAGAGTAAAAAAACGGGAAGACCTCCCTTCCTCCTTTAACGGCGGACTTTGCCCGTAAAACCGGAGGCTTTGAATTGCTTGAGCTGCAAGGGCGTTGGCTGATTAGCCGGAACTGTAATTCTGAGTTCAAAATCGCTGACGCCCGGTGGTACTTCATCAATCGAACCCAGTCGGGTACGATTTTGTAAGATGGGGTTGCCATTGGCGTCAAAAATTCGGCCAAAGATATCAGCATTGACGACCATCTTACCCGAACTATTTTCAGCTTTGCCGGTTACGATAAAGCAATTCGCTGGATTAGAACCTCCTCCAGTAGTTACAGTTCCTTCGGCTAATGCTGGGGGGCAATCATGGTAAGAAAT
This sequence comes from uncultured Microcoleus sp., assembly GCA_964588805.1. Lineage (GTDB taxonomy): Bacteria > Cyanobacteriota > Cyanobacteriia > Cyanobacteriales > Coleofasciculaceae > CAZPRJ01. The sequence continues at coordinate 239,641 of CAZPRJ010000001.1, read as the reverse complement.
ATCTGATAACTGAATTTGGGTTAACGCTACAGCCGATGGGCTATAAATCCAGCCTGCAACCCAAAACAGACAAGACATGGTAAAGGTAGCAAACCAACTTCGTATTTGCATAAACCGTATTAATTAATAACGTTCATCGATAACTTCAATCCTCAGCTTACCGCAAAGCCAGGTGCAAAGAGTCTGTAGTCCTGGGTGTTGAGGAAGGAGAGCAATTTTAAAGTAGGCGAAGTTCATAGCACCCTGATGATCCCACTCGATCAGGTTGTGCGGTTGAACCATCGCTCAGAATAAGAGACAATGATTATTTGTCATTAAAAAAGTAAATGACGTTACACGATGAGGGACAAAAATTTTAGGAACAATCCTCTTGTTGTTGCTTCCCTGATGGGATCAGGACTCACCAGAAGTCTTGCCCCTACAACCAAATCCTTCTGTGAACGTGCTTTGGCCATGCTATCACGAGCTGCGAAATTGTTTGCTAACTGGATATGCTATGACTCCAGATGAGATTGAAGTAGTTTTGCAGGCTGCCTTTATTCAGTGTGAAGCACTTTTGTGTCCGCTCTCCGAGCAGCAGAAACAACTCTTACTGCAAGTTGTGATGGAGTCAGTGACACGCGAGACACTGCGTTTATCAGTCAATGGTGAGCGCGATACGGCCAATCCCTTAGATGAACTCACCCCAAAAGAGCGTCAAGCATTATTAGAGTATGTCCAGCGAGAGGAACAGCGTAATCGCCCTTGGAAAATCAAATTACTGAATGATTGGCTGCATAATCGAGAATCGGGTTCTGTTCAGTTCATCCGCGATAACTATGGCCCTCAATGGCTCAATCGGGTTAAATCCAGGCATCTGGCACAATATTTTGATGCAGAAACGTCTTCTGATGGCTTGAGGTTGAAGGTGGGCGATCGCATCGAAGTCTCTAATGGACTTTGGGAATGGGTGCAAGAGGAAGGCCCTTGTACTCGTGAGTGGTTTCCTTGTCGGGTAGTGAAAGTCTCTCAACACTCAGAGGGTGATGGTTTGTACTATAACTGCGTCATTCGCTTTGATAATGGCAGTGAGTACGAAATTCAAGGGGTTTATCAGTGGAATCGATATAATTGGCGTTGGCCGAGTTGACTAATAAGGCAGAAGTCAGAGGGCAAAAGGCAGGAGAAAGAATTTTTTCATACCTTCTTTGTAAGTCATAGCTCGTAGCGATTAGCTTGAAAAGGAGTTAGGGGTCAGGGGTCAGGGTTTCTCCATAATCCGACTCAGGACGGCTATAAGCCCAAATGCTGCTGCAATGATTGTCGCATCTGATCGACGGGTGGTGTTTGCCCAGTCCAAATGTTCAAAGCGGCGGCACCCTGCTGAACTAGCATTTCTAAACCATCGATCGCGATCGCTCCCTGTTGTTTCGCTTGTTTCAAAAATTGCGTGGGATTGGGCGTATAAATTAAGTCATAGGCGATCGCTCCCGCTTTTAACTGTTGCATTGTTGCTACATCTACAGGGGATTGATCGACATTAGGATACATCCCTACGGGTGTGGTATTCACAATTAAGTCGGCATGGGGTAAAAGTTTGGGTAAATCTTCCCAAGGATAGATGCCCAAATTGACAGGCAAGGGAGCTTCTATCCAACTTTGCTGAAATTGATGCAATTTTTGCAGGTTGCGCCCAACAATACGAACTTCCCGACAGCCGAGTTGAATACAACCCATAACCACCGCACGAGCAGCACCCCCGTATCCTAAAATAACGGGGCTGATTTGGCTCCAATCACGGGGATAAAGTTTTAGGGGGGCAATAAAACCTTCTACATCAGTATTTGTCCCACTCCAGCCGTTTTCAGTACGCCAAACGGTGTTGACGGCACCTACAGCTTGAGCAAGTTTGGATACCTCGAATAAAAGCGGAATAATTGCTTGTTTATGGGGAATGGTGACATTAAATCCTTGTAAACCGATAGCCGCAAAACCAGCGATGGCAACGTCTAAGTCAGTAGGTTGTATGGGTAAGGGTAAGTAAACAAAATCTAGCCCTAAAGTTGAAATAGCAGCGTTGTGCATCACCGGAGATAAGGAATGTTCGATAGGATAGCCGATGACTCCTAAGAGTTTGGTTTTACCGGTAATCAATTGCATAAATTTTGTTGTCGATGAAAATTGGGATGCACAACCAGGTTTTTAATACGGATGCACGGATTTTATTTTAATTTGCTCACTAGTCGCTCCGGAATAGAACTCGTTAAGCTGGTAGTCAAGCAGGGGTAGCCATATCCTATTGAAAAAAGAGAGCTACAAATTGGAAATGGGCTGGACATCCTCTGCAAAAGAGGACGTATGCTAGCAAAGCCTCTGTAGTGAATCAATGAGATCGGCGGGTAATCTTTGAGAATAGCATCATGAGTGCGATCGCTTGTACAAGCTGCGGAAGAGAAAATTCCAGTGGTTCACGCTTTTGTGTTGGCTGCGGTACTCCCCTGCCTAAACTGAAGCCAATAGCAACCGACATTATCCTGACACCAGGAACTCGACTGCGCGATCGCTACATTATTCTACGTCCCCTAGGGCAAGGGGGGATGGGACGGACGTACTTAGCCCAAGATACTGGACGTTTTAATGAATGGGTGACACTCAAGGAGCTTACGCCTATCCTTCAGGGCACTCAAGCACTCCAGAAAGCAGAGGAACTGTTTCAGCGAGAGGCCGCTGTTTTACACAAACTTTCCTCCCCTCAGATTCCCCGATTTTGGGAATTTTTTCGGGAGGGAAAACGCCTATTTTTAGTTCAAGATTATATTGAAGGTCAAACCTATCAGTCATTATTAGAACACAGACAAGCCCTAGGACAACTCTTCAGTGAAGCCGAAATTGTTGAACTATTACAGAAGCTGCTTCCGGTTTTAAGCTACCTTCACTCCTTAGGTATCATTCACCGCGATATTTCTCCCGATAATATTATCTGCCGTGCCTCTGATGGACTACCTGTTTTAATTGATTTAGGGGGTGTTACCCAAATTCCCTTAGAAGTTGCTCAATCGGTATCCACTTCACTTCCCACAGTTCCTCCTCATAGTACGACTCGTTTAGGTAAACTGGGCTATGCTCCCGATGAACAACTCCGGTTAGGGATTGTTGCCCCCCATAGTGATTTGTATGCCTTGGGGGTGACTGCACTGGTTTTGATGACAGGCAAACAACCCTATCAATTGATTGACGCGGAAACGCTGCATTGGCTTTGGCAACAAGAACTGATGCTGAGTCCAAAAATCAGTAGTATTCTCAATCGTATGATTGCGCCACGCCCGACAGATCGTTTTTCGACAGCTCAAGACGTTCTGCAACAATTATCTACAACTTCAGAATTTTCTCCGACTCAAGTTACACCAACGATTAGTGTTTCGCCCGAAAGAAATTCTTCTCAACCGATGCCAGTGGTGAATAATTCGGGGCAAGGAAAATTATTCGATGAATCGGTGGAAATACCCCAAGAAATTCAGGGATGGAATTGGGGGGCTTTTTTCTTACCAGGTTTGTGGTGTATTCCCAATCAAGTATGGCTGGGATTAGTTGCTTGGACTGATTTATCGGTAGTCACTCTACCGTTGACATTAGGAATGACTTGGCCGATGATGTCCATAATTTTGGGTATCAAAGGGAATGAGTGGGCTTGGAAAAGCCGCCGTTGGAAGAGTATTAGGGAGTTTAAACGGCATCAACGCTTGTGGGCGATCGGGGGATTTTTTCTTACGGGTACTTTTTTACTATTATTAGGGTTTGTGGCGTTATTTATTGTAGCTTTAGGTTTATCGTTTTGGTAGATACTAAAGGATGTTCAAATAATAGATAAAAAATCTTATAAAAGGGAAAATACATCTTAAATAATGTTTTTAAAAAACGAAGAATTCCCTAATTTAATACCAATCTTGGCAATTTTTATAGTTGGATTGCTCCTGACTTTACCAGCTATAGTAAACGGTAGTTTAAATGGCCATGATTTTCCCCTTCATTTAAGATGGACTAAATATTTTGTTGCTCAATTTTGGAGTGGGGACTTATACCCTCGCTGGTTGATGGAAATGAATGCAGGGTTTGGCAGTCCAACTTTTTTTTACTACCCTCCCATTCCTTATTATGTCGCAAGTTTATTTAAACCCTTATTTGCAAATAATACTGGGGGATGGTATCCATTAGTTTCCTCAGCGTTAGTTGCTCTAATTGCTTCTGGATGGGCAGCTTATCTATGGTTAAGAACGATTAGTCATCGCAATGCCGCCTTAATTTCTTCAATTATTTATATGGCATTGCCGTATCATCTAGCTATCGATCTTTATACTCGCTTTTCTTTTGCCGAATATTGGACGTTTGTATGGATACCTTTAATTTTATACTTTACTCAAAAAATTATTGTAGGTCATAAAGCTAATAGTATTGGGTTGGCAGTTAGTTATGCTCTGCTGATTATGACTCACTTGCCAACCTTAGTAATTTTTGCAGGCTTTCCATTTTTATATATATTTTTCACCACTGTCGGGCGGCAAAGAATAAAAGCTTTAATCTACATGGTTGCAGCTTTAGTCCTTGGATTAGGATTATCTGCTGTTTTTTGGTTGCCTGCTCTCACTACTCAAGACTATGTTTCTTTAGATTTTATTAGCCAAGGCCCTTTTCTTTATTTAAATAACTTCTTGTTTCTACCCAATCTACCAAAAGCAGAACTTTGGAGATATTTAGAAGTCACTAGCTTGGTGTCTGGTGGATTATCATTCTGTGCTTTTTTAATTACCCGTATTAACTCAGCAAAGACTTTCCGGCGTGAAAGTAATTATTGGTTAGCAGTCACGATAGTGGCAATATTCATGATGCTACCGTTGAGTCAACCCATTTGGATGGTACTCCCTCCCTTACAAAAGGTTCAATTTCCTTGGCGTTTTGGTACTGTTTTAACTGTCGCTACCACTGCTCTTTTAGCGTTGGGACTGTCTACTCAACCTATGCAGTTCGGCAATAAAGGTAATGAAAGAAATTTATCTATTGGATATTTACTTGTGGGGGGATTGCTATTAAGTGGGATTTTGTTGGCCTATCAAAAAAAATTTTATACTCCATTAAGTAGCTTAATCTTAGTATTTATTGTTATCAGTTTATCATTTTTATTAACTCTAATCAAAACACCAGTTACTCGATTGAATAAGAAACCGATGATTATCGGGAGTTTACTGGTTGTTTCTCTGCTGATATCAGGATATTTTCCGATTAAAGGAGGTCTTTATAAGCCTGGTGAACCCAAAACTCCCATTGAAGTTTCTCAAAAGTTAGAAAAAGAAATAGATAGAGATGCTATGGAATATCGACCTCCAGAAGTTCCTTGGGAAGTTTATGATGTATCTGCTTTAAGTAAAATAGCTCAAAATTATCCAAAGGCATCAGTAATTACAGGCGAGGGAAGCGTAAGTGTTAAACAATGGAAACCTCGGAGTATTATTCTCGAAACTCAGGGCAAAACTAATCTTGGACTAGAGCTTAAACAGTTTTATTATCCAGGATGGGCAGCAAAAATAAAGAGTAAATCGAATTCTTTAGCTGTTCAACCTTCTCCGCAAAAAGGTCTAGTGAATGTAAAAAATATACCGAGTGGTGGCCATGAGGTTATAGTCATGCTTAAGGCAGGTCGAAAAGAACTGCTCGGAAGAATAATAAGTGTTATTTCTGTCCTTGCTGCCTTCGTTTTGTGGTTGGGTTTGTATGGATTTGGTAGGGGTAGTAACAACCTGAATCGGCAAAATGGGGTGTAATTAGTTAGAAAGAGCAGGGAGGGATAAATTTTAGAGCTAGCCTCTAATTCTTCCCATCCCCCAACTTGATGTCATTAGCTGTGATGGGTTCGTAGTTGTGCTTAAGCGCTAAAGCGCTTACTACAAACTAGATTTTGCCTCTCAACATTCATTCAAGCGGCAGCAAATTGAGGAAGATTCATGGGTGCTGCAATCTTCCGTCCAACCGCTGCGGCTACTGGCTGTAAATCGTGAACTAATTTCACCATCTCCTCTAAAGACAGTGCCTGACGTGCATCGGAAACTGATTTGTCCGGTACTGGATGACATTCGATAATCAGTCCATCGGCACCACAGGCCACAGCCGCTTTGGCTAAAGGTGCCACTAATTCCCGTTTCCCAACTGCATGGGAAGGGTCTACAATCACGGGCAAATGAGTGAGTTGTTTGAGTGCTACAACCGCTCCTAAATCCAACACATTACGGGTATAGTTATCGAAACTGCGGATACCTCGCTCACACAACACTACCTGAGCATTACCATGACTAAGAATATATTCGGCTGCCATGACAAACTCTTCAATTGTGGCAGCAAGTCCTCGCTTCAATAATACGGGTTTGTTGATCTCACCCAGCGCTTTGAGCAAATCGAAATTTTGCATATTGCGACTGCCAACTTGAAGCGTATCAGCATGGGCGGCAACAGCTTCAATTTGACTGATGGCCATCACTTCAGTCACAACTGGGAGGTGAAAATGCGATCGCACCTCTGACAAAATCTCCATTCCTTCAACTCCTAATCCCTGGAACGAGTAAGGAGAAGTCCGAGGTTTGTAGACGCCACCCCGTAGCGCCTGAACTGGTGCATCTTTGAGGGTTTGCGCGACTTGTTCCATTTGCTCACGGTTTTCAACCGTACACGGACCGCCAATAATCACCAGTTCTTGAGCACCGAAGGTAACTTGCTCTGAAAGTTGAACAAGCGTTTGATGGTCGGGTTCTGTAGCAAGTGCAAGTTTGGCATTTAACATCGTTGAGATTCCTTTGTGAGATAGGTGGACAAAAAAAAACCGGTTCCTTTGAGGTTCCGGGTTAGGAAATAGCTGGCATGAGAACCTACCCGAAACTGATTTTCGGCCAAAAATAAAAACCATAAAACCAGCTACCTAGGTAGGTTGTGACCTGTAAAAGGTGTAATGTATACGCCCCAATAAAACAAAAGACCGCAGCGCTTGCTCTGCGGTCCACCGGGGTCATTCCATCAGGAACTATATCCACCACCGGTGAACCTCCCTAAACCAAAAATAAAAGTAGTAGCGGCTGCTGAACATGGCTGCGACTTGGAAACGAGTATGAGTTAAATTTCTTAATACCCACACCGTAACAACCCCAACAAGGTTACGTCAAGTCCCTTGAGCAGAAAATTGCAATTTAGAGTTCACTATGGGTTTGTCAGCTACAGTTTAATAACTTCGTAGTTTCGATAAGAGCGAATTGAGTGCTTACTACAAATAAAATAATTACCTGACTTTCGATCGCCCAAATATCCGCTTTAAGATTGACAAATTTAAATCTCCATCTCTAACCTTTGACCCAGGCTGCAATTTCATAATTCCTTTAACCTAGCCTATAGATAGGAAACCTAATAAATCCAATATTTTGCTGTTAACAAAAACCAAATTTATGAAAACTAAATTTTTTAAAACAAATTTTTTATCCTTGAGCATTCTCTCTATTTTTTCTGTGGCTCCGCTATTGTTCAGTGGTATGTCAGCCAACGCTCAGGCAACGTCTGGAGAAATGAATCGGCAACCTAATCAAACAGCACCGGGTGTAGTCCCTTTTGAAGAACTACCGAGTGTAGTTCCCTCACAATCAGCACCTAGGGTAGAAACGCCTCAATCACTACCGGGCGTAGTCCCCTCACAATCGGCACCTGGTGTAGAAACACCTCAATCACTACCAGGCGTAGTACCTTATCAAGCCGCACCTGGCGTTACATCGTCTCAAGCATTGACTCTGGGCAACTATTCCCCTAGAACGGCACCTATGCTTGCTACGGGGAATCAGGGAAACATTGTAAGAGATGTTCAGAGCTTCTTAAAAGCTCGAGGATTATATACAGGTCAAATTGATGGCATTTATGGGCCACAAACTCAGGCGGCGGTCAGGCGATTTCAGCAACGCCGTGACTTAGCAGCCGATGGTATTGTCGGATTTCGGACTTGGGGAGCTATGATTAATCAAGCTCAACCTTAATGTTTAGATATTTCCTAAGCTAATCAGCTAGCAATCATCATTTCTGACGGTGCCATCAGGCATAGTAGTTTTGCAAAATTTAGCACCGCTCAAATCTGCACCTTCTAAATTCGCCTGACTTAAGTCTGCCCTACGCAAATTCGCCCAGGTTAATTTAGCCTGATTGAGGTTGGCTCCTCGTAGCTGAGCAGCACCTAAGTTAGTATGATTTAGATTTGCCGCTTTTAAGTTAGCCTCACACAAATCTGCCTTAATTAAACTGGCTCTATGCAGATTAGCACTACTGAGATCAGCGCCATGCAAAATTGATTCATTCAAGATGGCTTGTCGTAAATCGGCCTTATTAAGATTGGCTTGATAAAGGTTTATTTTAGTGAGGTTAGCACGACATAAATTAGCATTTTGCAAATTGGCTTTGAGTAAGTCGGCTCTCGTTAATTGGGCTTTATGCAAATCTGCCCCACTCAAATTGACTCGACGAAAGTTTCTTTCTCCTGTTAGATAACGCCGCTTTAGCTCATCTGTATCCATCATAGGTTCACAAACTCAATCCACTATATAGCCTGTTTAAATAACTCGTAAAATAATCCTCTCCCCCAATCCTCTCAACCCTCACCCACAGGGAGAGGGAGTCAGAGGAGAGGGGAGCAAGAAATTTACACGAATAATTTAGGCTGACTATATATAAATAATAGAAAGAAAATACCCTACCTGTTCACATAGCGTATGCCTAGCGTCTAGGTAGGGAATTTTCTATGTATTAAAAATGGCTTTAGGTTTTGAACCTATGTTAGACTTCGGCTTCGCTTTCAATATAGATAAACAAAAGACCGAACACCACAACAGGTAAGAGCCAACAAACTACAGGAATCAGAATCCAGGGCAAGAATGAAGCTGCGTATGCGCCTGTCATATCAAACCGTCCTTTCTAAATTTACAAGGTTGCAAAAGAGATATTTTTGTTAGCTGTTTTCTGGCTAGTGTCAGACACTTAAAGTCCAGATTACAGCTCAAAATTTACTAAGTATTGTGGACGATTCCACGGAGAATAGCATCCACGACATCGAAATTGGATAGCAAGAAATAGGCAACGAATGCGCCACCCATCGCGCCGACAAAGAACCCACCGGTCAGTTGACTCCAGCCATCGGCTGTTCTCAATTCTGCAGGGGTGCGAGGGTTTTGTACTTCAAACTCACCACCTGTTTTAAAAGAGACAATACCATAGGCCGCCATGCCGATAGTCGCAATTAAAATCACAGTAAGACCGGAAATCAAGCCACCTAAAGCGGATGTCTCCGGATTTTCCCGTAAAGGACCAAGTAGAACCCAAGGGCCAATCAAAAAATAACCATGAGCCAAACCAATTTCTATGCCTCGCACGAGCGGGGCTACATTTTTGCGGTAAGCTGGTAGGTTATTGATGTAAGCCTGAGCTAATCCAGAACTATTGATGGGTGTCTCTAAGTTACCCACAAAAGGGTCGCCATTATAAGGTCTAACGACCTCTTTATCTCTTGGGTCAGCCATACTGAACTTCTCCTCTTTGCTTGAAAGTTTACAGAAGAACTTGAGATCACATTCTACGCAAGTAGTGTTACCGAGTGGCAGAATCCGGTGTGACCTTTAAAAAAGTTCATTAAACTTTCTTGCACTTCCATTTTTAGCCTTTTGCGGAAGTGTACCACGCTCACCAACGAGCGATCGCGCCTGCATCCCCTATTAGGAGTCAGGAGTCAGAGCTGTTCATCATTTCAGGGTGAGCAAAGCTTCATGGCCTCTACCTTAATGAAGCCTCAACGCACCAACACGTTAGCTCAAAAGGGGATATCGTCATCATCAAAATCTGGAGGAGGCGCATCACTTGCTTGAGGTTGAGCTGGGTCTGGAGTCATTTGCATATCGATCCAGCGTTTAACTAAATAAAGTGCCTCTTCTTGCGTCTTAGCATTATGAACGGGAATTAGGCATTCTCCATTGGCATTCCAGACTTGAACGCAAAATACTGGCCTCGCTTCAATAATCCATCCCCGATAAATTTCTGCCGAACTCATGGCTGGCACTCCCCGAGAGCAAGCTGACGGATACCTCTCAACCGTAACATGCTCTCCTATTTTTGGAAGTGACTTATGTTGCGGTTTGTATAGTATTTATTAGAAAAGACAATCTTTGAGATTCATTAAATGAGACAGCTCCTCAAGCCACTCTATAACTCCAAAAAATACCTGCAACGCCTGGTATTACCCCTGTTACTATTCGTTTTAGCCAGTGGACTACTGGCACCCCAGGCCCATGCCTTTGGCGTCTATCAAATGCCGAATGTCCGCTCTGGCGAACCCACTTGGGTGATTGATAAAGCTGAAGTGCTTAGCCGTCTGAATGAAGGACATTTGAGCAATGAATTGGATGACTTAGCACAGAAAACTGGCAATGAGGTCAGGATGGTTACGATTCACCGCTTAGACTACGGTGAAACAGTAGAAAGTTTTACTCAAGAACTGTTTAAAAAATGGTTCCCAACGCCGGAGGCTCAAGCTAAGCAAACATTACTCGTAATCGATACACTGACCAATACGAGCGCCATGCAAATCGGTGAAACGATTCAGTCTATGATTCCCGATGACATGGCTCAAAGTATTACCGCAGAAACCGTCATGGTTCCTCTACGCGATGGGAACAAGTACAATCAAGCTTTGTTAGATGCCAGCGATCGCTTAGTTGCCGTCCTATCGGGTGAACCTGACCCAGGCCCTCCTGTGGTTCAAGAAGACGTGCAAGTTGAGGGAACGTTTACCAAGGCTGAAGATACCGACACCAAAAACTCTACGATTTGGGTGGTTGTGATTTTGGTGATTGCTACTGTTGTGCCGATGGCAACCTATTTCTTCTATCAGGGTTTTTCGCAAGGTTAATCCTGGACGTATTCCTGTGCATTCAACAGAGCAAACTCAGCCCGCATAAACTCCCGTCCCAAATAGGCAGCATGATCTAATAACGTCACGGGACAGGGTTGGGTTTGCTCAAATATCTTGACACAAAGTTCCTTCGCCGTTCTGGCAGAATGCAAGGTGCTATGAGTTCGTTCCACTTTCCCCTTAGCGGGTATGACTTCACCGGTTTCTGGGTCAACGGCCAAACCCCGATCATCAATGACATTGGTAAAATGCTTGGCACAAATTAACCCAGCCTCTTGATCGAGGTAAATAATAAAATATCCACCTGGGTCAAGGTCGATATGACGTTGAGACAGCTTATCGTCAATGGTACGCAGGTCATCGGCTTTTAGATCCATCTTCTCAAAGGAGCAATGATTCGTTTCTAGCTTCATCAGGTGCTATAACACCCCAAACAGACTTAATCTTAGTTTAGAAGCTGACCAAAAAGGCGATCGCATATTGGACTTGACTTGATGATAGGGGTCAGGGGTCAGGGGTCAGGGGTGAGTAGATAGTATCTTGACTGGTAATCCTGTTTGCATCAGTGTTGAACTTTATCAATGCCTCATTCTCATTAAGGCTCCATCTCAATCCGCAAACCAAAGTACGTTAACACTAATTCTGTTGAACCATTATTGACAATTTCATGCACTTCATTCGGTTCCACAGCAACACAATGGCCGGGGTCGAGTTGATAATCTTTACCATCAATGCTAATCACGCCTGACCCAGATTCTACAAAAAAGACTTCACACATATCCTGGTGCGCGTGTGCGGTGGCAATATGTCCTGGAGCAAAACGGGCTTGAGAGAAATTCGTCAGATGTGGTAAATCACCCCAGCGTAACATCACCTTTTTCTTTATCGCTGGGTTGTGTGACACTGACTCTTCAGGGCGTTCGCCCAGTGATGTGATTTTCATCAAATTTCGATGATTGAAGCGTTTGAGTTTAGTTTAAGGGAATTATTGAGGTTTATATAAGAGTTTATGAATCTAGCTCCCTGATTAATTCAGAAAAATTTTTATTAACCTATTAAGAATCTATTTCATTAACTGTACAATACTCAAGTCACTCATGTGACCCTATTACTGAGAACGTTACAAGGAAACAGCGATCGCGAATGAACGTTACTAGACGCAGTGCCATTGCTTTTTTTTCGGGGTTGGTTGTCTTAACTACGATAGGATGCACAAATCAAAATCAGACACCTCAAGCCAATACGGATGCAGACAATGTAGCAAGCAGCCCAAGTCCAGGTAGTGGGGGTGAACTGAACCTCTATTCATCCCGTCACTACGACACCGATAATGCCCTATATGAAAACTTCACCAAAGAAACGGGTGTCAAAGTCAATCTGATTGAAGGCAAAGCCGATGAATTAATCGAACGCATCAAGAGTGAAGGGGCTAATAGTCCGGCTGATGTGTTGATTACCGTTGATGCCGGGAGTTTTTGGCGGGCACAAAAGGAAGGAGTGCTGCAACCGATTTCTTCGGACAAACTAGAATCCGCCGTTCCGGAAAATCTCCGCAGTCCTGAAGGATATTGGTTTGGTTTAGCGAAGCGGGCTCGCGTGATTGTTTATAACAAAGACAAGGTACAGCCAAGTGAGTTATCCACCTATGAAGCCTTGGCTGAACCGGAATGGAAAGGACGGGTTTGTGTCCGCAGTTCTGAAAACATTTATAATCAGTCTCTAGTTGCCTCAAAAATTGAAAGTAAGGGAGCTGATAAGGCTGAAGATTGGGCTAAAGGATTAGTGGGTAATTTTGCCCGTCCACCAGAAGGCAATGATACAGCTCAAATTAAAGCTGTTGCAGCCGGTCAATGTGATGTCGCCATCGTTAACCATTACTATGTGGGACGATTGAAGGATTCAAAAGATGCTCAAGAGCAAAAGGTAGCTTCACAAATTGGAGTGTTCTTCCCCAATCAAAAAGAGGAAGGAACTCATATCAATATTAGTGGTGCAGGTGTCGCTGTTAAGGCTCCGCATAAAGAAAATGCGGTTAAGTTTATTGAATACCTAGCGACTCCAGAAGCTCAGGAAATCTTTGCCAATGGTAGTTATGAATATCCTGTCAATGCCAATTTAAAACCCAATCCTATTGTGGCGGAGTTTGGCAATTTTAAAGAATCCAATCTCAAAGTTGTAGCTTACGGTGAAAAGAATCCTGAAGCTGTTAAGCTCATGGATCGGGCAGGATGGAAGTAGAAAGTTTGGGGTAAAAAACCTCGACTGATTGCTTGTTTAAACAGCCATACAATTTGTAAGGGCGGGTTTTGATAATAAGTTTTCGGGACTGCCCAAAGCTGATTTGTAAACCCGCCCCTACGATAATCTGATTCAGGACTTACGCAACTGGCATATTATCTTGAGTTCGTAGTGAGAACTTTAGTTCTCATTTAAAGGGAATCGAGCCCTTACTACAAACAAAAAACCAGATTTTTTGTGACAATTGCGTAAGTCCTATGATTATTCAAACGGATTTGATATTACGCAAGGGGTTACGTTATCTGCTAACTGATGAGCTTAGGGAATAACCGCAATACATTCCACTTCTACTAATACATCCTTGGGTAGGCGAGAAACTTCGACACAAGCACGCGCTGGTGCTGTTTCTTCATCAAAGTATCGGGCATAAACCTGATTCATCGCAGCAAAATCATTCATGTCTGCTAGAAATACTGTGGTTTTTACAATGTCTTGGGTTTTAGCCCCTGCTGCCGCTAGAATCGCTTCTAGATTAGTCATTGCCTGCTCGGTTTGCTGGACAATATCGTTAGCCCCGACAATTTCGCCCGTTTTGGGGTCAAGGGGAATTTGACCGGCTACAAATAGCAGTTGTCCATTTGCGGCGATCGCTTGATTATAAGGGCCAACTGGTGCAGGCGCATTCTCTGTACGAATTACGTTTCGGGTCATAGTTGTCTGGAGATATCAATTCATCAAAGGTTCCCACAAAACAATATCAGTTCCTGTTCATCACTGTTGAAGCTGTTCTCACTAAGGCAGAACTTACAGCCGATTCTAACATTTGAATTGTGCCTGCACTAGCATCAATTGCGACCTCTAAACCAATGGGTAAGGTCAGAATTGGTTCAATATGGCCAATCATGGCACCATACCAAGCCGGAATTCCCAACGGTTTAATATGACCCCAAATTACTTCTTCTAAAGTGAGCGAACCGTAATCTTCATCCGGTGTACATCGCGTACATTGCCCAAAAATAAAGCCAGCTAATTGGTCTAATACCCCAGCTAATTTTAGATGTGTAAGCCAACGATCCACCCGATAAATATTTTCTCCAACTTCCTCTAAAAAAAGGATAGCACCGTTTAAATTGGGTAAGTATGGAGAACCTACTAACGTTGAAAAAACAGACAAATTTCCACCTATCAATCGACCCCGTGCTTGACCCGAAGTAATTGTTTGTATCCGATATTTAGTCGGCATCAATCGGTCTGCATCATCCCCTGCTTTTAGGTTCTCAAAGGTAACAGCTTCACCCGCAAATAAAACCCGACGGAAATATTCAGTTTGTTTCGATTTCCAGGAAGTTAGTCCATTTGGCCCATGAAATGTAACCAGGTTAGTACGAGCATAAATGGCTAATGTCAACGCTGTGATATCACTGAAACCTACAATAATTTTAGGATTTTGGCGAATGCGCTCATAATCCAAATAGGGCAATATTCGGCTACATCCCCATCCACCTCGTGTGGGTAAAATCGCACTAATTTCAGGAGAGGCAAAAAACTGATTGATATCAGCAGCCCGGTCTTTATCTTTTCCTGCTAAATAGCCATATCGATCCAAAACATGAGGGGCAAGTTTAGGAACCAGTCCCAACCCTCTAACAACATCTTGGACGATATCCAAATCTTCTTGCAGAAAAACTGCACCTGCCGGACTCACAATACCAACCACAGAACCGGGCTGTAAACCTGGGGCTTTAGAAAGCGATCGCTCACTTGCCATCCCCAATTTTAAGGGAGAAGTCCATACAGAAGCTATAGCCGTTGTCGCAAAAATTTTGAGAAATTGACGGCGAGTTGTCATATCAATTCCAAGCCGTCCACTCCATCCATTAGACATCTTAAATCCTGAACCTGAAAACCCTTATCCTACTTGAATCGATATCTAATTTCTGGAGATGCCTATTAGGCTACAGTGGTCACAAGTTGCGTGGGTAGGGAAATACTTTGTGTCAGCAAGGTTGGAATCAACACCTTCGGTAGATGCTCTTGTAAGAAACACTTAACCAAAGAGACTAGTTCTTGAGGACGACAAGGCTTAGAAAGGTAAGCATCCGCACCTTGTTTAATGCCCCAATAGTGATCGGATTGTTCTGTCTTATTAGAACACATAATCACCGGTATGGCTTGGTTTTGGGCATCCGATTTGAGCCGTCTACAAACTTCATAGCCATTCATCTTGGGTAAAAGAATATCCAGAATGACTAAATCAGGACGATGAAGCTGCACTTGTTTGAGCGCTTCTACACCATCATCTGCAAAAATGAAATTGAACCCAGTGCTTTTGAGGATTTTAAAAACGATCAATTGCTGGGTTAGATCGTCATCCACGACTAAAATTGTAGTCATAAAATTTGCCTACCGTAGCAACGGCTTCAGCGACAACGCGCTATTTTCCTATTATAAAAGTTTGTTTGTATAAAAAAAAACAACGTTTTGATTCGTTTTATGTATTTCTATGAAGTCAAAGCCCAATACAACGGAGTGACGGGGTTTAAAGATTGGCCATTGATTGAAATGTACTAACTAATTCAGGGCGACTAGCCACCAGAGTAGGAAACGATTTGCTGCCATAATCCTGCCCAACTTGGAGGGGAAAAATTGACTCTGGATTCAAGGGAACCCAAGCTGCACCCGCCGCTTGGACAATCACCCAAGCACCAGCAATATCCCAAATGCTAGGCGTAGCTTCCATACCCCCAAGGGCAATACCACTAGCAACCGTCAGAAAATTGTAACTAGCAACACCCAACATTCTAATCTTACAAATTAAGGGTTGCTGTAATAGAGAGGCGCTGCGAGAACAGAGATTGAAAAAGTGATTATTACTGATTGGATCAGGACTACTGTGAATGGGGCGTCCGTTGAGAAATGCCCCGGATTCTAAACCTGTAATTGAGGAACTATTATCCCAAAAGCCATGAAAGGTTTGCCGAATCGGAGGGAAATGAACGTAACCGAATACGGGTGTTCCTTGATAAAGTAAGCCCAAGGAAATCCCCCACAAAGGAATACCCCGTGTAAAATTGGTCGTACCATCCAACGGGTCAATAATCCAGCACCATTCATTATCTGGAAATAAATGCTTTCCTTCTTCACTCAAAATCCCGTGATTGGGAAAATGAGCTGTAATTGCATCTCGAATGGTTTCATCCGCCCAGCGATCGGATTGCGTCACCAAACTACCATCAGACTTTTGGGACGCTTGCACCTGTCCGAAATCAGCCATTAACTGAGGTCCGACTTTCTCAGTTATCGTTTGGGAAAAATCGACTACAGACGCCCAAAAATCGTTCATAAAAAATCGTTAGTGAATATTCAATGTTTAGCTATAGCCAGTCTAAATCAGTTGTGAAATCTATCTCCTAACTCCTGGACTCCTGACTCCTGACTCCTTAACTCACCCAAGTTTCATTTAGACTCGAGTACTTAGTCTAAATCAGCTTCCATGACTGCTGCGATCGCCGCATTAGCATTATCCTTAAATTCTTGGACATTGACTCGGTTTAAAAACCAAATGGCCACAATCATGCCGATTGCTTGCAATGCAAAAACTAAACCGTAGGCTAAGACTGGAGTTTCAAACAAAGCCCTACCGATACTCAGAACTACGCCACCACCGGCAGAAGCACCACCTCGGGCGATCGCCTGAGACAATCCCCAAGCGCCTACAAACGTCCCCGCCGTTTCTGCTGCCGTCAAATCTAGCATTAAACTGAGCGCGCCGGTGGTGACAACACCTGTAAACAGACCAAATATAACTAACGCGGCCTGAAACAGCTTCACACTCCCCGTAAATCCAGACAGGATAATTAAGACAAAACTGATAGCAACCGACAAACAGCCTACTTTAGTGGTTTTGCGCTTACCCAAGCGAGGAATAAGAAAGAAGCCAGTTGCACTCAAACTTACCAACATCCCTAGAGCCCAATAGGTATTAAGCATGGCTGTGTCCGGAATGGACATCCGAAACACTTCTGCTCCATAGGGTTCTAGTACATTTTCCTGCAAAAACAGGCCACAGGTCATCACCAATAAAAAGGTAAAAAATAGACCCGTTTGCCGACTCGCCGTTAAGATTTTTAGAGCTGTGCCTAACGTAATTTTGTCTTCTCGATTCACTAATCTAGAGCGAGTGGCATAACGGGAATACTTTTTTTCAATCCCCAATGTGGCCACCACTGCCAACCCTAAAACAATAAACGGCACTATAACAAATAGCCCAGTGATGGATGAACGGAGTGTTTCAATCGAGGCATTAATATCGTCTAACGGGGTGAGCAAAACTTTAGAGCTAATACCTCCAACCGCTAATCCTACGGTCATCATAGTCCAGACAATACCAATGAGTTTGCCCCGGTTATCCTCATCCGAGATATCCACCAGCAAAGCCATAAAGGGAGTGGCACTGAGACTGGTTGCCAGACCGTAAAACGCCATAATTAGGCATAAAAGCGCTGTCCAGCCGATGGTTTGAGTTGTCCACGTCCAACCGCCAGACGATTGCACAAGTTCTCCTAATCTCCAGATTACTTGCACTGATAGCGACAAAATTAGGGAAAATAAAGCCGCTCCAATCCAAACATAAGCGGTACGGTGATAACCGAATAGGGGTTTGGCATCCGATACTTGCCCGAACCACACTCGCACAGGAGCAACCAATTGAGAAATCGATAACGCGATGGCGGTGATAGCGGCCGGGATGGCCAACTCGGCAATCATCACCCGGTTGAGGACTCCTACCGTTAATACCAGTAGGATACCCAATCCCATTTGGTATAAGCCAAGCCGAAACATAGTTGGCAGTTTGACTTTAGGCAGTCCTTTGTCTAGGGCTAATGGGTTGGGTTGGGAATCGGAAAAATTACTGGTTTCCATAGCGTTCCAAAGGCGTTTGCACAAGCTAGGTTTTGATGTAGCGTTGGGGCGATGGCAAGTTTGCGATCGCAGGATGAGGATTGTATTTTATTGCTTTTTTTTCGTACTTACTAAGCTACCAGGCATTTAAATCGAAAACTTGATTGATGTTTGCAACGATACACTAAGCAATATGAATAAATGTAAAACAAGGGAAAATCACCATGCAAACGATCGAACTCGGGCAAAACAGTCCCACCCTGACAGCATTAGGAATTGGCACTTGGGCATGGGGCGACCAATTGTTTTGGAACTACGGCAAAGACTACGGAACTCAACAGGTGCAAGAAGCGTTTGAGGCCACCTTGGAAGCGGGTATCAATTTCTTTGACACGGCCGAAGTATACGGACTCGGAGAATCGGAGAGGCTTTTGGGCCGATTTATGAAAGAGTTAGGGCGTCCGGCACAGATTGCCACCAAATACTTCCCCTTACCCTGGCGATTTACTGCCCAGTCGGTTTCTGAGGCATTAACGGAGAGTTTAAAACGTCTCCAAGTCGAGCAAGTGGCACTCTACCAAGTCCACATGCCATTTAGCTTTTTTATGAGTCAAGAGACGCTGATGAATGCTCTAGCCGATGAGGTTCAACGGGGTCGTATTGCTACAGTTGGGGTGAGTAACTATTCTGCTGACCAAATGCGGGAAGCACATGGCTACCTGGCCGCACGGGGTGTGCCGTTAGCGGTGAATCAGGTGCAGTACTCGTTACTCTCCCGGAAAATTGAAAGCAATGGCATCTTGGACACAGCCCGCCAGTTAGGGGTAAAAATCTTAGCGTACAGTCCCCTGGCTCAAGGATTACTCACCGGCAAGTATACCCCTGAGCAAAGGGCAGAACCGAGTGGAGCACGCCGCCTTGACCCTCGGTTTAGTCAAAGCGGTTTGGAAAAAATTGCACCAGTGGTCAAGCTGTTACGTCAGATTGGGGAAAAATATGACCGCACACCCGCTCAAGTTGCGCTGAATTGGTTGATTGCTCAGGGGGCTGTACCCATCCCAGGCGCAAAAACTGCTCAACAAGCCCAACAAAATGCTGGGGCGTTAGGCTGGAGTTTGAGTTCAGAGGATGTTGAGCAATTAGACCAAGCAACACGCTCTTGGTTGTAAGCATTGAGGGGAGGAATGCCGTCAGCCGTTTTGTTCATTGTTCATGGTTCATTGCAATAAACCATACGCAATCAACAATGAACAATGTTTGCATAGCATACGCGGAGCGCAAACGGCGAATCCCCTCCCTCTGGCGTTGTAGGGTGGGGAACTCGTCAACCTTCTAACTCTAATCATCAGAAGGTCGAGTTGGATCAACACTCATGGGGTCTGTTGCAGAGCGTTGCGGTTTGCCTGCATTGCGAACATTAATAAATTTGTTCAGCAAATCGTACCAAAAAGAAGCACCCATGGAAAAGGCAATGCCGCTCACAATCCAACCAATTAAATAGCGGAAAAATCTAAACCCCCCTAAACTGGTACTCTCATCCCATTGTTGCAGGCGATTGGAGGCTCCCCAGCCAATGGGTAAGGCAATGTTTTCTGTGGCTTTATCTAAGTTTTCGATAACCCGAGCACATTCGGGGTCAGCTTCTCTAAGTTGAGCGCTATTGTAGCTCAAACATCGTGCGGTTACATCCGAATTTTGAGCGGCAATGTAGTCGGCGGTGCGAATCACAGTTGAACGTAGAATTTGGTCTTTGGATAGCCTTGTAACCATGTGGATGGTATCAGCATTAATGGTGAGAGCAACGAGAGAGCCAATCAAAATTGATATTAATTTGGCATTGCGTTTGTAGACTCCTGAAGACCGTTCCATTGAGCGATCAAACCAAGCTTCAACTTCCCGCCGCAATTGATTGAGTTCTTCTTTGATTCCACCAACCTTAATTTGGGCTTGTTGGGCAAGCAAGAGAAGGTTATGCTCGACTGATGGCGGCAGGCTACCCATCCCTAATAATCGATCCACTAACTTAGCCAGTTCATTATCTTTGCGAAGAGTAACAGCCGTTGCTAAAAGTAAGAGGCTGCGCTTGACGGGTACATCTAGATTCGGTTGCTGCTCAACGGTTTTTTGAAATCTTTCGTACTGACTTTTGAGGGAATCATTAATGATTGTATCGATTTCCTGCATGAAGTTCTGTTTGAGCGACCAAGAAAGCCCAGGTTGCTCTTCGACTGCTCTGCGAAAACTTTCATACTCAACATCTAAACTACTGCTAGTAATTTCATCGATTAAATTGAGAAAACTTTGTTGAGCAGGAGTAGGTAATTTGGAGTTTTGATTAATGACATCCTGAATTTCGGCATAGCTATCTTTGATAGTTGCATCGGCTTTTTCAATAATTTCATCTAGGGTGTCGATAGTATTCGCAGGTAGTTCTACACAAGTATCGCTTGGGTTTTCTAAATTTTTTCTAACTTTGTTAAACTCAGTCCTGCGAATTTTTTCAAATTCATAGCTGAGGCTACTCAATTGAGAACTTCTGCTTGCTCCTTGTTGGACTTTTTGTAGGAGAGCCTTCTTGATTTCTTGCGGAAGCTCAGGTTCGTATTGGATTTCAATAAAATCATTTATTTCTTGATAGCTTTTATCAATGATTTCATCAATTTGTTTGATTAGGTTTTGTTTGACTGATGAATTGAGTTTGGGGTAATCTTGAATCCGAGCTTTAATTCTTTCATATCCATAATTGGAACTGCGGTTTTTAATACTTTCCAGTTTACTTAAAAGGCTTTGTCGAACTTTTTCGGGTAAATTGACTTGGCTGCTATTAATAGTCTCGCTAATTTTGGCGATCGCTTCGAGTGCTGCCCCTTTGCGAACTTCTTTATAGATTGACCAACAAATTCTAAGTTGCCAAAATCCTTTGATGATTTCAACCGCCTCTGTTAAGTTAGGCTGCAAGCTTCGCAGCAACAACTTTTTTTCACTATTTAAGCTATTAATATCCCCGAATGTATTGTCTCTAGGTTTACCAAATGTGTCATTTCTCAAGGTTTGTAATTCGCTGATCCAATTATTTTGTATTCCATAGTCCCTCATGGGCGGCATATAGTCACTCAAAGGGTCATTCATCGCATCAATCGATTGAACATTAGGAAGTGTATCGCTTTGAAAATAATTTTCTAATTCTTCAATATAGCGATTTAAAATTTCTTCAAATCGATTGATACTGGTAGCCAAGTCAAAGCCACCATTTTTATAACCTTCCACTGCATCATCAATTTTTTTTATAAGATTAGAAGTCTTTTTTAACACCCAAAAACCGGACTCTATATCACTTTCATTCAAGTTCAGCTCATTTTGTAGAAAATTATGAACTTGGCGTTCTTCTTCGGGAGTGACGAGCTTAAAACTCAACGTTTGTTCATTGATTCCCGGAAGAGCTGATTGAGATTGGAGCCGTTCTTGAAGGCTATTAATCAGTTGATTTTTAAACTCCAACATTCTCAACAAGGTAAACTTTTGAATAACCGTTGGAATACCTAAAGTTTCTAGAAAGCTAATAGCAAAAGAACGAGAAGAGATATAGGACGGCCCGCTATTTTTATCCCCAAAAACGTTATCCATTTTGAAAAGACGACGGAAAAACCGACCCACTGTTTGATTAAAACGACGGGGAAGCGAGGCAGCTAAACCTTTGGCTTCTTGATTGAGGGTGTTAACAACCGGATTTTTGTAAAGTCTATTCACTAACAGTCTAGCTTGCCGCAGTTCTGGGGTTTCATTACTCCCTGCTAATAGTCCTTCTATAGATTCTTTTAAATGAACGGCTCTCCACTGCAAAAGTGTAGTTAATAATTCTTGAATTTCAGAAGCTAGCAAGCTAAAAATCAAGTAGATAAATATTAAGCCAATGGCAATCTCGACAACGACAGGTAAATTCATGGAATGAAACCGAATGGAGTAAGGGAAATATAGTTGATTTAACCCTGAATTTGTCCAAAAGGGACAGGGTTGTATCCAACCATATCACGTTAGTTGTAAGGGGCAAACGACTCACCCATCATTCTTTAAATGAATAAACCGAACTGTAGTGTTCAGCAAACAGCTTCAAGGGAATACCTTCTATAGATTAATTGAATCAGTTTGCGTTAAAATATTAAAAAAAGTTTAATTTAAAAAACTATTTTTGTAGAAGTCTAAAGTGTGATGCAACTCACTCAAAAAACGATTTAATATCACAGTCCGGTATCTGGTTGTATCACACCCAAACCCTGATATGATCACGTAAAAAGTAGAATATTATCACAAAGACTTATCACCTGAAATCACTCTTTTCAGAGGGAAAACAGCTCATAGTAGAAATGTCGAGTTCTACCCGATCAAATGTGTACACCCGTTCGTCTATTACCCGGTGCAATCTCTGATTTATTTGCTCAAGTCAGCAGTTCGGGTAAAATTACATTAGCGGATCGATATGGATTGATGGCGGCTTTGTTAGAGGAGTCTATTACTGAAGAGGAGAGAGACTCCATCGATCGATTGCTTTATGCTTTATATCGACGACGGATGAGAGTCGTGAATGAAGTTTCAGCGCTAACCGACTTCTTCTAATCCAGATTGCATCCATTGACGTGTGCCAAAAAATTGACAAGAAGCAGAGGCAATTTTAGCAGCAAAAGCTAACGCATCTGTAAAGGATTCTTGTAAAATATAATGACAGAATGCGCCGTGAAAAACATCACCTGCACCGAGAGTATCAACAGCGTTAATTTGGGGAACTTCTAGTTGACTGGACACCCCAGACGTAAGATATTGGATGGGTTTTTCACCTTGAGTAATAGCAATATGGGGAATTCCCATCGCAGTCAGATAAGCTAAAACTTCTTGACGATTACTGCAACCGGGAGGATAAAAATTTGCAGAGCAAATGGCGTAATCGACAAAAGGTAAAATCGTTTCAAATTCTGGTTTCCAACTCCCGCCATCAATCACAACCGGAATATTTTTACTTTTGCCTAACTCAGCAATTGCACTTCCAACCTCCATTTGATGACCATCAATTAAAATGATATCAACGCCTGACTCAATATCAGCAGGCAGTTGGTGACGGTTAGCTTGAATTTTTTTGGCATTGATAGAGATGACAGCGCGATCGCCCGTTGTTTCTGTAACAATAATAGAAGAAACCGGTGGAGGCTCAAGATTGGAGGGGGCAAGGTCAACAATTGTGATTTTATAATCATCTAAATCACTTCGTATCAATTGTGTAATCGGATGAGTGCCAACCGCACCTAGAATTGTTGCATGATTACCCAGGTAACTAAAGGATACGGCAGCATTCGTTGCAGGCCCCCCCGCAGTTACTTTATAGTCTGAGGCAACAAGTTTTTGATTAGGCTCTGGAAGTTGGGCAGATAGATAAATGAGGTCTAATGTCACCATTCCTACAAAAAGCCCGTTGCTCACCTCTATTCCCTCTCTGACAATCTAACCGTCAAACTTTTCAAACTAGACTGTAACTTAATTGTCAAAATTGGGAAAGGGGAAGCCCTTGAGGGAGCATGTCACCTTTGTTAGCAAAAATCATCCGTCCC
>CAZPRJ010000001.1:0-215937 GCA_964588805.1 uncultured Microcoleus sp. | reverse complement strand
GCGGCACGCAGTGCGGGGCTGAGGGGCTGTCCGTGCAAACCTGACATGCTCCCGCCCTTGATTCTCATCATTTTCTACACTAACTACTTACGGCTAAATGCTTCTGTTGTTCTGTAACTGCTGATTCGTTTTGAGTGTAGATGCCTGAAGACAATCGATATTGATACAACCACTGCTGATCTGACCCTGTATTGTTGAGCCAGAAACGAATCAAATTATCCCATTTTACAGGCATTTGTAGTTTTTTCCAGGTTGTATAGGAGGCTGAAGAAATTTGAGTATAAAGCTCTGAATGAGTGAGAATTTTTTCTATACATGATGCGAGGGCAGTCGAGTTACCTGCCGGAAAAATCATGGCATTATTGCCCGATTTTAAATGATTGATAAACATCGGATGATCAGAAGCAATAATGGGAGTTTGAGCACATAATGCATGGGTAATGGCTAGGGGAAACCCCTCAGGATACTCGTGTCGGCTAGGAACGATTACCAAATCAACAGTTCGCATTAAAGGGATAACAGTTTTATTAGGGATTATCCCCATAAACTCTACACAGTCTGCAATATTCAGCGCTTTAGCTTTTTGATGAAACGTACCTGTTGCATCATTCCCAGCTAGCTTTAATTTGATAGGAAATTGATTAGTTCTTAGAGCAGCTACAGCATCTAAAATATCTCCCACTCCCTTTGCTTCTATCATCGAGCCAATATAGAATATTTCCCAGGTTTTTGGATCGACTCGAAGGCTCTTTGGCTGATAAGCTTCTGGGGTTTCAGTTACAATAAAATTCCAAGGAATTATTTTTTCTGGCTTTACTCCTATCTTTTGCAAAGATTTTGAGGCGCTGATGCCATAACTTCCTACCCATTGAATTTGTTCATGATTCAAGTATCTAGCTAACCAATAATTCCTCCACTGAGTTCGCCACCCCCCTTGAGTATTAATGGATTCAGCAAACATCGCTAGAGTGGAAATTTTGTTTTGAATTGCCCATTTAAAGAGTTGTCGAGTTGCTGTACGAACGATTAAATGAGTAGGATTTTGTTCTGCAATAAGTTCAATCAACCTTGGGATATCAAATTTATCTTGAAATCCAGCTCCAATAGCACGCACTCCATTGGATAAAATTTCATCATAGGGTTTTGCCGTAAAGCAACAGAGTACTGTAGTTTCTTCGGTTTTTTGGGCAATTTCTGCAATCGTATCGACCGAATATTTCTGAGCATAATAGGTTTCCGGCTCACCGGCATCAAAGCGTTGAACGGCTTCCCGGTAATCACCTGCATATTGAACAATTAATAAGCGCATTTTAGCTTTACCTAATGTAGATTTACCCACAGGGATTGGAGGAATTACAAATTTGTAAATTGAAAAATATTTACATTAATTCAAAAATTACAAATTTAAAATCAGCCTTGAACAATTTAAATACAGTATATCCATGTAAATACTGAGTATTCGCATTAAATTGTAACGTAATTCCACTAAAAAGCAATCTTTCATTACAATAGTTAATAAAACCGTATTTTAAACTAAGTTTTGAAAAATTTTATGGAAAATACGAAGTTAAATCGAAGTTATCTAAATCACAATCAATGCTCTAATAGGAGGAAAGCAAACACTCTAGATGAAGCTGTATCTCAAGTGCAATAAGACTTTTGAATACGGTTACAATTAACAAAATTGGCAGTTTGGGTAGATTTATGAAAGCCCAATTTAGTAAATTTAGAAATACACCTGCAATCAGGAGGACGAGAACCCGTGGGTACACTTTACCTAGTAGGAACCCCGATTGGTAACTTAGAAGATATGACGTTTCGGGCGGTACGAATTTTGCAGGATGTGGATTTAATTGCTGCCGAAGATACACGGCATACTGGCAAGCTATTACAGCATTTTCAAATTACAACGCCTCAAGTGAGTTACCACGAACACAACACTCATGAACGTTTACCGGAGTTATTAAAACAATTACAAACTGGCAAAACCATCGCACTCGTAACGGATGCAGGAATGCCGGGAATTTCTGACCCAGGTTATGAGTTAGTTAAGGCAAGCGTTGAAGCTGGGATAAAAGTAGTACCGATTCCGGGGGTTACTGCGGGGATTACAGCCCTTTGTGCAGCAGGATTACCCACCCATCGCTTTGTATTTGAAGGTTTTTTACCTGCCAGTGGTCAAGCCCGACAACAGCGTTTAGAATTGCTACAAACTGAATCTAGAACATTAATTTTATACGAATCTCCTCACCGACTGCGACAAACGTTGCAAGATTTGTCTGAATATTTAGGAAACCAGCGTGATATTGTTTTGGCGCGGGAGTTAACTAAAATGCACGAAGAGTTTTGGCGGGGAAGCTTGGAAGAGGCCATCGTTCACTATACTTACCATGAACCAAAGGGAGAATTTACCTTGGTGATTGCGGGTGCAACTGCCCAACAACTAGTATTTTCAGAAGAGGACTTGAAAACAGAATTATTGCAAATCATGGCTCAAGGCGTATCGCGATCGCAAGCGAGTCGCCAGTTAGCGCAATTAACCAAACTCTCTCGACGCAAGCTTTACCAACTCGCGCTTTCAATTCCGGGTTCTGATATCGAAGAGGTAGCCAACGAGAAACCTTGAAACAAACTTAAACGTCAAAAGTCAAAAAGTTTTCCAGGAGATTGCAAGTGAATGAGGTAAGTAATTCAAAATTCAAAATTCACTCCGGAGGAAATCTACTGAGAGTGAGACTGTTGGTGGCTTTCACTCCTAACTCCTAACTCCTGACTCCTGATTTGTGCTGTATGACTAATTCTCCACTCCCCATATCCTATTCTCGACTTGCGATCGCGCTACCGCGCCCGGCAAGGGCGATCGCGCCAGGGTTACTCGTTGGTTTATTCATGCTATTGGTAGGATGTCAGCCATCCTCTACCTCTTCGACTTCACAAACCCCAGAGTCTTTACCCACCCTGGAGGCTTCTCCACCGACGCCATTATTTCCGGCATCGGTGCCCACTCCCTCTGCAACCGTTGAGGCGTCTCCGACTTCCTCACCCACCTCCCAAATATCCCCAATCCCTAACTCCAACGCTACCCGGCCTCTTTCACCACCATCCTCAGCCGAGTTTGTGATTTCTACTGATGGCATTGGTGCCGCTAAAGTGGGGATGACACTCGGACAACTCAAACAAAAATTAGCAGGGAAAGCAGAATTTAAGATTCAGTCGCCGTTTATTGTAGATTTTGATGCGATTGCAATTACTCAAGGCGGCGAAGAACAATTTTATATTTTGTATCCCGCAGGCGTTCCCTTAGTCGATTCCGATATTATTGAAGCGTTGGTGACTAATAATTCTAAGTATCGCACGGCTCAAGGCGTTGGCCCGGGAACTTTGATCGCCCAAGCGGAAACTGCTTATGGAAAGGCTACCTTGTCTCACAACGTCATGAATGAGTCAAGGGAATATGTGAAATTTGCCAATTTACCGACGAAAGCGATCGCATTTCGCACTCAAGCGCCTACGGGTACAGAATTCGCAGGGATTTATCCTGCCTCTAAAGAGGAATTGAAAGAAACACAAAAATTTCAAAAAACGGCTGTGATTGGATTAGTAGAAGTCTATTGTGGGCAAAACTGCCCATTGCCATCCCCTTAAAATTAAGCAGAATTTAGCCAAATTAATCTTTGAACCCCATTAGTAGGGGCGCACCAACGTGCGCCCTTGCTATATGTGAATTCTTTGTGCCCTTTGTCCTCTGCCTTACTTTCAGATTAAATCCAATAAAGTCAAGCTGAACGATTTGCCAACAATGCTTTAGTTGCAGACTCACCTGCTAATCGTAGTTGTCGGGTTAGCTGGAGATTTAACAATAATAGGACAGACCATTCACCCAGTAATGCCATAAACACTGTAGTGGTTGAGGCATATTCGATAGCCCCCCAAGGAAAAGTAGAAAATAGGAAAAGCGTTGCATTTTCGTCCGGTTCGATGCCCAGAATACCTAACGTCATCGGTGGCAAAATTAACAAAGCCGAGACGGTTCCCACTGCCCAAAGTGAGCGCTTATTGTTTTTCATCATTAAGATTATCTGGGCAACGGTTGCGTAAATCATAATTAAGCTGACGAAGAATGCCACCGCTAACAATGCTTCGGCTTTATTTACATCTCCAGGCCAGAGTGAAATCCATACTAAGAAAGGCGTGATTCCAATCATAAGATTGATAGCAATCGCTACTAATGCAGGACTCTTTTCTCCAGAAATTAAATCTTGGACTAAAGTACGCTTCCACGCTCCTTCCCGTGTTCGTACCTTCTCTTTGCGGTAACGCGCCCAATCTTGCAATGCTTGGCGTTGAGGAGAAAGAACAGCAATCAGAACCAAAAACAGTACTAAATTGTACCCAGCAAGTAACCAAGGACTGGTGTCATTGTGATACCCTGAATCGACATAATATCCCTTTGGATCTCCGAAGGAAAAGCCTAAATTGATCGCTTCAAAGCAGGCAACTAACCAATAACTCTGCGCTTTGCTGAAAATGGTGCTACTGGGATTGTGAAAACGCCGATTTAAAGCTTGCCAAATCCAACCCGTCCATAAGGCATAATTGAGCAACACAAAGATAACTAGACTGATACCTGTTGCGCCGATAGGGAAGTGAAACCATGTTAACTCTTGAATGACTCCATGCTCAAAAGGAAACTCTCCTCCGGTATAATCTGTACCCGCGCGATTTACTAAATAGGGCAGTACTATCGAGGGGGTAAACATATTCAGCCAATCGAGTGGATTAAACTCCATGCGCTTGAAATTCACCATCATCAAGCCAATGAAAACAGCGCCCCCACCTAACCAAGCTTGGAACCCACCTAACCAAGGAGTCACTAAACCAAATAGTAGTGCAGCACTATAAAAGAACGCACAACTAGCGATTATAACGGCATAGAAACTGATAAGTTCACCGAAAGGAATTTGAGCAGACAAGCCTAACCATAGATGCAAAGGAAGCGTTAAAATGGCTGCTAGGTAAAGCAGAATGGGGACGCCTAAAAGTTTGCCGCTTAAAATACCAACAGTAGATTGAGGACTCAGGCGGATAAAGTTTAATGTACCCCGGCGTTCTTCTCCTGCTAGGTTATTGATTAGCATATAAGTGCCGATCACTAACAAGATGAAAACTACAAATATACTCAGTGAAGCAAATATTTTTGGGTATTGATCGTTCCACCAAAGCTGAATATTTATGGCATCCGGAGGACAAAGATTCTCTTGAAGAAGTCCATTGGTGAGTTGAATTTTTGCCTTAATGTTTTCGATGCTGCCCTTAAGCTCTTGAACTTTTGCAGCATCGAAATGACTTGGGCTGCTATAAAGGTTGAATTGGCTTTGTAATTGCCGATATTGGTTTTGCAGTTGGTTTTCTTGCCGCATATAGGCATTGTAAGCCTCGTGCAGTTTGCAATAGGGTAGGTTTTTCGAGTAGGGTTCATGAGGTTGTTGACCCAACCAATACGTTAAAAATAAAAGTTGACCCAGTAACGACGAACCAATTGCGATCGCCAAATTACGAACTTTGAAGCAACCTTTGATTTCTCTCAATAGCTGCGGGTTCCAGTCCCCTATGCGGTCTAGCAAATTAATGTTCATTGGTCTTTAGTTATTAGTTGTTTGTAGCTTGTTGCTTGCTTTTTGTTGTTTGTTGTTAGTTGCTAGTTGTTCATCATCAACAACCAATAACTAATAACAAACAACCAATAACAAATAACCACTTATGATGCTTGTTGATGACCCAGTTTGAGGAAAATAGTTTCCAAATCTTCTTGAGTGCAATGGAATTCAGTGAGAGGAATGCCTGCTTTAACCAGCGATCGCAATAATTTCGCACTGTCTTCTGGCGTTCCCGAAAAATTAACCCTGACACTTTTACCTTCTGGTAATACTTCCCAATCTTCCACCCAAGAATGATTTTTGAGTTCGGCCGTCAGTGCGTCTAAACTCCCCAATGTGGACATGATAATATGCTGACGCGACAGACGACGGTACAGTTCTTGTAAAGAAGCGCTTTCGACCAAATATCCCAATTCCATAATTCCGACGGAAGTACAGAGTTCTGCTAAATCACTCAGAACATGGGACGAAATCAGAATCGTCATCCCCGCTTCTTGCAAAGTTTTGATAATTTCCCTAAATTGCATTCTGGCGATCGGGTCTAATCCAGACACCGGTTCATCCAGCAACAAAAAAATAGGTTCATGAATAATCGTTCGCGCTAAACTTAAGCGCTGCTTCATCCCTCGCGATAGAGTAGAAATTAAGCTATGGCGCTTGTTCGTTAGCTGCACCAATTCCAAAACTTCGCGCAGTCGTTGCGTGCGAAAGGGTTCTCGCAGCCGATAAAGTCGTGCAAAATAGTCTAGATAATCCCAAACATTCAGGTCGTCGTAGAGGGGATAATCATCGGGGAGATATCCCAGTCGCCGCTTCAAGGTGGGGTTGCTATGGTCGCGCAACAGGCGATCGCCGTAAATATAAATTTCCCCAGTAGTTGGTTCTTCTGCGGCCGCCAGCATCCGAATCAAAGTGGTTTTACCAGCACCATTGGGTCCAATCAGTCCGTAGACTTCACCCGACTCGATTTGTAAATCGATATCATTGACCGCAACATGGCGATCGAACTGTTTGGTGAGTCCGCGAGTGGAAATTGCTAGTTCCTTGCTCATAAATCATGCAGGTTAGATATTGGGATGGGGAAGTACTCTCTGACAATGTTGCACTACATTAATAAAAACCAAAACTCCGGAACTTTAGACCTCACCCATGTGAGTCGTATATATATCTGACGGAATTGAACCTATGCAGTTTCTTTTTTCTCTAGAGAAATTGAGGTTTTAAGTTACTTTAATCAGAGGCGAGCGTTGTAAAGCGAACGCATCAACCTAATCAGGACTTGTGAGGCCAAGCACTGTCATAGAGGCAGACTTGACGTTTTTCAGCAAAATATAGTGTTTAGATCGCTCTTTTCACCCGTCCCATTCAACCGAGGTTGCTCTTAAGCTGCCATCGCCTACCTCTGCATAAGTTTGAAAAGATGCACTTTGACCGGGAGCAAGCACCGATGGTTCTGTGTAAGCAAAGTTCTTGGCAATCACTGTACCATTTTCACCCAGCGTTTCATAATTGACTCGGACAGCACGAACAGTTTTATCGGTTTTATTTTCAACATGACCCATAAGAATATCCCCATCAGATTGTAGGTTGCTGATGACCACTTGAGCATAGTTTCCACACAAGCTAGTGAGATTTAAAGTTGTGCCTTCTTCCGTTTGCATATAGCAAGGTAGTGCATCTGTTTCAGAGCTTGATACCCTGGGGTATTTAGAACTTAAATTCGATGAATTGCTAAACACTTTCTCAGGGAGAAATACCATTGAGAAAACCCAAAAACATATTATCCAAGGAAATGATTTCAGCATCACGTTACCAGAATGGAAAAAATGAAGTAAAATCTTTACTAGGTAATGGACTTTGAACAAGTTGCCACTTATCCAAAGTCCAAAGCAAATTCAGACATTAGGCGTTCGTACCTAAGCGAACGTTATGGTTTAGAGGTAATTCCCTGACCTCAGGCATTAGATAAATTGCCAAGCCTTACCCTTTAGTAGGGCTTTATTGCTATCTCTAAAAGAGTAGCGGTTGAATGGGAAATCCTTACTCAGTAACCGAGTAACTAGCAACTCCAGTACCAGCAGGCAGTGAGCAGACAACTTCGTAAGGTCCACCGGGAGTCTGCCGAACTGGGCCCCTGAAATCGAACATGTGTTTGGCAGGGGTGCCAACACGACCACCACTCAAATTGCGGGTCAATCTTTGACTTTGAAAACTCAGACTGTTCGGTTGATAAGCCCGAAGGTCACACACAATCTGCGTACTACCTGAGTTGCTGCTGAATACATGAACGAAGGCCAGCGGCCCAACGCCATTGTCAGCGCTGCCAGTGTTATCCCGAATCACAGGACAATGCACATTCACGCTAGAAGAACCATTGTTCAGTAGCTGACCGGCGGCGCGGCTGACGGTATTTCTGGAGGCTGGAGTTTGGACATCGCACAAACTTCCTGGATAGACTTTATTATCTCCAGCAAAGGCGGCCGTGGAAATCGCAGTGGTGGACATCAGTGTGGCTGCGAGTGCAAAAACTGCTTTTGTCCGCGTCATGATTTGTTTGGTCGGTTTCATGGCTTACCTCTCGTCTTTTCTTTTTAGTGATTTTTTGAAAGGCTGTTGGTGTTTTTCAACCCTTTCATTAATCAAGGTAAGTCAATTATTAGTATCTGTCGTTACAGAAAATCTCAGTAGTTTAGTTTTCTCTGTTTACAGAAAATCTCTGGAAAACTCAGGTGGCTTGACTTAAATTTATCAGGAAAATAGAAGTCAGGAGTCAGAATTCAGAAGTTAGGAGTCAGGAGAGGGAATTTTTCGTACTGTATAGTAGATTGTTGCTCATGAATTATCCTTTCTCCCAACCAGGAAATAAGTGGTCATTTCCCCCTTACCTTTGACTGGGATTGTCCCTCGTTCCTCAAATTCATATTCCTCTCGCAAGCGTTCATAAGTCGCGGCCGTCACCTGAATTTTTCCGGGAAAGCCGTGGGATTCCATACGGCTAGCAGTATTTACCGTGTCTCCCCACAAATCGTAACTAAATTTTTTGATGCCAATCACACCGGCGACGACAGGGCCGGTATGGATGCCAATCCGAATATTAAAGTCTTTTCCTGTATCTTGGCGAAATTGGCGCATCACTTCTAGCATATCTAAGGCCATTTGCGCGATCGCCTGTGCATGATCGTCTCGTCGCTTAGGCAATCCTCCAACCACCATATAGGAATCGCCAATCGTCTTAATTTTTTCTAAACCATGCTTTTCACTGAGGCGATCGAAGCCCGAAAAAATCTTGTTGAGTAATTCAATCAGTTCGATAGGATTGAGTTGCGAGGCAATTTGAGTAAAGCCAACAATATCAGCAAACATCACGCTGACTTCTGCAAAATCTTCAGCAATAGTGCTAGCCTGTTTTTTCAAGCGATCGGCAATCGGTTCGGGCAAGATATTGAGTAATAAGCGTTCGGTTTGTTCCTGTTGATAGCGAAGTGCCGCCTCCGCTTGTAAGCGTTCGGTAATGTCTCTAAAAATAGCCCGAACTGCAACGGGTTTTCCTGCCACAAATTTACAGTTAATATTTCCTTCTACTGAAATTTTTTCCCCTTCATGGCTGACAAAAGCCGCCTTAGCTTGATTAACCTTTTCACCTAACATAACCCGAGAAAAAACCGTCAAAAACTCAGCCTTACAATCGGGATGAATGATGTCAAATAGATTCAGTCTTTCTATTTGCACATCTTGATAACCTAACGTTTCTTGCCAAGCCCGATTAACGTATAAAAGCTCACCTTTAAGCGTACAGGATTGAATTAAATCAGTAGCATTTTCAAACAAATCTCGATATCGTTCCTCGCTTTCTGCCAGTGCTACCTCGGCTTGTTTGCGTTTAATAAATTGACCCAGTTGGCTACCCACACCAACCATTACTTGTAGTAAATATTCATCAGCAGGCTGTTTTTCACGAGTAAAAAATGTCATCACTCCCAACACTTCACCATCACTCTCAATCGGAAACCCAAATCCACTCTGTAGACCGGATTGTAGCGCTTGCTCTTTCCGCAAAAAGTGAGTATCTTCAGCTAAGTCAGAAATCCAGTAACCGACACCCGTTGCCCAAACATGACCTGACAATTCTATTCCTAACTTTAATAGAGTTTGATGACTGGTGGTAATAAAATCAGGAATAGCAAGAGAGGGTCTGACCCAAGTGTTCAGGCATTGCAACGAAGAATCGAGAGATAGGGGAGATGAAGGAATTATGAATTCCCTCGTTTTCCCATTCTTTAACGTCCAGAATTCACCCACGTCCCAAGCTAAATTTTCGCCAATGGCTTGCAGAATTTTAGGAATTGCTACGTTAGGGCTAGCTGATTCTGACATAATACGGGTTGTGGAATACTGTACCGCCAGACGCCTTTGCGATCGCTGATGTTCAGTGATATCTCGACCAATATAAATATAATTTTGGATGCCTTCTATATCGGTTTGGATGGCTGAGCAAGAAAACGC
The DNA here is from genome assembly GCA_964588805.1 of uncultured Microcoleus sp. Taxonomy (GTDB): domain Bacteria; phylum Cyanobacteriota; class Cyanobacteriia; order Cyanobacteriales; family Coleofasciculaceae; genus CAZPRJ01. The sequence continues at coordinate 205,777 of CAZPRJ010000001.1, read as the reverse complement.
GATCGCTAACTTTTCACCTGTTTTAGTCTGACAAATAACTTCTACATTATTTAAGCATTCTTGAAATAAGAGAGGGGGTTGAGTTGCAGCCAGCAATACTTTATCTTCAGAAGTAATCAGCGACATCGGCTGACCCATTAATTCCTCTTCTTCATAACCCAATAAATTTTGGGTGGCTCTATTAATCGTTTTGATACTGCCCGATGGCGTGGTGACAATTAAGGCATCCGCCATTGAAGTAATTATTTTTTCAATATATACTTTAGAGGTTTCTAAGGCACTTAATAATAGGCTTTTTTCATTGGATGACTGGACTAAGTTTTGTTCCAGTATCATTTGTTCAGTAACTTCTTCTAAAAAAACAATTAATCGATTACTATCTCCTTCATCATATTGATTTAGTATCACATACAGATCTGCATAAACAGGAGTGCCTTGAGCAGAGGTTCTAGCAATTCCTTTAATTTCAAAACTTTCCTGCTTTCCCTGAATAATATCCATTAAAATTTCTTCCACTCCAAAGAGTTCAGGAAAGCCAAGGCGTACATCTTTGCCTTTATCAACATCCTCTAGAAATTCAGCAAACCGTTGTATGCCGATTGAGGTTTCTAATATATTGAATTCTTCATCAATAATTAAATATTCTTTGCGGCGTATAGTTAAAATAGACAAGAGTTTGTTTAAAATTGCACTCATCTCATCGCTCAACTTATACTATTTTGGATTGTAGATTATGGATTGTAGACGCTTGTTGTGTTACTAGCTTCAGCAATTAGCAGGATAACCTGTTTTCAGGCAAATATTATTAAGAACTCCTATTGATTGGAGTCCAAAAAAATCTCTAGCCGACAAAGTGCAGCTAGATGTTCAGTTGAATATTTCATGAATAGGTAGTCCTGAATTAGAAACTTCAAGGGGTCAGCGTAAGAAACTTGAAACCTTTCACTGAATTACCTGCACCCCTTTTAATTGCTCAATTTAGGGTAATTCTTACGCCCGTAACATCGACTCAGAAGTTACAAGCTATCTAATTTTTCTATACTGAGTACTATTAGTCTAGACTATATTTGCAGTAGGAGTCATTGAGTGTAATCAATTGTCAATCAGTTCCCCTCACCCCTTCCCTGGAGGGAAGGATTAAGAGTGAGAGAGTGACATTATTAATACCAGACCTGTACCGTTTATTTCTAAGACAGCCAGCCATACGCTTCACGTACAACAAAGAAAATAAACTTCCCCTGACTCCTGACTTCTATTTTCCTAGCAGCCTCAAATGTTCCCATAAACGGGAATAGCCGCACCACGCATATCTTTAGCCGCTTCCGAGGCTAAGAAACAGATGACTTGTGCTAGAGATTCAGGTTTTACCCATTGATCGGCTGATTCATTACCCATCGCCTGACGGTTAGCAGGAGTATCGATGACACTGGGCAAAACAGTATTGGCCGTGATATTTGTTCCTTTGGTTTCATCTGCGATCGCCTTGGTCAAGGCCACAACCCCTGCTTTTGAAGCGCAGTAAGCGGCAAGTTGTCCTCCCGGTTGTACAGCACCTCGGGAACCAACCGTCACAATACGCCCATAGCCATGTTCCAGCATTTTTCTCAAGCTATGTTTGCAAACTAGAAACGTTGTATTCAAATTCAACTCAAAATCATGCTTCCACTGTTCATAGCTGTATTCATGGGTTTTTCCCATCGAAAAACCACCTACTAGGTGAATTAAAACATCGACTTGCCCCATATCATTCACCAATTGCTCTACAGCTTGTTCATTGCTAAGGTCAACCGTAACAAAGCGAATTTTGGCAAAATCTGCGGCAGGAAGAATCCCTTTTAAACGTTCTACCTCACGTTCATTGACGTAGGGAATGGTAACACTTGCCTCTTGTGCAACAATGACTGGGGTAACTCCCATCCCTAAGCCACCTGTTCCGCCCGTAAGTAAAATTTGCTGACCTTTCATTGGCCTTGACTCCTATTGCACACCATCTTCAAAAGGATACAACTTTCTCTGCCTTTTTTACGTTTGTTGTTTCCTCTCAGGAGAATACAAAGAATCAATAATTAATACCAATTCCATAAAACTATGTAACAAATAGTTTTTTTGTCTCTATCCTTAACAACGAGGTAGTGAATTTTGAATTTAAAAATAGACAATTATCGAACGAGCAAAACCGACTTAATAGGTCGTTTAATCAACTCTCCGTTTTTATTCAATCTCCCATAAAACGTTTTACCCTGATAATAAAAACTTGAGGAGCTTCCTCCATCCAAATTCATCGCCTTTTCCACATTTTTAGATTTCATCAAAGTCGCTAATGCTGGCAAAGATATTCCACTATTGGTCGGAGCGTCGGGTTTTTGTGCCACCATCACAAACAGAATACTGCCATCACGAGTAATACCCACAGCGCTGCGAGCATTGAGTTGATTACTGGCCAGTGCATCTCGCGTAACTTTACCGTTAGTTTTATCTAAAAATCCTTCTTCCATTAAAGTGAGTTCGGGTAATAAACGCGGCCCCCCTCCCAAAGCATCTACTAATTGGCAACCTGAAGGTGGTAGCTCAGCGTGAAGGGTAATATCATACCGAACACTTGCCCCACACTGATACCGTCGGAATTCTGCACGATTAAGAATTTGCTTCATGTAAGGTGCTAATTTAGGATTGTTAATCAGCCGCTCATTGCGTCTGGGGTCAGCAACCAATTGACCTTCTATGACTACAAAAGAAGTAGTTTTGCCATTTTTGGGGTCAAAAAATCCACCGTTAATCGCTGCGATCGCCTGGTGTTTTTGGGCAAATTTTTCGATAGAATCCAGTTGTGCAGATAGAGCGGGAACAACTGAAAACCGATGAGTATTGGGAATCAATAAAGTATGAACTATGCTATTTTCTGTAATGTAGCGTTCATATTGAATATGTTTATTCTCGGGTATTATAGGAGTTGCTAATGGGGACGATTGCGGAGGTTTTGCATAAAATCCAAACAACAACATCACCCCTAAACTGGTAACAAGCAAACTGAGCCAAAAGATTTTTTTCACTCGATTCCTTCCTTAACAATTCATACTATTTTATAAAAATGGTAGTGGTTCAAAATAAAGTCAAATTGAAATTAACACCAGCCCCAAAAACGAAGCCATCAAAATCAATCTCTGAATCAGAAGACTGACCAAAACTGCGCCCTCCATACAGATAGGTTCGGACGTTAGGAGATAAATCGTAAGTGAAACGCGCTAGGAGCTGGTGATATTGATCGAGTCGGTCTTGTTGAGTAAAATCTGCTAAAACAAATTGGTAATCTAGTGCTAATCGCAGTGCGGAAGTAGCATCATAACCCAAAGATGCACCGAGATAATTAATCACCTGAGAGCGATCGCTCGGATTAGCCAAACTCAAGCGTACTTGATAGAACGTATCTAGGCTTAATTTTTGAGCAAGAGAATCTCTCCGTCCCAATTCTAAGTAAAAAGAGTGGTCATCCAGGAAGCGATCGCCTCCACTTTGGCTAAATAACTGTCGATTCCTCCATCCCAATTCACCATAAGAGCGCTGACCGATTCGTTGACGAACGGCTACATTGAAATCCAGCTCATTATAATCGTATTCAGACTCCTTACCGTAGCGAATGATATTACCCCCCACTGAAGCAAACAAAGTAGTTTGTTCACCCAAAGAAGGAGCTGCTAAAATCGTCAGTCCCGACCGAAATAAACCATCATCAATCGGGTCAACACCAGAAAAAATATTATCACTTCTGAAATAGCCCGCACCACCCAGCAAGTAAACTGATGATTTAGACGGAGAAGGAGGTGGAGGTAATTCTCGTAAACGTAGTTTTCCTAATTCTGGATCGATTTCGCTGCTTGTTGGCTCTAACTCCGAATTCGTTTCACTAGGAGAAGGTTGTCGTTCTGTGTTAGAAAGATTTTCTGTTTCTATCGGTAAGTCAGAAACTGTAAAACTAAACTCCGGCTTTTGTTCAGAAGCAATTGTCTGCTGTGGCGTATCCAACGAGGAAGGTTGGGGAGTAGGAGATGGGAAGTCTGGGAGATGGGAAGTCTGAGGAAGTAATTCCATTGCCTTAACTTCTTTGTCCCCCTTGTCTCCTTTATCTTCATAAACAGGTTGTGACCACTCTTTTACAGCTTCACCCATCACTTCCGGGGGGAGGACTTCTGGATGAAAAGAAAGCACATCAGTATCCAGAGAGGTAGCTACAATCCTGAGATTGCTTTTCTGTTGGGCCTTGGACTCCGAAACAGCTATATCATTTATAGGCGGAACAGACCAAGCTGAATCACTTAAGGTCAGACCCGAGCAGAAAATTAAACTTCCCAAGATTTTTAAATGCAGTTTTGGCGACTTCCCCAGGAAAAATCCTAATTGCAGTTGGGAACGCTGATATTGACGAGCAGTTTGACAACGACGCATGATTAAAACAGATCTCAAAACGTAAGCAGGACTTCACTAGACCAATAAATTTCCAAGGCAAGTCCTGTAAAATCGGGGAACTAATACTTGAAATCTACTGTCATTTAAAATAGAGACGGATAATTTCTAAATTTGTTGACTAATTAAGCTGTAAAAAATAAATTGTCCTTCTTGCTGCTGTTGCAGTGGGTGAATCTACTCGACTCGACGATTGTTCTCATCTTGGCACTCTCTCATGTTTCGCAACCTAGCTCTTATACTTGCTGTAACCCTATCGAGTACAGGTTCGTTGCTTCTGTCGGATGATGCGCTCGCGGCAACTCCTTTATCCAGGGCTGTGATTGAATCTCTCCGCAATCAAGTCCGATTGATTCCCAAAAATCAGTCCGCTCGACCCGCACGCCGCTCAGATACGATGACAGGGGGAGATGCCTTGGCAACGGCCAGGTCATCAATGGCTCAGCTACGCTTCAATGATGGCTCTCTGGCCCGTGTAGGAGAACAAGCAGTTTTTAAGTTTACACCGGGAACCCGTACTTTTCGACTATCTAACGGGACTGCGCTGATGTTAATTCCTCCAGGTCGGGGAACAACTCGAGTGCGTACACCTAATGCAGCAGCAGGGATTCGGGGTTCAGCGTTGTTTGTCCGCTATATTCCCGATACCGATACCACGATTATTGGAGCGCTGACCACAAGCGGGATTGAGGTTTTTAATAACTCCGGTTCTCAAAGCCAGGAATTGCAAGCTGGCCACATGGCAGTCATTGTTAAGGATCGGATCGAGCAGGTCTATGAATTTGATCTGAACACGTTTTATCAAACCAGCGAGTTAGCTGCAGGGCTAGATTTAAACCAATTACAACCTGATCCTAGCGCCGATGAAGCGATCGCTCAGGTTCAAGCCGAAACGGCTCAAGGATTGAAAACCCAGTCTCCCATTACGGGGGCACAAGTGATTGAAAATCCTAGCTTTATTCAACTTTCGGAGTCTACATCCGCAGAATTCCCCGATATCAATCGCCCTGTTCTTGATGATTTTCCCAGTTCTCTTGAGCAGAATCCTGACCGAATCAGGAACACCACTGATGTGAGGTCAATCTTGGAAGGTGGGGAAATCAGGCGAGATACTCAATCACCATCCCGCTTCCCTAACCGTCCTGACCGAGATGACCGTCCTGACCGGGATGACCGCCCTGACAATGACAATAATGGTCGAGGCAACCAGGACGTTGGCAACAACCCTGATGGGCCGGGTGGTAATGCTAATGGTCAAAACAACGGTAGAGGCAACCAGGGCGTTGGCAACAACCCTGATGGCCCTGGTGGTAATGCTAATGGTAGAGGCAATGGTAGAGGCAACCAGGGCGTTGGCAACAACCCTGATGGCCCTGGTGGTAATGCCAATGGTACAAGGTAAGCTGCTCCACCTCTAATTTACGTGATGGCTAATGTTAAAACTCTTGTGGGATGGGCATCCTGCCCGTCCTGCTCATGCAAGTTAATTGTTTCGCTCCAATTCAAAAATTAATCAAAGGATTGTGCTGTCATTTTCGTCCTCAGATGAAGAGGAATCTGTCCAAATTCGGGTTGACTCTTCTTCCTCCTCAGATGAAGAGGAATCTGTCCAAATCCGGGTTGATGCTTCTTCCTCCTCAGATGAAGAGGAATCTGTCCAAATTCGGGTTGATGCTTCTTCCTCCTCTTGCCCATAAGAGGATTCTGAGGATAGCTTTGTTGCTTCTTGCACATCTTTGAGTGTTGCTGTTTCTGACCCTTCTTGCCTCAATTGGTTTAAGTTGGGCTTGGTCGGTTGAATAGAGGGTTTGTTCATCACCCCAGAATTAGATGCAAGTTCGGGGGGTAAAGCTGCGATTAAAGGTTGCAAAGCTTCCAACACTTCTGTGGCCGATTGATAGCGATCGCGAAAGTTGTAACGTACCATCTTTTTGATGATGGCGGCTAACTCTGCACTAACTTGAGCTTTATCCTCCCAGATGATTTCTCCAGTAGCTGGGTCTGAGGGCAAGTGCCCTGGATGAATTACAGTTAAAGCTTGAATGGCAATCGCTGCTAAAGCATAAATATCACTACTGTATTTCGGATTTCCTGCAGCTTGTTCATTAGGCGCATAACCTTTGGTTCCAATTCCTATGGTTAATTCAGTACGCTGATTCCCCTCCATCCATTGAGTACTTAGTTCTTTTACAGCGCCAAAATCAATTAATACCAGCTTGCCGTCCGATTGCCGCCGGATAATATTGTCGGGCTTGATATCTCGGTGAATAACACCATGAGCGTGAACAAATTCTAAGATGTACAAAACATCTCGCAAAATCGCCACAACCCTCGCTTCTTCCATTGGCACCATCAGGGGTATTTCTTGAGTAAGAGGACGCCCTTGAATGAATTCTTCGACTAAATAAAACTCATCCGCTTCTTCAAAATGGGCTAAAAGCTGAGGAATGTGGTCATGTTTACCCAGCTTTTCTAAAATTTCAGCTTCTTTAATAAATAACCGTCTTGCCAATTCCCAAAGTTTAGGGTCATTACTAGCCGGCCTAAGTTGCTTGACTACACAATGAGGATTCCCCGGCCTCTGGGTATCTTCAGCAATATAAGTTTCACCAAATCCACCGGCACTGAGTCGTTTGATGATTTTGTAACGTCCGCCTAGTTTAGTTTCTAATAGTTCTAATTCTCGCTCATCCAAAATTTCATGAAATTCATCTTGCTGAGAAATAATTTCTTGAACAATGGGTGAGGATGAATAATGTTTGAATGTTTGCCGGAGGCGACGTTTGATGAAATAATCCCGAATCGAGCCAATGGTTCCATAGGAAAGGGTGGAAAGTGCGATCGCGGTTATGGGTACAGTAGTGGGTATAATCACACGACCATATACGAATAAGCCATAGCTCATGCCTCCCCAAAGCAAAATTGTTCCTGCTGCTAAACCCAAGCGAATTGGTAAATGTTTAATGCGGGTAATGACAAAGCCTGCACCTACAACTGTGATCAAAACGAATAAACCGCGCTGAGTCAGATTAGGAATTGCCTGAGTAATAGAACGCCCTGCGAGTAACGTGGCGATCGCATTGGCATGAACTTCCAAACCGCTCATTTCTTCAGGGTACAACAAAGTATTAGAAAAGGGTGTGGCGTGAGCATCCTGAAATAAAGTGGCAGTCCCTCCAATTAAAACGATTTTATTTTTAAAATACTCCCCTTTTTTCAAATAAGTATTCCAATTATCAGGGTCTAAAACGTACCAAAAGGGAATTGATTCAAAAGTCCCAGAAGGGCCATAAAAGAAAATATTATTTCCTTTAGGCTTGGGGTAACTCAAGCCCGATGCTTTTAAAACGGCCTCATCAAAAGAGGGAACTGTCGCAATCAGTCGAATAAATTCCTGCGCCAGCGTTGGGTCTAATTGTTGTTGAGCTAAAAGTTTAGGAAACTCTGAGGCGAAACGGTGAATTCTGCCATCTGGCTCGAGGAGGAAATTAATTGAACCCACTGACTCAGGATTAATTTGGAAGAAGGAATAAGGTTGAATCAGTTGAGTTAAGATACCTGAGCGTGTTGGAGCATCTTCGTAACTGGCAGCTAGTATGACCTGACCCGGATATTTTTGCAAAACCTGCCGTAATTTTTCGTCATCCTCATGTTGGTAACTACTAGGAAGATCGAGCAAAATATCTACACCTACGGACTTTGCTCCAGCTTTCATCAGTTTGTCTATGGCAATGGCGTAGGCTTCTCGCTTCCAAGCCCATTTTTGAATCGGTTCCAGGTACGCTAAGTTTTCAGGGTCACTCTGATAAAGCCGTCCTTGTGCCAGAGAATCTTCATCGATCGCTAAAATAACAATGTTGTTGGGAGGTTGCACAGAGCCTCGGACTTGGAAGAAAATTGTCTGAGCTTGTCGCTCCATTAATTGCACCAAGCTGCCATCAAAGGCAGTCGCAATCGCACCTGATATTGCCCATATACCCACGAGTAGATGGCCTAACCCCGTTGGCCGAAACCAACGCCCTAGGCGGTTTGTTATGGCTGTCTGGGGTTGCGGTTTAGTGTGCTGAGTTTGGGAACGGGTTCGGTTCGGTTGAACGGATTGTCGTTGGCGATCACTCGGCATTGTTATATAGTTAATTCACTACTGTTAATACTCTTCAAGTTTGCTTAATCTAATCCGCTCTGTATTACAAAGTATTTAGCTCTACTGTATCCCCAATCCCTTAAGATAAGATTTGACAAACAACTACATCACAAAACTTTATTTCAATTTACGTAAGTTTATTTCTAATAATATTTGCTAGGAGTAATATTATTAATATCACCATTAACTGTATAACTACAGATAAAAGGAGCTCTATCTTATGTCTGTAGAACCGCATACATTGCGTCACGAGCTTGGAGATTTTAGTAGCATTATCTTTCTGAAGGCGATTATCGTTGGTATGGAAGAAGCGATTGGTGAAAAAACAACCGCAATTGCCATGATTTCCGCCGGACGCAAACAAGGTAGAAGTTTGGTTCAAGACCTCAATTTAGTGAAAAAAGGTACAAACTTGTCACTTGCAGAAATTCAAGAAAAAGCGAATGAAATCTTAGGTAAAGAAGGAAACCGCTTGTGCATTATTGACAAAATCGAACAAGAAGGACAAGTCTACAAAGTTTATGCCAAAGAGACATTTTGTTCGTCGGGTGAACCCACAGGCTCCCCCCGAGAATGTACTTATACTTTAGGTACTATTCAAGGATTCTTAGAAGCCTTTTTGGGAAAACGGTTACAAGGGAAACAAATCCAGTCGGTTTTACGAGGTGGAACCCATGATGTCATGGAGTACTCAACTTTAGGTTAACACAAGCCCGAAAATCCCTTCTAGGGAATGATTGAGTGAGTTTTAATGATTCAGTAGATTGGAGTAACACTCAATCAGTTTTCCTAGCTAAATTGATGTTTTAGAGCCACCTCCTCAAAACGATTTTCTTGGCAAAGCCTATGGTTTTCGTTTTGATCTAACTCAACATCCTGTTTTTTACTGTCAAATTCGTTCTAAGTTTTTTACTATTTTTCCGTTTTCAAGTTGCCCAATAAGGTCTAAGTCCATGATTCAAACCCATGAACAACCGCATCTTGCCGTCTGAATTAACGCAGGGATATTACGATGTCAATTAATACTGAAAAACTCAAGCACGTACTGCAAGATTTTGTTACGACAACCTCTGAAGTGCAGGGAGCCGCAATGGTGACAACAGATGGCTTACCCCTAGCTTCGAGCTTACCGGGCGGTATGGATGAAGAACGAGTATCAGCAATGTCTGCGGCTATGCTATCGCTAGGCGAACGGATCGGTCAAGAACTAGTCAGGGGTGAAATGGATCGAATTTACGTTCAGGGACATGAAGGCTTTAGTATTTTAACCAGTTGTGGTGCCGATGCAGTGTTTCTTGTCCTCGCCAGTAAGGAGGCAAAGCAAGGCATTTTGATGTTAGAAATTAAACGCACTCTTGCTGAGCTTAAGTTAATTTTGAGTTAACTCATCCCCCGCTTCTGAGGTCGGGGGATTGCACTTTGTGATTGGTTATTAGTTATTTGCATCTTTTACAAATACAAACAACCAACAACAAATAACGAACAACGAACACTAAATTCTGAGCGTGACGCCGAATTTTTCAACCAGGGCTTCTCGCACCGATTGATGGGTGCTTTCAACTTCTTGAGCCACAAGAGTGCGATCGCTAGACCGATAAACTAACCTAAACGCTAAACTGCGTTGTCCTTGAGGCACCGATTCCCCACGATATTCATCAAACAATTGCACCGACTCCAGTAATGGCTTACCAGCTTTGAGCGTTGCCCGTTCGATTTCCGCCACAGACACTTTATCTGGCGCGAAGAAGGCAATATCGCGATCGGCGGCTGGGAAGGTGGGATAAGGTTGAAAGCGAGCAGTCAGTTTTTCCTCTTGAGCCAACGCATCTAAGAGTACATCCAAATCTAACTCAAAGGCATAAACCTCATCGGGTAAACCGCGTTCAGAGCGTAATTGGGGATGCAACTGTCCAAATTTTCCTAAACTTTCCCCTTGCAACCACAAGGAGGCGGTACGGCCTGGGTGAAAGCGGTGATCTTGGCAATTGGGTTGATATTCTACATTTAAGCCCAAACGTGTAAATACACTTTCTAGAATGCCTTTGGCCTCATACCACGTCATCGGTGCCTCCCGGCCACCCCTCACCCAACGTCCTTGGCTGGGATCGCCGCCCAAAATTCCGGCAACAGCATCGGCTTCTTGCAAACCCTCTTCTTCTCGCCAGAAAATTCGACCAATTTCAAAACCATTCAAGATACCGTTACCTTGCTCGAGGTTGTACTGGCAAGCATCAATCAACCCGGCGAGTAAATTGGTTCGCAGGGCAGAATATTCGACAAATAGAGGATTGGCCAGGTGAATTTGCTGCTCATCTTCGGGCTTTCCTAAAGAGTAGTGGACTAATTCCGTCAATCCTGCCGCCCGGAAAGATTCTCGTAGCTGTCTTGTCAACTGCTGATCGATGGACAGAAAACCCGGTTCCGTTTTATCTGGCAGTTGTTCACAGAACTTGTCATAACCATAAAGACGGGCAACTTCCTCAATCAAATCAATTTCCCGTTCTAAGTCCCGATAGCGGTAGGGAGGGACTGTTACCGTCCATTGGGTACCCTCGCTTAATTCCTGGGGTTGCAGTTGGCATCCAAGGGCACTCAGGATGCGTTCTACATCCTCAGCGAGAATTTCACCAATCTCGTCTCCCAAATCCACTGGCCCTAAAATCTGATTGATGCGCTCAAGCCGTAATGTAATCGATCGCGCCCAACTTGAGGGATCAGGTCGTGTATCGGCAATTTCTTGGGAAATCGGAGTTCCGCCTGCGATTTGTGTAATTAGGGCGATCGCTCTGGCACAAGCTACTCCCAATTCTGCTTGATTAATACCCCGCTCAAACCGAGTCGATGACTCTGTGCGTAAGCTTTGAGTGCGAGCAGAGCGACGAATGGCCACAGGGTCAAACAGCGCTGCCTCTAAGACAAGATTTTGTGTTCGCCCGTGAACTTCTGTCTCCTCACCACCCATTACCCCCGCCAGGGCAACAGGTTTGTCGTTGGCGGTAATTAACAGGGTTTGGGGTTGCAAGGTTCGAGTCTGACCATCTAGAGTTTTGAAGGATTCCCCATTTTTGGCAAAGCGGACACCGACTGTGAGGGCATTGCCACCCACAACCGTGAGCAGGCGATCGCGGTCAAAAGCGTGCAACGGTTGACCCCATTCCAACAAAACATAGTTGGTTATATCCACTACATTATTAATCGGTCGCACTCCTGCCGCTTGCAAGCACCGTTGCAACCAATCGGGAGAAGGGGCAATTTTCACGCCTTCAATGACGGTGCCGATGTAGGAGGGGCAGGCACCCGGTTCAGAAATCTTTAATTTTAAGCCTCCTGCCCCAGAGGGAATCGATAATTCAGGAACGTCTGGCAACTTCAAGGTTGCTCCTGTCAGTGCGGCGACTTCTCGGGCGACTCCCACCATACTTAAGGCATCAGCACGGTTTGCCGTTGCTGTCAAGTCTAAAATCACATCTTCCAAGTCGAGGAGTGGACGGACATCGCTCCCCAAAGGGAGATTTTCATCCTCAAAGATGTGGATACCGGCGGATTCTTTTTCTAAGCCAACTTCCGCTAGGGAGCAAATCATACCTTCTGAACGCACACCCCGCAGTTTTGAGGCGCGAATTTTTAGGTCAATCGCGGGTAGGTAAGTATTAATCGTGGCGACGGGAACATAAGCCCCAGTCCGGACATTGGCCGCACCACAGACAATATTTAACACGCCATTGGGGTTGGCGACATCGACTTGGCAAACCCTTAATTTATCGGCATTGGGGTGAGGTTGTACATCGAGTACCTTTCCCACCACCACACCATCGGCTAACTTCCGGCGGTCTTCAATATCTTCCACCTCAAACCCAGCAAACGTGAGGGTTTCGGCAAGTTCTTCGGGAGACAGGTTCACGTCCACTAATTCCCGAAGCCAATTTAAAGAAATACGCATTGACTTCTAGCTTTTACCTACCTTGGATGTGATTATTTTACAAAAGGTTAAGGATGAGACACCATCGGCAGAAGCTCACTACTAGCCTGATGACCCGGAAACTCTCTCCATTCCCTGGGGTTAGATGAGGATAAGAAATTGAGAATTCAAGGCAGAGTATTCGGAAAAAGTATGAAAGATGAAGTAGTAAGGATTAAAGTAATAAAAACACCGCTTTATGGTTCGCCCTGACCTACCCCCATTTCTCAGCCCTTGGCCAGTTGCCTTCATGAAAACTTCAAATAGGATCGAGCGAACTTTATCAACTCTTTACCCAGATTGGGGGGGAGTCAACCGATTCTGAAGTTATTTCTGTCTAAGTTGAGATGAAAAGTAAGATATCCTGGTCTTAAAGTCAGATTTCATCCAAAGGCTTGCCAAAGCGAGGGTGCATTCGGCGGTGCGTTTCCCACAATAAGCCAGTGTATATAGCCGGGTGCTTCAATCAAAAGCTTTCGTCCCAAAAATATGGACACGCCCATCGGTGACGCTGAATGAGCTACTGCTTAAATCCTGCCTGTCCTCAGCCCAAAAATCCCCCGCACGTCAAAATCTGTCAGGCGTGTAGATCCAAACTGTGCTTGCGCGATCGCTATCAGGTACTTAAAGCATTGGGTCAGGGTGGGTTTGGAGCAACGTTCTTAGCTAAGGACGAATCTTTGCCCGGACATCCACCCTGTGTCATTAAACAACTGCGTCCAGCCACAACCGGTTCGCACATTCTCCCAATGGCCCGAGAGCTATTCGAGCGCGAAGCCAGAACCCTAGGAAAAATTGGTAATCATCCCCAAGTTCCGCGATTGTTGGATTATTTTGAAGATAATCAACAATTTTACCTGGTACAAGAGTATATTAGCGGCTCGACTATCCAGCAAGAAATTAAACGGTCGGGGCCTTTAAGTGAAGCAGGGACTAAGCAATTCTTGAGTGAAATTTTGCCCCTGTTGCAATATATCCACAGTAACCAAGTTATTCACCGCGATATTAAACCCGCCAACTTAATCCGTCGTGATCAAGATGGCCGGCTCGTTTTGATTGATTTCGGTGCGGTGAAAAACCAAGTGAACCCGGTTGCCAATGCCTCAGATCAGACCGCTTTAACCAATTTTGCGATCGGGACTCCGGGCTTTGCCCCTCCTGAGCAAATGGCATTACGCCCCGTTTATGCCAGTGATATTTATGCAGTGGGCGTAACTTGCATTTATTTGTTGACGGGGAAATCTCCCAAAGACTTAGATTACAACCCGTCAACCGGTGAAATGGTCTGGCAAAAATATGTTCAAGTCAGTGTTCATTTTGCTGAAGTCCTGAAAAAAATGTTGGAGGCGTCGGTTCGCCATCGCTATCAGTCTTCGACGGATATCATGAGAGCGCTCGATTTGGAGCCTTACATTGATACATTGTCACAGGGCTTAGCGACTCAACCCAATAATCCTCAAGGACTTACTAAAGGCATCAATCCTCAAACCTTCTATTCAGGAGATTTAGGTTCTCAGGCTTCTACTTCATCTCCTTCCACCGCTACCAGCAAGCTGGCTATGGCCATTCGAGCACGACGTGCCCGCCAAGAACAAAGCGGTACATACAATACCACCGGGATGCCACGCAGTCGGGGGGTTCCTAATCAACGCACTTCAACCAAACTACTCCGCAGCGATGGCCATACCACCGGTAAGCCAAAAGCTCCCATCAAGATGGATGCTAATGCGGTTTTATCGGCTTATACGAAGGGACGCAGAGATTTTGCCTCTTTAGATTTAAGCGGACTCGATTTTCATAAAACGGACTTATCAGGTGGAATTTTTCATCAATCACGGTTAATCAAAACCAATTTCCAAGGAGCAGAATTAGCCAGTGCCGATTTTGGACGGGCAAGTTTAAGTCGGGCGAATTTACGAGATGCCAATTTAGGCCGAGCTTACTTTAGCTATACCGATTTGGAAGGAGCAGATTTGCGAGGCGCAGATCTGAGTTTTGCCTATCTCAATCATGCCAATTTAAGAGGTGCAAATCTGTGTGGCGCTAATCTCTCGAATGCAAAGATTACAGAGGAACAATTAGCACACGCTAAGACGAATTGGGCAACTGTTTTACCGAATGGGAAGCGGGGTTTTTGGTAACGTGTCCTGATGAGTTAGGGGTGTTGGCCTAACGCTAAATTGTGAGAATGATTGCGCGATTGTTGCACATCTCCATAAGGGTGATTGATTTAATCATCCTCTGCTTTCCGTGGAAAATTATGTAATTTGGTATAAATTAAGCTGGTGCTTAGCTCGTTAGTATGAGGGTTAAGGGTACTGTATTGGTGAGTGCAAACTCGAGCGTTAGTATTGGACTCAATCTGTACAAGCCTCTTCTAATGAATTGAAAATGAATCATGAAAATTCCTTTAGAAATTTCCTATTTTGATGTCGAAAAAACTGAGGCGCTTGAGCGGTTAATCCGCGAAAAAGCGGGTAAGCTTGAGCAAGTCTGCGATTATATGAATAGCTGCCGTGTAGCAGTAGAAAAGGCACACGACCGCCCAAAAAGCGGTTCTCCCTTTCGGGTACGCATTGACATGACTGTGCCGCCTGGACATGAACTGGCGGCCGTCAAAAATCCTGGAGAAGGGAATCAATATGAGCCAGTCGAAGCAGTCATCCGCGATGCCTTTGATGCCGCACGTCGGCAATTGGTTAAGTTAACTGAACAACAACGTGATGAAGTAAAAACCCACCCCGCACAAGAAACGGCAGCAGTTGTCACCAAGCTATTTCCGGAGCAAGATTACGGTTTTATCCGAGTGGTGGATAGTGATGAAGAAATCTACTTTCACCGAAACAGCGTTGTTCATGCTGACTTTGACCGCATAGCAGTTGGTACGGGTGTGCGGTATGTTGCTCAACAAAATGAGCAAGGGATGCTACATGCCAGCACTGTGCAGATTGTAGATAAGCCTGGTGCTAATGTTGCTAAAACGGGTGAAGCGCCGATTGAGCCACCAGTAGGTTGGAAGTAATACCAAACCCCTGAAAAAGTTCTAACTTAAAAAGGTTCATCGATAATTAAGGTTGACCTAATATATTTCAGAACTTAGGCAAGAACGCCACGTAGAGTAGGGCGCACATCGGTGCGCCCCTACTAATGATGAGTGCCATTTAGGTTAAGATTGATTCAAAAATAAATTGAAGGCTTCCAAAACTAACAATGGAGTGGAAAGAGTGGTCAAATCTTCCATTAACTCAACGAACTCAGCTCCCTAATCAACCGGGAATTTATGTAATAACGGATTTAGCTGAACAAGTTTGGTATGTTGGCCAATCAGCAAACCTCAACAATCGATGGAAAGGCAAGGGACATCATAGATACCCTCAACTTAGCCGAAGTAATAAGAAAAAGTCTTTTCAAATTTACTGGAAGCCTTTCCCCCTAGAGCAATTGAATGAGAGGGAGCAGTACTATATTAGTCTGTTTAACCCACATTTGAACGGGACTAAAGTTAAATCTTACATTAGAAAAAAAGCTCAACCAACGGCTGAAGTAAAAAGAATTTTTCAGGTTTTAAATAGAAAGACTACACTTTTCCCCTCTGTCAGGTCTGTGGTTCTTGGCTACTATCAAGAACTGGACGAAGAGGAGATGAAAGAGTACACAGTTTTAGTTGTGCTAGTTAATATTAATGACCACTACAATATTATCCTTGGTGCTGTCATGCGCTCTCGGCAAAAGCAAGGTATTCATCTAAAAGATTTTTGGAAGCAGTGTACTTGTGATTGTGAATTAGACGAGTCACTGTATAGTCCAGTACCTTTCTTTGTATTTATGTTAGATAACTATGTTTACGAGTTTATCTGCTGTGAGGAGCTAAGAGAATTATTCAAACAAACTCCTTCTAAACTTTATCAGGTAGAGTTATTTAATCAATTGGTAACAGCACTTAGAAATCCAGCAACTCTTACAGAACTCCCGATTAATCATTCTCGGCTTCCTAGTTCTGATGGTCGCTTACAACTTACTCGAGAAGATTACCTCAAATACCGTATTCCTAAGCTTCACCCTGTGGATGAGTTTTTAGAAACTTTTTTGTAGCCCAACGTTTAGCCCTTGCGTTAATTTCAAATTTGGAATTTGAATTGTAGATTAACCCACCTGTAAAACTTGCACCAACTCCCCGGCAGCAATAGAAGTTTGACCCATCGGTACAACAGCAAGACCGGTCGTTTGTGCCAAGTTAATTAAATTACCTGAATTTTGGCTACCTTTAGGCAGGTGAAATTCGTAGACTCCAGCTTCATCTAACTGCAAGCGCCCCCAGAAGTAGGTTTCTCGTCGTCCATCAGATCGTAAGTCATTTTGCGATCGCGCCTGTACCCTCACCGGTTTCCATTTTTCTGGAGGCAACCCCGAAAGCTTACAAAGGGCAGGTTGCACAAATCGCCAACAACTCACGAGGGCTGAAACGGGATTTCCGGGTAGACCAAAATAGAGTACTGAACGCCCTGATTTAGAGGGCAATGTAGCCACGGTTAGGGGTTTACCCGGTTTGACAGCAACGGAGCGAATGTGAATATCTGCCCCTAATTCCGCTAAGATGCGATCGACATAATCATATTCCCCGACCGAAACCCCACCGGTGGATAGAATGATATCGGCGGCTGGTATTGCTTGAGCAATAGCGTCTTTGAGTAACTCGGGTTCATCGCGAACAATACCCTGCACTTTAGAAATGCCGCCAGCAAGTGACACCCAAGCGGCTAGTGCATACTGATTAGAATCTACAATCTGACCCGGTTGTAAGGGTTGCTCAGGGGAAACCAGTTCATTACCGGTGGAGAGAATTGCCACCTTCGGACGGCGATAAACATTCAATTGGGTACATTGTGCGGCCGCTAATATGGCAATTTCTGGGGCATTAAGTACAATTCCCGGTTCCAACAAAGGCATTCCCGCTTGATAAAAAGAGCCTTGATAGCGTACAAATGCCTGCGGTTTTGGTGCTTCTAATATAAATACACGGTTATCTTCTGGTCGGGTACGTTCCTGCATCACCACCGTATCTGCACCCTGTGGCATACAAGCCCCTGTAAAGATGCGAGCAGCTTGTCCGGGTTGAATGACAACTTGAGGTTCTTTGCCTGCCGGAATTTCTTCAACAATTTCTAAAACAGCAGGATGCTCACCGTTGCAGGATTGCACATCGGTATAACGCACCGCATACCCATCCATTGCAGAATTATCCCAGTGCGGAAAATCTAATTGACTTGTCACTGAAGCAGCCAAAATGCGACCGATAGCCACTGATAAATCCACAACTTCTATATCCTGTGGTGGATTAAACGGTTGCACCAAACTTAGAATGATTGCTTCCGCTTCTTTAGCTGGCAGCATGGCGCTCAATCCCAATTACATTACATCTTGATAGTTTAACCTCGCGAGTGGGAAATCCCCCTGACGCAAGGCGACTGGGGGATGCTTCGGCAGGCTCAGCAACAGAAAACGAGTCAGGATGTAAGTTTTTTGACGACTGTTACTAGAAACAGTATATAGTAGTAACAGGAGGTAATTCAATGGGACACCAAGCCGTCAAAGTTAGACTTTATCCAACAACTGAACAGCAAGAGATACTGTCTCAACACTTTGGCTGTGCAAGGTGGTGGTGGAATTATGCACTCAACTTGTGCATTGAAACCTATAAGACGAAAGGGAAAAGCTTGGGTCAACCTGCGCTGAACAAGCTTCTACCCAAACTCAAAAAACAAGAAGAAACACAATGGTTGTCTGAGTGTTATTCTCAGGTTTTGCAAGCTACTACACTCAACCTGACAACTGCCTACAAAAACTTCTTTGAAGGGAGGGCTAGATACCCTCGATTCAAAGCTAAGAAAAATAAGCAGTCTATCCAGTATCCGCAGTCAGTCAAGGTTATTAATGGTTCCCTCAAGTTTCCAGGGCGTGTAGGTTTGGTTAAAGCCAAAATACACAGGGAAATTGAAGGAACCATCAAGACAGTAACAGTTAGTATGACTCCATCAGGAAAATACTACGCTGCTATTTTGACTGAACTTGAAGGCGATTATCCTACGCCTAGCACTGACGGCAAGGTTGCAGGCATAGACCTTGGAATCAAGGATTTTGCCATTGTTCATGATGGCATCAAAACTTCTAAGTTTGCTAATCCTAGACATTTATCCAAACATGAACGCAACTTAAATCGTAAACAGCAAAAATTAGCCAGGAAGGTATTGGGGTCAAATTCTAGAAATAAAGCAAGAAAAATTGTAGCTAGGGTTCACGAACGAATTAGTAATGTCCGTCAAGACTATTTGCATAAGCTATCTAGAAAGCTTGTTGACGATAACCAAGTCATCGTAGTCGAAAGCCTAAACACTAAGGGCATGGTATGCGCTTCGCGCATGCTTCGCAAACGTAACCATAAACTAGCGAAAGCTATTTCTGATGTAGGCTGGGGAATGTTTGTCAATTTTCTACAGTACAAACTCGAACGAGAAGGTAAAGTACTAGTAGAAATAGACAGATGGTTTCCTAGCTCTAAACTCTGCTCAAAATGTCACTATCAAGTGAGCGAAATGCTACTAGATGTTAGAACTTGGACTTGTCCTAGTTGTGGCACTCACCACGATAGAGACGAAAATGCTTCTCAAAATATAAGAGCAGAAGGTATCAGAATGCTGTCAGTCTTAGGAACTAGGACTGCTGCCGATGGAGGGGATGTAAGTCGGAAACTTGGACGTAAATCTAAGTTGACGCAATCCTTCGTGAAGTCGGAAACTGCCTGAGCCGTAGGCACTGGCAGTAGTTCATAACGATGAAGGATGAATGAGGTTGCCTAGCCTCTCATCCAGCGAATATAGCAACGCTCAGAACTTTTAACAGAGCTAGTATGAAAGTAACTAAACTGCTCTTCATCATTTCCCATGAGTCTTGAACCCCTAGATACTCGCTTTCCTAAGGTGCCAATTGAGCGACGAATTGGTGCCTTCGCCATTGATTTTGTCGGGGTTTGGTTAGTCAGCGCACTCTTGGGATTCAATCCTTTTATTCAAATACTATTTTTTATGCTATTATGGTTTATTTGTCGGGTTGTGTTCGTATTCAACAATCAAGGTCAGAGTCCGGGACGCTGGGCATTAGACATGAAGGTGCTGGATGCTAAACACAGTCGAATTCCTGACCTGTTGACGCTAGCCAAACGGGAAGGCATTTTGGGGTTTTGTGCGCTCTTAGCGACGATCGGTTTAAATATCGGTCTAGCCAATGGCATCTCTATGTTGCTTTTAACCTTTCCCTTGGTGGCTGATTGTGGTGTGGCTTTAACCGATGAAGAGGCTCGGCAAGCTTTCCATGATCGGGTAGCGAAAACGATTATAATCCAGACTCGCAGGGGTTTTTCCCTGGATTTGCGTCTCAAGAAGGTATTTGCACAACTGAGACGGCACATGCAAAAATAGAAATTTGTGTGTAATTTCAATTAACCATTTGATGTTCTAGAAATACCGCTATGGCAACGAAAAAAGGTGTTCGCCTTGTTATTACTTTAGAGTGTACGGAGTGTCGCACGAATCCGGATAAGCGATCGCCCGGTGTGTCTCGCTACACCACCATGAAAAACCGCCGCAATACAACAGGGCGTCTAGAACTCAAAAAGTTCTGTCCTCATTGCAATAAGCACACGGTTCACAAAGAAATCAAGTAGCTTGAGTGATAAGTGATAAGTCAAGAACTAAAGAGTGATTTGTCAGTTGACGAATAACTAATGACATCGACTTAACCAACAATCAATAACCAACAACCAACAACCAACAACAAATATGGCTTACTTTCGCAAACGTCTTTCTCCGATTAAACCTGATGACCCCATCGACTACAAAGATGTCGAACTGTTACGTAAGTTCATCACAGAACGGGGTAAAATTTTGCCGCGCCGGATTACGGGTTTAACCGCTCAACAACAACGAGACTTGACCCAAGCCATTAAGAGGGCTCGAATTTTGGCGTTACTTCCTTTTATTAACAAAGAAGGGTAAAAACGCCTTAAGGTTATGAAGGATGAAGGGTAAAATCACTGCCAACCCAGCCAAAAGAAAAGCCAAAATAGAGCCATCTTTGGTCAAACTTCATCCTGATTCAATTCAGCCTTGTTGGGGTTCTTTGGGCTTCGATGCCCTCTTTAATGGCTTTGGCATCGCACCAACCACCCGATAGACTAGGTGTAGGTTATTAAGAAAACGCTACCGGGGTTAGCGAACTGGTGGAAAAAGGAACGTTAATTGAATTTCGCCTCGGCGGAGAGCGCCGTCTCGCTACGATAGACCGTCCAGAAGGCAAAAAGCATTGGATTGCCGTAGACGAACGCGGCCAATCTCATACGCTTCATCCCCGGCAAATCACCTATGAAGTGACGGGACAGGCATTAAAACCGTCAGAAATTCCACAATTTCTAGAAGAGGTCAAACCTTATCTCGACCCTTCTAGTTTGGAAGTGGCATGGGAATTGTTGATGGAAGATGGAGAAGCAGTAACCTGCTCTCAGATGGCACAGCTATTATTCTCGGATCAGAGTCCGCCTCTGTGCTATGCCGCTCATTGCTTGCTCTCAGAAGACAAAGTTTACTTTAAGCAAAAGGCGGACGCCTTTGAACCCCGTCCGGCTACGGTGGTGGCTGAAATTAAACATCAGCGATTGGCCGAAGAATCCAAGCACAGGGAGCAGCAAGAATTTTTAACACGGGTACAGGAGCGATTATCGGGTGTTGAGGTAGAGTGGCAAGAAAGCGATCGCTCTCGCCTAGATGCAATTGAACGGGTTGTACTTTATCCGGAAAATCAATCTCGGCCTGCACAAGAACTCTTAGCCACATTAGGACGTGCCCAAACCCCCCAAGCAGCTTTTGAGCTATTGGTGGACTTGGGATGGTGGAGTCCTCACGAGAACCTATTTTTGCGGCGGAGTCAAATTCCTATTCATTTTCGTCGGGAGGTATTAGAAATGGCGCAGGATTGCCTAAAGAATGTACCTCCTGACCCAGACATAGATCGCCTTGATTTGACGCATCTCAAGGTTTATACCATCGATGACGAAAGCACTCAAGAAATCGACGATGGTCTGAGTTTAGAAGTTCTGGAAAATGGTCAGCAGCGCCTGTGGATTCATATTGCTGACCCGACCCGTTTGGTTAGACCAGGGGATGAGCTGGACATGGACGCACGGCGGCGCAGTACCACGCTGTATCTGCCCACTGGCATGATTCCTATGTTCCCCCCGGCGCTGGCAACCGGCCCAATGAGCTTGGTTCAGGGGAAAGTGTGTGCCGCCCTGAGCTTTGGTGTCATTTTGGATGAAGCGGGGAGTATCCAAGATTATCAAATCCAAGCTAGCCAAGTTAAACCTACGTATCGCCTGACTTACGAAGACGTAGATGAGATGTTGGAGTTGGGGGTACGGGCGGAATCGGAAATCGCGGCGATCGCACATTGGGCAAAAAAACGGCAAGAGTGGCGTACGTCACAAGGCGCGATTAGCATCCACATGCCGGAGTCGGTCATTAAGGTGAAAAATGAAGATGAAATTATCATTGAGGTTTTAGACGACTCGCCAGCACGACAGTTAGTAGCGGAAATGATGATTCTGGCGGGTGAAGTAGCCGGACGCTATGGCCAAGCTCACCAAATGCCTCTTCCATATCGGGGACAACCTCAACCGGAACTCCCCTCTAATGAAGAACTGATGCAATTACCCGCCGGCCCAGTGCGCTTTTGTGCTATGCGTCGGTGTATGCCTCGCAGTGAAATGAGTATTACCCCCCTGCGACACGCGGGTTTAGGGTTGGAACTTTATACTCAAGTCACCTCTCCCATTCGGCGCTACACGGATTTGATTGCTCATTTCCAAATCAAAGCTCATTTACGGGGTGAAGAACTACCTTTTACCGCCCAACAGCTACAAGAGACGATGTTGAGTGTGACTAGCGCTGCCATTGAGGCCACCTCGGTAGAACGTCAGACAAATCGCTATTGGGGTTTGGAATATCTGCGGCGAAATACTGACCAAGTGTGGCAAGCACTCATGCTGCGTTGGCTTAGGGAACATGATAATTTGGGACTCATTCTCTTAGAGGATTTGGGCTTAGAATTGGCCATGCGTTTTAGGCGAACGATCAGACCTGGCGATCGCTTAGAAGTTCAAGTCGAGCGTGCTGACCCTCGCCAGGATGTGATTCAGTTTAAAGAACTCGTCGCTCAACCCCAAGAGGCTCAGCCGGCTGTTTCTTAGGGACTTTCTAAAAATCAGATGCCTAGGGTCTGTTTTCTGGCCTTCCCCGCTAGATTCAGATCTCCCTCGCATCCCGCTCCTGTCCCCCTGAAAAAGGGGGAACTTTTTAGGGTGCGCTCACAGAGTATAATAACCCTACTCATTTCAGGTTTACTGTAGTAAATCAGCTCTGCGAGGATAATATGGCAGAAAAAACTGTATACAAAACCCATCCTTTACCTTTTATTAATAATCCTACTTTTTATCTGATATCTCTTATTCTGATCGCGGCTGGAATGGCGTTAAACTTTTGGCTTTTTTTATTAGTTTGCGTCATATTTTTAGTGGTTTTATACCTTAGTTATTCAAGGGTGACATTAATTGTCACGGATGAACGTATAACCTTAAAAGAAGGTTTGGCTTCAAGAACAACGAATGATGTTTACCATTCTAATATTGGTAACATCCGCATCACTCAAAGTTTAATTGAGCGACTTCTTGATGTAGGAACGATTGAGATAGCCAGTTCAGCTACCAGTGGTTATGAAATGACGGTTTCCGGTGTTCCCGATCCCAAAAAGGTTAAAACTATAATCGAGGAACAAAAGGGAAGAGAAACAATTTAGTGAATGTGTGAGTTATGTATATTTTGAGTTAACTGTTGGAAACTTAATGGAAATAAGGGCTTTAGCCCTTACTACTAACTCAATCTAACGCACGCTTTTAGCTGTGTCCTACTACCTAGCTATTGGCTATTTAACTAACATCATGAGCTGAATATTTTTAGGGTTGAGCAGTAGGTTGCACTGAATCTCTGTTACCCTCTTGTTGCGCCTCAGCTAAAGCTAAAGAACTACCATACAAAAGCGATTGTTGCGGTACACCCACGCGAATACCGGTTCTGTCGAAGGCTAATTTTAGGCGGCGACGGAACTCGCGAGCCACATTCCACTGCTCTAAAGGTTTAACTTTGAACCAAACTCGAATCAAAATGCCCGCATGATCAATTTCATCAACGCCTAAGATTTCTGGGGTTTCTAAAATACGCTTTTTCCATTCCCGTTCGCTGTACAATTGTTCGGCTATCTGTCTAATCACTGAGAGTGCTTTCTCTAAATCAGCGTCATAGGCAATGTCAATTGTAAAATCAACCCGTGACCATTCTTTAGATAGATTTTCAACCACTGAAATTGTACCGTTAGGAATTGAAATCAAACGTCCTTCATCGTTTCGTAATTGGGTGATACGTAGATTCATGTATTCTACAAAACCGCCTAAATTTCCAACTACAATCACGTCGCCTACAGCATACTGATCTTCAACTAAAATCAACAAACCATTAATGATATCTCGGACAACGTGCTGAGAGGCAAGAGAAATCGCTAGAGCAAATGCACCCAAGCCTGCTAACAAAGGAACAACATCTACACCCAAAATCAGCAGAGCAACCAATGTTCCAATGCCGGTTCCGGTTAGAGTCGCGATACTCTTTAATACCCGTGAAAAGGTAGAGACTCGCAATGCTTTGCGTTTCGAGACACGGGATGATGGAATCGTTTTTTCGCTGTCTAGAGCGACAAAGAAGCGGTCGATGGAAACGCGAGACATCCGCACTCCCACATACGTCATTAATCCAACACTGAGTAATTTCAGAGGTTTAGAAACGATGAAATATTGCAGCCCACGAGTGTAAGGGAAGAGACCCAGATTGAGCGCGATCGCACTTCCCCAGATCACCACCTGTCCTACTTGCAATAACCGTCGTTGAATATCATTGAGTTCCAGCTTTTGTTGCAAATCCATCTGATGTTGTATCGAGGCCAAGGTGGGTACTGGCTGTGGATCGTCCGGGGATGCAGTCACACGCAGTATCTCTAATTCAGTGGATTCATCCTCTACTAAAAGAGCCTCTCTCTGCGCTTTGGTACGTCGTTGCAATCGCCTAATTCCCCAGGAGAGAGCAACCGCAGCGAGTGTGATTCCCCCTGCCTGTGCTATCTGCTTGAACAGGAATTGGATTTGACGCTCTTGATAAGCGCGAATGAGAGCATTTTTGATAATTTCGGTTAATTCTTCTGCCCGTGCTTGAGCATCGCCTTCTACCAGTTTGGCGTCTAGGTCAGTAATCGTCATGAGCTGTTGCTCTGAAAGTTGCTTGCCATCCTTGACATAGATGACTGGAAAACCTTTCAAAAACTTATAGGTGACTTGGAGTGTTTCTGGATCGAGTCCCTTGTGGACAATCTGGTAGAGACGGCGCTCTATTTCTATTTTTCGGGTATCTACGGGCAAAGGTAAGTTTTTCGGTGTGGCTTGATTATCTACAACACTAGGAGCCGCAATGTGGAAGATTCTGTATCCATCCAGCCACACAGCACGCACATCAAATCTTTCTCTGTCAGGATATTGAGGAGTCAAGACGGACAAAGGAGGTACTTGACTGCAAGCTGGAACATGGAGCGGTGGAACTAGCGGGATAACTGAAGTACTGACAGCAATGAATATTGCCGTAGAAAAATCTTTCCAAGTTAATGCACTCGCCTTCATTGTCTTCCCCATCGTCGAGTGATACAAAACTTCACACATGATAGCTAATCTCTACTGCTTCGACAGTGAAGAAGGTTACGATTTCAACGTTCTCTCAAACTCTCAAACCTCGAGGTCGGTGATTTGCCGCAGATATTGCATCATGCAGTGGAGTAGAGAGACACGGCGATCGCATTCTTGGTTAAGGACAAGCGATGGCTTGTATTGTTAGTTCGGCCCAATGGTGATCGACCCAGGAGCTTCTGGGAGCTGATTCATAGTGGGTGTATTGCTTTGTACAAACTGAACCATGCCTCCGACTCTGGGATCGCTAGGATGGATAGTTTGCCCACAAATTAAATTTAAAGACCATTGATACTCTTTGTTCAGACTCAGTGGAGGAGCATCAGCAGGTAATTGTAAATAATAGGTTCCTGGCCCTGGAGGGAGGGGAATTTCTATCTGATAAAAATAATCTTCGTTGGCATCTCGTAAACTGAAGAATGCTTTACTAGCAATGGTTCGGGGAATGTAAACACTAAAATGTGGACGTTCTAAGCTGGTTTCGGTTTGCTCTGGAGTCAGAGCAGCAAAATGCTTTTCAGCTTGGGGTAGATCTCCTACACATCCTGGGCTGCGGGTTGCCCCACCGGTGCGATTATCAGGGATTCCCCGTCCGCGCTGAGGTGTAAAGGATGTCCAGACAGTGGGGGCTGGAAGGGGTTGGGTTTGTGCGCTCAAGTTAGGAGCCATTCCAAGTTCTAAAGCAACCGTGAAACACAAAAAAGACAAAGTTAAAGGTAAATGCAGACAAGCCATGGACTAAAATTCTCCTACTTGAGGATGCCTAGAAAGGTTAGCGAAAGCTCTAAAGTAATGTATCAACCTGAAAGTAGAGTTTAATCTGACGACCTTTCATCCGGATAACTAAATCTATACCCGATTCTGGGGGCAACCTGAGCCAATCGGGGTAAGAACCCTTCATAATAGAAAATACTAACGACTCTTATTGATAACACTAGAGGCAACCTACTATCTAGCCAACTAATTCATCAATAAAAGGAACTTTCCCTAGAGAATAATCAACTACCGACTCTAAATCTACCCAGAAAAGTAAAGGATTCGTAAAATCTTTGATGAAGACTTTGTAAAATTAGCCCACGGGAGTTTGACGAATCTTTAAGAGAACACCATAAACAGAGGGAGGCAAGATATTGCCCCCCTATCGAAAATTAACTTGCGAATTAGAAAATTAACTTGCGGATTGGAAATTTAACTTGCGGATTTTTAGAGCAATTTTTTATTGAGAATCTGTACCATCTGGAAGATCTAGTTGAATTTCGGAGCAGGTTCAGGCTCATACAATAGCGGCACCCGGATTAACTCCGATAAGTTCGACGATCTCAAACGATGGATTGCCACTGGTAACTAAACTGAAATCTGTTTAATGGTTTAGGTACGGCACAGGTGTGGCAAGTTCTAATGTGATGCAAGAAACCTAATGCAAATCAGGGCTAAAGCCCTTACTACAAACCACATCAATGAATGATTTTAGTCTTGCCACCCCCATAGTGAAGGTGAACTTGCAGCGATCGCAAATGCTTCCAAAAAACCCTGGATATCAAATCCGTTTGAATCACTAGATTAATCACCAGATTATCGTAAGGGCGGGTTTTGATGTTAAGTTTTCGCTACTGTCCAAATCTGATTCCTAAACCCGCCCCTACAGGTTTTATGGCCATTTCACCCGATTTGATATGATCTCGCTCCAACTCCCCCCTAAAATTGCCCCGGATTGTCATCAAGTGCCAGTAAAAAATTGACCAAATCGTTTTGTTGAGCGGGAGTATATCCGGCGGCAGTATCAACATAAAAATTATGTCCAGTGCCATCAAGATTACTCCGCACCAAAGATGGATTAGCCTGATTCGCTCCAATCACCTGAACACGAAGTTGGCGATCGACTAATGCTCGTAAACTATTAGCACTATCAGCCGGCATCCCTTGGCTGAGTGTACCCGTCAATCCTAAACCGCCCGAATTAACCACAGTAAAACTACCATCATTGGCTACCTGTAGCGCATCAGCTCGTACGGCTACCCCACCATCATGCAAATAGGGTGCACTCAGGTACAGTCCTCGTAAAGTCATTGTCTTATAGCCCCCATCGGGTAAGAGTCCATTCGGTAATGTGGTAGGACTGGCCGAAATACCTTGTGTGGGTAGGTTTAGAACTTCAGCATTTGCAGGTACAGGAACAGGAGTATTCAAAGTATAGAGTTTGGGCGGTACTAGCAAATCGTTAAGAGCAATACGGGACTCGGCGCGAGCGGAATTTGCGCCAATTTCACTAATCGGATAAATCTGATTATCAGTGAAAAACGGTGGAATGTGGCAGGATGCACAGTTGGCTTTTTGGAAAATTTGAGCACCCCGTTGCACAGAACCACTAGCCAGTGCTTGCTGATTTTGAGGTGTTTTATTCGGGGGTGGAACTAGGCTATTTTCCCAAGCAGATATAGCATTCATTCCGAATAAGAATGGCCCCCGCGCCCGATCCAAGGCATTAGTATTAGGGCTTAAAACCAGTCCGTTATACGTGAAAAGGCTGGGTCTGAGATTAGGATAGGAACCTGTCCCCGGAGCTGGAATTTGGTCTTCTAATTCTGCTTGCTGTAGGTTAGGGGCAACTTGCCGCAGCCATTGTGAGGGTTTAATCGGTGTACCACCGGGTAAGCGCAGACGTGGGTCAGCAGAATTTTGCAGCACAACACCAAGATAAACTTCCGGGTCAATGCCTATAGTTTCAGCGCTCAATTGTGATCCCGCGAGTAGGTTAATTTCTGAGGAGTAGACGGAATTAGTCTGAGCCGTGAGTCCACCCAACGGCCCAACAGCAAACTGACCATCCCAGAGATAGGGGCCACTTTTAAACGTGAAAATGCTGGGAATTTGAGTGGTGTTATTAATGATATCGGGTGAACTTTCAAAGTTACCGAAGGGTACGTCTAGCACCGCATCATCAAAGGCGGCCTCAAATTTTTGGGGATCGGGTAATTCAACCAATTGACCCGTACTATCTATGATGGTTTTGCCATTACCCTGGTATTTGGGGTCTAGGGGATTGACGTTTAAACGGGCAAAACCGGCGGCGGAATTGGGAGCTAGGGCAATTAATAAGGGAATAGCTAAATCACTGTTGGGGACTCCCTTGAGGACTTGCCCATTAGGAGACACCACAGCATGACAAACGGCACAGGTAATATTGCCAGTCAGCTTCAAACCGACCGGGAGAATAGACCTTCTCTGCACATCAAGACCAGTTGGGATCACACTTCCTCTAGGAAATATCCGGTTGCCTAAGCGAATATCTTTTTGGAGCGTAATGATCAGGTTGCTTGTGGGTTGACCTCGTAAGTCCAGAATCGCCTTGGTGACTTCCGGTGCAATACGAGTAATCCCCAATCCAAACCCAAAGACTCGTTGTAAGCCGAAACTATCCCCAATTTTGCGATTGAAGAAGATGTCCTCACCCCGATCCAATAGTTGTTGAGTGATGTGAACGGCTCCAATCCGTTGATAAGATACAGGATCGCTGGGGCTGAGTCCTTGTTGGCTCACTAATTGGGCGGCTTCTTGTGCAGTGAGCGATTGCCCAAAATAATCATACGTTCCAAGCTGTTGAGTAGGTGCCGGTTGCAGTAGAGGGTCAGTGGCTAAAGTTACTTTTGGTTTGATCAGATGAGAGAGAACCAGTGCCAGTAAACTAGCTACAAAAATAACAATAAATAGTAAAGTTTTCTGCATCCAACGCATATCTGCCCCCACTTCATCGCTGTGTAAAAGTTTGCATTAAAAATTAGGATGTTCTGGGGTTCACATTGTTGAATGTTTCCCTAAAAACACCGATTTAGAAAAATAGCGTTAGTTCAACGGACGGCGATCTCAGCGTTGCTGCTGACGCAAATGCAGCAGCGATGACGCTCATTCCTCTCTATAGCTTCGCTTCACGCTATCGCTTACTTGACTAACAAACTTGCTCTTAGAACGTCAATTTCAATAAAATCTTTACATTTTATCTACCTTGTTGTTCTTTGCTTTCACTGCCTTGACTGTATCAATTTCAAGCTTTGCGCTGATATAGATATCAGAGTATTTGAGCAACCATTTAGGGGGAAGTATACCGTGACCCGATCCCTGAACATAGTTAGCTCTACAATTCTTTAACAACTTTGAAAGAAAAACTTGTTATACGTAAGAAGAAATCAGAATGGGATAATGCATGGATCGAGGTTTAGTTAAGAGTTCATCAAACATTCATCAAACGTTTTGTAATGTTTAATGCTCTAACTTTTAAGGGTCTAACCTTTAGCCTTCTAACCTTTATTCCTCTAATCGATTATCAATTATTGAGCCCAGGCTTATGAAACGTAATGTAATTCTGTATACCGCCATAATTGGGTTAGTATCGGTGCTACCGATTCGAGCCTCTGCTCAAAACGAACCTGACTCCCCCTGTTACCTACGCCAATCTGATGGCACGGTGGTCGATCTTTCTGCTTGGTGTGTTCAGAGTTCCCCAGCCACATTATCTCCAAGTGGTGGATTTGACTCGAATTTTCGATCGCTGTCTAATCAGTACCCACCCAACGTTCAGCAAGAACTCAACCAATATGCCGAGGAACATCGGGCAAGTGCGATCGCATCAGCAAAAACAACCTGTCGAGTTCTGCGATATGGCGG
Organism: uncultured Microcoleus sp.; assembly: GCA_964588805.1. Classification (GTDB taxonomy): domain Bacteria; phylum Cyanobacteriota; class Cyanobacteriia; order Cyanobacteriales; family Coleofasciculaceae; genus CAZPRJ01. The sequence continues at coordinate 175,675 of CAZPRJ010000001.1, read as the reverse complement.
TGCGAGAGCCGAGTTAACACGCAGGAGAGCTTTAGCGGCCTATAACTCATCACCGAGTGAAGTCGCTAAACAACAGATTGCTTACTCATTGGCCGTAAATCAATACTGTCCCGAGTTGGCTAATCGTTAACGCCAAGTGAATATCAATAATGCGATCGCCACTCCAATGATCATCGCTGCGTAGAAAAAGAGGCTCCGACGCTGAGATGAATCAAGGTTTAGCTTTTGCTCAATTTTTATATCCCCCGGCCTAGAAGCTGCGGTTGACTGAGCTGTTATTACAGATTGCGCCGAAGTTATTGGAGTCTGTTGCTCCTCAATCCGGTGAACACCTAGGGATGTCTCTGTGAATTTGAGCCATTCAGCTACCTGTTGAAACTTCGGTAAATCTTGGGGTAATTTGCTCAAAGCATCTTGCCATAGTTGTACGGCCTGCTCGTGTTCTCCTTGTTGGTGATAAAAAATCCCCATATTGGCCAAGGTTTGAGCTTCACTGTAAGTGTCATTCAACTCACTGAAAATTACTCGGCTTGGTTGATAATATTCACTGGCCTTCGTCCAATTGCCCTGCTGAGTGTAAACATTAGCCAGATTACCCGTTGCCTTGGCCACACCAAGGCGATCGCTCAACTCCCCAAAAATAATTAAGCTTTGCTCATAGCATTCACGAGCTTTGTTCCAATTAGTTTGTAAGGCGTACACATTACCAAGATTCGTCAGTGTTTGAGCTTCTCCCAAACGGTTGCCCAACTGGCGGCTGGCCTCCAAAGCCATCAAATGAGTTCGTTCCCAATCCGCATGGTAGGCATAAAGATTAAAGAAGTTGACTAAGTTCCGGGTCAAAGGTACAACAATATCCCAGGTTTGCGTTTGATAAGCCCACTCAACCGAGGCGAGGAGGTTCATGCGTTCATACTCGAACCAATTCAAGGTTCCTGCTAACCTTGTTTGTGTGGTTCCGTCTGAGGATTGGGGCTGGCTGACTGGCAAGGCTTGAGTTAAGGTATGACCCGTTTCCGGCTTTAAAGCCAGGTTCATCATTTCAGATACTTGGGTGTAACCTCGAGCCACTCGAAGTCGAGCCTCTTGACGTGCCTCCGCCGGTTCCTCTTGAGCTAACTGTTCTTTGGCAAATAGGCGAATCAAATCATGAAAACGGTAGCGTCCATCACCCGAGGATTCGAGTAAGTGCAAATCGACTAAATCGTTTATAAACTGCTGGGCTGTACTGAGTTCAGACTCTAACAAAGATGCTGCAACGGTAGGGGCAAAGTTTTGTCCGCTTAAAAGTCCCAGTAATCGAAACAGACGGCCTGCAACTTCATTAAGCTGTTGATAATTAAGGGCAAAACTCGCGCGAACTTCCAGATAATTTAAGCGCAGTTGAGCAATGTGCTGTCGTTGCTGAGTGAGTTGATGTGCGTAGTCTGCCAATGACTGATGAGGCTGATTTCTAATGGTGCCACCAGCTAGCCGCAGTGCTAGGGGAACTCGGCCACAAAGGTTAAGAATTGTGTGGACTGCATTTTGTTCGGCTTGAGTCCGTTCTACTCCTACTATTTTTTGGAAGAGTTCCAACGCTTCATCTTCGGCCATCACGGATAGGTTGAAGACGGTGGCTTCTTCGAGTGTAGCTAGGCGTTTGCGACTCGTGACTAAAACGGCACAGGATGGACTATGGGGTAACAACGGACGGACTTGGGCGGAATCGTGAGCATTGTCTAAAATAACTAACGCTCGTTTACCCCAGAGGAAAGAACGGTAAAGTTTGACTCTCTCGGTCAAACCTTCGGGCATGGATGAGTTATTCACGCCCCAAGTTCGCAGGAAACTAGCGAGTACGTCTAGGGGTTCTAAGGGTTGGCTTTCACTACCGCGTAGGTTCACATAGAGTTGAACATCGGGGAAATTGGGCTGCAACTGATGAGCCACATGGATGGCCAATGTTGATTTTCCCATGCCTGCCGTGCCGATAATCATGGCAATGGCATTCGCATCAGTGGTTGATGGGAAGAGTAACGGGGATGAGTCCGCACTATCGGTTGTCCCTAAACTGAGTGGTGTTGGGATAAGGGAATGGAGGATATGTTCTAATTCTTTTTGGCGACCTGTGAAGTCAACCAAATCGTCAGGGACTTGATGTAGAGGCTTAGGAGCCAACTGAGCCAAGCTTTTTGCAAAAACCTGCGTCAATTTTGAAGATTCAGTATTTATATCACTGGGTACGCAGGCATGAAAGTGCAGTTCGTACCTGGGTTTATCTGCAACCATTTCTTGCTCCGGTGGCTTGTTGCCAAAGTCATTGTCTCTCGCAATCAGTAATTCAAAATTTAAACGGCTTGAATGGACTAGTGGCAAGATTTGTATAAATCGTCCCACGCCTAAAAGACGTGGGATTGGGTGTAATTTGTTGCTAGCTATTTGTATTTTTTTACAAAAAGCAAAGAGCAAATGTAGAGGCAGTTTTGGGATTCTTGGAGGCGATTAGATTTCTATCCGAGGATGGAACAATCCCTTTCTCAGCCTTTATTAGGGTGTATAAGATAATTGGGCATTACTTCCTGCAATCACGAGTCCCATCAGGACGATTAAGGCTTCGAGTACAGAGGTGCGGTCTTGAGGATTGACACTGACAATAGGGGGTCGATTTTTATCGTGAATGTCGTAACCTAAATTCATCACAATTTCTTCAGGAATCAGTGCACCTGGGCAATCCATGTGGGTCAGACCAATAATCATTGGAATTTTGACACGCTCGTTAATAAAGGTGATAATTTCACGAGCACAATTGAAATCATTGGGACGATTGGCGGCAACCAGGAGAATGTAGCAATGGGCATTTTGAATCAAAAGATCCCACATAAAATCGAAGCGTGCTTGACCAGGGGTGCCGTAGATATGCAAGTCCATATCCGGGCTGAGTACAAGCCTGCCAAAGTCTAAAGCTACAGTGGTTTCTGACTTAAATAAAGAGGTCTGGTCGGTGGCTGTGCGATCGGTATCTACAACTTCAATTTCACTAATCGTCCGCACAAAAGTAGACTTACCAGCTCCTACAGACCCTGCGACGACTAAACGCAACGTTTTCATTCTATTTCGCTCCGGAAAATTAATCAAAAACAGGAAGGGAAAGTGCCTGAAGTTGAGAGCCTATCTTTTACAAGTTCGGAAGTTAAGAAAATTATTAAGCAGCATTTTGAAAAGGTAGCAGTTGTTATAATACCTAGAATTCACTCATCAATAAACCATAACCACCAAAAATAAGGACTGCCAACTACTCGCTAATCAATGGCCACCAAAGCAATTTCTAAATTCCCAATGATTAAGGCAAAGATAACGCTCAGATAGATTAAGCAACTCTGTATCAAAATCAAACGTTAAACAGGCATGATTGAATGCCTCCTGCTCGATGTAATAAACTCGTCAGGAGGCATGGTTTATGAAGTCTGAATAAGCTTACAAAATCAATAGCTTCAGTTCGGAAAGTGTACGCTTAATCTCTAACATCAAAACCCCTTGTTTAGCCGCTTTGCTAGCTAGGACGAGAAACACAGCTTCTTCACCACAACTGGTTAAGATGCTAAAGCCTTCGTCTCCTTCTACATAGATGCGGTCAATTTCACCTCGAGCCAATTCTTTCCCGATGCGTTCACCCAAGGAAAGCATCGCAGCAGACATCGCTGAAACCCGCTCATCATCCATGCTATTGGGTAAGCTAGCCGCCAGCGGTAAACCATCTGGCGTGACCATTGCCGCCCCTTGAACATCAGAGGTGGTCGTCACAAAGTTTTGCAGGACATGACTTATTTTTTCAGTATTAATTGCCATTGTCGGATTCCTGAGTAATTTTAGACAGTATAATTCGGTCAATTTTAGTCGTCTCTAGCCCTTATCATTGGTATTAATTCGGGCTAGATTTGCTTAGCATTGAAGGTCATTTTCAAGGAACAATTCTTTAGCCTAGAGCTGTGTATTCTAGAACATCGTGAGTGCCACCCCGCAAGACTGATTCCGTATGTTGTCCCCGTAAACGCTTGCCCAAGAAAGCCTCTAAAAAGCCTTGAATAGCTCCGAGAGTAAAGGTACATTGCCGTGAGGAACCTTCTTCTTCCCCTGCTGAACAAACAGTTTCACGGGTGTAGACTTTATAGGCTTCTCCTTCTTGGACAATCTTGTCTACAATGCACAAGCGAGTGCCATCTTTGCCTAAGGTATAGCGAACTTTTTCAGTTACTTCCTCGAGAGATAACTCTCCCGATTTTCCAGTTAAATTGAGCTGTTCAGCTAATTGTTTACCACGTTGACGGCCAGCTGCAATTAAGGCGATTGCTGCTGCTTTTTGCCCCAAAGCTTCTTCTGCTCCAATAACAACTGCTTTGAAACAGACAACACTACTAAAGTCTCCGAGTTCTGGACGCATAATTTTGTCTTCCTAATTTGATGGGTAAACAGCTTGAAAGAAACTACTAAGCACTCAACAATTAGTATGCTTAGTATTTCAGTGATTACACCCTTTTGTTTGTTTGAAGCTTGTCTGTATGGCGGATATTCACAATCCGGACTACACTATTACTTACTCTCTTCTATTGCAGCTTTCCGGAGTTTTAATTTCACCTGTTGGTTTAATAGAACACTTATTGCCTGACTGACAGTATGAATAGCTACAATTTTTAGGTCAGTGTTTGCTTTATTTTTTCGTAAAATTAGGTGACTTTGTATTTTTTGAGCCAGAAAATACTTACTCTTAATAAACAAACCTGATCAGTTGAAAACATCTTCTTGTTTGATGGGTCGAGTGAATTTCTTCCCTTACTCTATTTGTAACAAGTTTTCCTATGATTGTCTGCATCTGCATTCAAAAAAAATATGAAAATTAGATTTTTTTATTGTAAATTTTATTTGAATGAAAGAATAAGTTTAAATAATTTTCACGCATATTTTTCCGCCTATCAACATCAATTAAAAAAATATAATAAATAGGCAGTAATAATAAATATTTTATTCATTCTAAGCCTTAACTTAAAATGAAAATAAGTGATATAGCAATCCTAAATAAATGATGGAGGATTGCTATATTTTGAGTAATTTGTACATCTGCAATGTCACAGATTTATTAATGCAGGAATGAGTTAACGACCTCGTGAGAAATTAGGCAGAGGCACCTGATAAGAATTCTTGCCATTCGACAATTTCGAGCTACTCTTTTTACTTCCTCCAAAACTTGTAGAGGGAGTACTACCATACTCAGCAACTAAAAGCGCCATTGAAGCCATGACTGCTTCCACCACAGAGCTTCGTTCATTAGCATTAACTTTAATAACTGGAGGTCGATTTTTGTCATTCATGAAGCCCAACCTCATCATAATTTCGTCGGTTGTACAAGCTCCGGGACAATCTGTATGAGTAATACCTACAAGCATAGGAATTTGTACTCGTTGATTCATAAATAAGAGAATCTGACGAGCATAGTGGAAGTCATTAGGGCGGTGCGCCGCTACCAACAAGATATAACTATGCGCCCTTTGAATCAAAAAATCCCACATAAAATTAAAACGAGACTGACCTGGAGTGCCATAAATTTGAACTTCCAAGACAGACCCAAAAACGAATCGTCCGTAGTCAAAAGCAACGGTAGTCTTTGGTTTCAAAACTGCTGTTTCATCAGTAGCTGAGCGATCTGTATCTACAACTTCAATATCACTAATTGTCCGAACAAAAGTAGACTTACCCGCACCAGGAGTTCCTGCTACTACTAAACGCAAGGTTTTCATTGGATTTGGCTCCGCAAAGATTAACTGAAATATAGGGAGTGAAATCTTCCTATAACTTGATAAAATTTCTCAATTGAAAACTATAGTAGAACCCTGTTTTAAGGTGAATGAAATTATAGAAACACAGCTGCGATGAATGTGGCTATAACCTCCTGCTCAACACATTAAATTTTGCAGGAGGCGTGGCGATTAATGAAAAATTACTTAGGATAAAGCTGGCTTTAACTCAGCGAGTGCTCGCTTGATTTCCAACATCAAAACCCCTTGTTTCGCTGCTTTCCCAGCTAGGACAAGAAATACTGCATCTTCACCGCAGCTAGTTAAAATGCTAAAACCATCGTCTCCTTCTACATAGATCCGATCAATCTCACCTCGAGCAAGTTCTTTACCAATGCGTTCGCCTAAAGAGAGCATAGCAGCAGACATAGCTGAAACCCGCTCATCATCCATGCCAGTGGGTAAGCTCGCTGCCAATGGTAAGCCATCGGGAGTGACCATTGCTGCTCCCTGAACGTCAGTAGTTTGGGAAACAAAGTTTTGGAGAATATGCCCCAATTTTTGAGAATTGATTGCCATTGTTGTGTTCCTGTTCTAATTCTAAATCCTGTGATTGGGCTAATTTTTTTGCATGGAAGAAATTGATTGCGTCAGATTTACATCGAACCAGCACCAGTTGTAATCAAACGTCTGAATAAGCCTTCTGTCCAGCCTGTTTCTTTGAGGACTGCGGCTGAACTAACTTCTACATAAGCTTGTTCGATGAACGCTAAATCAATCATGCAGATTCGCCCTAAAGCATCCCTTAACTCTTCGGTTTTTCCATCTGCTTTCAACTGCTTGCCCACTTCATTTACCACCGTAGCCATCGCTGGAACAACATGTTGAGGTCCAATTCCAATCTTTACGTGTACTAGACCAATCCGCCAGCGACGTTCGGCATAGGCATTACCCCAGTCATCCATGCCTGTAAACATTTCATGAAACCATTCAATAAAGGTTTCGCGTAGACGATGAGCTCGCCCATCTTTTGCATTGACAATGGTATCCATTTCTGAGTCGCGGCCTAAGTAGTCATAGAAATGCTCTGCCATTTTAGGAGCAATGGCTTTTCCCCAATCAGCGTGGGATTTAAGAAGTGCTTTATCTTCACTGGTAAAATTAACACGCTTTTCCATTGTGGTCATGAAAGCATGGGAGTCTAAAGCCATAGTATTCCTTGAAATATGGATGAGTTGGAATGATTTACTTCTCTGTTCTAGCAATTTAATTTGCTATTTGTCTGTATATTTTCGGCTTTGTTTGTATATTTTCAATGAAGTTTAAATAGTCCATAAACTTGTATTTTATTTCTAATAAAATATAAGAATTCCAGTAGAACGCCACAAATTGAGAGCATTTGCGTAAAAATGCTACAATTTTCTTTTTATGACTTTAACAAATCTGAAATTTGTCATTGTATTTTATTAAAAACGCTGTAGCTCTATTGCTATACGTTTTGATTGACTCGCTTACTTAAAGTCAGCTTAATTTCAGAGGTCTAGATTTGTTTTGATGGAGTTTTGGCTGATTCTTCTGTTTCTAGGATTAACTCTTATAGCAAAAGGCAGAAGTTTATTACTGATACGTAGATATCTCAGCTATTAAATCTGTCCTAACCTTTAGGGTGACAGCTATAAACTTTCTCTCTAACCAAAATTAAAACATCCCCGGTCAAATGCATCAAAACAATCTTTATCACTATGTTTTTCTGAAGTTACCTATCAAATCCGGATAGTTTTTAGATTGAAACTCTAGCCGTCTTTATAAATTTGTAACTAAAAGTAACCCTTAATTTGCTATTTATAGTTTTGTAAAGATTAACAATAATTAAGTTGTTTAAGTGTTTTAGATACAATCACGCCTAATGATTGAATGTTTTTGAGATCTCTATCTAATGAAAAATGCCAATTCACCGAAAGTCGGCGGGAAGCCCATTCCATCTCTAGAGATGGGAGGGATAGCCCTCCGGGAAGGCGCGATCTGGAGCCGGAAGTAATTCCGGCGTCCAGCGTCCTTCCGTCCGCCGACGAGAGTTATTGGTTATTGGTTGTTTGTAAAAGATACAAATAACCAATAACCAATAACAAATAACACGAAATTCCCCGACCTTTAGGCGGGGGATGAGTTAAGCGATTATATCCGGGCGCATCTTTAACCCAGAAAATAAGAATAGAGCCAGCCTACCCAGGGAAAAAAATTGTAAATTTACCTTAACTCAAGCTCTGGAGGGCAATAGTACTGCATTCATAATCGCAAATTTGGTCTTATGAGGATGTCAACTGTTATCTGTTAACCCGGCAAACGCTAGAGAACTAGGAACGTTGCCATGGTGTATTACACCCTAACCTCAAACTACTTTCTACGAAAATTGCAATGATCAGGATTTGAGTCTAGGAAATGACCAAATTCACCCCAATCGGAAATTTTGGTCTCCTTGTTCAACCCCACTCAAGTGGGCTGAAATTCTTGCCGTGTCAGCATTTAGCCCCTTTTTAGAGGACTTTCGCTATTGGCTTAGGCTTGATTTTCAATTTTTCTGCTCCTTAGCTTCTGAGTGCGGTGAAATCTTTAATAACGCTTAAGAAGCTTGAATTAAAGAGCTGCCTGTTTTACATTAGAGTAGCTACTGTAATACAGGCAACGGCTGGTGTGTAAGGTGCGGGGCTATGGGCAATAGCCCTGCTTCTTTTTTGTAGGTACAACAGCTTAGATATTACAAAAGATTCGCGGCTAGCCCTGTCTTACAGAGCGTGTCATGCAGTTATCTCACAATTAATGGTAATGTCTCGACTTTGCATCGCTTGTTGAAATAGCTGAGTCGAAAGTGCTTGTTCGACCGGCCAGACTCCCGGCTTGTCGAGTTTACCTGCTAGCATCAGTTCAGCAAGGCTACCTGTCCCACCACCCGCCGCAATCGCTGTATTTTCATGCACTAAGGACGAACAGGCACGAATTGTTTCACCTTGTTTTTGTCCTGTGACTTCGGAGCGAATGGCAACCCCAATCCCGCTAAAGCGATCGCTCGTTTGAGTCATTCGATGGCTGACATGAGCCAAAAACTCAACGGTAGAGGGATTTTTGAGCAACGATGAGGGAAATAGATGAGCTGCCATCCAAGTCAGATGATTATAAAAATCTGGTATTGAGCCAAACTTAGTAATGACCGTTTGAACCGGGAAGGAGTCTACTAAGGTAAAGGCTTCAGGCATATCAAACCAATACACCCCCACCTTGCCATAAGGCTGGGGGAACACAATCGTTTCGCGATCGCTATAAGGCTTCACCTGTTGCCACTGATGATCAATCCAAGCTGCAAACGGCTCTTGTAACCCTAAAAACGTCGTCCGCATCACTGTCACCCCAGCACCACCAGAACCGGCCACAACATAGCTGAGGTGAATTCTCTCTGCTGTGTCTAGCTGCTCAACATCATGACGCACCATGCTGTTAGAAATGCCGGGAAAAATGCCTGTATTAATAACGGCAGTAATCCCCGCATCGGCTGCCTGATCACTCAACGCTAACGCTTTACGAGTAAAAGAACGATTGTCACTGACATCGAGGTAGTTTACCCCTTGTTCGATGCAAACTTCTAAGACTCTTGCATCCCGATACATAAAAGGCCCAGCACAATGAATCACCAGATTATGAGAAGCGATCGCCTGTTTCAATTTTTCGCGATCAGCTAAATCTAGCGCCAGAAATTCTACTCGTGGTAACTCCTGCTGCTGGGCAGTCACTTCAGATTTGAGCTGCCGCCCGGTTACAGTAATATTTGCTGAGGTATGGGTAATCAGGTCTTGCGCTACGCTGCTGCCAATTCTACCTTGTCCTCCCAGTATCAAAACCTGCTGGTCTGTCATTGAGTCTGCATCAGTAACATCGATTTTTATTTCATCATGCTGAGTGGGTTTTGATCATCGGTAGCCTGGATGACAAATTCTCTGTAAAAAGGTTGAGTTTTAATAACCTAATCGGCATAAAACATTGCATAATCCATTCTCCCCTGCTCCCCTGCTCCCCTGCCCCCCTGCTCCGTGAGCAAATCTCATGATGCTTTCTTAGATGCACAACAGCTTATCTATGGGAACTGAGAAATAAAGCCTATAAAACCCATTCCCAATTCCCAATTCTCCGTCTTCTCGCTGTTTAGGAGATTCTAAATACAGACTCCACCGTTGATTTCAATGAATCCCCAGCTTCTTTCAACTTTTGAGCGATTGGCTGCTGAGTATGCAGAAAAACCCGAGCACAGTTGCGTCCTGGCATCCCTGAAACCGAACCACCGGGATGGGTTCCAGCACCGGTCAGAAATAAACCGTCAATAGCCGTCTTGTAGTTGGCTAACTCCGGTAAAGGACGGAAGAACACCATCTGATCCAGGGTCATGTCAATGTGATAATGATTTCCTCGGAGGAATCCGGTGCGTTCGTGCAGTTCTGCAGGGCTTTCTACACGACGGGCGATAATGGAGTTCTTAACATTGGGGGCATAATCCGCTAGTTTATCGATGATGCGATCGGCCACCTTATTTTTGAGTTCATCTGTCCAACCCGTACCATACAACCCCGTGCCATCTGCACCCGCAATTTTATAAGGGGCAAAAAACTCAATCCAGACGGTATGCTTGCCTTCAGGAGCCATGGAAGAATCGAGCATAGTGGGGACTACCACATACAAAGAGGGGTCTGAATCGGGGATTTTGCCAACGATAGGTTCGCTATGAGCCACCTCGATTTGATTCACGGAGTCAGCGATTAACACTGAGCCATTGAGATACTCGTCTTTATGATTGTGGTGTTCAAAACGTAAGGGTTCTGAGATTGCCAAGTCAACCTTGAGAATACTTTCATTGTTGTTGACAATCCTACGGTCTAAGCGTTCTCGCAGGTCAGGATCGGCAGCATCCACATCCCCTGAATCCATCAAATGTAAGAAAACGCGCTTGGCGTCAATATTGGAGATAACACCTCGGTTTGCCCGATATTCCGTACCGTTGGCCACCCGGACGCCGACTGCTCGCCGGTTATCGACTAATACTCGTTCCACCGTTTGGTCAGTCAGGACAACGCCACCGTGGCTTTTGACTAAGTTGAGTAAGGCTTGCACCAATGCACCTGTGCCACCTCGCGGTCTTGCCATACCGGGATTGTGACGCATGGCCATCATGATTGCGCCTACAGAAATGGTTTTTTGGGAGGGAGGGGCACCGAGTTCTGAGGCTAATCTGGCTAGAGGTGCTTTGAGAAATTCTGAATCAAACCACTCCTCTAAAATATCGCGAGGACTATTGAGCATAGTTCGCAAGAAATCGAGTGTCTTGTCCGGGCCACCAAGTACGGAAAATAAATCTTTGAGCTTGGCCGCGTCATAATTACCCGCCATATCAATCACGGATTTGGGCGGTGCATTGAAGATGGGAATCATCATGCCCAGGACTCGCTGCCAAAAGTCGGTGAATTCGGCGTATTTTTTGGCATCGCGAGGGCTGTAGCGTTCGATTTCGGCACATGTCTTCTCGAGGCTGCCGTGAGCCAGGAAATATTTCCCGTCGGGATGGGGACAAAAAACGACAGGGTCGCAGAATAGGTATTCTAATCCGTATTTTGTTAGTTCTAATTCTTCTACGACTGGACCGAGGTGGATAAATTCATGGTCGATCGCGCAGAGGTTGAACTTAAAGCCTGGTGCTTCTTCGGGTAGGGCTTCTTCGGTTGTGGCTGCACCACCGGGGATAGAACGCTTTTCTAGGAGTAATACGCTATAACCCGCTTTCAAAAGGTAGGCAGCACAAACCAAGCCATTGTGGCCTGCGCCAATGATTACGACATCGTAAGATTCCATAAATAAATCTCTTGTAAATTTTGTTTTGTATTACGCCAACTTCTTCTTGCAATTGTAAAGAAATGAAAAGAATGGCTAGTCTATCAGGGGAATGATCTTAGAGATTGCTCAGGGGTAGAACAATCGAGTTATTGTTGAGGAATGGGTAATCTAAGAGCAGGTATCCTGCCTACCTCATGAAGGCTATTCCAGATGAGTGTAGTGTAATGTTTGAGATTGCACGGATCGCCTGCATCTGAGGGTGGAAGATTATACCAATGTATCTAGAAGCACCGTTTTAGGCTCAGGTTATTGCTAATGGCTGCACCTACGCGAATGTACGTTTGCCAATTGGGGCCATGTCTCTAGGCGATCGCATTTCGGGTGTCAATCCAGTAATACCTAAATGGGTATGGTAAGTTCATCCCAATTGAGCTGGTATGTCACCCTATTGATGGTGGACAATTTTTTTAGGTGCTCTTACCTTGATGTTTCATCAAAGATTAATAGCCAGAGTCTGGATGAAAGTAATTGTCACAGTTATACTGGCAAAGTCTGGATCTTCTTGTAACTAACAAGTTTTCAGTAGCTTATGAGTCCTGTTGTTAAAGTTGTTCAACCCTCGGGTATCCTAGACGGAACCAAGGCGGGTCATTTTCGTCAAGAGATCAGCAATCTTGTCGATTCTAATGTCGATATCGTGCTGGTTGATTTCCAAGACGTTACATTCATGGATAGCTCAGGTTTAGGAGCGCTTGTCTTGGCGTTGAAAACTGTTCGAGCGGCTGGGGGTAAGTTGTTTATTTGCTCTGTCAACGAACAAATAAAAATGTTATTTGAACTGACGAGCATGGATCGCGTTTTTGAAATCTTTGCCAATCGAGAAGAATTTGAAAACGCCGTTCTTTCCCCCAACTAAAGTAGATTGCCCTTTATCCAAGGGCAGGAATTAATCGAAGCGGATTTCCAGTAGCGACAAATCATCATCAAAATAGTCTTTGGGGTTTACGGCTTTAATCGCCCGCAACACCTGTTCTAGGTTACAGGTTCCTTGACTCCTACACTCGGTTAGTAGTTTGATAAATGAATCAAGACCCCAGATGGTGCCGTCAGATTGGTTAATTTCGTAGATCCCATCACTGAAAATGTACAGGGTGCTGGGTTCGACGATTTCACAGTATTCATCGACATACTCGGCATCAGGAAACATGCCTGCCGGTAAGCTGGGAGTCTTCAGCCGTTTCACCTTAACGAACGCATCGAGTCCTCCGGAGAGCAATACGGCTGGTGGATGTCCCGCACTGGAGTAAACGAGCTGACGCTTGACCCGGTTATAGACTCCATACCAGATGGTAAAGTATTTATCATTACGCTGAGTCATCTGGAAGGTTTCGTTCAAGCCGCGTAACACATCGCTGGGTTGATAGTAATTAATCTTAGGAAGCGCTCGCGACCTGAGAACATTTAATACCGAAAGCGTAGGCAAGGCGGCTCTCAAGCCATGTCCAGAGGCGTCTAGAAGATAGATTGCTAAATGCTCAGAATCGAGCCAGTAGTAATCAAATCCATCACCTCCAAGTTGCCGAGACGGAACAAATCGAGCATCGATCATCACGGGTGGTTCCGTCATGCGATCAGGGAGAATCGAACTCACATAATCTGCTGCTTCGGCTAATTCCGCCTCCAACAGTTGTTTTTGGTGCTGTAAATCGCGGTTGGCTTCGTGTAACCTCAATCCGGCTCGAACTCTTGCCTTGAGTTCAGCCATTTCAATGGGTTTAGACAAGAAGTCATCCGCGCCAGCATCCAACCCTTCAACTCGATCTTCGAGGGAAGTGCGAGCCGTCAGTAGAATGAATATCGTCGTTGACAATTCGGGTGTGGCTTTGACTTCGCGACAGACCTGTAGACCATTCATGCGTGGCATATTCCAGTCGCAAAGTACTAATCCCGGACGCAATGCTCGAGCTTGTACAAGGCCGTCTTCACCATTATGGGCAACTGCAACTTCATAACCTTGGTTGTGCAGTGTCCGCTTGAGCAAGATTTGAATAGCCGGGTCGTCATCAATAATCAGAATATGGTTCATGGCATCGAGGTATTACAAGTCATGCTTTAAGAAGATGGCAGATGCACTAAGTTACAACCGAGAAACTTACTCACTTCAGTTTGAGTGTAGTCTAAGGAAAATGTGATATGAAGCTGCATGGCAAATTAATCAAGGGTAGAGCAGGGGCTAGATCCAAACTAACCAGGCTAGACTAGATTTTTCAACAGGGCGTATCGGCATCTGAACAACCATGCTTTAGTGTCGTTGATTTAAAAGGCTTGAAGCAATTGAAAGACTGTCACAAATCTAGCAAGCAATTCAAGAGCGATATCAAAGCGTTAGAAGACGTTTTATCCTGGTTTGACCAGCTTAACCAACCCTCGATTCCCAAAAAAGTTTGGTTACAGTGCCAACTCGCCCTGGCCGAGGGGTTTACTAACGCTGTTCGTCACGCTCATAAAGGTCTACCGACCGATACTGTAATTGACCTAGAAGTGAGTGTATACCCTCACTCTTTAGAACTGCGAATCTGGGATCAAGGGCCACCTTTTGACTTAGACAAATGGCTCCAGGCTCACGAGCAGAGGGCAGATGCTAACGCAGGAGGTGGACGTGGGATCAAGATTTTACAGAAAATCGCTGACAAGCTCAGTTATACCCCGATGGATGACAACCGTAACTGTCTGCTCATGGTGAAACATTATTAAAGGCGAAAAAGGCAGCATGGCCCAGAAAGCTGACGTTGAAAAAAGGTACAGCACTGCAATAGCTGCCAGCACAAGAAGATGGGATTGGGTCCGCCATCTGAACACAAGGAGAGAGGAGTACCCAATATCCCTATTTCATATTTCATACTGTTTTGGTCAACTTTCTGATGGGAGTCCATGAAGTTTTAGTGAATTTAACGTTTCACCCCAACCGCAGCAAAGATCTAGTCTTGCGTTCATGCTCGACCCGAACCATAACCCCACCCGATGGAACCAGAGTAATACCACGACGTACAGGTTGTGCAGGGCGCGAAGCCGTCAACGTGAGCTGATAGCGGGACACAATTGTGGCCAACACTAACTTCATTTCAAACATCGAAAACGCCATGCCAATACAGCCACGAACTCCCCCGCCAAAGGGCAGATACTCATAGGGAGAAAATTTTTGGCTCAAAAAGCGCTCAGGCTTAAATTGCTCGGCATCAGGAAAAACATCCGGACGGCGATGGGCAAGGTAAATACAAGGAACTAGAATTGTACCCGTATCAAAATCGTAGCCTGCCAATTGCACAGGCTCCAAGGTGATTCTGGGCTTACAAATCAAAGCGATGGGGTTGACTCGCATCGCCTCGGCACAGACAGCAGAAAGATAGGGTAGTTGAGCTTTAGTATCGGGAGACTCATCGTCACCGCAGGAATCGAGTTCCAATTGTAGTTTTTCTATTACCGAACTCGAGGAGTAAATCCAGTAAAAAGCCCAAGCGAGTCCTGCTGCCGTTGTTTCATACCCTAAGAGCAGCAATGAGACTAACTGATCGCGTAGCTCTACATCACTCATCGGTTGACCGTTTTCATCACGCGCTAAAATCAACGTCGAGAGAATATCAGTACGCGATGCATCGGCTTGTTGACGACGCTCGGCAATTTCGGCATAAATGAGTTCGTCGATTTGCTGGCGGCGACGCAGAAAATGTCCCCAAGGACTCCAAGCGCCCCAATCCCGTTGAAGGGGAGGAAAGAAGAATAAACTCGAGTACCAGGGAGTCGTAACGTCATCTAAGAGTGAACTGAGTTGTTTTTCGAGCTGTTGGTAACGCCATCCTGGTTTAATGCCAAATACAACGCTCAGAATAATCCGCAGCGTAATCTTCGGCATTACCGTTTGTATAGAAAGGGTAGAGCCTTGCCTCCAATCAGCCACTGATTGCTGGGTAATGTCACAAATGAGCTGACCATAGCTTTTCATGCGATCGCCATGAAACGCTGGCATCATCAGCTGACGCAATCGCTGATGGCTACGTCCTTCTTGCAAAATAATCGATTGCTCTCCCATCAACGGTTCAAACACATGAGCCGCTCTACGAAAATCTAATTTTGATGAAGGCAGTGCAAAGATTTCTTGAATTGCTTGAGGATCGCCAAAAAATACAACTGGGGGAGAATTTAAACCCAGTACCCGTGTGGTAAAAGGGTCTCCATAGCGTTCTCGGCAGGTGTCTAGAAATTTTGTCGGTTGAGCAATTAATTGCACCGTCTGTAACAAAGACGGCGTTTTCAGACCATCAGGCAATTTCATAATCAGGCTTTTCTTACTGCGGAGCTGGTAGAACAGTTAACAGCTTATGACGGTTTCAAACAGAAGTGACCATTGCCTCAGGTTTAGGTTCTGGACGCTGACGCCAACCCTTCAAAACCATTTTGACCCCAGTAGCGGGAGCAAGCGTTACACCGCGACGGGCAGGCTTTACAGGGCGCTTCTCTAATAGTTCCAGTTGACAGCGCGATACAATCGTGGCTAAAACCAGCTTCATTTCAAACAGCGCTAAAGTTAAACCCAAACAGCGGCGATTGCCGCCTCCAAACGGTAAATACTCATAAGGCGAATATTGCCGTTGTAAAAAGCGCTCAGGTTTAAACTGTTTGGGTTCTGGATAGAGGTCTTCGCGATGATGGGTTAAATAAATACAGGGAGCAAACCGAGTGTAGGAATCAAATCCCCGGCCTCCAATCTGTATAGAGGATTTAGCAACACGGGGAGTAACAATGGGGACAACCGGATAAAGTCGCAGAGTCTCTTGACAAACTGCATTCAAATAAGGTAAGCGGAATATCTCCATTGGCTCAGGGTTATCTCCTAAATTCTCGAGTTCCTTGAGTAAGCTTTCATGTACTGATGGGAGTTGATGAATCCAGTACAATGCCCAAGCTAGGGCTGTTGCCGTTGTTTCATGGCCTGCAACCAAGAGAGTCATCATCTCATCACGCAACTCTTCATCCGTCAAGGTTTCCCCTTGCTCATCCCGAGCCTCAAGCAGTAGGGTGAGAATGTCATTGCGGGTGGAATCAGATTGTGCTCGACGTTCCGCAATCTCGGCATCAAGCAAGTCATAAACTTTTTGCCGACGCTGTAGCATCCGTCCCCAAGGACTCCACTCGCCCCAATTTTGTTGCAGGAACGGATAGAACAACATACTGGAACGCCAAGGGGAACCGGTCATATCCAGAAGTGAAGCCAAAAGCGGCTTTAATTGTTGGTAGCGTGTCCCCTGCCGTAACCCGAACACGACGTGCAAGATGACTTGCAGGGTAATTTCTTGCATGGCACCACGGGCGGTCAAGGGTTGGTCAATTTGCCACTGACTCACCACTTGCTCGGTAATTTCACAAATAAGCTGACCATAATTTCGCATTCGTTCCCCATGAAAAGGAGGCATCAAAAGACGCCGTTGCCGTTGGTGACGTGCGCCATCTTGTAAGAGTATGGAGTTTGCTCCGACTATGGGTTGGATAATTCCGTTGGTGCATCCTGCATCAAATTGATTGACATCAGCCGTAAAAATCTCTTGAATCGCTTTTGGGTCACTCAAAAACACCAATGGGGCAAGGCTGCCCAGTCGTAACGTAAAGGTATCTCCATAGGTTTGAGCACATTCATCCATAAAGCCGAAGGGATTACTAATCCACTTAACTAGTTGCCAAAAGGGCTGAGTTTTTGGGCCTTCAGGTAATTTCATAAGTAGGTATGGGTCAGGAGTCAGGGGTCAGGAGTCAGAACTACAACTCAAGGTTATCCATATCACATTTTAAATTTTGGATTTAGAAGTGTAATTCACTTGTAAAGAGAAACACTACAACTCGAATTTTACTGGCTTAAAACTCTCTAACAGTAACGGGGTTTAGGGTTGTCTATACAAACGATAAGATTTTTTGTGTTTTTGAATTCTCGCTCTAACCCCCTAGATCCGATCATTTCTCGGTCTGCCAGATAGTACGATCTACCTATTGGAGCTATCCCTTACTCCGGACGCAGTTATCGAAAGAGGTATCTAGAACTATGACCGTTGCCACGCAAGCCCCTAGTTTTTGCGAGGGGATTCAGTACTTTGGTGAAACTTTGCCTAATTTTGAGCAGTTGGGGCAGGAAAGTGCGATCGCAAAAGGACAAACCGCGATCGCAAATCCCAGCGAACCAAAGGCTGTATTTCAGACGATGCTAGCGGCTGACGCACTGCGTTACCTAACTCTGCAAGTTACCGCGAGTAAGGCATCAGGACACCCAGGTGGATTTGCCAGCATTGCCGATGCGATCG
Source organism: uncultured Microcoleus sp. (assembly GCA_964588805.1). Taxonomy (GTDB): domain Bacteria; phylum Cyanobacteriota; class Cyanobacteriia; order Cyanobacteriales; family Coleofasciculaceae; genus CAZPRJ01. Next base: position 157,695 of record CAZPRJ010000001.1, on the reverse strand, counting down.
CTTCTTTAGTGATGCTAGGTTACAAAAATATCCTTACAGAAGTCGGGCATCACGCCCCAGGTTTCTACAGCACCATGTTCCTCGATCGCTCTTTAGAGGATATGGGAATTAAGACCGTGCAGCAAATGCGCGATCGCTACCGGGAACATAAAGGGCTACTCGGCCACCTTTCCGGGCAAATTCCCGGACTCCTCAACCCCGCAGGCCCCCTCGGGCAAGGGCAACACTTCGCAATGGCAGGGGCATTGCTTCACCGTGACACCCTCTTCCCTGTGACCATTGGGGATGGTGGTATTGGTGAGCCTTATGTCATGAGTAGCATGGCTCACTTCCACACTGCCTATCCCGAAGTAACTAATTTCCTGCCGATTTTAGTTTGGAATGGCTACAGCCAGGAACACCACAGCATGGTGTCCACCAAGCCGAATGAGGAGATGATTGAATACTGGGAAGGGAATGGGTTTGAAGAAGTTATCTTAATCAACGCTAAGGACTTTGACGACAAAAACCAACCCGGTGAATATGTTGATAGTACTGAGTTTTCTTTAGAAAAACGGCTGGAATTCACGAAAGCGGTATTGGAAGCTACAGACAAAGCGGCGAAGTCTGCTCTGAGTGGTAAGCTAACGGTACTGATTGTCAAACAGCTTAAAGGTGCAGGTGTGCATGACCGAGGTGCAAAAGCTCATAACCTCTATGCTCACCACACCATCGATAATGAAGAGATTATCAGTGCTCTGAAAAAGCGGGCATTACCTCAAGCCGCTTGGGAACTGGTTCGCACCAATTTTGAGCGTTCCGGGGGTGGCCCTGCATCCCATCATGTGGTGACGGAAAAAGAATTGCCGCTACCGGATTTAGGGGAATTGCCTTTAAATGAATTTCCGGTTGGGGGAGATAAGCAAATTGCCACCACGGCTATGGGTAGTTTGATTGCTCATGTGGGACAAAAAGACCCCAATTTTATTCTCTCCAATGCGGATGGTAATGCGGCATCTGGGATTAACAATGTTAACCAAGCCCTAAAAATTATCCACCCCACCCCAGATGACCTTTATTATCAAGGGCCAAAGGGACAAGTTTACGAACCATTGAGTGAGGATGCTTGTGCCGGGTTAGCTGCTGGGTTGGCGTTATTTGGGGCGCGTACTCTTTGGTGTTCGTATGAATCTTTTGCTGTTAATGGTTTACCCATTTGGCAGACGGTGACGCAAGCGATGGCAGAATTGCGCCGTCCTACCCCTTCTACCATTACTCTATTCACGGCGGGAGCATTGGAACAAGGGCGCAATGGCTGGACTCACCAGCGTCCGGAGATTGAAAATTACTTTGCTGCCATGATGCGGAATGGTAATGTTTTCCCTCTATTTCCTGCGGATGCTAATAGTATTCAAGCTTGTTACGAGTGGGCGCTAACAACGAAGAATAAGGGAATTACAATTACCGCGAGTAAGTCTCCTCTACCAGTACGCACGACGTTGGAACAAACCCGTCAAGCATTGCAAGATGGCGGCGTGGTGTTGCATGAGAGTGAGGGTAAAAAGAAAGTTACGTTTGCTGTGATTGGGGATATGACGCTGATTCCGGTGTTTGATGCGGCTAGTCAATTGGAAGCGGAAGGTATCGGAGTTCGGATTGTGTCGGTGATTAGTCCTCGTCGCTTGTATCGTCCTAATGATACGGCTTGGGATACTTGCTCTCAATCGGATGGTGACTTTTTGGATGATGCTGGGTTTGAGCGATTGTTTGGGGGTGATGCCTTGATTGGTGTGACGGGTGGCACTTCTGCCATGTTGGAACCCATTATGCTACGGAGTAACTGCAAGCGGGATGTTTTTGCTTGGAAGCGAGGAGAAACTACCGCTAGTGCTGGAGAGTTGATGGGGTTGAATGGGTTGACGGCTGATGCGTTGATGAAACGTGCTAGTGAGTTAGTGCGATAAGCATTAAACACTGGGCGGTTGAAACCGCAGCTACAAAAACGAAACCTGCGTAAGCAGGTTTCAAGTAAATTGATTGTCAATGCTGTGTTAGCGATCGCACCTCCAGTGGATATTGGGGAGATGCGATCGCTAACACAGCATTTACGAGGCAAACTAATCGCTCACTGAGAGCTTTTTAAAGTCTTAATTTGCTCAAGCAGATCGGTATACTTCTCCTCAGCAATATTTGATTGCTTCAAATCTTCCAAATCTTTAGGAGTCAAGTATCCTTTGGTTTCGTCATCCTTTAGTTTTTCATGACGTTGCATGAATGAGATGATACGGCGAATTTCTTCCACTCTTTCAGGTGATAGTTGAAGTAATTCATGATTGATTTCCAATCCCCTCTTCCCCCAACTCCAAGGATTATTTGGAACTTCCATTTGATTATTTTCCCTGTTAGGATTTATTTGATTACGATCGTTTCGATCTTCCATCGGATTAGTTTCCCTTAAGGTGTTTTTTGAGGCTCCTGGTTGGGAGTCATCTGGGGTTCCGTTTGGCTGTTTGGCCGAGTTGGGGGACTCGGTTCTGTTTCCGATTGAGGACTGATCAAAATTTGAGGAATAGGTATGTTCTGAGGTTTTTCCTGGCGTTGACTTAGAATCCACCAAGTGCTGAGTATCGTTATTAGGAGTAGACTCGCCAGAATTATGACCATCACTCTCTTTTTTTTTGAGACTTCTAGCTTTCGAGCTTCTAAAGTGGGAGTAGAATCTTCCGGGGGCAGAGACTGTGACGCGGGTTCACTAGGTATCGATGGTAAAGTTTCCACCTCTTTGCTCTTAGTTTCTTCCCAGACAATACCTCTGTAAAGAATAACTCCTTCTTTCAGCATTTCCGCTATTACTACCAAATCTTTGCCTTCTGGCAAGGGAGAGTTTACCAATTGATGAGTAAGACTTTTTATATCAGCATCATCATCATCATCAATGAGTCTTTGCTGCTTTTCCCATATATCTTCTTGGTTATTACTTTTGTTTTTTTCTGTCTCCGATTCCAATGCTTTTAACTCTTTGTCTCCATTCTCTGCTAAGTCATAAAGGATATTAAATTTAGCTTTAAATCCTTCTAGTCCATCAAATTCTACAGCAGTACTAATTTTATTTATTAACTCTGGATTACCCCAAAAACTCAATAATGCACGAGCAGCAAGCTCTCTTAGTTTTTTTTCGCTATCGTCATTCTCATCAACTATCCAAACTACGGAATTAAGAACTTTTCTCCCTAAGCGATTCGAGCGTTCTGGGGATTCAATACCTGTTACTTCTAACAGTAATTTTTTGTCGCACCTCACTAGAACTAAAGAAAGCTTAGTCTCATTAATTAAATCATTGATTATACTAGACTCTCCAGTATCCCCAAGAAATCGATCATCCTTGAGAATATGTGGAGTTTCTTTATATTGCTGAGGAGCGCTAACTTTCCGCCAGTGGATACCCGTTCTACCGAGTGCAGAACTTTTAACATAAACTTCTAGTCCTTTCATGTCTCAATTACCCTATTTGCTTTGGTAGTGTTAGCCATTTTGATTTTCCCTGAAGAACTGCAAACCCATCCCTATCCTTGCAACCAATTGCAAAGTTAAAAACTGCATTATTGAAAGCTTCAATTTGCTCCTGAGTCGCCTTTATTTTAGTCTGTGTTCCCTGAAAATCAGCTAAAGTTTCCTTGAAGGAAGTTTGTTTTTTTTGAAATTTATTCTCTGCTGCCTTATAGGGAGTTTCTGTATCATCAAATAAATTAGCTATATCTCTAAATAGCCACCACATTTGATTTCGTTTCTTAAAACTCTTTTCTTTTTCATTTAACTCATATTTTGCTGATTCCAAATCTCGATTCTGTTTATCTAGTTGAGCTTCAGATATTGCTAAATTATTTTTTTCTTTTTCTAGCTGTTCTTTTTGTATATTTACATAGACGTTGAGCAAAAAACGCAAAATATATCGCAGTGGTTGTTCGCCATCTTGCGGAGCGTAGGGTGCATTAATTGGAGTTTTGTAATATTCAAAGTTTGTAAATCCAGGCTGCTCAGGATCGGGACTAGAATAAGCAAATGTAACATTACCAATAGTTTGTACTGGCGTGACAACTACAGCTACCTTATTGAATAGATCGTCAGATTTAAAAAATTCAAGCAATTGACGATATCCAAGCTTGACATGATTTAGTAGGTCATTGGCATCTTTAGAAGTTCTCATATAGGTCTCGCACTTTATCGGTGCCAAAATAATGAGTCTGGGAACAGCAAGGTTTGTATAAGCATCTTTTAACAGTGCAGTTATGCGTTTAGGATCATTTTTTTCTTCGTGCCAGTCACCGATTTCATGCTCCTTAACCTTGCCATTCTTTTTTTGCATGAGCGCAGTAGCATCAATGGGAATAACAACTGCATCACATTCATTTAGCTGCTGCTTCACATATTCTTTTTCTTGTTGCGTTGCTCCCAACTCAAAGTATTCTCCAGTGGGATCTGTAAACCTCAACTTCATAAATTTTTTACTGCCACTACCAATTTCACACATAAAACCTTTATCCTTCCAAGGATTCTCCTTGGGTATTGTAGGAGTTACCTTAGTTTTTAATCGAGGGTCTATTTGCCTCAATATCTGCTTACACTCTTCTATAGCTTGCAGAGTTTTACTGTCAGTAGTCCAGGTAGTGAGATTAGCTTGCTCGAAGGTTTTATCAAACTCCTCATGCATTGCAGCTAAGAGACTGGTCTTGCCAATTCCTCTGGGTGCAACCATGATGATTTTTAGTTCTTTTAGCTCATCCATTGAATTTAATGTCCTTTTTTAGTTCAAGAATAAAATCGAGTAAGATGCGTTAGCTTCTTCTACCTGCTTCACCGACGTAAGCCAATTTTGTAGCCGTTCGTTATCTTGCTCCAGCTTTCCGAGTTCTTCTGGCCACACTTGCGATCGCACACCTCTCAAAAAATTTTTCCATTCCTCTTGAATGTCTTCTTGATGGATGATGTTATCCACAAACTCTTCTACCATTGCGTATGCGGCTTGATTTGGCTCCCAAAGCAATTCTTCTAAGGCAGGGATAATTCTGTTAACGGCTGTTTCATACTCAATCTGAAGCGCTAATAGAATTTCATCAGCAGATGTAGATGCAGAAGGACGCAAAGTATCTGTCTGCTGCTCACAAAGGTGTCCTGTCTGACTGTTAGTTGGAATAATATTAGTAATCCCATCTAAATGCTTACGAATCCGGTGCTGCATGAATCCACGATAAGAAAGCTCAAACTCAGCAAAAATTTCTAATCCTTGCTTCAATCTCCTCAGTTCGCTGGGAGCTTCATCTACTAATTTCTTGAGTTCTTTGATAAACTCAGAGCCTCGTACCTCTGTCAATACTCCAAGATGTCCCTTTTGAATCAGTACATCTACCACTTGAGATTTCACATTCTCTATTAATTGCTTTAATCCCTCATCCAAAGACAGGAAGTGGTGAGATAAAAGCACGCGAAGTTCATCCCGGTAATCCGCGTAGGTTCTTAGCGAACCACTCACCATAATCCGTTCTCTTATTTCTTCAACGGGATCTTCAGATGACAGTATGCCCTTATGGTTTTGGCAAGCCTGAATAGCAGCATCCACTCCAACTTGTAAGTTATTGTTGGGTGCTTGACGATGTAGCCAGAGTTCCGATCTCAGCCTCTCAAGACCGAGGGCAACGTCTTTCCACCAACCCTTTTTGTCATTACCAAACAACTTGCTGAATTCCTGCTCAATGACCCGATAATTATCTGGCGCTGCTTGACCAAGGGCAGTTCGTGCTTTTTCTAACTCAACCTTAACCGCACTCTGAAGTTGAACTAAGCGCTCCTGACAGGATTCAGCATACTTAGTGTCGAGATCTATAATCTCTTTTTCTAGGTGATCGAGAACTCGATCCAAAATTTGATTAGCCTGTTGAGGCTCTTTACAGTCAGCAATAATGCAATCAACAACTTTAATGCCTAACTGTCCACTATCAAGTTTCTGCTTAAACCGTTCGCAAGCTTTTTTACTCTCGTCTTGGGTATCACTCAATTGGTTGAGAACTAAAAAAGCCCTTGCTGATAAATCATTCAAAGCATTGGCGGCTGTATCGTAAAGAGTTGTATCCTCTATTTTCCAGTCATCGCCTTTCGGATCGGGTCGGCGGACGAATAAAACAACGTCTACATCCTGCCCCAACGTTTCCAGCATCAACTTTTCGTCGCCTACTTTGAGATCGCCCAAACCTGGGATGTCAACCAGCGCAATCTGTCCAACTTCAGGATTAGGAAAAGGACAATATATCTTGACTTCCCGTACAGCAAGACTCTTAAAATTATCAGCACCGTTGGCATGAGTCACATAGTCCTGAATTTCATGGCGTGGTACTGTCAGTTGACTTGCGCCGAGCAAACCACGATAAACCGCTTGATTTGAGTAGTAATCATGTTTGAGGCGTTGATACATCGCCTCACTGGTAGCAGTTGAGGGCTTGTCAGGTAGAGGACTATTGACAAAATCACTAAAGCTAGCCGGAATGGGAGTTAACTTCAGTTCTGCATAGTAGGGAAGAATTACCTCTTTAAAAAGTGAATCCTCAGAATGAAACGTAACTTTAGCTTCAGTTTCAGCATTGAAACGAGGGCAAATTGTACTCCGTACAGCCGTGCAAGCGCCCCCGCTATGAGCCGGAATTATATTATTATCCAGCCCACTCAAACTCTGTAGTAGAGTACTCTTTCCTTGCTTCATCCGCCCAACAACCCCAATATTGAGCGTGTTACGGGAGAATCGCCCCCGCAGTTTATCTAGTACCTCTAACTCAGTAGTAATGCTCAACTGAACGGTTGAAAAGTCGATAGTATTCAAGCCTTCGTTGATATCTGGATCTACTTCCGTCAATAACCTCTGGCGATGTGCTTCCAGCTTATCAAGTGCTGAGGCAAGAGACTTCAGATTGTCCTGCGTGCCTGCGATTTTGTCAGCCAGAGGGCGACGCTTCTCAATGATGCTGGCAATGCGAGCAGTCCTAGTTGTAAAGTGCGTGTACATAGGGTGGTGTTTTGCACCAATGCTTTGGGATATGCCTAGAGCATAGAAAAGCAACACTCAGCAGGGGAATGTGGAATATGCTGAACTTAAAGACTGTGCTGCAAGATAAAGTTAGGTGATTTTACGGTTGTCCTCATCCCGGAGGAAATTATTAAAGATATAAAGGACTAACACAAAGTAGGAGTGTTACACAGATGACGACCCAATCTATAGAAGAAATTATCCCAGTTAAAGAACAAAGGCTTGTTTTACCAGGTCGTCAAAGTTGGCAGCAATTCAAGGCGATTCAAACCTTGTTGGCAGAGGTGCCAGGTGTGCGAGTATCTTATCTTGATGGGTGTGTGGAGCTGATGACGATTGGCGAAGATCATGAAATTATCAAAACTATTATTGGTTTATTATTAGGGCTCTACTTTTTAGAAAAGCGAATTGAGTTTATTCCTGTAGGCAGTGCAACTCGCGAGTCAGAAGTGAAAGGGACTTCATTTGAGCCAGATCAGTCCTATTACATAGGAGAAAGAAAAGAGCATCCCGATCTTGCCATTGAAGTAGCTTTTACTAGTGGCGATACTAAAAAGCTAGAACGATACAAACGATTTAAGATAGCTGAAGTTTGGTTTTGGGAAAAAAATAAGCTTTCTCTATACCGTTTTCGTGGAGAAGATTATGAACCTATTTCTCATAGTGAGTTTCTGCCAGATTTAGATTTAGACTTGCTGGTACGCTGTGTGCTGATGCCCTCACAGCTTGAGGCGATGACAGAGTTTCTCAATGCAATTCGACAGTAGGAAGATAGATGAGTATTAATATTCTCTGCTAGAGACATGGTAATGCCGAAGGAACTCATGCAATCACACCTCAGATGCTTATCCTGTAAAATTGTGGCAAATTGCATTAAAGTTATGAACACTCCTATATTGCTGCAAACCTTAATCGAATCTATAGAAGCACTCTCACTAGAAGACCAAGCCTTATTGTTTGAACAACTTTACAGGCGACGGATTGAAAAGCAGCGCCAGGAAGATGCAAAAGAAACAGCCGATACAACAGATAATACACCAGCAACAAGCAAATCTAACCAGCCTCAGAATCCTTTGCTGATGGTTCCTGCTACTCTCAAAAATAATCCTCTATTTGATGAGGTATTAGGATACATGGAAGCCTATCGTCGTGAACTCAACAAGGAAACTGAAGTCGATTCTAGTGAGCTGGATGCAGAGGCTCAAGCTACGTGACTCGATACATTCTGGATACTGACCACATTACCCTCTTGCAACAAGTTCATCCAATCCTTATACAGCGAGTGAGTGCAGTTAATCCTGACGATATTAGTGTGACTGTGGTAACAGTGGAAGAACAAGTCCGTGGCTGGCTCAATGCTATTAGAAAAACCTCTCAATCTTCCCAACCTGAACGGTTAATATGGGCTTACAGAGGACTGCGAGATGTTGTCTTGTATCTCAGCAGATTAAACTTAGTTGACTTCAGTGAGGACGCTTACGCTCATTATCTAGAATTGCGTCGTCAAAGAATACGCATTGGCACACAAGATTTACGAATAGCTGCTATCGTGCTTGCAGAGAACTCTATCCTACTGACGCGCAACCGACGTGATTTTGTACAAGTGCCTGGTTTGGTGTTTGAAGACTGGACAGAGGTTTTGCATCTTTAGCAACTCCGGTTGCATTTCTGAAAAGTGTACTTTGTCATTCTGAGCACAGTCCTGAGTGAAGCGAAGGAACAGGAGCGAAGAATCCCAGTTTTACGTTGTAGTCTAAGATGCTTCACTACGCTATCGCTCCGTTGGGCATGACATTTTGAGGCTTCTCAGACATCCTCTCAGACATTTTGGAACATTAAAGGCAGAATTCCGCTATGCATATTGACCAGCGAGAATATTATGCTCTGGAAGCCGGGGAACCTTTACGACTAGCAATTTCCTGGGGATTCTTTAGCCGAACGCTGGTGATTTATTTGGATAATCAAGAAATCGGTAGAATTCCCCGATCAAAAATTACCAAACCCCATGAGTTCATCCTAAATGACGGCTCTCGGTTAACCATCCAACAGGTTCCTAGTTTCAAGATTCTTGGAATTGGGTTTCAGCCGTACTTACACTTGAGTCGAGATGGACAAGATTTGCCAGGATTGATTGCTAGCCCTGAACAAAGTTTATCAAACGCTAAAGGTTGGATTGTCTGGCTCATCGTGATGAAGTTGCTTCAAGCAATATTATCATCGAACAAAGGGTTTATATTACCCTCAACCCTGCAAGGAAAGGAAATCTTAGAGTGGCAACAGGGCGTTTACGGTTCCCTGGCTATTGGCTTAATTCTATTGGGAATTTTAGCCCTCCCCAAACGGCATACAAAACAGATGTTAACGGTGGGACTATTTATCATTTTGGGAGACTTCATATTAAGGGTGATCTGCGTCCTCCTGATGCTTTGTAAGGCTGATCACGCTAACTTTCTAACAGTAATCCAAGGGATGGCTACTGTATCACTTTATCAAGCGCTAAGGACAAAAAATAAACCTAAATCATAGCGATTCCTGGGGTTTGTTTGTAGGGGCGCTTTCCCCGTGCGCCCTCACTATAGGTGGAGTTCTTGCGTAAGTCCTGTATTTGTCACAGAATTAGGATTGAACACCTGCCAACTCAGCAATCACACGCTCCAAACCCGCAACAACTCGTGTCAGGCGATCGTAATCAATCTTATCAGTAGTATCTTCTTGAGTATGGTAATAAGGATAGCGAAAAATAGCAGTATCTGTTACCATCACACCCGGATATCCTTCCTGCCAAAATGACCATTGATCTGACCAACCCACCCCTGGAATATTACTCGGAAGCGCCGCACCTTCTGAAGGGAATTGGGTATGGCGACGGAAGGACGCAATAACATTTCTTACTAATTTTTTAGACTTAATATTACTAATAAATCCAATAAAATCTCCCTGTGATGGGTAAACAAGACTGAGTAGAGCTGGGTATTTTTGAGAACCTTTTTCCTCAGAATAGTAACCCATTGTTTCTAAACTCAGCATAGCCACAATATTTTCTTGGCGCTGCCTGCAACGTTTGGCATAAACCCAGCTTCCCATGTTTTCTGTCCAAAAGAATGGGGGTTCTTCATTGACAAATTCGACAAAACGTAAAGTTCGTTCAGGTTTTTTACCCGCAAACAGACGAGCAAGTTCTAAGGTAGCTGCCGCCCCCGTACCATTATCATTAGCAGCCGGACTAAAATCCACCGAATCATAATGCCCTCCAATAATCACAATTTCATCAGGTCGTTTAGTACCTGAAATTTCAACCTCTAAATTGTAATAAGTTTGATTATCAATTGTATAAGGTTGCTCTTTGACTTCATAACCCATATTGGCAAATGAACTCTTGAGAAAATCAACAGCCGCCCCTAACCCTTTGAGGTCTAAATAATTACGCTGTCCAATTTCGCTACTCAGTTTCTCAACATCTCGCTGTAGAGTATCTCGTAAAAGTATTTCATTCTGAGTTAAGGGTGGCAACTGTCCCCTAAAACTTGTAGCAGGCATCTGAATCATCGTCCAGTATGCCCAACTTACAAGAGTCCCCAGGATGATAGCCAGAATAGTTAATCGAATCAGGGCAGCTCGATTGAAGAGTTGAAGCCTAAACCTATTGTTTTTTTGTGCCTTGCCCATCCTATAAAGCTCAGTATTGGAACAGGGATATAGTTCTTGTATACCCCAATATTCTTACAGGCTATTTAGGCTGTGATAGATAGAAATTAAGTAACTGGCAGAAAATAAGGCAAGAAAAAGCCCTCCCAGAGCTTCCGTGTGAGAGGGCACCTCAGTAGTCCAAATGCTTACAGTTAAAAATTTACTGAGAAAGTGTGAATAATTTGTGAAACGAAAATCAAAATGCTTGACCCGTCTAATCTTTTTCTTTAGAGCCTTGGAAGCCTCTGCTCCCTACCTTTTGCTATTAGGACTTACGCAAGAATTTCACATATCGGAAGGGCGCATGGGGAGAGCGCCCCTACTGATGGTGTTTCAAACGTCAAGTTGCGTAAGTCCTGACTATAATAATCCGTGTTGTACACCCCTGACTCCTGACTTGTGCTGTGCTTCTCCTTGGTATCATCAACAGATGAGCCTCTTACCCTTCGATCTCCTCACCCTCACGTTTCACTCCTTACGCAGTAATATTCTGCGTTCTGCCCTCACTACTTTGGGCGTTTTCATGGGTGTCGCTTCAGTCAGTGCCACACTTCAGGTGGGTAGCATTAGTCGAGCGGTGATTCAAACAGAATTAGCCAAGCGAGAAGCGCCTCATCTCACTATTGGACTGTGGAGAGTGGAAGGAAGAGAGGCCAAGCTTGAAGATATGGAAGTTTTTAAGCAACAGATTAAAGGGATACAAGCCATCAGTGCGGTGAATGTTGTTTGGGAATTTTCCGATTCAACCATCTTTCAAGGACAAGAAGCTGAAGCTGGTGTGAGGGCAGTGTCTGAAGATTATTTACTTACTTCAGGACGGCGAGTATTAGCAGGCCGTTCTTTCACGAATGCTGATTTTGCCAATTATCGTTCTGTTGTCCTGATCGATCAATTTTTAGCCATGAAACTGTTTCAGGGTCAAAATCCTATTGGTCAGCTTATCTTCTCAGGACAAAATCCTTTCTTGGTAGTGGGAGTTATAGAAACGAAGTTTGATGCAGAGGAGGAGGAACCAAGAGGAGAGTTATTCCTCCCCATTTCAACCTACAGTTCCATGACGGGTAAACAACGCATTAACTCGATTTGGATACGGCCTCAAAACCTTAAAGATATGGAAAAAATAGAAACTCAGGCCAAGCAACTGTTTGAGCAACACTTTCCAGGTTCGGATTTTTCTGCATGGAGTAATGTGGAGGATATCCTTCAGCAGCGAGAAACATTTGAACTGGCCTCACGCGGACTTGCGGCTGTTGGGGTAATTTCTTTGCTGATTGGTGGCGTGGGCATTGCCAATATTACCATCGCTGCTGTGATGGAACGGACTCCTGAAATTGGCCTGCGACGAGCAATGGGAGCAACTCGGCAAGATATTTTGCTGCAATTTATCCTAGAGGCAGCGCTTTTGAGCTTATTAGGGGGAATTGGCGCGATCGCAACCGTGCATGGATTAACGTTAGTGGTTGCTAATACCTTCGAGTTGCCCTATGAATTTGAGAGCCGCATCGCTATGCTATCTCTCAGCTCTGCGTTAATTGTAGGTGTTGGGGCTGGCTTTCTTCCTGCTTTGCGAGCTAGTCAGATTGACCCCGTGAAGGCTTTGCGGAACGCATAATTGGTATTAATTTTGGCAACTTCTACCCTATAGCCTGTAGGCATAACAGCTTAGTCTTTCATTATTGAATCATCATAGGTGTTTACTCAAGCTCGCCAATTATGCCAAAAACTCCAATCCCAGAGGCTCAACGCCCCAACTCACGCGACAATTTCTACTGTCCTTCTATCCATACGTTGATTTCTACTATCATCAGCGTTTTGCTCACTGTTTTGGGTACAGCTTGGTCATTTTCTTTAGCATCCAAACCTCAGCAAACTTTGAAGATGCCCAAGATTCAATCAAGAGAAAATTGGACATTAGGAATTGAGCCATCGAGCAAAGAGAAGACTGTTACAGCGATGCAGCCTCGCTTTGCTGACAACCTACGGACAAACTTAGGTGATTTTCAGTCCAAAATAAGGGATACACCTCCACAAAATAAATTTTCTTCTCAACAGGTACGTCCTAGTTTTGAATCCTTTTCTTTGGCTCAAGTACAAAGTAAGGCCGTTGCACCCTGTGTATGTCCTTTAAAATCCGACTCTTCAAAAACAGGCGATCGCCAAAATTCCATCCGCCTAGAACACCTTGCTCAAACTCAGTCGCCAACAGAAAAACCTACCCAACCTGTCCCTAATACCCCACAAAATCCTTCTCAATCAAACTCAAAAGCCCAAGAAATAAGGTTAACTCTCTCTGATGTTGTCGTACTGGCTTTAGAAAACAATCGACCCCTAAAAAACGCTTACTTAGAAAGAATTGTGCAACGACAAGAACTAGCCGTTGCAGAAGATAAGTTTGCTCCTGATTTAACTCCCGTAGTTTCTATATCACTTGCTCGTTTTGGAACCACTCAAACTACAACAGATACCGATTTAGGATTAGGTGCAACCGTTGCTGTAAAAGTTCCTACGGGAGGAGAATTTAGTTTTCGGTGGGCAACAAACAGCCAATCTTCTCTCGGCAATGGTCTTAATCTGGATATTAATGATGACCCTTTTGGTCAAAATCTACAGTTCAATTTCAAGCAACCTTTATTAAGAGGAGCGGGTATTAATGTCAATAAAGCTTCCGTTGATATTGCTCGACTCACCGAACGCATTAATATACTCGATTTAAAATCAACTCTCATTACTACCATCACAGAATCTATTTTGGCTTACCGTGAATTGATTCGAGCCCAAGAACGTTTAAAAATTGCCCAGCTTTCCCTACAAAGAGCGGAAGAATCTTTAGCCAATAATCGCGTATTAATTGAAGCGGGTAGACTTGCTCCAGTGGATATTGTACAAAGTGAGACAGAAGTTGCCCGAAGACAAGTCAGTTTAGTAGAAGCCGAGAATACTCTTGCTGCAACTCGGTTAGCACTGTTGAATATTCTTGATATTGATAAAAGCACTATCATTGTCGCCACTGACCCGCTTGTTGTATCGGCGGTTGCTCTAAACCCCACTCAGTTACGAGAAGTAGCCTTTGCTAACCAACCTGATTATTTAAAAGCACAGTTAGATTTGGCTCGAACCAAACTAGCGCTATTACAAGCAGAAAATAATCGGCTTTGGGACTTAAGTTTAAATACCAGTTACGGCTATATTTCAAACGATACAACGGACTTAAGAGTTGGATTAGCCTTGAGCCGTACAATTGGAGATTTAACCATAGAACGAGACTTTCAGCGCAGTTTAGTCAATCAACGCCAAGCAGAAAACACCTTACAAGAGCAACAGGAAAGTTTAGAGCTGCAATTAATAGACCGAATCCGAGACGTTAATCTGAGTTTTGCTCAAGTGGAACTGGCTAAAAAAGTAACAGCATCGGCACAAAGGCAGCTAGACATTGCTCGAGAAAAACAGAGGCTAGGACGAGACATTACAATTTTTGAGTTAGTCAGACTTCAGGATGAACTGGTTCAAGCCCGAAATGAAGAGCTCAACGCACTGATTAATTATCTCAATGCCTTAACGCGATTAGATCAAACTCTAGGCACAACATTAGAAACTTGGCAAGTCACCCTTGAGCAGACCTAATCCAATTTACTTAAATTTTGCCTTCAAAATGTGCAGAATCAAATTTTGAAGGCAAGGATTAATGATTTTGAATGAATTATGATTCAGGTCGCTACCCTAAAAATTATTTAAAGATTGTTGTTGACGCCTTGTCCACCAACGCTCTGGAGTTAGTTCAGGGTCTTCATCCCAATAGGTTGGAACAATCACAATCTTTACTCTAGGGATGGGATTGCTCTCTTTGGTTGTTTTAGATTTTCTACTCATTTGAACCTTGGACACCTCGTATCATGTTTTGTTATAGTGCCTTAATTCAATTTAAGTAAGTCTGTCGCTGCACTTTCGCAACAATAGGACAACTATGAATTGTTATTAAGGTTAATGAACCAGACTAAAGACCGCTAAGCTAAAGTTTTTGATATCAATTTTATTGTACAACTTTCTCTAGCTTTTATTCCCCTAATCTCTAAAAGGAGGAAACAAAAAGAAATATTGTTGAAGGTGGGAGTAAATTTTTCCCCACCCTCAATACAATCACTCAATCTATGTTTTAAACCAACTCAACCAAAGATTCCTCTGTTGCTTGATTTTCTGTAGAATTACTGTCTATCACATCTCCCTCAACAATCGGTCTGCGGGACGCTAGATCAAACCGATAACCGTGAGGCAAGATATGCAGCTTAACGTCACATAGAGCTAAGTCCTCATCCTTCAAAATTGTATCTAGGTTGGTATGGGTAATTCCGGACACGTCGATAACCGTCACTGCACCTTCCCCTACCACCTCAAATTGATTGTTGTTTACGACTACAGCCGTATTCTCATCAATACCAAAGCCTAAGTTAACAGGTTGTTGAGTTACGGCTGAGAGTAGGCGTCCAATACGTCCACGCTGAGCAAAATGCTGGTCAATCACAACACCCCGTAAAAACGCCATTCCCGGCTCCATTTCGACAATTTCAATCCGAGGATTAGTTTCCGAATCTCCTTCCACAATCATCATGTCAGGCATCATAGCAGCTCCGGCGCTCGTGCCACCAATCACGATTCCTTCTGTTAACCGTTTGTGTAAAAGTTGATCAATAGGCGTGTCCTTTAAAACACTGGTAATGCGAGCTTGATTACCGCCAGTAAAGAAAACACCGGTAGCTTGTGTCAGCGCGTCTAAATAAGTTTGAGAATTGGCATCTTCCCGTTCAACGGTGTCAATAATACGGACATCTTCAACCCCCAACCGCTCAAATACCCGTAGATAATCGTCTCCCACTTCCCTTGGTAGTTCTGTGGCTACAGTCATCACTACAATTTGAGCATTAATTCCACCTGCACGCCGAACAAATTCCCGAAGAATGGTGCAGTCCCCGCTTTTATCTTCCGCACCACCAATAATTACTAACTGTCTGTTTGTTACCGCCATATTGCCCTCAGCCTTGCAGCTTTATAGTCTAATAATTTTTAATTAAGCCTGATACTTTTGAAGGTTTAAACAACCAAATGGTAGATTTTTATACAGAAAAAATTTTCGTTATTTAAACAGAATAAAAGACCCCAATCTCGATGGAGAATGGGTCATTGATTCCGAGCTAATTCAAAAATAATCAATAGTCAACGGTTATGGCTTCGTAAGTGCCATACTCGACAACATTCTTTGAGAGGGCAAGTTTCGGGTCTATCAAAAAATTAGGTGTTAAGTTTTTTCAACCTCTAATCCCAAAGAATGCAGCGAGTCTATGACTAATGAATCATTACTATTGACTAACAACTAATGACTGGCAACTAAGGTTCGACTACCTTGATTCGCAATCAAGTTTTTTAATAAAGAACGTGCGCGTTCTAGGGGAAAATGCCGAGGTTTGCCATTGGTGACAATCTGGTATTCATCTGTATATTGACCATCACCGTAGCCAGAAATCAGCTTTCGTTGGAAAGCTTCTTCGGCAAGTTGTCGGACTTCATCTCTAAGTGCTGTTTCGGTAGTATTCATATTCTCCATGCCTCCTAAAAGGCTTTCTTCTATTTATTCAACAGCCTAGTTTCCCCTTGCCTCTTTCCCAAGTTGTATCCTATGATACAAAAAAGCCTCTCTAAGGATTGACCTATAGTTGGGCGCATGGACAGGGAGGGTAGGGAAATTTAGTTTCACGATTCCGTTTTTAGCCGTGTGTAAGGCGATCGCGCCCCTTGGGCAAAGCCCAAATTTAAGGGGTAGTCCGTCTTCAGTTGTAGTCCTTGATACTATTTTCTCGCGGTCGGTGCTATCCGAAACTTTTTTAAGTGTTTCTTAATAAATCACTCTCTCATCCAGATTAAAGCGTTCTTCCGGCAATGAGATATCCTGCGATAGAGGAAAACACTGCTGTGCTTGAGTTAGGTTCAGTTAGGACTAGAATCCAGGTTAAAGGTGGGTTAGAATACCTAGTTCTCAGGCTCAGTCCGCTATGTCCTAATTTTCAAACCTAAACCCGCCCTAGCGATTCCACAGTGGGTGATTAACCTGCCTTGTTCTATCGCTGATTGGATATTTAGACATACGGAGATGAACGAATGATTTTAGAACTCAGCACCGATACCCCCCGCGTCAATGCGAGAAAAACCGATGCTTTTGATATTTTCAACCTCAAGCATTACATCGGCCCCAATCCCTATTTAGAGACATCAGCACTTGTTTTTGATTTTGCCTTGACGGGATATCTAGAACCTCGATCCGTTGAGGAGTACGCGGCAATCATTCACGATCGCTTCCCCCATTTAAGCAACCAAACCTATGATTCCTTTGCCTATCTCTTTGCCCAAACCGTTTCCGAAGTTGGAAAACTGGATATGGGGCTACACCTCGATCGCTGGAATCTGAAACCCTTTACCGGCAAAGACTTTATCAGAATTAGCATTCAAACCCTCCATGCTCGCACCCAGCGTTCAATTATTTACGCAGTTTGGGATTGGTTTGAAGCTATCACTCAAGGAGAAGAGTTCATCTTTGACGAACAGCTCAAAATCCTGCAAAACCTATTCCGGAGATCGGTGTATGGAGGCCCCACAGTTTATGCTCTACTTCGCACCGCTTGTGATAAACGCATTCCCGCATTTTATTTGTGGGAAGAAGGATTGATGCAATATGGCTATGGGAGAAAACAGGTTCGTGGGGTAGCAACAACTTTTGACGGTGATAGTCATTTGGATTCAGACTTTACTACCCGTAAAGATGACTGTAAGGCATTTTTGCATACACTCGGCTTTCCCGTCCCTACAGGAAATGTCGTGGTTTCGCGCAAAGAAGCCATCATGGTAGCCGAAAAAATTGGTTATCCCGTAGCTGTTAAACCGGTATCCGGACATAAAGGAATTGGGGTGACAGCCGATGTGCAAGATGCCGAAGAACTCGACTTTGCCTTTGATAGAGCTGTAGATGCTATTCCCGAAACTCAACCGATAGAAATCATTGTCGAGACAAGTGTTAAGGGTTCAGATTATCGCCTACTTTGTGTCAATGGTAGATTTGTTGCTGCAACAGAACGCCGTCCGGCTGCAGTCGTCGGTGACGGGTATTCCACCATTGCTCAGTTAATTGAGCGTGAAAACCAAACGCCACAACGCACCGATTCACCCACGTCACCCCTCGGAAAAATTCAGTCGGATGAGGCGATGGAACGATATCTAGAAGAACAAGGTTTATCCACCCAGAGTGTATTGGAACCAGGCCGCACCGTTTATTTGCGTAAAGTGGCCAACCTCTCCTCCGGTGGATTAAGCATTGATGCCACACGCACCGTTCATCCCGACAACATTATTCTGGCGCAAGATATCGCCCAGCACTTCCGACTCACTTGCTTAGGTATTGATGTGGTTGCTCAAAGCCTCTCCCGCTCCTGGCGATTTGGCGATTTTGGCATTATCGAAATTAACGCCGCTCCTGGTATTTCCATGCATTTGCGGCCGGCTGTGGGTGAAAGCGTTGATGTCCCTTCTTATATCCTAGAAACCTTCTTTGACTCGGGTACAGAGGCTAGGATTCCGATTATCACCTTCAACCGAGTTTCAGTTCGAGATATTCAAGAGATGATCGATCATATCCTTCTACAGCATCCCGATTGGACAGTGGGTGCGGTTTGTAGGGAAGGTATCTTCATAAATCGTTCCGAAAAAATTCTGCACCGAGATTACAACACTAACGTTCAAAATCTACTGCGTAATCCAAAGCTTGACCTATTGATTGCAGAATATGGTGGAGAGGTTTTGGAACGAGATGGGATGTTTTATTTCGGTAGCAACATGGTGGTTTTGGATAATCCCTCCGAAATAGAAATGATGCTAGTGCGAGATATTTTTGATGACACCACATTGGTGATTAAGGAGGGAAATAATGTTTCCATCCGTCGCAAGGGCTTAATAGAGCAGTACACCCTCGGTGAAGAAGAACCCTTTACTCGCGTTCACTTAAAGGAAATTGGCACACTCTTATGAGTGATGCTTGACTTTTTGAATTCAAAATTAAATTCCTTTTTTGAATTTTGAATGGTTCGGACTCCTCTAAAACTTGGAGCCAATCCATAATATCAATATAAAAAACCCACCCTTTTTTAGAATTGGGGGGGTTGTGGAGTATCAAGCCAAAACCGGTTCCGGCATCAATCGAGCTAAAACCTGCTTTAATACCATTGCCGTCCAGTCTACATCTGCCTCTGTTGTGGCTTGGCCTAAGGTGAGGCGAATTCCTCCAAGTGCCACTAAGTCACTGTAACCCATAGCCTTCAATGTCAGACTGGGGCTGAGTGTGCCACTGTGACAGGCAGAACCGGAACTAATCCCGATCCCCGCTAGATTTAATTGCCGCACCAAGGTTTTCCCGGTGATGGTTTTTCCATCCCCAACCACGGCAAAACTGACATGATGAGGCAAGCGATGAATGCGGGAACCGATGGGTATCAGATGGGGAGTGCCACTGAGTTGGTCAAATAAGCGATCGCGCAATTGAATTAACCGAGGTGTCTCTACCGTCATTTCCGCCGTGGCCAGTTCGGCGGCCACACCAAAACCTACAATTGTGGGTACGGCTTGAGTCCCCGAACGTAGGCGCAATTCTTGTCCTCCACCCGAGAGCAAGGGGACTAGCTCAATCCCATTGCGAATATACAAAGCTCCCGAACCTTGAGGCCCATAAATCTTGTGTCCGGATATGGATAGTAAATCTACGGGTAATTGCTGCACATCGATGGGTAAGCGGCCGGCAACCTGAACTGCATCGGTATGAAACAAAACGCCTCTACGTTGAGCAATTTCACCGAGAGCATGAATGGGTTGCAATGTCCCCACTTCACTTTGACCATAGATAATGGACACTAAAACTGTATTGGGTTGTAATGCAGCTTCCAAATCTTTGGGGTTGATTCGTCCTTGGGTATCGACCGGCAACCGAGTCACCTCCCAACCCCACTGCTCCAAAAGACGCACGGGTTCTGCAACGGCCGAATGCTCGACAGTAGAAATAATGATGTGTTGGGGTTTAGTGTACTGCCTAGCGATGCCCATAATCGCTAAGTTGTCGGCCTCAGTACCGCCGGAGGTAAATACCATCGACTCAGCCGGTGCATTAATCAGCGCAGCGACTTGCATTCTTGCCTGTTCTACCTTTGTTGCCGCGCGTTGTCCCCATTCGTGCAAGCTGGAAGGATTACCCCATGATGAGGTGAGAACCTCTTGCATGGCCGCAATCACTTCTGGACGTGGTGGCGTTGTGGCGCTGTAGTCTAGATAAATTTGCATAATTAATTAATCGGGCTTTATCAAAATGGGTAAAAGGCTATACAGGCTTTGCATGAATCGAGATCAAAACAGTGAAGCCCTAGTATAATTTGAGTTTCACTAATAGCAAAGCGAGACGAGCTGAGGATTAAAGATTTATTGTTGGGCACGTTTACCTGGGGCAAAGGGCGATCGCTGTATTTGCCGATAACCCCCGATCCCTCATCTCTAGAGCTCGAGTTAGATAGGATACACACATCAGTATTACATTCATCTATTTTGCCCTGAAATGGGTTGGAATTTGGCTTCCATTTGGGCAAAATTGATACAAAGTTACTTTCAAAGATATGCTTAATTTCAATATTCTTGAGTCCGGAGGCCAAATGGCTCTTGACTAGCCTCCAGGTTTGTCCACATTGTAATCTTCATGAGATAAGACGGCATGAGGGACTAATAGACTCCCCTGGTCATGGCAGATCATACGATAGTTACGGGTCACGGGGATGCTAATAATCCAGCGATTGTGGCGCAGCCGCTTTCCTCCAAATTCTCTGTAATTATTGTGGCTTCGTAGGCCAGCAATAATAGTGCGAGCTTTGAGTACCACATGGGCCGGAAGACTTTTTAAGTCAATGGGGTCTTCGGCAAAGGTGGATTCCCACTCCAGTTTCTGTTGTTTTTTTTCTTCCCGTGCTTTGTTTTGTTGTTCGCATCGGTGGCAGGTTTGGCCGTACCCCTTGTGTCCACACGGAAAGGTCTTTCTTCGTCTCGACATACAACAATATAGTGGGTCTTACCCCCCGATTCCACAATGCTGCAATGGTGTTAGCAATGCATTAAAGTAACTTGATTGAATAAAAGGAAAGCACAAGTCCCCTTGCCATTTATGTTAATTCAACAGTGACAGACCGTTAACAATAATCGTTGATTATTGTTTGAGGAAGCCGGGACATTAATTTCATACAACGGTTTTATGCCTCAATCAGAATAACTATTGGCCTGAGTTTCTCTAATTCACCATGCGATGGAAAATTCTCCACAGAGGCCGTCATCAAGTCACGTCACTGTTTATCGAGATGACTAGACGCAGCCAAGAGAGAAAACTCTACATATACAGTCTTAATTTGTCATACTTCTATATACAGCATTCATTTAATAAATTTTTCCCAAATCGAAAAAAAAAACTTAACTTTTGGGAGAGTTAAGCAAAGAGTTGGGTATGCTAAGGATGGTGTTCGGCAAACTGTCCAATACCAGCCCCCGAACCATCCTGAACAAAGCTGAAGCGCAACGGCCGACCTACCGTAGCTACCAAAGGACAAGACCTTGAAAATCCCTAAATCTAACATTGTGGACGAAAAAACTGTCTTTATCGGCTCCCTCAATAGGTTAGTCACGGCCAATGCCTACAAGGATGAGACGAGGGCAAGCTATCACTTGTTATTACTGTTGCCGCTCATCTTCAACAACTTCAACCCGAATTGGAACGCATCTACAGCTACAATTCCATACTCACAGCATGGAAATTAGGATTTTTACGTTTGAGATTTGACTCTCATGGACATAGGCGAAACCTTCCTGAAGGAAATTGTAA
This sequence comes from uncultured Microcoleus sp., assembly GCA_964588805.1. Classification (GTDB taxonomy): domain Bacteria; phylum Cyanobacteriota; class Cyanobacteriia; order Cyanobacteriales; family Coleofasciculaceae; genus CAZPRJ01. The sequence continues at coordinate 136,027 of CAZPRJ010000001.1, read as the reverse complement.
GCCCTCTATCTCATATCTTCATAGTCTGGGTTGGCCTTTACTGAAGATGCAGTAAATATTTCAGGCACAGGAGTAAGGATTGCCTTCAAGAACCAGACTACTCATCAAAATGCCTCAACCACTGGACTGTTGTTAGCGCTGAACACATCAGTCTTTGAGGAAGGAATAACATTAGCGTCAACTTAAGTTAGCACAGTTATCACTGCCTGATGGCAGCAGAAATCGTGTGCTGACTGACAATAATTGCATTGGATACAACAACGTGTTGGGGCGAGTGGTTAGCAAACCTTAGATGGACACGAAATCAAAGGAGAATTTATGTTTGAAGTGCTTCGGGAGTTTCTCGAACATCACCCTATCATGCTTCTCTTCTTAACCATCGGCTTAGGGTATCTTTTGAGCAAAGTTCGTATTAAACGTGTTGGGCTAGGCATGGCAATGGTACTATTCGTCGGTATCGCCATGGGTGCATGGGGGAAAGATTCATTCACCTTGCCTGAAATTGTCTCCCAACTGGGATTACTGCTGTTTGTCTATACCATCGGGCTGGATGCCGGCCCGGCATTTTTTAGAATTCTTAAACAACGTGGCTCGGCACTGGTAGGGTTAGCATTGGTATCCATCATTGGCGCAGCCCTAATCACCCAGATTGCCGTAAAAGTCTTTGGCATTGATCCCATACTGGCAGTAGGGCTTTTTTGCGGTGGACTCACCAATACTCCTGCCTTGGCAGCGGCCACTGAAATGTTACGCGGCAAGCCTGAAAGTGTATACCTAACAGTGGGCTACTCCGTTGCCTATCCACTGGCAGTGATTCTGCCCATTGCCCTGGCACAGATGGTAGGGGTAGCAAGGCATGTGAATATCAAGCGAGAAACCAAGCGTGCTGAACAAGCATCCGGGGAAAATACAGAACCTCCTATTGCTCGAAATCTTAAAATTACCTCGCCAGAATTAGCCGGTGTCGCCCTTCACGATTCACCGATTGCTAAGTTGGGAGTCAAGGTTAGTCGAGTCCAGCATGACGGTAGCGTGAATGTTGCCACGCCAGATACAGTCCTTTACGTGGGTGATATCATCCGGATTGTGGGTACGAAAAAACAAATCACTCAAGCTGCAACGCTGGGCGGTGTAGAAGTCGTTTTACACGACGGGCCAGAAGCACGGCGCGACCAAGTAGATTACCGTCGTATCCTACTAACCAATCAAAAGTTAGTGGGTCGTAAACTGTGTGAGACCGATATTGAGTCCAAGTGGAACGCTGTTGTAACCCGCATTCGTCGCGGTGATGTGGACTTTATGCCGACTAGTACTACAGTACTAGAAAGGGGCGATCGCCTGCGTGTAGTAGCTCGAACCGATAATATCCCCGGACTGACTCGGTATTTGGGTGACTCATTACGAGCACTGAGCGAAACGGATTACCTCTCACTGTCCCTTGGTATTCTGATTGGTGTCCTCATTGGCAGTATCACGCTGACTTTGCCGGGTGATTTGAAACTGAGTCTGGGATTAGCGGGTGGGCCTTTAGTGGTGGCGTTGGTGTTGGGATGGCGCGGTAGAACTGGCCCATTTGTTTGGGACTTACCGGCTGAAATCAGCACGACATTCCGAGAACTGGGACTGGTGCTATTTTTTGCGGCCGTGGGCATCAAGTCTGGGGGACACTTCATTGATGCCGTACTCAGCCACGGGGTTTTACTGTTGCTCATTGGCGCAGTGATTACGCTGAGCTCAACTCTGGTTTTGCTGATTGGTTCGATACGAATCTTGAAACTCGATTGGGTGACGGCTACGGGAATCCTCGCCGGAGGACAAACTCAGCCTGCAATCCTCACTTTCATTGGGAATTTGGCTAAGTCCGAAGCACCGAACACAGCCTACGTTTCGATTTTGCCAACGGCGATGGTTGCTAAGATTATCATGGCCCAAATTCTGCTCTGGTGGTTGGCAAGATAGGGATGAGTTGTTAATACTATCTATCCTTAAAGGGCTGGAGTTTAGAGCAACTAAACTCCAGTTTGTGGAGACATAAAAGCAAGGACAGACAAGAGATTCAGAGCAATATTTGGCAGGTTTAATGGAGAAAACCCTTAATTTATAGGATTTTTACCTTTGTAATTTAAAGCGGATGATCGGACTCGAACCGACGACATTCAGCTTGGGAAGCTGACGTTCTACCACTGAACTACACCCGCAGTGTAAGCCATATATGATTGTACCCCGATTTAGTGAGTATATCCTAATTCCTTAACTTCTCTTTATCCGTGACGAATCAATCTTGATAAAGTTATCCTAGAAATAAAAAATAATATCAACCGTTAAATCTACCTGCCCCAACTTGTGACACAAAACACAAGGCCATCATGACCTACATAAGAGCAGGCAACCCAATTATGCTGCATCCTGTAAAGTGTAGGCAGTTATAACTGTCCCTAACCACTCTTGTCAAAGCTAAGCACGAGAACCAAGAATGTTTAACGCAACAGAGCTTTTAATTGATGCGTTTGTTCAAAAACTAAGGGAGGGCTACCACCGGACTTATGGGGGGCTCAAGACCGATAATGAAGACATTATTGCTTGGGCTGGAAGTATGGCAATGGAAAACATTGCCAACAGTGACGCCCTCTATCATAATGTCGAGCACTCGATTATGGTAGCCCTCGTGGGACAGGAAATTTTGCGGGGTAAGCATATCCGCGAAGGCGGCGTGACTCCGGAAGATTGGCTGCACTATATCATTTCCTTGGTTTGCCATGACATTGGCTATGTGAAGGGAGTCTGTCGCGGCGATCGCGAAACGGAAAGACTCTACGCCACCGGTCAAAATGGAGAAATGGTCTATCTACCGCCTGGAGCCTCAGATGCGTCTCTAACGCCTTACCATGTAGACCGGGCAAAACTCTTCATTGATGAACGCTTTGGGGGTCACAAGTTAATTGATGCCAACGTCATTAAACGTAATATCGAACTCACCCGTTTTCCTGTACCGCAAGAAGGAGATCATCAAGACACCATTAACTACCCCGGACTGATTCGAGCATCGGATTTAATTGGTCAGATGAGTGACCCACGCTATCTTAAGAAAATTAGCGCTCTGTACTACGAATTTGAAGAAACAGGCGTCAATCAAGCGCTAGGATATCAGCATCCTGGAGATTTGCGGCGCAATTACTCGAAGTTTTACTGGAATGGCGTATATCCTTATATCCAGGATGCCTTGCGCTATCTAGAACTCACTCAGCAGGGCAAACAAATCATTGCCAACCTCTACTCGAACGTGTTTGTAATCGAACACGAAAAAAACGAAGAGGAACATCGGCAACTCGCACAACAAGTTCCCTCTTGACCGTCTAAACGCATGACTTGGTGGCAAAAACTAAAGAAGAATCCCCTGGCTCGTTTTGGGGCATCATTGCTTGTGATTTTCTATCTGGTTGTCTTAGCAGCCGATTTTATTGCCCCTTACCATCCCTATGAATCCCAGCCCAATGGTTCACTCCTCCCCCCCACTGCCATTTACTTGCAGAATCGGGCTGGGGAGTGGATTGGCCCCCACGTTTATCCCACAACCCAAGGGCCAACGGATATCCAAACTGGTGAACGAGAGATCAAGCGCGACCTTTCCAAACCTGCACCGATTCGTTTATTCGCACCCGGCTATACCTATAATTTGTTCCAGATTCGCCTTCCGATTGGCCCCAAATTTCAAGAAAAAGTAGTGTTTCCAGGTATTTCTTGGAATCGTCATCTTTTCGGGACGGTGGGTGAAGCGAACATTAATTTATTAGGCACCGATGAGCAGGCTCGCGATCAGTTTAGTCGCCTCATCCATGGTGGTCGGATTAGCCTCAGTATTGGTCTATTTGGGATTGCCATCTCGTTCCCTCTTGGGCTCTTAATCGGGGGAATATCCGGCTATTTTGGTGGTTGGATTGATGCCATTCTCATGCGTGTGGTGGAAGTGATCATGACCTTTCCTAGTATTTATTTACTGGTTGCTTTAGCCGCCGTGTTGCTGAATTTGCAAATTGAAAGCGGATTGCAACTGAGCAATGCTCAACGATTTTTGCTGATTGTTGTAGTTACCTCATTTATCGGTTGGGCTGGATTAGCGCGGGTCATCCGTGGACAAGTTTTATCCATTAAAGAGCGAGAGTTTGTCCAAGCAGCGCGAGCCATGGGGGCGAATCCTTTTTACGTCATCGTTCGCCACATTCTGCCCCAGACCACTACCTATATTATTATTTCTGCAACGCTAGCGATTCCCAGCTACATTCTGGCAGAAGCCGTGTTGAGCCTTATTGGGTTGGGCATTCAGCAACCTGACCCCTCTTGGGGGAATCTCCTTTCGGTGGCGACAAATGCTTCTATGCTAGTGTTGCAGCCTTGGCTGATTTGGCCTCCAGCCTTGATGATTATCTTAACGGTCTTGGCGTTTAATCTTTTGGGGGATGGTCTTCGGGATGCTCTTGATCCTCGGGCAATTCGGCGTTAGCCTCCAAGTTGGTATGGGTTGCTACCCTGTCGAGTATTTTACGGGCAGCCGTCTTCTCAGCAACTTGTTTGCCCTCAGTCAATAAGTAATCTAGAAAAGCACGAGCAACGATGGACAATTGTTTGCCATTGGGGTAAACCGCGTACCAATAACGTTCAATCGGAAAATGCTCGACATCTAGAATGGTTAACTGACTGGTAGGGCTTTCCAAGGCTAAGGTATGGGCCGATAGCACCGAAATTCCTAACCCTCCCGCGATCGCTTGTTTAATCGCCTCATTACTCCCCAAATCTAGCTGCACCTTGAGGGTCAGTTTATGCTCGTCAAACAAGGTTTGTGCGGCTTTACGGGTTCCCGATCCCGGTTCCCTCATAATAAACGGCTCGGCCGCAATACGTTCGAGTGAGATCCGGTTTTCCTGCGCTAAAGGATGAGCGACGGGTGCTACAACGACTAGGGGATTGTCTAAAACGTTTTCATAGGTAATATCCATCGTGTCCGGGATTTGACTCATCACATACAAGTCATCTAAGTTCTCGCTCAGGCGGTTGAGAATATGTTCGTGGTTGGTGACTTGGAGCGAGATGTCAATTCCTGGATAACGCTTACAAAATGGCCCCAATAAACGCGGAACGAAATATTTTGCCGTTGTAATTACGCTTAGCCGTAATCGTCCCTGCTTCAAGCCTTTTAAGTCTGCCACCGTCATTTCAAACTGGTCTAAAGTTTCAAATATTTGGCGGCAGGTCTTTACAAGCTCCTCACCCACTTGGGTAAGATAGAGACGTTTACCGACTTGATCGAATAGGGGCATACCCACGGCTTTGGTCAGTTGCTTGACCTGCATAGAAACCGTGGGTTGGGTGAGAAAAAGCTCCTCTGCTGCTCGTGTAAAGCTGTTGTGCCGAGCAACTGCTTCAAAGACCTTCAGTTGGTGCAGCGTGGCTTGCTTCAACGATGTTACTCCTTATGGACATAGACCTAAATCTATTCTAATCATAAAAAACAAAGTTTTCATCTATAGAAAATCCAAGATATCATAAGTGATAACTGGAACAAGTGACAGTCTTCCTTCCAACGGCTGTTGCACAGGAGCCAAATTTTGTAGAGGTTGAGGGATTGAGTTGATTTCACCCTGTATTTCACAGGCGACTTAACCCTCTCATCTACTGGGGTCTGTGCAACGCTTTCTTTTAGGTACTGTTATCATGATTCTCGGTGGTTGGGAAGTGTGCGTAAATCAGGGAGTTCTACAAGTTCTTTCTCCGTTTCCTTCACACTTATGGGTATTTGTATGGGCTGAGGTTCCTCCTCAATCAGACAACTGGCCACAGGCAATGCTCTCTCCAAATCATCAAGTGGTCGTGTAATCACTGTTACAGCAATCAGTTCCCCAATACGCTGCGCTTCTGCCATCCCCACTTGTAACGCCATTGCCACCTCTGCTACACGTCCCCGGATGATCACTGTACACAGACCATCTCCAATGGTTTCATAACCCGTGAGTGCGATATCGGCAGACTTGAGCATGGCATCTGCCGCACCCACAATTGCCGGAAACCCTCTAGTTTCTAGTAAACCGACCGCATGACTGCTATGGCGAGAGCGATTGGGGCGATACATCTCATCCTCTAAGTGAGAACCGATGGGAAATATCACTTCCAAGTTGGGAAACGGTCGAGGAATAATCAGAGAGGACAGAAGTTGACCTTCTCGTTTAGCGTGTTCAACACCTACTTGTACCGCAATTCGCACCTCAGCCGTTGCTCCCCGCACAATGGCAGTACAATGACCACTACCAATTTTTTCAAATCCTACGAGTGTAACACCAGAGGATTTGAGCATGGCATCAGCGGTGCTAACAATTACAGGAAAACTCAGGGTAGAAACCAAGCCTAAGGAGGACTGCATACGCCGATGGTCGCGAAGGCGATCGTGAAACGTATCGCGTTGCATCAACGGGTCGTGGGGAACTAACCCCGATTGATATGACTCCATGACAAAGACCTCCATTTAGTTGCTGGCTGTTAGTTGTTGGAAAAAAGCTCACAACTAAAAACTAACAACTTCTCTAGCTATCCGTCTTCAGGCGGACGGTTGAGGGATTGATTATAAGGAAGCAGGGTCTTCAAAATCCGATCTAAACTGGCTTGCCCATATACCATTTTACCAACGTCTGAAGTTGGTGATGCATCAGGTTCACTGGGAGCCTCGGCGGGAGACGAGGGTTCTGAACTTTCGGGGCTAGCGGACTCGGACTCAGGCTCTCGGTGGGTGGGGACTTGCCCATTAAGACTATCCTGATGGGTCTGTGAGCGAAGGGATGAGTCAGAAGGGTCAGAAGGTTTAGGCGTTTCCACCGATGTAGGACTAGCAACAGAACCTACCTCAGCCACCTGGCGGCCTTTGTCTCCCACCATTGAAGCGGCTGGCACCACTTGCCAGGGTTCAATGGAAGTATTCAAAATCGTTGTGACTGCTCCGATACAAGCATTTGCCCCGACTGTTCCTTTCCCAACCACGAGAACTCCAGCACCTAAATTTGCACCTGCTTCTACTTCTAGGGTTCCGCCGTGAGCATGAAGAACTGAACCCATACCGATACAGACACCAGCGGCAATGATGATTTTACTGTCTGGATCAGCTCGTAATATCACTCCTGGTGCGATCGCTGCATTAGCATCAATGCTCACATCGCCTTCTACATATACATGAGTGTGACTGCTCCAGGGCAGTGTCGGCAAATGCATTCTTATTTAATAGAGCGTTTAGCATTTGTGAGAAGTGTAACGGATGTTGTGGGTGATGGGATTAGGAGTTAGGAAGCTTTAGACAACTAACTCCCAAGCACCAATCCCTCACAACTTCTATCTAGTTAGGCGTTTGAATAATCGTTTGTAAAACCCGCCGTTTAGCTTTCGGGTCAATCCCAATTAGCCGCACGTACTCGCCGCTATGTTCAGCGATACAACCTTCGAGTCCATTGAGCACATCTGATAAATGAGAGGAGTCAATGGGGCTACAGGTTTGCCAAGAACTGGTGCGGAAGCGGCGCTTATCAGCATGTTCCGTGCCAATTTTGTACCCTTGGGAGAGGAGTTGGCGGACTTGATCGATGGTGTCCTGATCTAAGGACGTGCTAGAGGCTTTTGAGCTGCTTACGGGGGCTGATTCCACCGTTCGCGACGAATATGAGCCATTGGCAGCGCTATTGCCAGTAGCTGAGGTACTGCCTGACGATTGACGCTTACCGCCTGGACGCTGAATAATTTCCTCTAAAATCCGGCGTTTGGCTTTGGGGTCAACCCCTATCAGACGCACGTAATCGCCTTCATGTTCATTGAGCAAGTCTTCTAGGGCGCTGAGTACCTCTGACTCACGATTCGACTGAGGTAGGGAGGCACTTTTCCAGGAAGAAGTCCGGAAGCGGCGTTCATCGGCATACTCAGCACTAATCCGGTATCCTTGGGACAGGAGTTGCCGTACTTGAGTTGCGAGGTCTGCATCGACAGGAGCGCTTGGGGAGGAGGTTGACTGTGAACTGTAGCTGCTGGGTGCGGGTGAACTCGAAGCCTTAGCTGCCGTACCATTTAACCGTGTACCTTGTTCGCCCGGCCGTTGGATAATTTCTTCTAGCACCCGGCGCTTAGCTTTCGGGTCAATTCCAATCAAACGCACGTAATCGCCTTCATGTTCGGCTAGCGTGTCTTCTAATGCACTCATCACTTCCGATTGTCGCTCGGAGTGAATCGTAGTAGCACTCTTCCAAGAACTGGTGCGGAAGCGACGCTCGTCGGCATACTCGACACCAATTCGATACCCTTGGGATAAGAGTTGACGGACTTGTGCTTGAACGTCTGAAGTTAATCCTGTACTTAAAGACATGGGACTATGAGAACTATGAGGACTGTTGAGCTGGCGTGAAGTCTGGGCGGCACTCTCATTTGAGGAGAAGCGATCGCTTTTGCCTACACCAAAGTTGGAATCAGACTTACGGGCAATTTTATGACGGATGGGCGCAATACAGGCTTCATCCTCGGCGCATTGATAACCGGTTCGCAATGACTCGTTGACCGAGACGACATGGAGAGCAAACTGCCTATCCTCATCCTGAACATCTGGCAGTCGGTCAGCTTGTTGCTGGCTGTTAATCACTGCCCCTGAAGGCACGTACTTGCCGGGAGGAATTTCCACATCTTGAACCAAGGCATGCATCATCACAATACAGCCATTGCCAATCCGGGCGTTGAACACCGTGGAACGAAAGCCAATAAAGCAATCATCCCCAACATACGCCGGACCGTGAATCAGACACATGTGGGTAATCGAGGTATTTTTCCCAATCCAGACGGCATAATTCTGGTTGTCATCTCCTATTACCCGACTGTCTTCTAAACCATGGATGACAACACCATCTTGAATGTTTGTCCCTGCGCCAATATAAAATGGTCCGCCTTCATCCGCACGAATGGAGGTTCCGGGAGCAATCAAGACATTTTCGCCTACGTGTACATCCCCGATAAGGTTAGCAAAAGCATGTACGTAGGCAGTTTTATGAATCTGAGGTTCCGCCAAATTTTGAGACCAAGGGGTAGGCGGAGCCGCGTAGCTGCGGACTGCCATAGAGTCTTCCTCCTCCTGTGAACAAGCGATACACCAGCATTAGCGATAAGCTTTAAAGCTAGTTAAGTGGTAACCATCAGCAACTCAAAGTCATGTCAATGGATGCAGGACTACAAACACCTCAATCGGGGTTAATGTAACCGTTTCCAAGCTAAAATGTTGGCGAGTTTTAGGGTGATGGATGGTTAAATTACCGCCCTATCTATGAGTTAGGACGATTTGTTACTGACCTTACATCATTAAGCAAAAGCTTTTATTACTGCCGTTGGTGAGAACTAGCTGCTGTTAAAATCGCTTCTCCCTCTCCAACGTTACCACTTACTCAACCACTAGCGATATTGATCTTTTTTGCTGTAGAGAACATAGTTATCGACACTAACTGTATCGATAATCCCCACAACCATAGCGTCAATGGGACGAGTTTGGTTTTCACCCACCTGACGAGCAGCACTGCCACGGCTCACAAGAACCCATTCATCCATTCCCGCACCAACAATATCCGCCGCTACTTCATATTGAGGCAGGAGCTGTCCCTCCTCATCCAAGAATTGTAAGAGGAGGAATTTAACACCTCTTAGGCTGGGTTCTTTGTGAGTGCTGACAACCGTGCCGCGAACTTTAGCAATTTGCATGGTCTGTTTGCATTTTAGATTTTGGATTTTAGATTTTGGATGGTCTCGTCTCAAGTTCGGCTTAAGTTTTACTCAAGCCTCGAACTTTATACCGTTGAACAATCCCAAATCAGCCCTCTAAAATCTAAAATTAGGTTGACTCTTTTACGGACGATTCATGGGACGGATGGCGTTGGTGCTTTCTCGAAACTGCTGCACGTCTTCGGTGTAGCGAATCGGTAAAACGTACTCTAGGTTTTCGTGAGGACGGGCAATAATATGAGTAGACAAAACCTGACCCCCATTGACCCGCTTCACGTTGTCAACTCCGGCGGATACCGAAGCTTGCACTTCCGAGACATCTCCTCGCACGATGACCGTGACGCGACCGCTACCAATCTTCTCATATCCGACGAGTGTGACACGAGCGGCTTTCACCATAGCGTCTGCTGCTTCCACAACAGCAGGAAAGCCCAATGTTTCTACCATTCCGACTGCAATTGACATATATTCAGCTCCAAAATTTTATGAGTGGGGGGATTGATGAGTATTGAGAGAACCAATGGGCACAAGCCAGCCAGCCGACTTTCTCCTTGTTGTTCCGCTAATAGGTTCGGAACTGCTCGACCGCCTCACTGTAACGAATCGGTAAAACATACTCTAAGTTTTCATGGGGACGAGCAATGATGTGAGTGGATACCACCTCACCCCCATTGACTCGATTGGCCGCTTCAATTCCAGCGGAGACTGAAGCTTGGACTTCAGACACATCTCCTCGGACAATGACAGTGACTCTAGCACTACCGATTTTTTCATAACCCACAAGAGTGACTCTAGCGGCTTTAACCATCGCATCTGCCGCTTCAACCACAGCGGGGAAACCTTTTGTTTCAATCATTCCTACGGCAATTGGCATGGGTGCTTTTCTCCTGGTGGATTATCTCGATTACAACAGCCGCCCATCAGTCTCTACCAAAAATTGGACGAAAAGGGGCATTTTTTAGTTTGAGAATACTTTCTCATTGAGTGCTAAACCAAGCATAGAGAAGCATGGTGCACTTTATCAATATAATTTATTATAATAATTCTCAATGAAAGGGGTTAAAAAAACTTAACAATCATCATTCAAAGGCGATAGGATTTAATGAAAATTCACTATTTTCAAGAATAGTTGCTCTTGTTTTATAATTTTTTTATAAGTTTCTCATAAGCTGGGACACTCGTATTCAAAATTCATTGCTGAAGCGACCAATCCATTCCAGCCTAGGGCTTTGAGGAAAAGCTGCAACTGGATAAAGCAAGCAATAAGATCCAATCGGATACGGCTTTTAAACGCATAAGATAGTTTTATGAGATTGATTAGGATAACTTGTCTGATTAAACGTTTTAAGGTATGACATGACTCAAAGATCCAGGAAAAACGAAACTTCAACATTTTCAGATCAGAATTTAACTCTGGTTGAGTTGTAAAGATTTAAATAACCTTTAATAATAATAGAGAGAACTTAATTAGATTTATACAAAAATAGCTCTCACATTAAAGTTGAGAGTTAATTTTGTATTTGTCCTTTGCGAATTCTAATTGATTAAAAATCGCGAGGTAGAAAAGTGTGATGACTGAGTGGATGACTCAGATAAGTTGGTTGGTGCCTTTTTATGGCTTATTTGGTGCGATTTTAACCCTCCCTTGGGCAACAGGAATGATTCGTCGTACTGGGCCTAGACCCGCCGCTTACTTAAATTTATTGATGACAGTTTTGGCCTGTATTCATGGCTGGTTTATTTTGGGATGGGCATTGAACCATCCCAGCCAAGAGATCATTTTTCATTGGCTCCAAGTCGCCGATTTAGATTTATCCTTAGCGCTAGAAATCTCACCCATCAGCGCCGGAGCAATGGAAGTAGTGACAAGCTTAAGTCTATTGGCGCAGCTTTATGCTTTGGGGTACATGGAAAAAGATTGGGCACTGGCTCGCTTTTTTGCCCTGATGGGATTTTTTGAAGGAGCCATGAGCGGCATTGCCATTAGTGATTCCTTATTCTTGAGCTATGCCCTATTGGAAATGCTAACCCTGAGTACCTACTTGCTTGTAGGCTTTTGGTATGCACAGCCATTAGTCGTCACAGCCGCACGAGATGCCTTTTTGACCAAGCGGGTAGGAGACATCATCCTGTTGATGGGATTAGTAGCGTTGAGTACACTGGCGGGTAGCTTAGACTTTCCGGACTTATACCAGTGGGCAGCGACGGCTAACTTACCGCCCTTAACGGCCACCTTATTGGGATTATCCTTAATTGCCGGACCGATTGGTAAATGTGCTCAGTTTCCCTTGCATTTATGGCTAGATGAGGCCATGGAAGGACCCAACCCAGCTTCTGTGATGCGGAACTCTTTGGTTGTGGGTGCTGGTGCTTATATGTTGATTAAATTTGTACCGATTTTAGCGCTATCATCTATAGCCTCCTCGGCCTTGATTGTGATTGGAACCATGACGGCCATTGGGGCTTCGTTAGTGGCGATCGCCCAAATTGATATTAAACGCGCTCTTTCCCATACCACCAGTGCTTGGCTGGGACTAGTGTTTATTGCAGTAGGGATGCAGCGAGCTGATATTGCTGCTGCGTTACTGGTTGCTCACGCTGTGGCCAAGGCATTGCAATTTATGAGTGTGGGTTCCATCATCCTCACCACCAATAACCAAAATCTCACCGAATTAGGAGGAATGTGGTCGAGGATGCCGGCTACGACGACGGCTTTTGTCGTCGGTTCTGCAGGTTTAATTGGGCTATTACCCCTAGGAGGTTACTGGGCGCTGAGTAAAGGAATTAATGCCTTTTGGAGCTATCCTTGGATGGTCATCACCTTTTTGGTCGTGAATGGTGTGACGGCCTTTGGTTTAACTCGTGTATTTCGCTTAGTGTTTTTAGGCAATCCTCAAGCCAAGACGCGACGAACACCAGAAGTCACTTGGCCGATGGCTTTACCGATGGTGACATTAACGATTTTGACCTTGATGACACCTCTATTTCTGCAGGAACTAGCGCTATTGCCTCCTGAAAAGTACGAATATCTGATTCGCCCCCCACAATTGCTTTTGGCTGGCTTTACTATACTGGGTTGCACATTAGGTGCAATTGTTTATCTACCCAGAACTTGGTCACGGTCTGTTCTTGTTCCTTTGAAATTTGTACAAGACTTGTTGGCTTACGATTTTTATATCGATCGCCTTTACCGTATCACCGTCGTTTTTACTGTCACTTTATTTTCCCGAATCACAGCATGGATCGATCAGTATATTTTCGATGGATTAGTCAATTTTGTGGGTCTTGCGACCGTATTTAGTGGTCAATCCTTGAAATATAACACATCCGGGAAAAGTCAGTTTTATTTACTGACTATCCTTGTGGGAGTCAGCCTTTTGGCTCTGCTTATGTCTTGGCCTTTAAGTCAATGGACGTTAGAGCATTGGACATTAATGAGTGGACATTAGGCAGAGGCTATTTGGTATTTACAAAAACAACAAATAACAAACGGCAAACAACAAACAAAATTATGCTAAGTGCCTTGATTTGGGGACCAATATTAACTGCCGCGTTTGTCGGACTTTGGCCTGGAACCGTCACCGCTAAGGTAGCGCGTCAAGTGGCGTTAGTGGTTGCGGTGGCGGTATTGATTGGGTCAATTGCCTTACTCATACAATTTAATCCAGGAGATGCAACGCTGCAATTTCGAGAGCATCTTCCCTGGATTGATGCTTTAGCATTGACTTACAGTTTAGGTATCGATGGGCTATCTTTACCCTTGTTAGTCTTAAATGCATTGCTGACTGTCATCGCCCTGTATAACAGTGATGAAACGATTGAGCGTCCTCGCTTGTATTACTCTTTAATTTTGGTTTTGAATGCCAGTGTTGCGGGTGCTTTTGCTGCTCAAGATTTACTGCTGTTTTTCCTATTTTACGAGTTGGAATTAATTCCATTGTATTTGTTGATTGCAATCTGGGGAGGACAGCGGCGTGGCTATGCGGCCATGAAATTTCTGTTGTATACAGCCGTTTCGGGCGCATTAATTTTAGCTGGCTTTTTGGGGTTAACGTTTTTAGGTGGTGCCTCTAGCTTTGCTTATAGTGAGAATGTTGCGGTTGCTTCGTTACTTCCTGCTGGCCAACAATTGGTCTTGGTAGGAGCCATCATCATTGGATTTGGAATTAAGATTCCCTTAGTACCCTTTCATACTTGGTTACCCGATGCTCACGTTGAGGCATCAACACCGATTTCTGTCCTGTTAGCGGGTGTGTTGCTGAAGTTGGGGACTTATGGTTTAGTGCGGTTTGGGTTGCAATTGTTTCCTGAAGCTTGGGGAATCATTGCTTTTGGATTAGCAATTTGGGCCGCCGTTAGCGCCTTATATGGTGCTTTCACGGCGTTGTATCAAAAAGATATGAAAAAAATGGTGGCTTATAGTTCTGTTGGCCACATGGGTTTTATTCTCCTCGCCTTAGCGGCAGCAACTCCTATTTCACTCGTGGGTTCCATTCTACAAATGGTGAGTCACGGTTTGATATCGGCGCTACTGTTTTTATTGGTGGGTGTGGTTTATAAGAAGACAGGTTCGCGAAATATCCAAGTTCTCAACGGTTTACTCAACCCTGAACGAGGTCTACCGTTGGTAGGTAGCTTAATGGTGTTAGGTGTGATGGCTAGTGCGGGAATTCCAGGAATGATGGGGTTCATCTCCGAATTTCTGATCTTTCGAGGTAGTTTCCCGATGTTTCCGGCACAAACCCTGGTGTGTATGGTGGGTACAGGTTTGACGGCTGTTTATTTTTTAGTATTACTCGATCGCGCTTTCTTTGGCCGTCTCTCGGCACAGGTTATCGATTTACCCAAGGTGTTGTGGAAAGAGCGAATGCCAGCCATTGCTTTAGCCGTTTTGATTGTAGTTTTCGGTGTGCAGCCTTCCTGGTTGGTGAAACTCTCAGAGACGACGATAACGACATTTGTTCCTAAACCTCAGGCAGTGGCGCTACACTCATCAAATTCGGCAACCTTAAACTATATCCTAGATGTAGATAAAGACTTGGAATCTGTAGAGCCACGCCGATAAATACAGAGGTTTATAGTTGTGCTTGAGCCTAAATCATCCTTAAAGCACTCCTAAAAGCTGAAGTTAGATAAATGAACATAGTTCACACCATCGGGTAATATTGTTCTACTCCATTTTCCGAGTTCTATTTCCAGATGAAGCCAATTCCTTGGGAGTAAGAATGAAAATGAAAAAAGAAATGTTTTTTAATCACTGTATTTGAGCAAGGAAAATAATGTTACTGAGAAATAAAAAATCTCGAAAGCACCCCTTAGAGGAATATATTGAGCGGCTGTTTGATGGCCAGGCTTTACTTGCAGATTCCCCAGAAAATGTGATGGAAGTTGTGGGCATCCTCAAAAGTTATGGGGTTGTTCTCGATGCTTATTCTCGCAATCTCAATTACATTGCCGAAAATCAGTTTTTAGTGTTTTTTCCGTTTTTTAAATATTTCAATGGAGAAATTTCACTAAATAAATTATTGCGTCATTGGTGGCAAGAACGGATTAATTTTGAGTATGCAGAGTATTGCATGAAAGTAATGCTTTGGCATGGAGGAGGTGGTTTAGATGCCTATTTGGATACACCGGAATTTCAAGAGAGAGCAGGTAAAGCCATTCAGGCAAAATTTAAGAGTAATCCTCTAATTTTAAGCGTCAATTGGCTGTTTCCAGATTTTCTGTTTGAGCAAGTCCGCCAGCTATGCTACTACAGTGGTTTGGGACAGTTTTGGCGGGTAATGAGTGATATGTTTTTAAGTTTGTCTGATTTATATGATCAGGGAAAAATTACAACCATTCCTCAAGTTGTTGAGCATATTAAAAACGGTTTGGTACAAAGTGCTAACCTGCCGATTACTTACTCGGTAAAGATTCGAGGTGAAGTGTATGAAATTATTCCCAAATCAGTGGGTTTAACCTTCCTCATGGATACGGCCGTGCCGTATGTGGAGGCGATTTTTTTCCGAGGAACACCATTTTTGGGTACGGTTTCTTACAATGCTCAAGCTAATCAAATTTCTCCTGATCAAAGTCGCTTTATGTATGGGGCATTGTACGCCGATCCCTTACCCGTTGGGGGGGCAGGCATTCCACCCACACTATTGATGCAGGATATGCGGCATTATTTGCCAGATTATATGCACGAGATTTATAAGCGATCACGCCGGGAGGAGGATGATTTACGAGTACAGATTTGTGTAAGTTTCCAGAAATCGATGTTTTGTGTCACCACAGCAGCAATTCTGGGATTAGCTCCTTATCCTCTTGATACGTCTGAGCCAGTGGAAAAAGAGAAAAATCGAGCGTATTTGGAAGACTGGATGGATCGGTTTAGACACTCGCGTTTGCAAGATGTGAATGCATAGTGATAAGTCACGAGTTACGAGTCATGAGTCGGCGTGTCAGTTGATTGATGACTATTTGATGTACGAGTATTAGGTTTTCGTGTGACTCGATACAAATGATAGCTTTCATCCGGAGCAATACTGCGGCGGGAATGATACAGTGCAGCAATGTTCAAATCAGGTCTTTCTACTTTACTCCTATCAAGTTCTCGGTCTAATATTAGTAGGGCTTGAGGGATATTTTGCTGGATAAGAAGTTGATGGGTTTGAGCGACAACTTCTGGTTGTTTTACCAATTTTCTCTCATTCCATTTGATAAAAGTTCCGAAGCGTTGACTTTCAGGATAATAGATTTTTTGGTCTAAAAGTGCTGCGATAGAAGATACTGGCAAATCTTGGCTCCCGATTATGGGCATATTATTGAGCGAATGTTTTTCAATAATTCCTACTACTTCTGCACTAGCAGAAAATGGATATTTTAAATCCGCACTGTACATCAAAACTGCGGCAATCACATGAAGACACAAGAGGGTATTAATATAAGGTTTTTGATATCGATTCAATAAATTAGCTATTTTTTCCAAGCTTCGGTTAAAAGAAAGAGAAACAGATTGAGTATTATTGGATAACCACAGGCAAGCTAAAAGCAGAAAGAAAAGATATCCCGAATGCCTTACCGATCCGATGAATTTTGTGTAATGGAATAGCAGGATTCCTAATGTAGTCGATAGGTACATGAAAAGGATAACTGGCTTTTTCAGAAACAAAGCCGTTGAGATTATAAGTAAGACTACAGCAAATAAGATAGATAATACTTGGAGGAAGGCTGGCCCATCAGTCAAAAAGTTACTTCCCCATAAATCGTATTGAAAGACATTTGGAATCGGAACATAAATTTTCCAGATTCTTCCGATTGTGCGAGCAATACGCTCTAAATCTACGAGTTTAGTTTCAGAGGTAGAGGTTTGAAAGACTTGAGTTTCATCTCCCGTAAAGTTACTATCCGAGGGAGGCAGAAGCTGAATAACGGCCAGTATTGCTCCTAAAGCATATATACTAATACTTACTAGGAAGTTCCATTTCTTGATTGTTAATGAGCGTTCAGTAAATCGATCTATAATAATTTCAAAGATTAGGGTCAATCCTAAAGTAAAGGCAACAATAAACGTAAAGGCATTGGTATTGGCAAGAAGTGCTAAAATAACTGAAAGGATTAAGTAACTTTGATAACGAGTTTCAAAAAAGATACAAAATAGAATTAAAAGTAAAACCCCAAGATTATAATTACGGCTAATAATTCCATATTCATAGAGAGGAAAATAGCCAAAAGCAAACAATACCTTTTGTAGTCTAGTAAAGGGCGAAAATCGGACAAAAAGGTATATAATTCCGCTAGCGATCGCTAAATGAAAAAGCTGCATGGCTATCGGGTTGTGCGTAAATCGACTCAAAATGTATAGCCCAATATGCCATAGAGCTGGATGACCTTCGTAGCGTAAATTTTTGAATAAGTCAGTTAGTGTTTGACTGTCTCTAGCTATCATCCACGCTTGGAATTCATCACGCCACATTTCATGATGAATCATGCCAAAAGTAGCCACAACTAGGAAAGATAAGGTGACTAGAATTGTAAAATTGTGATGGTTTTTAAAAGGTTGATTCAAAAATCTCGTAGTTGATTTTTCTATCATGGCCATGCTCTTAATATTCTAAGATTCTACAATTAATTTTTCCTGAGCATTGAACTAATAAAAAAAGAGGAAAGTTTAAAAAATTTTCTCTTTTTCTAATTCAGTTTCATATTTCGTAGCTGGATTATCTTTCATAACAAGACCAACAAACATGAGTACGGTGTATAAAATCATCAGCGTATCACTAGTTCGTATTCCCATAGACATCCAAGTAAAACCAATGCTAAAGAATAGGCTAATTAAGAGTAAAATATTCAATCTATTGGTTAAAAAATTTATGGGATTATAGCTCATAATCAATATTGCTACTGGCATAATCCATTGAATATTATTATAAGTACTCCTAGGTGTAGGAATAAAGTATTCACTGATTAAATAAATAAGTATACCCGATAGAAAAACTACATTAATTGTATTTTTGCGACTGCGATTTTGATAGAGAAAAAACGCTACAAATAATAAAGCAATACCTAATAAAAATAAAAATATATTAGGGTCTACATTTAAACCGAGCTTGATTTGAAAAAAATTAATAAATGATGTGTCTCTGCTGGGAAAATCTATATAGCTTGATACATTAGTCATCCCTTCAATTTGTTCAGGATAAATAATCTCGGATTTATCTTCATTCAATATAGTATTGCCATCAGCATATCCTTTGACAGCCGTGAAATAACTATTCCACAAGGATGCACCTGCAAACACAAAAGAAATGAAAATACCGGAAAAAAGACCAATGATATTCCCGATTAATAATTTCCACTGTTTATAGATAAACGATGGAATGAACATCAGAACTACAGTTGGCCTAAGGCTTGCCGTTAAGCCGACTAAAAAACCACTGAAAACTTGGTTGTATTTAAATTTAGAAGAAGATTTGGCTAATCCATAGGCACAGGCTAAAAGAAACAAATAAAGAACATAAATTTGCCCTCGTTCTATATGGAATCGCCAAAAATAGCTACCTGCAAAAAAAAGTAAACTAATGATTAGTAATAATTTTTTTTGCACATTTACAGAAGCTATTCTATAAAAAATAGCGATCGCGCCTAAAAATAATCCCCATTGAACGAACAACCATATAATTTTTTGTTGAAAGTATCCTAGTTGAGCAATGGGAGCTTGTACCATTAAAATCGTGGGTGGAACAGTGACTCTAGAAACTTTCACTTTTGGGTCGTCTAGAGGGTCTAATAATCGGTCGGACATCCCCGGTTGCCATTTAAAGTAATAAGGGTCTTTTCCCTTTAGTAAAAGTCTAGCTCCAACCACTCTATTTCTGAGGTCAACAGCTCCATAATTTAAAGTATTGGAGAAGTCAATGCAGAACCCTAACACTGCTATTATTACCGCAACAACAACCAAAATGTTTAGTATTTTGTTGCTAAGTTGAGGAAGGATTTTGTCTGGAGCATCCATAAAATATTTGTATGCCTTTTTCTCTGGTTTTAGTGATTGTTAATTGAGCGATTGGCTACTTTGATGCCTACGTTCCCCAAAAAATCCTGTAATGTTTGCTACTTGGGATACGAAAAATAATGCGACCAGTAAAATTCCTGAGTGGCGTGATTTCTGCAAAAATGGATAAGTTAATAAATTAGTATAAAAAGACAAAGGTTCTACTTTTATTGGCTCTTGATTACGTTGGGAGCGTACTCGATGAAAGTGAAAAGCGCCGCGACCGTAGTTAAAATGCTGCCGCCAGAAGCGGCGTAAGGTTAGTTGATGAGCGTGGTAAATTTGAGCTTCGGGTACGAAGATGAGTGGATAGCCATTGTAGAGGAGGCGATCGCATAATTCCCGGTCTTCTCCAGCAGCTAGAGGAAAGCTGGTGTCAAAACTACCGATCTTGCGAAAATAGTCTGCTGGTAGGGCAAAATTATTGGAGGCGAAGAAACGAGCCTGCTTGGGGTCAGCATTGTAGTAGTCATAAAGGTAATCGATCAGGAGTTGGCTGGCTGTTGAAAATAGGTTGTCAGGGAGTGCGTTCAGGGTTCGGCCGCCGATCGCGCAATTGGGAGTGGTTGCGAAGTGAGCCTCTAGAGCTTGCAACCATTCAGGTAAAGGAGCACAATCATCATCGGTGAAAGCCAAGTACTTACCCCTGGCCTGTGTTGCACCTGTATTCCTTGCTGTTGCTGGGCCTGAATTGGCTTGCCGAATCAGTGTCAGGTTGAGCTTGTTTTGAAAGGGTAACACCACATTTTCTAGGGGAGGTTCACTGCCATCATCGACGACAACAACCTCAAAGCGATCGCGCGGATAGTCCAGGTTAGTGATCGACTCGAGGCAAGTCGCTAATCGCTCTGGACGGGAGTAGGTGGGGATAACAATTGAGAAGAAAGGTTGTTCTTGTCCCATGAGAACTAACGTAGGTTGTAAGGGTTTTAATCAAAGACCGTTGAATCTAGAAACTGAATGATTGAATTGTCCTCTCAATGGGTATTTATAGCGTTTCCTAGTCTCGTGAGGTACTTCAAGTCCCCCTTTTTAAGGGGGATTTAGGGGGATGAGTGTACCTGACACAACTGAGAATTACTATATAATCCATTAAATAATCGAGTCCTCTGTACCTAAGAGCGTTTTAATTGGCGAATCACCGATACATAAAAATCCTTAGCACCAAATAGATAAAACAGACTCGCGATATAAATCAAACCCATCGCTGCCGAACTGATCACAACTATTGCCCAAACCGTAAGAGTCGGCTCTATCAAAACTTTAATACCAAAGGCAACCAATCCTGCCAGAAAAGAAGCAAGGAAAGGTTGTTTTACAGCATTCAATAAATCGAGTAACGTAATAGCAGTATTGCGTGTTGCATAGTACATACAAGGTAAAGTTTGAATCAGTTTAGCGATGGAATAAGATAAGGCGACACCCATCACCCCGTAGGGTAGACCAATGATAAAAGACATCACTAATAAACTGGAGCTAAATATTCCCCATCTGAACATCCGATCCGTTCGCCCTGTTGCAATATAAAGCCAACCACTGGTATTTGTAATCGGTTGGCACAAAGCCGATAAACCGAGTAACTGAAAGATGACACTCACCTGGCTCCATTGCGAACCCAAAAGTAGCTCAACCAGCTCTGGAGCTAAAATCAGCATGAGCAAAACGATGGGCGTTGTACAGGCCGTAATCAGCGATAGTGCCTTGAGATAGTGGTTACGAAATTCTTGGGGTTCAGCTTGCAAAAGGCTTAAACCGGGAACGGCAACGGCGGTAATGGGACTATTGATTTGTTGCAGAGGCAACATCATTAAGTTATAGGCTTTGGAGTACAAACCTAAAGCACCAGCACCCCAAACGCGTCCAATCAAGATGTTGTCTAGGTTGCGGGAGAAGTAGTTGAGGATATTAAAACCAGTGAGATTGCCACCCAATGCAATCATCGAACGCACACCGGAACTCCAAGCCGGTAAACCTGGAATCCAACCACACATCAGCCAACGTCCGGCACTATAACTGATGACTAGAGTCAGTTGCATGATCACCAGTGCCCAGTAACTCGCTCCCAGCCAAGCGGCAATAATGGCCGTAACGACGCTGACTAGCATGGAAATGATATCGATAATTGCTAAAGTCGTAAAGCGCATTTGCCTCTGGAGTAAGGCTTGGTGTTGAACGCTCAAACCGGCAAAGATGAATGCACTGGCCAAAAATAATGTAATTCCTATTAAGCGGGGTTCACCGTAGAACCAAGCAATCGCAGGCGCTAGAGCAACTGTCACCAAGGTTGTCCCTAGACTAAGCATGACATTGACCCAAAATAAGGTGCTGACTTGCTCGTGGTTAATCTTAGCTTTTTGTACCGTTGCCGTAGACAATCCGATGTCATTAAATAAACCCACAAAGCTAGTAATGGCCGTGACCATACCAATCAAACCGTAGTCTTGGGGAGTGAGTAAGCGGGCGAGGATGATGTTTGAACCGAGGTTGAGAACAAATTTGCCGGCTTGGGCAATCATCGTCACAGCCCCCCCTCGCACTGAGCGACCTTTAAAGTCAGTTTTTAGGTGGTCAGTGCGAAAGTGCTGATCGGCGTCAGGGGTAGAGCGTCGGTTTCTCTGTGGCTTGGACAAGGTAGCACCTGTATGGGAAGGGTGTGAACACGATAATTGGCAAAGTTTGGTATCAGCAATAATTTGATTTTTAGTAGGTTCCGACTATTTTTTTATACCTATTTAGCTATATCTGGGACTGACGGGTTGCGGGGGCGAACTAGATTGATCGATTTCCCGATTGAGTAATTGTTGATAGAGTTTCACCAATTTATCGTTGAGTGTATGTAAATTGTAATGCGCTTCGACATCAGCACGGCCTGCCCGCCCCATGGCCGTCCAAACTTCCGGATGCTCGATGAGATAACTTAATTTTTCGGCTATAGCCTCTGCATCTCGTTCGGGAACTAAAAATCCTGAAACTCCATCTGCTACCAGCTCCGGAATACCGCCGTGAGTCGTACTGATGACGGGTAAACCCATGGCCATCGCTTCTTTTAAAACATTGATGGGAGCATCCTGATTACCGTCTTGAGCGGTGACACTCGGAGCGATAAAAATATGAGTTTGGTTAAGGATTTCAATAATTTCTTGCTCATTTTTCCAACCGAGGAGTTTAACTTTATCACTCAGGTTGAGTGTTTGAATTAATTGCTGGAGGTTTTCCCCCAAGATGCCATCTCCGATGATGTTGTATTCTAAATTGGGATGAATAGATACAACTTTTGCTACCGCTCGTATGGCATACTCTACGCCTTTTTTTTCGACTAGACGACCGATTGTAGCAATTCGGATCTGACCATCAGTAGGAAATTGGCGAGGAGTCCAGATAAACTTATTACAGTCCAGTCCTGAATAATGCACGAGTAGTTTGTTTGCATCACACCCCAGTTTGATGACTTGGCGTTTGAAAAATTCGCAGTTAACTAGGAAAAAGTCGGCGGATTTAAAGAGTAAATCATAGACGCGATCGCCTTTTTCCTGAACAAATTGGCTAATATCATAACCCCGAAATATAGTAACCACCTTGGCTGCAGGGGAATTCACCGCTCGAAACCATAGTCCTTTGTAGCCTAATGTTCCAAACTGACAATGAATGATGTCATAGGAGGTTGGAGCAGAAGGAATAACAGCGTGTACTAACCAGAACCCGAGGGCTGTTAGACCATATTTGAAAACATTGAGCGATCGCCAATACATCTTAGGGTTTTTGTATCCCTTCCTCAGCAGTAACCCGACTCCTGTCAGCATACGCCAAAGACGGTTTTCGGGGGTTTTTGAAAAGTAGTAAGTCCGATCTAATAGGTGGTATTTTTCCACATCCGGATGGAGTTTAGAAGTATCTCCCACCTGCTCCGCATAAATATCGACTTCATGTCCCCGATCGAGCAGACCTGTAATCTGATTCAGTATGAACGTTTGTGATAGGCTGGGAAACACACTAACAATAAATGCTATTCTCATAGTTACTTTTGATTCATTTAAATTGGGTTTAAGTTCTTACAATAAATTCTTATAACCTTAAATATTAACCATTATTAGTTAAACTATTATTTTCTACTAACAGTCCCTCCAAACTTGAGGCGAATTATTTCAAATGCCCATATATATCTTACAACGGACATAATACAATAAACTTTGAGTTTGTTATCAACTCTTTTGAGACTAGAATCAATGAAAATATCATAGGCACTCCAAAAAGGACAGGTAAAATATTCAGCAATAAGTCTTAAGAACAATTTGTTTTTATCTAATAAGGAGTCACACTTTTGAATCTGCCCTTCATAGATTCCACCGGCTACTCGGATTGATTTTTTATAAAGTTGAGCAAAAGAATACCTAGCCGGATGAGCCACGCAAGCCTCATCAGCATAGATCTGCGGATATCCCAATGAAGCCACACGCCTCCCCCATTCAAAGTCACCGCTAGATTTTAAATTTCCATCAAACAGTCCTACTCGTTCAATCACATCCTTAAACGTAAAAACATTAGCCGTTGTGCCGAATTTGTGCTTTTCAATATATTTTTTTTGTTGGAAACTTGTTGCCTTTTCATACAGTTCCACAATCGTTAATTGGTTGGGATTTCGGACAAAAATTTCAATTTTGCCTGCTACCATTCCACAGTTAGGAACTTGTAACAATGTTTTTACGCCCTTTTCAATCCAATCAGGAGCTGGAATACAATCAGCGTCAGTAAAAGCGATCACCTCTCCTTTTGCCAAGGAGATACCTTTGTTTCGAGCTGCATAGGAACCTGGAGTGCCTTCGTAGGTAGCAATCCCGTGACTAAATTGAGCGACTACCTCCTTAATATTTTGGTCTTTATCTGAACCGTTATCGACAACGATAACTTCATAGAGCGTTTTAGGATAAGTTTGATTCTCTAGAGCTTCTAAGCAAATTTTCAGACGTTCACTATCATTGAAAACTGGAATGATGACAGAAACAAAGGGATTAGATGGACTATCCATCATTGTTTGATTTTCATGCTTAGTTTGCTCAATCATAATTTCTATATCTCGGCTTGTTAGTTCCCAAATTTTATAGGAAACCCAGTTACTCTCTACTAGATGCTCCCCCTAGCTTAAGCCGCATCATTTCCCAAGCGCTTATATATCTAATAAAAACCATGACTAAAGAAACTTTGAGTTTTTGGTCAACGCTTTTTAATCGAGTATCTAAAAAAACATTAAATGCAAACATCAAAGGCGGCGTTAAATTTTGAGCTAGACTCAAGACAAACATTTGGTTTCGTTGCCAAAAGGAGTAACCCCTTTTCTGAAGCAAATCATAATGTCCGCCCGCATGTCGCCTGGTTCTCTTATAAAGTTGTTTAAAAGAATATCTGGCAGGATGAGCAACACAAGTGTCTTCTGCATAGATCTGCTTGTAACCGAATGAAGCCACTCGCTGTCCCCATTCCATGTCTCCACTAGATTTTAAACTGGCATCAAAGGCTCCAACTCGATCAATAATATGTTTAAAGGTGAAAACATTTGCTGTTGCCCCGTATTGATATTTTTCGACAAATTCCTGTTGTTGGGCTAGAACCATGACACTTTCATACAGTTCCACCGTTGTGAGTTGGTTGGAATTTTGGAAAAACATTTCTATTTTCCCGGCCACTAACCCACAGTTAGGAACTGATAACAAGTTCTGTACACCCTTTTCAATCCAATTGAATGCAGGGATACAATCAGCATCTGTAAACGCAATGACTTCTCCCTTCGCTAACGAGATACCTTTGTTGCGAGCGGCATAGGAACCGGGAGTCATTTCCTGTAATGCGATCGCCTGTGAAAATTGAGCTACTACACTTGAAATATTTTGGTCTTTATCGGAACCATTATCAACCACAATCACTTCATACAAAGTTCGGGGATAGGTTTGGTTCTCTAAAGCTTTCAAGCAAATTTGTAGCCGCTTCGCATCGTTGAAAACCGGAATGATAACGGAAACAAACAAATTAGATTGATTCGTCATCAGCCTACTCGGGTTAATTCAAAGTATATGGCTCGTGAGGCATCAGCTTAGTAGTCAATAGTTAGTCGTTGAGTTGTTTTTCTCCCCCTCACACCACCTATTAACTACTAATGTTTATCCTATTAACTTTTTAAGCCGACTGGAGTTGTTAATTCAACTGGAGTTAATTTTTCCTCACTTCCCGATGGCTGTTTCGGTGGCCAATCTTCTTTGGTAAATTCCTCGTGATAGGAACGTTCAGTATTGACATTCCACAAATCGTGCTGTTCACCTAGGATATTTTTAACCGCTAACATGGCTGTTAGCATCGAGTGGTCTTGATTGTTGTAGCGGTGCATTCCATTACGACCCACCGTTTGTAAGTTCTCGAAGGTTTCTAAATAGTCTTGGATAACTTTTAAATGCTTGCGGTATTCGCCATCGTACACCGGATAAGCTTTGCGTTGACGGATAACAACACCATCTTCAACTAAGCTTTGGTTTTCCACTAAACCTAGACCAACAATTTCACGACTGGCTAATTCAATCAATTCTGTCTCCGACATTTCCCAAAGTGGGTCGCCTTCGCTACAGAAGTATTCCATCCCTAAGCAAGTTTTGCTAGCATCAGGAACCATTGCTGGGCTCCAATTTTTGAAGTTTTGAATGCGTCCGACTTTGAACTCTGGACTATGAATATAAATCCAGTTATCTGGAAATAGCTCCGGTTTATCGATTACGATCGATACAATTAGAAAATCTCTATACTTCAATCCTTTTGACGCTTTCAATATATGTTCCGGTGGCAGAGGATCGAGCCGATTTACCAGTGCAGTCACTGGCATAGTAGAGATGAAGTGTTCAGCAGCAACTTGAAATGTCTCATCACCACGCTTGGCTGTAATACTCTTAATTTTTGTCCCTTCACGTTCGATGCGAGTCACTGATGTATTGAGAAGCACCGGAGAACCTTGGTTTTCCAGCATTTCCTGACAGCGCTCCCACATCATGCCGGGTCCTAAAATAGGATAATCAAATTCTTTGATTAAACTTTTCGCATTTTGGCTACCAAATAAAGCATTAGCGACTGCCCGTTTGAGGGACATATTTTGAATGCGTTGTGCTGCCCAATCGGCCTGGATTTTATCGCAGGATATTCCCCAAACTTTCTCTGTGTAGGTTTTAAAGAAAATTCGATAAAGACGTGCCCCGAAGCGATCAGTTACCCAATCTTCAAAATTTTCTGGCTCCTGATAAGGCAGGATTCTAGCTTTGAGTTTTGATTTTAAGTAACTCAACAAAATGAAGAAACTTTGGAGCAGCCCTAAATTTGTGAGTGTGTTGAATAGAGATAGAGGATAGTTATAAAACTTGCCTTGATAGTAAATGCGAGAGAGTCGAGGAACTTTGATGAATTCATCTCCTAGAATTTCTTTCCAAAATTGCTGAACTTCACCGATTTTGGTAAAGAAGCGATGTCCACCAATATCAAAACGATAACCTTTATAGGTTTCCGTGCGGGAGATTCCACCCACTTTATCGGCTTGTTCAAGAACAATCGATTGGATGCCTTTTTTAGCAAGTTCATACCCGGCTGTTAGTCCAGCCGGTCCTGCGCCAATAATCGCAACGGGATTAAATTTCATAGGTAGATGAGCTCCGAATTTTGTGATGAATACTACTTACGGAAAGCGACAGATAGACTTGCTTTAGGTAAGTACCACTGACGGAAATGGTAACTTGCTGTACCGATCGCAAAAGACAGACCACTGTAAAGAAAGTAGAGCCAATGCCAGGGGATGACTTGAAGCGTAAACTGAACACCTCGCTTTTCCAAAAAGAAGCGATAAACAGAAGCATTCAACAGTAAGAGAAGCAAGCTTAAGGCACCTACTAAAAATAAAAAACCAGCCGACACTAGCGCAGCAGCTAATAAGCTTGCAACCAGCCCAAAGGTGAGAATAACGCTCAGACGAGCTGAGGTTTTCAAATTCAAGTCGTTAACGTTAATAAACGGGCGATCGCGTAAAATTAATTCTGTCCAAGGCAGAGCACGATAAAAAATCTCTGCCCTCAATAAAGAAAGAGGTTTCCAATGCTTTAAATGCTTAACTTGTATATCCTTACACAGCCGAATTCTGTACCCGGCTTGCTTAAGACGATAACCCAATTCAATATCTTCAACACTGGGTTTACGATAACTTTCATCAAAGCCGCCTAATGAGAGAAAGACTTCACGATGAATTGCGCCGCAAGCTCCCCAAAATGTAGAGGCTTCCGCACTGGCGGTTTGATGTGTATAGTGATGGAATAGATTCTTATACTGTGAGAGAAAATTGCTGGCACCTGGCTCATCATCGTATGAACCAATTAAGGCTGCAATTTCAGGTTCGCCAGTAAAAGCCAGTGCCACCTTTTTGAGGGTATCTGGGTAGATGGCTACATCAGCATCCACAAAAAAAAGAACGTCACCACTTGCGGCCTGAGTTCCTATATTACGGGCTCTCGCTGGCCCCCCACAGGTGGGTAATCTTAGTACTTTTGCTCCAAATTCTTGAGCCACACGCCAAGAGTCATCGGTGTCGCCATCGGAAACAACAATAACTTCGCTTGCTGGAGGTACGGCTTGAGCCAGACTTGAAAGACAACGGCGGAATCTATCACCCCCATTGTGTACAGGGATAATGACTGAAATCTTCAACTGAGATGGTAGAGGCATCGTTGAGAAGGACTGAATGACAACAGGTTGAACAAGGCATCTAAATGGTGCTTTGAGAAACGTTCGGATGAGATGTAAAGTCTCCCCCTATAATTTTCGCAAATGCTGATGAACTTGCCATGAAGCTTTGATGAGAAACTTCTTATTTCACGTTCGTTCGCAACCTTACAGATTGGTGATGAACACACTTCTATTCGGAGCAATTGCCGATAGCCTTGATCATTCCAATCACTTGACCTCCAAGCTGGCTTGGCTCTAAAACGATTCAGGTGGTGTCGTTCGCAACTTTGATGTGACGATGACTACAAAGCCTCAATCGTTTTATGAAGCTTTTTTGCAATCTTAACGACAATTATAAGGGGTTTTATAAAGCTTGTGTAAAGTTACAGCCCAAAGTTAGGCTGGTTTTATGAAGCTTATGTAAAGCTGTGGCTAAAATTATATTGTTTTCATAAGTTGTCTCTATTGCAAGTTCCCAAAAAGTCAATTGTATGATATGTTATCTAGTTCATTTTTCTACTTTTTTTAAAGTTTCTACCTTCAGTATGCCACTGAGCCATTGGATTGAACTAAACCTTTTGGCAGAAAAATATCTAAATCTAACAAAGTTTTATCGGGCGCACTTGAATGATTTAACACTCAAAAATCTCCAGCGATGACCGCAGGCTTGGAAACAGGAATATTCAGCCGCCCTTTCCAACATGACTTCAGTATCCGTCAGAGAATCAGGGGGAGTTTACAATCGAGAGTTTATCGGTGCATGAAGAGTGTGATTAACTATACAAAGCGATGGACAAATTCATACATTAAATCAACTCTTCCCTTACGTAAAATGGCTGGGTCTAATCGTTCAGTTGTATTACAAGTCATCAATATAACCAACTTTTGTTGCTTGTGAATTCCCGATTCATCAATAACGCTCTGATACAACGTTCCATCTAATAAACTCAAGATATGTTCGGTCTTATTACTCGATTGAGCGGCTACACTAGCGCGATTGTGGGCTAAATTATCTGCCTCATTAACAATCAGACAAATTCGCTCTAAATAACTAGGAGGAACGAAATTTTCTACCGCATCATGATCGAGAATAAAAATGACAAATCCTAAAGGAGCTAGAATTTCTTTGGCTACGGCTTGAGTCCAAACTGTTTTACCCGTTCCTGGTTCTCCACTCACTAATACAGCCAGTTGATCATGATCAAGAATTGCCTGTTGTACTGTATCTGTAAAGTTTTGAATATCAGCCGGAAATGACCGAATTGCAAACTGGCTGTGAACTTGTCCCACTCGGCTTTGATAGCCACTGAGCATAACGGCAATGTTGTAAGTAGCTTTGTTAATTAGGGGAGCTATATCATTAGCGATGAGTGTATAGCGCCGCCGTCCCCGGCCTAAATTATCGATTTGTAGCCAAATCTGTTGTTCTGGCCAATAAGCAAAAGCTGTTCCAATAATTTCTAGGCGCTCCCAATTGACAAAGCGAGTAATGGGAAAATAGAAATGCCGCTCCATGTAATACTGAGTTATGAGTTGAGGCTTTCCTAGTAACTCAAGCACTTTAAATACAGTAATTTCCTGTAAACGATTAAGAATATAATCAATAGGAATACTGTCACGGCTAACAAGTTGGTTGATGGGCAATTCAACACTTAAAATTTCTCCATAACGCTGGTCTGGAAAGGGTGGGGATGGAGTAATATAATCCCAGAATTCATCCATTTCATAGCGGAGATTTTCTGAAAAAACATTTAAAATGTTAGCCCACCAAGTATAATGATTGCGGCCTAGAGCATCAGCAATATCACTGGCAAAATTTAAGGTTTTTTGAGTGAGTTCCCAAGGGTCATTAGTCGCAAGGTGATGAAAAAAATCCCAATCAAATTGCCGTGATAAGGGTCGCCAACCGGCTCCTAGTAAACCTCTATTTTGTAAATTATTACGATTAGAATTATCGTCGCCTTTAAAATATCCCGAATCCATAGTTTATCCTAATGCTTTTTTTTTAACCCACTAAGAATAATTTTCTCAACCTCAGAATCTCAACTTCAGATTATATTGATCTAATTCTGAAGATACTACTGTAACAAATTCGATAAGTAATGGCTAATGGTTTAAAAAATCTAGTTTTGCTGAGTTCGTTAGGCCATTGTGCCATACTAATTTTTTAGAGTGGTTGTAGATATTTTGGTGGAATATAATCCACTAGCCACACCCCATTTTCAGAGCAGTAGAACCTATAACCGTCTTCATACATAGCTTTAGCATTGACAGCAAAAACGATGGGCCGTCCATGCCGCATTCCTACCTGTTTCGCCCTTTTTATATCACTCGTTAAATGAACATGATGCCGTGACATTCTATGAATTCCTTCTCGACAAATAGATTCCACCGCATTATGTCCCGTACCATGATATAAAGTATTCGGAGGAATAGTCGGATCGAGTTGTAAATCAACCTCTATACTATGGCCTTGGTTAGCACGAATATGAGTCCCTGTGGAGTTGAATGAAAACCGCTTTTTTTCATTTTTGGCAACCATTTCATTTAATTCAAAGCGCTCGATAGGAAAAGAGTGCTTTTTGCAAGCATCAAGAAGCTCATCGACTTCAACCCAGCCACCAGGAGCAAGTTTGATACCAATTTGTTCGGGAGTGTGTCGAAGATACTTGCTTAGATATTTACTAATTTTGATTAAACGAGAACCTTCCATTAACTTCCTGCTCTAAGTTCATTACACAATCCTTGAGGTGGTTTCAAGACATTAATATTGCCTCCGGCTATACAAGCCGTATATTTCAGGCTGATGTGGGCTAATTCTTATGATGTAGGTATACTTGATTATCGGGTTGGGGTAAATAGAGAACCTAGTTGTATTATATCGTACTACATTAGAATGATGGTAGATTCCCGATATTTAAGGTTTCTCATTAAAGTAGATGTCTCAACCGCTTCTAACTGACTGCACATATATCCAGAAATCTTACTCCTTGCCTATTTAGTTTTCTAGGGAATTTCGAGCTGATTGAAATTCTTTCTGACTAAGTTTGTTCATTTACGAGCGGGGGTAATCCTATTCCCTTCATTAATCGACCCAAATAAGGAACAATAGAAGTATCATCAAGTCATTCATGGTAAGCTGCATCTGTCAAGATGCTCCCACAAATGACCGCTTCTATTGTTCAAGTAATAGGTATGAGTTTCTCTACTCAATGGAGTCGGCGGATTTCTGCCGCACTCCCATTATTCAGTCTCCTAACAATTTTGATACCTCAGTTAGTGTGGGCACAAACCCCCTCAGAAACCACTCCATCGTTTGAGCGCTTGGAGACAGAATTACTGGATAAAAGTACACCTCCTCCAGATGGGGAGTGGATTACAGCCACTACCATCTCGCCCTCCCAATTAGCGAATCCCAGTCTTTGGTGGGCACAAGAACAGTTTAATGAGTTTAATGGCAAACTGATTCAAAATTGGATTGCCTATCGAGATAAAAAGCGGGTAGATCTGATCGTAAACCGCCAACTTTGGACTCTTCTAGACTACTTAGGGCGATATAGCTTTCTCAGTCGGTATGGCGCTGCAGCGAGAGATTATCAATATGATGTGAGAGTCTTTAATGAACGAGCTGACCTTGTGGCTACCTATACCTGTAACTACGATATCACTCCACCGGCTTGTGAACTGAAAGTATTTGACTCCTTTGGCCGGGATAATTTGCCCGTTCGCCCTCCTAAATCCTAAGTTGTTTTTATGAGGTACGAATTTTTTTCCATAAAGCTAGGTAATTCTCATATACTTCTTTCGATAACGGCTTAATAAATTCACTTTGCTTGAGTGCTGAAGCATCCGGGAGAAGTAACTGATTTTCTCGCAAAGATTTGGGTAATTGCTCAGAAGCCATGCTCAGAATGATGGGTGAGGCTGCATTAGTCAATAAAGAAATTTCCCTAGCGATTTGAGGTTGCCAGCAAAATTCAATCCATTGCTTGATTAAATTCATCTGATCATCATTCTCTGCCCTAGTCGATGGAGTTGGTGAAGTCGGTGTTTGTGCTAACTCGTTTTGAGAATAGGACATCAGCCTAGCATCAGAACGAAAAGCCGATTCATCTGTGGTATCTTCAACTTGAGAACCGATGGTTAACGCGGCAGGTTGTACCCACACGTCTGCCCAAAGTGCAGTTCCTGAACGGGGAACTACAGCATCTATATTCCGATAACTTGAACGTACAGGTAACACTTCAGTAGACCAACCCAATGCTAACCAAGTATCTCCCATCAGCAAGGGTTCTAGATAGCGGTCAGAGCTGTAATACTTGACTTGTTGATGCAGCGCTAATAATTCTTTTTCTAGGTTAGGGATTTGGCTTAAATTCTGAGTATTGTAGGAGAACCCCAGTTTTTTTAAAGTTAGACCAATCACTTCACGGGGCTGATCTAACAAAGAAATGCGATCGCGCAATTCAGGACGCCACAAATCACTCCAATCTTTTGGTGTCCATCCTAACTCTTGAAACTTGTCCCGACGATAGGCAATCACCGTCGTACCCCAGCGATAAGGCGCACCCCACACTTGTCCATCTAGTTTTGGCTGACCTAAATCATCGCGTTTGACAATTGCTTGCCACTGAGGCGGCAATTTTTGCCATCCTTCTAATTGCTCTATCTCCAGAGGTTGAATTAGATTTTGCTGAATGGCTGATTCTAGCCAATAATCTCCCAAGGTTACTAAATTTGCCCGATTAGGTATCTTTGGGCTAATAAAGGGCAATGGCAATTTCTGCTGAGGAACTTTCTTATCAGCTTGTTTCTTCCAGATTTTTAAGTATTCAAATAAATCCTTTAATCGTGACTCTGGAGCAAAATCAAGCTGTGCTGCTAACTTTAATTGTTTCTCAAATTCACTCACCAGTTGAGGTGGGATGGAGCCTTTCAAAAGCTGCACATTTAAGGATGCCTGTTTTTGATCACATCCAGATAAAAGTTGACCGAGCATTAAAGCACTAGCACCGGCTAGAAAAGAGCGTCGCTTCATCATTTAGGAGAGAAATGTTCAAATCCAAGAGTTAGTAGAACAAATAAACCTGGGAAAAGGTTAAAGAGTAAAGGTTTTCTTGCCCCTTCCCCCTTTTCCCTTCCTTGTTCTACCCTAAACGGTCTGTCGCTGTTCGACACCAAAACCTACAAGGTCAATTACCGTAGGTACTTCTCCTAATTCCGGACGCTGATAGGTGGTAATTGTGCGTAATCGTAAATTAGGGGCAACCAACCGCATTTGGTCGATAGCCACTGAACGCCGATAATAAGTAGTCATCTCTAAAGTTTGACGGGTGGGCAGATAAGTGAAGCGACTGGCCACAGCCCCCGCTTCGGAGTAGCCCTCATCCCGCAGATAATAACCTTGGATCATCTCTGGAGTTTCTGGAACTTGAGCTGCCAAGGGTACGGGTGGAACATTTTCTGATGGTTCATCTTGGATAACATAAGCATCGGGTATAAATAGTGCCTTGAGGCTCATTGACACTTGTTCACCCGTTTCTGAAATCGTGTCAAACGCGATCGCAAATCCTGGGCATACCCCTTCCTCAGATTCAATCCGTGTTTGGTTAAATTTGATACCTTTTACATTCGATACTGATAGAATTTGCTGCTTTTGTTCTAGGTTTAAGGTTTCTACTCGAAATTCGGTATGAGAGCGCTCAATCTGACCTTGAAGAACCGAATAATAAATTCGTTCTGTTTTCCATAAACCTGTACAAACGGTAAAAAATTCCTGAAAATCAAGCATTTCTTCAAAAAATCCGAAATTTTCTCAAAAAAGACGAATCAACTCACTTAAGAAAATTAACATAATTTTTGTTAATGTTTAGACCGCTCTTGTAGGTGTGATCGCACACAACAATACACAACAATCCAGATAAAAATCTTTAGCAATCTCTAGGCGTAACGATTGTTATATCCTAGAAGTATTGCCTTGGGAGGGTTTAGCCGTCCCTTGAGGAAGTTAAGTATATTTGCTGACTGTACGAGTCATCAATTGTTCCTAATTTTCCCTGGAAAAAACCAACCACGGTTTGAGCGGCTCATTGCCAGCAATAGTTAAATCAATCAGCAATCAATGTCGATTCCCTCTCAAAGTGAATAGCATAAAAATGAACCCAGTTTTTTTGGACAATAGGAAATCGCATGGATGCCGTTCAAAAGCAAATCATTGCTCTGAGTCATAAAATTGACACACTCTACCAAATTATTGACCAGCTTAATTCCAAAATGGCAGAATCTCTGACTGAAATCAGACAGATTCCTCGCCAGCAAAGCGATGCTTTTTCGTCATCTGGGCAGGTTCGACCCCATTCTTATCAAAGTCAAAGCCTTCTAGACTCAGTGATGGAACATAAAGATGTTCTAATGGATGGCAAGAGCGAACTCACCCATTCTCAGCAAAATAGCGAAAATGCTCTATCTGCTGATATTCAAGTCCAACGCTTAACTGCACAATTGACGGCTGCTTATAATCGCATCGCTGCCCTCGAAGAACAGCTCTTAGCCCGCAGAATCCACTCTTAGACCTTTAAGGTTGATATTCAATTGCAATCCTTGGATAGATTGAGACAAAATAGCGTTACTTGCCGACGTGAAGATTGGCCAAAAGTCAGTTGAGTATTGGTGTAAACATTGTCACAAAGCTTTTCGCGGTATTCCTGAGGGTGTAGCTATAACTGTAAAGTTACGATTGATGGTAAAGCGTACTAACAGTAAAATTAAAAGCCTGCGTTGTGCTTGTGCATTAGGTCTTACCCGATTAGACCAGACCAAACTACTTTCACTCACCTTTTTTTCAACGCGGTATTAATCTTGGCAGTATTGCTCTATTAAAGCTTCAATGGCTTGAAGTAATTGCTCTGTACTCCAGCCTTGGTATAGATAAGCGGCGATCGCACAACCTCCTGCGCCGACCCCTTCTTTAACATATCCCTGCTCATAAGCTTGTAGCTGAGGATACCGAGACTTAGCAAAACTCAATTGGGTTCCTAATAACGGTACGTCGCCAATATCAAGTGCTAACCCCACTGTATCACCCGTTGGGTCTTGGGCTACCCAACGGGTTGTTCCCACAGCAATGCGTTCCGGTTGCCAAAGGATTGATGAAGAGGAAGTTAGAGGAGAGTTGATAGGGGGATTAGGGGATGAAACTAGCAAGTCTTGCTGCCACTCCTGCACTCCCCCACTCTTCTTTTCGTCGAATGCTTGAGGCTGGGTGCAAGCCAAAGCCCGCGCCAGAGCATAAACCGCCAACATTTGTGTACCTCCTGCCAGCAAAACACCACAATGCTGACTGGCAGCCAAAGTGATTCCTGCCCCTGCAATTTGCATGGGATCTCCTAGGGCGGCAACCAATTGAAATGGGTCTATAGGCAAAATCCCGGAAGAAAGCGATGAACCTATGAGCAGATGATCGATCTGTTCTGCCACGTCTTTGCTGCTTCTATCCCTCCATTTTCTGAATCCCGACTGTACAATGTCCCACTTCTGGGCATGATTACAACTAGGGTGGCTACTGTTGACCTTACCGGCGGCAGCAATCCCTAAACCCGTGAGGATACTTAAGGCTGTTGTTGTTCCTCCCACAACACATTCACTGAGGATGACATAACCATCATTCGCCACATCAGCCAAATTTTTTCCCCACTGTAAACCTTGCTCAAATAGGTGTTTCACTGTGTGCAAGGGTAAAGCATTGCCTGATGAGAGACACTGCGCCGATACACCCCCTAAATCAATCACCGGCACGGCAGGGGGTTGAGGCAATCCGGCATTAAAAACATAGACCGGAAGCTTCAAGGCTTCAACCACAGCACGGGAAATAAATACAGGAGATGCCCCCACCGATAACGGAGGTAAGGGATATTGCGGCGTTGGGGTGACGCCGTTGACTAAAAATTCAGCATCTGCGATCGCAGTATAACGGCGGTCTGCGGGGGTCGCCCCCGCAGCAGAAATACCAGGAATTAAACCTGTGTCGGTAAAACCTAAAATGCAAGCGAGTATCGGCTGGCGTCCTCGGTACTGCTGTAGCCATTGCTGTCCCCGCTCACTCTGGGTATAAACTCCAATCATTAGCTACTCATTCACAAAACAAGAGTCGAGGAAGCGAAGATAAATCTCCCACTCTTGAACTAGCCCTCATAATCCAATAAAACTAGTACCCAATTGGGGGGTCGGGGAATCGGGTTCCCCAAGCGGTCTAATAACAGTAAGGCCACAAGATGGACAACGAATAAATAAACAGCATTGTTAATGAAAATCGCTAGTACGGCAATGGCTTGAATCAGAGTCAAATCAGGCTGAATCAACAACCCTAGTTTGATAAATCCCCACTCGGTTAACTGCGTAATCTGAGTCATCACATACGCCCATAAGTCTTCCCCTAACAGTAAGGAGAATAACCAAAAACGAAAAAAGAAACCCAAGGTTCCAATCAGCGTTCCGGCGAAGATCGAGAAAAGCCAATTAGCGTGCCGTCTCCACATCAGCCCGAGCTGAACTCCCATCAAACCATAAGGAATGAAATAGACAATGCTACGAGTCGGCCCCATCAAAACGGTGAGTAACAAGCCCGATACAATGGCGGCCATCCAAGACGCTCGATGCCCCCAACGCAAATAAACCAGTGCAATTGGGATCGGAAAAAACATCCGCAAGATTGGGCCGAGGGGAAAGTAATAATTAATTAACCAAATTAAACTGGCAGCACTCGCGAGAAATGCCGTTTCCACCATTGCCAAGGGGGCTTTAGAGGTCAGCGTGGGACGTTCTCTCCTACCATATTTGGGTGTAAAACTAACGTCTTGGGTTCCACTAACTTGAAGATGTTCGTCAAGCTGGTCAAACTCCTCGAGTTCTTGGCTGGTGATGGGTGATACAGTGTTTGTCTCGGCGTCATCGGCTACATTTAAATTGCCACTCGGAGATTCTGCTTCAGATTGTGAAGATTCGTGCTTCGCTTCCTCAGAAGGATCGGGATGAGACTCAGGAAAATTATTAACAGGATCGCTCATGTAGATTTACAAATTTCAACCTATATAACAGCAGCAGGATTCTCCAAGATACGCAGGCTCCAGTTGAAAAACCGAAGAATAGCCCAAGGCCATCATGACATCAATCAAAAAATGAAAATCCTTCTCTAACTGGGTTCTCCACGAAGGAAAGATTGAGCATCCACGACTGAAACATCCGACTCAACAGGTTCCGTATTCTCAGGGTCAGTTTCCGGCCCTTGAATGACCAATACTGAACAAGGAGCGTGGTGAACCACATAGTTACTCACACTGCCCAAGAAGACTTCTGCCAATCCTGTACGCCCCCGACGCCCCACAACGATTAAGTCCGCTCTTAAATTTTTAGCGACTTCACAAATTTGGACACCAGCATCCCCAACATAGTAATCGGCTTGTATAGGAATATTTTGGTTGAGCGCTTGTTCTTGGCAGCGTTCCAAGATTGCTTGCGCTTGTTCCATTTGTCGTTCGACGAGTACTTGTTGAGTATAGTAATCATTCATTGCTAAGTTGGGCTGTATTCCCATCTCATAGTGCATGGGAACCGTTGCTTCGCCCACAGCCTCCGGGATAATGCAATGAACAACTTGGAGTAACGCATTGTTCAAACGGGCGAGTTCTAGCGCCTCTGCAAAAACATGAGGGCAAAGGGGCGAATCGCCAACCGCAACGAGGATTTTCTTAAAACTCATAGACAATACCTATAGTTAAACAATATCCCTTGCCGATCAGCAGTGGATGCCATCAGAGCTAGTCCAAAAATAACCTTCTCATGATTTGATCTTAGAAGCTGGTTGGCAGGGCTGACCTAGATTGAACAATGTTGGTTATTTCTGGACGACTGAAGGCTGATTGTGGCTAGGTAATGAGCTTTTCTAAGGCAACCACATCAGGGATATACATGATATCGTTGTCGCGCTTAATCAGCTCCTTCTTCTCCAGTTTGGTCAAAACACGGGTGACAGTTTCCCGTGCCAATCCACTGAGACTGCTCAATTCACGGTGGGGTAAGTTAGGAATTTCTGTTCCTTGCTGTTTGAGTTTGCCTTGCCCCTCTGCCAAAAACAGTAATGTATCTGCCACCCTGGAGGTACTATCCGACTCCCGTAAGCGAAGACGGCGATTGACTTGACGTAAGCGCTTGGCCAGCAGTTGAGATAAGCGAACACCGGCTAAAGGTTCGTTATGCACGAGTTGGACGAAATCTTGCGCGGGTATACTGCCAATTGTTGTGGGAGTAAGCGTAATGACATCTGTCGAACGCGGAACCTCATCGAGTGCTGCCATTTCGCCAAAAATTTCTCCTCGTCCCAGGATATTGAGGGTCACTTCTTTGCCATCGAGGTTGTAGGTGCGAATCTTTGCCCACCCTTCCAATATGAAATAGACGGAGCCGCCCCAGTCGTTTTCTAACAAGATTACCCGGTTAGCGGGATGGCTGCGGGTGACAACGTGAGCAGTGGCTTGCTCCACAGTCGCCTCGGGTAAGCCAGCAAAAAAAGGAGCCGCGCTAATCAACTCATTAACAGTAGAGTTCATTTCGTGTGAGTTGTATCGGTCTTCCATGTAATCACGAGCTCATTGTAAACAAGGTGGACAGAGAAATCCTCAGCCGCCCACTCAATTCAAGCTGGAGGCTTTCCCCTTTAGACTCTTGAGGAGCAACAGGACACTTTACACTTTGAGGGTCTCACCTCATCGATCCTTCAAAACAAGCCAGTCAGGTGAAGGCAGTTGTTGTTTCCTGGCGTGGGACAGACTCTTCCGTTGAGCGAGGTGCCTTCAATTGCTAATTCTGTCCGAGATTAAGGCACTGACCGAGCGATGTGTCCATTATTATCCTTTATATTGCTCGACCTCCAAAAATTCCAAGCCGATCCACAGCTTGTGAGATTACGCACCAGTAAATACTGTAATAATTTGATGGTGATAACTATAAAGCTCAATGTTGTTCATTTTTTTATCAATGACCGGATTTTCAGTCGGAAGCTGGTAAGAGTCTTTTTCCTCAACTGAGTGTAGCAAGAGAACTGATTTGATCGGTTGGCGCGAATTCAATATCATTAGTGGCTCCTATTTATTTAACATTAGAGGCAGGGGAATCATACTTACTCCTGTATCCGTGTACTTAATTTCGTCAAGGGTTTCGCCGTGACTTCTCTTAAGGATATTCAATCTCTAATTGCTGATATTGACAGCATTCTCCCTAAGGCTGATGCCCGTCTCCCCTGGTCAAAGCCCGGTGATATAGCTAAAGAGCGGCGGGTTCTAGAGCGAATTCGTAGCTACCTGGCAGCCCAAGAGCGAAACCTGAGTACTGGAGCGAAATCGCCCCCTGTGGAGGCCAAACCAGCTCAGCAACAAGAAATGATACAGCAGCTCGTGCAGATAGTGAATCGAGAGATCGATCATTTACGCGCCGATTTCATGCAGCCCCTGCAAGCTGAGGTAGAGGCTCTGCTTCAACAACGAGACTTCCTGGTTCGAGAAATTCGGCAGCTCGAACAAAAACGGCTACAAATTGATTCTCAAAGTCAACGCCATACTGTTCAGCAGCAGATTCTTGCCGAGGTATCTCAGGAGTTGATTGATCGCTGCAGCGAACGCTTGACGCAACAACTTGCTCAAATTTTAGCGAATTCTACGGCTGGGGGAGTTAACATCCCAGCAACGAATTATGAACACTTGGGGGAGATCCATCCATTGCCTAATCCTAGCGCCCAACTCCGGCAGCTTCAAGAGAAGTCTGACCAAATGTTGCTGACGCTGGAGGCGAACCAGCGTGCAATTTTTGAGGTGTTACAGCGCGACCTTCAAAGCTATCAGGAGTCTTTGTCTCAGGGGTTGGAACGAATGCACACCTTGGGTACTCAAGGAGAGACGGTGTTTACCGCTTTGGTGAATCGTCTAGCGCAACAGTTGGGACGTGAAGCATCGATGTTGCTCTCTCCCTCGCGCCAACCCTCTGACTCAGGAAATACAGCACAAGATGCTGATATGGAACTCTCCGCGCCTGAGTCGTTACCCCCTGGCGATACTCTCCAAGCGATCGCCTCCAATCTCCCATCTAATTCAACACTAGCATCGCCCCAATCTAGTTCCTCGCTCGATCCGGGTACACCACCGACCATCGATTTGCTGTTTTCTGACCTAGAAAGCACACAGGACAGTGAAATGGCATCACTGCTGAGCAACGAACCGGATATCGTCAATCCGGCAAGCCCAGAAGCTCACACCGATAGCCTATCTTCCCCATCCTCTAGCGACAGTCTTCTAGAAAATCTCACCTCAGAAGATTGGGAAATTGTGGAAGGACTCGATTGTGATCCTCTTAATGCTGAGCTAGCCAACTCTGATGAGAGCGAAACGTTTATACAGTTAGACCTGACAGAGAATACAACTCAAGGAAACTCGCCACACTCCACAACAGAGGACAACGATTTGTCCGAGTCTCTGGCTTCCTTGGAGGAGATCACCACCCTTAGCCCCTCTGAGGATCAAGATGCGGATTTTTTGCTAAATTGGCTCCATGAAAAACAGCCAGAATCCACCCCTATCCAAGAGCAAACCACACCCACAACGGATTTAGAAACTGGGCTAGACAACTCACAGACGACAGCAGCAGACCTCAATACAGCGGCCGATCTCCGTCGCCAAGAGATTGACGAACTCTACCAAAGTTTGTTTGGAACAGACTCTTTAACCTACACCACCCCATCCAATGAATCCGATGTGGAGAGTAAAGCGGAGTCGGATTTTTTAGAACCACTTGCCTCAGAGGATGAGTCAATCGCTGAAGTGGAGTCCGTTCCCCCCATACCCTCTTCCGTAGAACAGGCTTTATTTGAAGGATTTTCTGACCCGGCAATTGCGCCTACCCCAGCACAAGTTTCCCCCGTAGAGGCAGGAGATTTGTCTGAGTCCTGGGAAGCATTATTTTTTGACGAGACTGTACCAGAATCCTCCATTTCACCCAATCAGGAACAACCAGCGCCGCCCTCGTTCGAGGTTAGCGATTTGCGTGGTGATTCAGACATTGGCCATCAACCCGACCGGATTGAGACAATTGCGGCCTTAACCGATTTATTCGAGGAGATGGATTTAAGCCCTGCATCACCGACTCATCCAGATAACCCCGTGTCCCCCTCCACAGTAGGCACACAATCCGAATTCCCTACCTCTGATGAGGAGCCTGAGGCCAGTTTAGGGGAAGATCACTATATCCCCGCCTCACCCGATGAAGATTTATTGGAAACAGACACGCTCATCAACGATGTTGATGTAAACATTTCTTTAAATCCAAACACCCTAGAGCAGCTTCAGCAAGACCTCTCTAGCTTTGAGCAGCCTCCGGGCCACCCCATCCGCAAGCAGACGCAGCACCCTCCATTCCTATCCCAAAATCCCATAGATGACTCAGCCCTGTCCCCAGAGATATCCCAGTTGAGTCCGCAGGAGCAGCAATTCCTCATGTCGCAGGAGTTATTAGCTGAAGATTGGGAGGAATTGAATGAAATTACCGTGCGCTACGCTAAAGCACTATCAGAGCAGGATGATGAGGCAAGTGCTGTAACGCCGACAACCGCCGAATTAGCCGAATCTGATTATGATCCAGATTTATTTCCTTCAGAAACCTTAGAACTAGATCGAGAGAATGCAGTTCACGCCGAGGCTACGGATTCAGAAGAGATGGCTGCACCTGAATCTCTGATTGCTTTTGAGGCTGAAAATTTTATTGAACTACACTGGGATGAACCCACCGCTAGTTCGATGGAGGAAGGGATGGCCTCCCCGGAGTTGGATGCAAATGTTTGGAATCAAAACTCGCCAGATTCCCTTTTAGAGGATGAAGTGAACCCCGCCGAACCCTCGATAAAGCAGCCAGATACTTCATTTTGGGCTGAACCTAGACAAGCAGAAGCCCCAACTGAGGCTTCAGATTCGCTACAAACAAACTTTGAGGAATTCCCAACCCTCCAGCCTCCCATAGAGTCACAAGAAAAGGACAAGGAAAATTTCCCTGATTCTGAAGAATTGCCTCCACAGTAATCAAATCCCTAAACAAGGAGTAGTTGCTTTTGGGCATCCACAGTATTGGGTTGGAGCTGGTTTTGTCTGAAGCGCATCAAAACCTTGAAGAACTCCTTATGGTTCGGTGCAAATGTTAAGTAACTCTTAATCTTATTAATCTATCAAAATAAACATGGGTTTTCAAATAAAACGGAGCAGCTTCACGGTAACTTTAAAAAACACCAGAAAATTGTAAAGACTCGGTGAATTCGCCGGACTTTTGCCTTCACTCTCTTCAAGAAGATTAATATCAACGATAGGAATGCTTAGAAAAGTCCAATGCTTTGTCAATCGCTGATAGCCAGCCGTGTCTACCACATTCCATCCATCCAATTCTGTATCGATCGATGCATCGTGCTTCGATCGCATGACCAACAGTTGTAAATCTCAACCAAGCATCCACTACTCTACTATCTGCAAACGCAAGCGATTGCTAGATGTGATCGGTGCGTTAATTGGGTTAAGTATTACAGCCGTTCTTTTAATTCCGATTGCGATTGCGATTCAACTTGACGATCCAGGGCCATTGTTCTACAGCCAAATTCGCTGTGGAATCAAAGGTCAGCCTTTTCGTCTGTGGAAGTTTCGCTCAATGATATTGGGGGCTGACCATCTCCAGCATTTAGTCAATAATCAAGCTTCAGGTCATATCTTTAAAAATCAAAACGATCCTCGTGTAACTCGTGTAGGCCAATTTCTCCGTCGCACTAGCTTAGACGAATTACCTCAGTTCTGGAATGTACTCACAGGAGACATGAGCCTGGTGGGGACTCGTCCGCCAACCATCAGTGA
Source organism: uncultured Microcoleus sp. (assembly GCA_964588805.1). Lineage (GTDB taxonomy): Bacteria > Cyanobacteriota > Cyanobacteriia > Cyanobacteriales > Coleofasciculaceae > CAZPRJ01. Next base: position 93,058 of record CAZPRJ010000001.1, on the reverse strand, counting down.
AGTGATGCATTATAAGAAACATCACTGGGAACGGCTCAATATTAAGCCCGGAATGACAGGTGAGTGGCAAGTGAACGGACGCTCAAAGGTTACAGACTTTGAAGAAATCGTTCGGATGGATATTGCTTATCAACAAAAATGGTCTATTACCTACGACCTGAAATTAATTTTGAAAACCTTCTTAGTTGTTGTGCATAAGGATGGGGCATACTAAACAACTCAGAGGGTAGCAACCATAAAAGCCAACTTCCACCATGCAATTGATCAGCGCAACAACTTAAGTCCCTATTTCGGGAGTTCTGTTAAATATCAGCGATGAGTTAAGAAGTACGTATCTTAACTCGTAGTCTTTTTATGAATCTACCGAACTTAATCACTTTTTCTCGCCTTCTGGCCTTGCCGTTTCTTCTGTATGGTTTGTACAATCCCACAGAGCAACTGCGTTGGATTTGTTTAGCTATTTTTCTGATTGCTGCCGGAACCGATTGGTTGGATGGTTATTTAGCACGCAAGCTCAACCAAGTGACCGATTTAGGCAAATTCCTCGATCCATTGGTTGATAAATTTTTAGTGTTAGCTCCCCTATTGTCATTAATTCAGCTTGGCCAAGTTCCGGCATGGGGTGTCTTTTTGATTTTGGCGCGGGAGTTAGCCATTGCCGGATGGCGGGTTAATCCTAGCCTCACAGGCAGTACAAAAATTAGTGGGGCGAATATTTGGGGTAAGCTCAAAACAGTCAGCCAAATTTTGGCGATCGCGCTTTTGATTGCTCCCACACCTGACTCTTGGCAAATTCCGGCTTTAGTCGCGTTTTGGATATCCGTTGCTCTGACTTGGATTTCTGGTGCAATTTACCTATGGCCGCAAGCGGGGACTCAACCTGCGGTAAAAAACAGTGGTATGACTGCCGATAGCTAGTGGTTCACGTCATGTTTTCTGACGGATTAATATTCCACCGCTTTAAGCGTCTCATTCGTTAGCAAGAGGAATGACAGCACGTTAAATTTCTACGATTAGGCATACTCAAACATGACTCTGGAGATGGGAAGTATGCCTCTTTTCAAAATTGCAGATTTTAATCCAAGCTACCGCCAAGACGCCTTTGATGGTGAAGATGTTAAAGGTCTCGAAGTCTATGCAGGCAGAACTAATGAGAAAATTGGCTCAATTCATGACGTACTCGTAGACGATACAGGGCGTTTTCGATACCTGGTGATTGATACAGGTTTCTGGATTTTGGGAAAAAAGGTTTTACTTCCGGTTGCTCGTTGTCATGTGGATGCAAGGGCACGGCGCATCTATGCTGTAGGAATTGCTAGTAAAGAGCAGGCCGAACTATTACCTGAGTACGATGACACAATGACCGTAGATTACGATTACGAGGAGCGTGTCCGACATGTTTATCGGACTCCAACCGTAGAATCATCTGCTCCTGTCGAGTCTACTGGTGTTTCTCAACGCACTCCATCGCGTTCAGTTCCTTATGATCGCCGTACCTATGCCTATGATCACGAACCGACACTGTACCAAATGAATGAGCGGGAACACCAAACGCTTAGATTGTATGAAGAACGGTTGGTTGCCAATAAACGTCGGCGTCAAAAGGGTGATGTGGCCATTGGTAAGCGAGTAGAAGCAGACACCACCCATGTATCAGTTCCCGTCAATAAAGAGCGAGTTGTGATTGAACGGAAATCTCCTGCTGACGTAGGGACTACAGTGACTCCTAACACCAAAAGTTTCCGAGAAGGCGAAGTGGCTCATATCAATCTCTACGAAGAGACGGCTGAAATTGGAAAACAGGCTTTTGTGCGAGAAGAAGTCAATGTTAGGAAAGAAGTAGAACACGATACCGTTGACGCAACAGAAACGCTTCGACGCGAAGAGTTAGAGGTAGATATTGACGGCAAACCTACATCCTTGTAGTGAGAGGGTAGTCTTTACATGAGAGTGAGAAAATAAGAGGGGGAAAAGGTAAGGTTTTTCCCCTTTTTAAATTGGTTGTTTTTAGGTTTCTCAGGCTAGGTGAAGTACAGTCATTTATTCCTGACTCCTGACTCCTGACTCCTGACTTCTAAGTTCCTAACTTAAGAACTGCTATATTCAGCCTAAACGGCTTTCAATATCTCCTCATCTAAAGAGAAATCAATCTCAGCTTCATGACGTCCCGAGGCTAAGTAATCATTTTGGAAGGAGTCTTTAAGCCCTGAAATCAAGTCATATTCCGGTTGCCAGTTCAGTTGAGTCATGGCTTTATGAACATCTGCAAAAAAGTGCTGCACTCGCATCGGAAACGCTTTGCGCTTGCCAAAATCAAATTTCTTAGGGTTATAATGCAAAAGTTTTATGGATTCGGTAGATTTGCCGGCCGCTTGCACACAGGCACGAGCTAAGCCATCAAAGGTAACGTAGCGATCGCCCGATACATTATAAATTTGCCCGATCGCTGTTTCGTTGCCTAAAACCAGAGACATTGCTCTGGCTAAATCTTGACAATGACCTAATTGGGTGAGGTGATATCCATCTCCGGGGATGAGAATCGGGCGATCGCGTACAATCCGGTCAAAAAACCAAGCTTCTAAATCGTTATAATTTTGAGGGCCATAAATATAGGTTGGACGAATGGATGTCCAAGGTAATCCCAATTGTTGCAGGAACTCTTCGGTATGGTGTTTGCCTTTGTGGCGGCTTTTGGGATCAACGGCATCGCCTTCACGATGAGGCAGTTGGTCTGATTTTAAGTAAACTCCAGCAGAACTCATGTACACAAAGTGCTTTACTTTGTCTTGGAAAAGTTCAGCTAGAGGCTGAGTATCGCTAAGTTCTCGACCATTATTATCAAAAATTGCATCAAAGGATTCTTGAGATAGCTTGTCTTTGAGTTGGGAGGCGTCAGTGCGATCGCCGTGAATTTGTGTGACTCCATCGAGGGGTGCAGGTTTATTGCCCCGATTGAACAACACTACCTCATGGCCTTGTTCGACCAAGATTTTAGTGAGGTATACCCCAATAAATCGGGTGCCACCCATGATTAAAATTCGCATAATTTCTTAATAAATGAGCCACTAAAGCTATCTTACCGGAGGAGTTGCCCCACCCTACTCTCGGCTCTAGCAGTATTATGGTTGACGATGGAAGATAGTCGCTTGGCAGTTAAGCCTGATGCGGTTGCAGTGGAATAGCGATCAATGAGGTTGATGCAGATGGGTATTTGGGGTGAGGTGCGATCGCAATTTTATAGATTTCGTTTAATCTTGGTTTCGAGGAATTATCTATGAAAGCCCGTGACTTTATCAAACCCGGTGAAAACGTGATTGTTATCTTTACACAAGGATGCAACTTTGCCCTCAGTGAAGGTAACACGGGTTCAACGGGTGAATGGCCTATCGATCCAAATCGTATAGTGGATCGCGTTATTATCTATCATCGCAACAATGAGATGAGTACAAATACTTTGTACATAGCTAATCATGCTGGAGTAGAGCCAGCAGATAGAGAAGGGCGATACAATATTCAACTTACTCACGTTCAATATATTGGGACAACACCTAACAATTGGATTGAGTTTGCTGAAGGCGGGCAACACCCTATTCGGTATCTTTCTTAACTAAAGTCGCAACATCGTCACAGCAATTTTGCCTGAAAAGCAAATATCAACATCGCTGCCGGGAGTGCGATCGCGTTTGGCATATTCTCCCACATAGTAATATTCATCTCCCTCAACTCGATACTTGACCGGAAGCGGTTGCGTACAGGGTTGACAAAACACAATTTCTGGATCGGGTTCTCCGGGGAGCAGATGGGGCAAATTTACATTCCAGAAACATCCCGGTTCTAAGGGATGGCTGAATAATTCCTCTAAAACCTTAGCCGTCCATTTTGCCGCCACATCCCAATCCACATTTAGTTTGCCTTTGCGGTAGTGAGATACTGCAATCCCAGGAATTCCATTCATCGCCGCTTCCCTAACAGCCGCTACCGTTCCAGAAATGTAAACATCCATGCCTAAATTTCCTCCTGCATTGATGCCTGATAAGACCCACTTGACATTATTGCAAAGATGTGAAATGGCAAGGCGAATACAATCGGCGGGAGTACTTCCTACCGCGTACTCAGTATCCGAGCGGCGTTGAACATGAATCGGTCGAGTGGTGGTGACTTGATGGCCACAGCCGGATAAATGGTCTTTAGGAGCAACAATTACCCCGTTACCATTTACGGCCTGAAAGAGCGCCCGGATACCTGGGGCGTCTATTCCGTCGTCGTTCGTGAGAATCAGGGTCATAACAAAGTTCGTAGGGACGCAACAGAACAGCACGGATCTAAAAGCATATCCGCAAATCCCAAGTACAGAAAGTTCAATCGCTGCATTAACAAAAGTTCTGAGGGAGAAAAAATCAAGTTTTCGTTTTAGACACTATGCGCGACGACAGCACACGAAGAAAGAATGAAAATCTCTCTTCCCGACTCCCGATTCCCGATTCCCGACTCCCTATTTTCAAAATTGGTCAAGTGGCTTGCCACCCCTCAGGGCAGCTTAGAACTAAACTGTGATCAGGATGCAGCGCCAACGATCAAAAAGAGGGTAGTGAGGTAGAACGTTCCTTCTCGTCTTGACCCTACTTCCCCTCAAGATACGTCAGCGCCATACCAGGACACCTAACACAAAATAGGTGGGTGTGTCCCAATTGCCGCAACCCTACCATTGGACAGACTTTGTGTGATCGAACGAAGTGAGAATGCCTTCGGGCGCAACGTTTCCACGACTCCTGTAGACCTTGACCCCAAACATCTGTTTCCGTTTGAACTAGATGAATTTCAACAACAGGCAATTACCGCGCTGAATGCGGGTCGTTCTGTTGTGGTTTGTGCTCCCACCGGTTCGGGAAAAACCCTGATCGGAGAATATGCCATTTACCGTGCCATCGCACGGGGTGGTCGAGTGTTCTACACTACACCCTTAAAAGCCCTTTCTAACCAAAAACTACGGGATTTCCGAGAGCAATTTGGCCCGGACAAAGTGGGCTTGCTCACGGGTGACATCTCTATCAATCGAGATGCACCCGTTGTTGTGATGACGACCGAAATTTTCCGCAATATGCTCTACGGCACCCCAATTGGAGAAGTTGGAACCTCCTTAATCGGTGTTGAAGCGGTCGTCCTAGATGAATGCCACTATATGAACGACCGACAACGCGGCACCGTCTGGGAAGAATCCATCATTTATTGTCCACCAGAAATCCAACTGCTTGCCCTTTCTGCCACCGTCGCCAATGCCGACCAACTTACCGAATGGCTGAATCTCGTACATGGTTCCACTGAACTCATTTACTCAGATTTTCGCCCGGTTCCCTTACAGTATTACTTCGGCAATACCAAAGGAATTTTCCCTTTATTGGATGAGACTCAACACAAAATTAACCCCCGTCTCAAGCCCAAAAAGGGAGGGAAGCCCAAAGGAGGACGCCCAGACTGCCCGACCATCACGGAGATTGTAGAGCAACTCTCGGCACGGGATATGTTACCTGCCATTTACTTTATCTTCAGCCGTCGAGGTTGTGATAAATCCGTAGAAGAGTCAGGAGAATTTTCTCTCGTCAACGACCGAGAAGCCGAACAACTCAAAACCCGAATCGATGAATTTTTACATCGCAATCCGGATGCAGGACGTGCGGGGCAAGTTGAACCGCTCTATCGAGGAATTGCCGCCCATCATGCTGGCATTTTACCCGCTTGGAAAGGATTAGTAGAGGAACTATTTCAGTCCGGTTTAATTAAGGTTGTATTTGCCACAGAAACACTCGCCGCCGGTATTAATATGCCTGCTCGCACAACGGTTATCTCCTCTTTGTCTAAGCGTATCGACCGAGGACACCGCCTGCTTACTCCCTCTGAATTGTTGCAAATGGCTGGTCGTGCCGGACGGCGAGGGATGGATGCCACCGGTTATGTTGTCACCTTACAAACCCCCTTTGAAGGAGCCAAAGAAGCCGCATACCTAGCTACGGCCGGTGCTGACCCCTTAGTGAGCCAGTTTACGCCAACTTACGGCATGGTACTGAATTTGCTACAAACTCATTCTCTTGCAGAAGCCAAAGACTTGGTGGAACGTAGCTTTGCCCAGTACCTGGCAACACTTTACCTGAGACCTCAACAACAAGCCATTACTGAACTAACCACAGAACTGACCAAGTTGGATATTCAATTGGCTCCCGTAGACATCCCCAGGTTACTCGACTACGAAAAGCTGTGCGAACGCCTCAAAGAAGAACGTCGCTTGCTCAAAACCCTACAAAGCCAAGCCGAAATGGTGCGGTCTCAGGATATTACCCAAATCCTACAATATGCTCAACCGGGGATGCTTCTGCATCTCAAGGGGAAACACATCAAGGTGTCTTCTCCTGCCCCCGCCATGCTGGTTGCTAAGCAAAAAGGAAGTGGTCAATCCTATTATCTCGTCTGCTTAAGTGCTCAAAATCGCTGGTATGTGGCCACCCATGCAGATGTAGTGGCTTTGCATGGAGAAGTGGAGGTGCAAGGACTCGAATCGCTTTTACCTCCCGATGAACTCATCCTCAAACCCGGTCAATCCAAACGCGGCACCGAAGAAACTCAAGCTATTTCTGAGCAGCTTCAAGCGGTCTTCATTGAAGATCATCTGACAGCCGATATTGCCGAAATGGCCCCCGAGGTGAAGGAACAGCAGCACGTTTTAGAAGCGGTACAAGCCAAAATTGATGCTCATCCGGCCTGGCAATGGGGTAATCCGACAACTCTACTCAAACGCCAGAAGCGGCGATTAGCTTTGCAAGAAGAAATTCATGAGCGTCAAGTTCAGTACCGAGACAACCAATCCCATCACTGGCAGGAGTTTTTGAATCTGATTGAGGTATTAAGAACCTTTGGCTGTTTAGAGGATGTGACGCCTACACCCCTAGGACAAGCGGCGGCGGCCATTCGAGGAGACAACGAATTATGGTTGGGGCTGGCACTGATGTCCGGAAATCTAGATCATTTAGACCCCCATCACTTAGCGGCGGTGATGTGCGCTTTGGTGACAGAAACCTCTCGCCCTGATACTTGGTGTAATTATCCCCCGTCTGAACCCGTTACCGAAACTTGTAAGGCACTCAAAGAAACACGACGCCAGATTTTTCAGGTTCAGCATCGCTCTCATGTTGCCTTGCCCGTTTGGTTAGATTACATTTGGCGAGAAGATAAGCTGCCCCAATCCCCGATTGGATTGGTCGAGCAGTGGGCGCTGAATGTGGAATGGCCAGTGCTTTGCTCTAACACCAGCTTAGATGAAGGCGATATCGTGCGGATGTTACGCCGAACGGTGGATATTTTATCGCAAATTCCCTATGTGCCGAATATTGCGGATTCTCTTAAAGCGAATGCGGTTCGAGCGATTCAGTTACTTGACCGCTTTCCGGTTAATGAAATGGTTGATTAGTAACCAATAGTGAACCCATTTTATCTAATGGGTATCACTCATAGAGGATTTGAAAAGAAAACGGTGGTAAGTATTCGGATTGGGAGAATTCTCGCTTGTAGCGTGAGTACGATTGTGATTCATACACTCATGCTAGTACCTGGAGCAAGGGCACAAGCCGCAAGATTGGGAGTGGTCAAAAGTCCAGATAATCAAAGCTATTGGTTAGAAATTACCAAGCGCTTACAGTCAGTTGGCATTGACTACTGTGTAATTGACTGGTCTAAAGTTCAGCAAGCCTCCGATTTAGGTCGTCCTCAATTGCTGTTTTTGCCCAATATCGAGCAGTTAAACGCTTCCCAGTTAGCAGCCCTTGAAACCTGGATTGGTCAAGGAGGTCAGGTCATTGTCAGTGGCCCTGTTGGTGTCCTTTCTCAACCCGATATTCGCAATCAATTGCGATCGCTTTTAGGAGCCTATTGGGGTGTTTCCCTAGACCAACCCTCAAAGCTTGCCCCATCGCCAACTCAAACTCCAAACTGGCTCAACTCAGTCAGCATCCCCAACAACATTCAAGGGGGTGTGATTATTCCCACTGAGCAAAACGCCGCTACGGCTGCCGTCTGGACTCAAAGAGATAATGCTCCGGCCGTCGTGACAACCAATCAGGCAACGTTTTTAGGGTGGCGCTGGGGTAGTAATCAAGTCGCGCCTCTCAATGTGGATCAGGTTTGGTTACAAGCGGTTCTCCAACGTTATGCCCTCACACCTAATCCGTTGAAACGGGAGTTAAATCCATATCAATCTGACTGTGCATCCCAAAGCTCAATCGCCAATCAGCGTCCAATGCCGTTTGCTAGTCCTCGTGAGGCAGAAATTGGACAAAGTAAAACTCCTGCTATTTCCAACCAAGTTGCCCAGGTTGACCCCGATTTTGGTGTAGCACCTGCCAGGGGCATCCCTAAGCGTACCGGAGCGCTCACAGCCGCACAAGTGGCTGCGATGAGTCAGGAATTAAAAAATCTGATTGGTCGCGTAGAAAGTGCTTTACTCACAGCCAATGCAGCCAATAGTAATGTGCAATTAGCCACAGGTACAGCCGTTGAGCAGTTCCTTATGGCCGCTGCCAAGGGAGACTCTAGACCGAATCAGCCTCAAACTTCTCCCCCTAACCTGTCAACGAGTGCTGCTAGCCAAGCGGTGATTGAAGCCAAAGCCAAATTGCAAAACTTCCTCACCGCCGCCGCTCAAAAAGACTACAATACCGCCCGCCGAGAGTGGATAGAAGCTCGACGGCTGTTGTGGGAGAATTACCCCACGGATTACAAGCTCACCCAGCCTGAGATTCGGGCAATATGGTTAGACCGAGGCACCATTGTTCGTGCCAAATCGGAACAAGATTTAGCTAAAATTTTCGACCGACTCGCTGCCGCCGGTTTTAATACCGTATTTTTTGAAACGGTTAATGCGAGTTACCCCATTTATCCTAGTCGAGTTGCACCGGAGCAAAACCCTTTAGTCAAAGGTTGGGACCCGTTAGGAGCGGCTGTAAAATTAGCCCACGAGCGGAACATGGAGTTACACGCTTGGGTGTGGATGTTTGCCGCCGCCAACCAACGTCACAATGCCCTTTTGAACCAACCCGCTAACTATCCAGGCCCTGTCCTCAAAGCTCATCCAGATTGGGCAGTTGTGGATAAGCGAGGACGTTTATTCGATCGCCAAACCAAAAAAGCATTCTTCGACCCCGCCAACCCAGAAGTCCAGCGTTATCTACTGGCGTTGTTAGAAGAAATCGCCACCCGCTATCCCGTAGATGGGATTCAATTAGACTACATTCGCTACCCTTTTCAAGACCCCAGAGTTAATCAAACCTATGGTTATGGCCAGGCCGCACGCCAGCGATTTAAGCAGCAAACTGGAGTTGACCCTATCCGCATTTTCCCCAACAATCGCGATTTGTGGCAAAAATGGACGGAGTTTCGGATGCAGCAGATTGATGGTTTTGTGGCTACCGTATCGAATCAGCTACGCCAAAAGCGCCCCTCTTTGATTCTCTCTGCGGCCGTCTTTCCCCTCCCTCGTCCCGAACGGCTACAACGACTGCAACAAAATTGGGAAGATTGGGCAATGCGCGGGGATATTGACTTAGTTGTACCCATGACCTATGCGCTAGATACCTCAGGTTTAGAAAGTTTAGCCCAACCGGTGCTGAGGCAATCAACCCTGAGTTCGGCTTTAATTTTGCCTGCGATTCGTTTGTTGAATTTACCGAATATGGTTGCAATTGACCAAATTCAGCATTTGCGGGATTCTTCTGCGGGTGGGTATGCTTTGTTTGCGGTCGAAAATCTCAACGGGAATCTCAGCCGTATTTTTAATCGCACTCAGGGTATGGAGGAGGCTGTGAGCTCAGCATCTCCCTCCCTCATCCCTTACCGTCAGCCCTTAAAAGCTGCGGCCGCACGTTATGCAGCGCTACAACGAGAATGGAATTTTTTATTAACCCATAATCAAATGGCAATGCGGGAACCAGCACTCTCACAATGGGGAAAACAAGCTGATATTCTTTCCACCTTACTCAATCAATTAGCCGCAGAACCCACCCCGCAGAATTTGCTCTCGGCCAAAACCTTCTTGATATCGTTTCGCTCTCAATTTCAAGGATGGATGCGAAGTCAAGCAATGGAGCAACCGTATCAAGTCCAAGTCTGGGCAAATCATTTGGCCGCCATTGAACGATTGCTGCACTATGGGGAACGGACTGTGTTGAATCCTAGGCGATAGCCGTTGGCGTGCCCTTACGGGCGATCGCGCAGCTCAACACAGCAAAGGTTATAAGCTCTAGTTAACCTGGATTGGGTATGATTAAAAACTCTGTTAAGTTTTATACCTGAAGGCTGAGGTTGCTTGCTGAACACAAACGCTATACTGCCCCTATACCATTGTCAGTTGCTCCGCTATCACAATGCGGAGCTTTTGTATGGAAAACACTCAATACGGGGTGAAGCACCTAAAAGCGTTTTCAATCTATTAGGATATTGTATTACTCTAGCTTGAATACTCCTGGCATTCAGCTAGGCTTCATTTGAGGTGTTCTCGGCGATTCAGATAAAACTTTTAGGAGCTCTAGCCAGGAAGTGGCATAATTAAGCCGTTCTAGCTTGTATGAAAGATTTTCTATGATTAAGGCTTTTGCCGCTCAGTTTAGCTTGGCTATGCTGATTCCTACAACTTTTTTATCGATTAACCTAACGGCAGTGGCAGCAAGAGCACAGAGCCAGTTGTATAGTCCAATTTCGATTCCTGCCAATAACGAAATATCGGATACTCTCACTGACAAAGATATTCCTACCGGTCAGGGAGGCTTTGCTCGTGACTATGTAATGAACTTAACGGCTGGTGATCAAGTTGCCATTGATTTGTCGTCAGAAAGCTTTGATACTGTAGTCACGCTCTTAGCCGGAGACGGTTCTACCGTGGGAGAAAATGATGATGGCCCAGATGGGACAACCAACTCCCTATTATTCGTGCGAATTACCGAAGCAGGGCGGTATATTATTCGAGTGCGTGCCTTTGGGGAAACAAGCGGTGGGCCGTTTAAGTTGAAGGTCACACGATTGCAGCCGGTCAGCTATTCAACATTCAAAATTCTTGCATGAGTTATCTCATAGTAGTACGCATGACGGATTGGAAATATTTTTTTTCTACGTGAGCTAATGTCAATGCCTTAACGGTTAAAAAATGTGAGCCAACAAAGGCAGAGGGCTTCTGTCCATTCCACCACTGCCCCATAGGTATCGCCCGTGTGTCCTCCTAACTGGCGATGAAACCAAGCACCTGCCAGCAGGGCGATGACGCCTCCTCCCAATACACTCCAACCCACTCCCCAAATCTGGGTGCTAGTCAGCAGCCCGTAGCCTCCGGCCGTACTCAATAGGAAGACCAATCCTAACCCGATATCTAGATACGGGCGAATGGTTTGTTTGTGAAATGCCCCCTTACCAGTAGGTTTGAGATAGGGATAAAGCGCGATCGCCACAACCTGCCCCCAGCGTCCCCAACCCGCAGCAAGCATTAAGGCGAATCCTCGATTGGCCTCCATATCGGTGAGTGCAGCCGTTTTGAGGAGCAATAACACGACAGCAGTCATTGCCCCAAACGCCCCTGTTGCACTATCAGTCATCACTTCTAAACGCCGTTTTGGGTCTTGAACAGCCAAGCCATCTGCCGTATCCATTGCCCCATCCAGGTGCAGCCCTCCCGTTAGCGCCATCCAGCTAGCGACAATTACAGCAGTGCGAGTCAGAAGCGGCATCCCCAACTGTTGTAGTCCCCCATCTACCCCTCCCAGGATTAAACCGATCAGTAACCCGATCAAGGTTGCCCAACGGGCAATACCCCGATACTCCAGCCTCCAACTCGTAGGCAGGGGGATGATGGTATAAAATGTCACAGCCCCGAGCAAAGAGCACCAGGCTTGACAGATGTGCCGCACTAGTCTTTGAAATGTCAACTGCCTCATAGAGGACATCCCGTCCGAAATTCAGCCGATTACCGTATTAGCAGCGTCAGAAACTTGGGATAGTATTGTGTCATACCCTACTATACGAGCAATAAGTTTCCTCGTTTGTACAACCCAAGTATCCACATCGAATAAATCCGCTTGCTCACTATTTCCATCCCTCTGGATTATTCCTGAGTGCCGTACAGTTCACGTTGATCTGGAGCGTTGCAGTCATGATAATCTAGTCGTTTAGCTTTTCAATGTAGGGTCTTAAGCCAAGCGGTTACCCTAACCCAGTCCATGGACATTCCAGCCCTGTTTGCATCTTAGGCTTTTACCCATGAGTTACTCTCAACCTCCGCACCAACTTCCAGCGCCCTGCATCATTGACACTGGCATTGTCATTAACAAACAAGACATAGAACGTTTGCTTAATGATCTCAGCCGAGTTCGCTATATCCATATTCTCGATGGCGAAGTCAAAAGTGAGGGTGAAGGATGCGTGATGGAAGTTTTTTGTGATCCTCAACGCTCAACCCTGATTGCCAATCAGGCATTGTATCTCAATGTTCAGAGTTTTGATTATTTACAGCTAAGTCAATCTCCAACCCAGGAAGCCTGCTTTGACTTGGTTCAAGATCATCGCCAATTACGCCTGATTCCTCTGTCAAATCCCCTCCAGGAGCAAGCCACAGAGCAATTTAATGTAGATGCTCTAGAAGCGATGGTGACTCAAGTTTTGAGCGCTAAATGGGATGTGCAAATCGATGATGATGGTGATTGTCCGTTTTAGGAATGGTGTTGTAAGGTTAGAAAGTTTGAGGAGATCAGGGTCAAGGTCACAATTCTTTATATTTCAATTCTTCTGACCATTGACCACTACAAAGACCTGAGTCAGCCACGTTGAAGCAACAGAACATTAAGTTTTCCTTTCAATGTCAGGCGTCCTGTAGCCAGACAAAAGCCCGTGCGGGTGTCTTTAATACGCCTCATGGTTGGGTTGAGACACCTCGATTTATGCCAGTAGGCACCCTGGCGACGGTGAAAACCCTAACTCCTGCACAACTGGCAACGGCTGGGGCGCAAATGGTTTTAGCGAATACCTATCATCTCCACCTGCAACCTGGAGAAGGAATTGTCAAGCAAGCGGGTGGATTGCATCGGTTTATGGGTTGGGATGGGCCAATCCTGACCGATTCGGGCGGGTTTCAGGTTTTCAGTTTAAGTGATATCCGTAAAATCTCGGAAGACGGTGTAACATTTCGCTCACCTCGTGATGGACGGACGATTGAGCTGACACCCGAGCGTTCGATTGCGATTCAAAATGACCTAGGGGCTGATGTGATCATGGCGTTTGATGAGTGCCCCCCGTACCCCGCCACTCGCCTAGAAGTTGAGGCGGCAACAGAGCGCACGTACCGTTGGCTCAAGCGCTGCATTGAGGCTCATGCTCGTCCGAGTGAGCAAGCGTTGTTTGGCATCATTCAGGGGGGTGTGTACTTAGATTTACGTCAGGCGGCGGCGGAGTCTTTGGTGTCGCTAGATTTACCCGGATATGCGATTGGCGGCGTTAGTGTGGGGGAACCGGTGGAGTTAATTGATCAAATCGTGGAGGCAACAGCTCCCTATTTACCTCCTGACAAACCTCGTTACCTCATGGGTGTCGGGACTTATCGAGAAATGGTTCGTGCGATCGCCTCGGGAGTCGATTTGTTTGATTGCGTGATTCCAACTCGCTTAGGGCGTCATGGGGCGGCATTAGTGAGAGGAGAGCGTTGGAATTTGAAAAATGCGCGATTTCGGGAAGATTTCACGCCTTTGGATGCGACTTGCCCTTGCTATGGCTGCCAGACTTTTACTCGTGCTTATTTAAGCCATTTGGTGCGATGCAAAGAATCCGTGGGTTTTATGTTGCTCTCTTTGCATAACGTTACTGAATTGATTCGCTTCACCCAAAGAATTCGAGAGGCGATTTTAAGCGATCGCTTTACCGAGGAATTTGCCGACTGGCTCAATACAGAACCTGATGGAATTAGACAAACTGAACTCTAACTCCTATAGGGAAGGATGCGATCGCGGCAATGTCACCACAAATTCTGCTCCCTGGCCTAATCCTGAAATGACTTGAATTTTACCCTGATGTTTTTCCACAATTTGGTAACAAATGGCTAAACCCATTCCTGTTCCTTCTCCAACGGGTTTAGTTGTGAAAAAGGGGTCAAATATTTTGTCTTTAATTTCAGGATGAATTCCCTTGCCATTATCTCGAATTCGCACCTCAATTTGTTGGGAATCAATCATTTTTGTTTGAATAAAAATCGTACGGCTTGATAAATCTTTATAAATTAATAGCTGATCGATAGCATTGCTAATAATATGCCAAAATACTTGATTTAATTGAGCTGGATAACATTCAATAGTGGGAATATCATTATAACTTTTAATAACTTTAATCCCTTGATTAATTCGATGATTTAAAATTAATAATGTGTTATTAATTCCGTCATGAATATCAACTTCTTTAATTTCAGATTCATCCAGATGGCAAAAGTTTCGTAACGATAAAATAATCTGCCGAATACGCTCTGTCCCTGTATGCATGGACAGCATAATTTTAGGTAAATCTTCATGAATAAATTCGAGTTCTGTTTCCTCTATTTTTTCCAAAATTTCTGGGTTGGGCTGAGGATAGTGTTGTTGATATAAGTCTACTAATTCCAACAGGTCTTTAGTATAATTTGTGGCATAGTCAATATTGGCATATATAAAATTAACAGGATTATTAATTTCATGGGCAATCCCTGCTACCATTTGTCCCAAACTCGACATTTTTTCGGCTTGAATGAGTTGAGATTGAGTTTGCTGTAATTCTCGAATTTGTGTAGCTACCTTTTGAATGAGTTGATTCAGGGATGTAGCAAGAACTCCAATTTCATCATTACTGATTACAGGTGCTTGCAGGTTATAATTACCATCTTGAGTGGCTTTTTCTGCAACTCGGGTAACAGCTTTGATTGGACGAGCGATCACACGGCTCGTATGCCAAGCTAACGCCATAGCAATCACCATTGATAGAAACATACTCGTGACAATGATAATTAAACTTGAAATTTTGGCCTTTCTAAAAGTGGATTTTGCTTGTTCTCGTTGTTCTATTGTGGAGTCAACTAATTCTTTTAATGTTTGAGAAAGTTGGTCAAATTTTCGAGTTTTTTTAATGGCAGAAATCTCTTGCAAAATTTGATTTCTTTTTTGAATATCTTGCGGACTGGGATTAGGATAATTTGCGATTTTTATCAGAGAATTAATTATCGAATTGTAGGTATTAACTTCTTGATCACAAGACTTTAAAAATTCTTTTAATTTCACGGGATAGTTGTCTAAATTATTCTGCAAGGAGGTGAGATTTGATTGCAGTTTATAGAGTTGAGTATCGGCATTACTAATACTATTTTCCAACCGTTCAATATCTTGGCGTTGAAGCATATTTCTTTCTACACCAATGATGAGTTGCTTATGATTTATTTTTACTTCTAAAACAGCTTTTTCTAATTGGTTGAGCCGTTCATGCCTTTCTTGAGCAATATTAAACTGCTTCATAGCTTTGTCGTTATAATGCTCTCCAACAATAAGCCCGACACTTGTACCTAAAATAGCAATACCAATCGATAAGATATAGCCGTAAGCAATTTTTTGACGAATACTTAAGTGACGAGTGATGTAATGTAGCCAGATTCCAACAATTGTGACAAGATTGAATCTACGAATCAATGAAGATTGCACAGTCTTTCCTTTACCAGTTGGGAAGATACGGGAATCTTGGTAGTGCATAAATAACTGTGAGTCCAATAGGGTAGATTATTTGTATCGGTCGTACTAAACACCAACAGGCAAAGCTTGGCTAGAAAGACAACTTAAATGTTGATGCTTTGAACTAACACCACTGATTCTAATTGTGACTGACTGAGCTTAAAATCATTCACTCCCAACCTGGATTTGTAATCATGTATACTTCCACACTCATGTCAGTGAGTTTGAGACATTCAATTTCATCAGGAAACAAAGCCCATCAGGTTGTAATTGTGTTGTTGATGACTATCCGCCCAATAGTATGGGTTAATGCCTAAGCTAACATTTTGCCTTAGGTTGTTGTAAAGATAGGCAGACTGGAAAACAGTCACAGGAATTTCATGAACCACAGAAGATGTCCTGTAGGTCTGTCACAGTTTAATTTTAAACTCTAGGCGTGGACTGTGTTTGATATCCACCGTTTAAAAAGGGGGAGTAGTCATGGCATCGCCTACATCTCCTCAGCCATCAGCATCTGTAGCCCCAGAAAATTTGGGACTTTAGTCCTACGATAGGTTTGTGGCCATCAAACCGCTAAAAATCGTTGAATTACTTCATTACTGAGTTCGCGAGTGGCACCTGAGGCAACAATGCCACCTTTTTGCATAGCGTAATATTTATCCGCCTGTCGGACAAAATGCAAGTGTTGCTCGACTAACAATACAGAAATCCCGGTTGTTTCGATAATTCGGCGTACCGCCGCTTCAATTTCTAGGATAATTGAGGGTTGAATGCCTTCGGTGGGTTCATCTAACACCAATAATTGTGGGCGTCCCATCAGTGCACGAGCAATTGCGAGTTGTTGTTGTTGTCCACCACTTAAGTCACCTCCCATCCGGGAAAGCATGGTTTTTAAGACAGGAAATAGAGCAAAGATGTCTTCAGGAATTGTCTCTTTACTCTTTCTACCTTTAGGGCGTGCTTCTAAACCCAATAGCAGATTTTCTGCAACCGTCAACCGAGGAATAATTTCCCGCCCTTGGGGAACATAACCAATCCCTAATCTTGCTCGTTCATCAGGAGATTTATGGGTAATCGGGACTTCTGCTAATCTGATGGTTCCCGTGCGGGGTTTGAGGAGTCCCATGATAGTTTTTAGCAGGGTGGTTTTGCCCACGCCATTACGTCCGATTAAGCAAACCATTTCCCCGGCTTGTATATTGAGATCAACATTTCGCAGGATGTGGCTTTCGCCGTAGTAAACATTTAAATCAGCAACTTGCAACATAAGAGTTTTTAACGCAGAGAACGCAGAGGTAGCTAAGTTAAGGGTAATTATGTTATTGAGAAAATGACTTTGGGTTAATAGTTTTATATCAAATTTGTTTGAATAACCCGATTATCGTAGGAGTGGATTTTGAGGTTAAGTTTTCGGTACTGCCCAAAGATGATTCTTAAACCCGCCCTTACAGGTTTGATAGCTATTTAACTGGATTTGATAGTAGTCCATGTTTTTCATGGCATTTTCTGGATTAAAGTTTTTATTTTGGGCTGATTTTTTAAGCCGTATGGGTTTGGGTTTCTAAAGGTTCGCCTAAATAGACTTCTATCACACGAGGGTCATTTTGCACTTCCTCAATACTGCCTTCACACAGGACTGAACCTTCGTGAAGTACCGTGACTTTGCGAGCAATTTGCCGCACGAATTCCATATCGTGTTCAATCACTAAAATAGAATGGCTTTCGGCCAGTGCTAAGAGTAAGTTACCAACATTTTCGGTTTCCTCATCGGTTAATCCAGCCACCGGTTCATCTACTAGTAATAAATCTGGGGATTGTGCCACTAACATTCCAATTTCCAGGCGTTGTTTTTCCCCATGAGAGAGTAAAGCAGCCGCTAAATCTGCTTTGGTAATTAAACCAATTGTTTCTAATAAACCGAAAATCGTACTGCGTTGAGTGGCAGGAGGACGCCTAAATAATGTGGCAAAAACATTTTTCTGACGATTGCAGGCGATTTCTAAATTTTCGCGAACCGTAAGATTAAGATAAACCCTCGGTGTTTGAAACTTGCGGCCAATTCCTAAAAGAGCAATTTGATGTTCGGAAAAGCGGCGCAAATTTTTCCCCTTAAAGAGTACCTGCCCTTTAGTGGGCTTTACTTTACCTGTGATGATATCTAAGAATGTAGTTTTGCCAGCGCCATTCGGACCAATTACCACTCGTAACTCTCCAGCATCCATACTGAAGTTTAGGTTATTGAGCGCTTTAAACCCATCAAAACTAACCGTTACATTTTCAGTTTCTAAGATTTTATTCATGGGCTATTGCTCGTTATTGCTTGTGGTTGGTTAGGAAGGACGGCATACTATCATTAATGGCCAATTTCTTCCCGCTCGTGTTGCACATCTGGGTCTTCTTCTAAAGTTGGATACGTCATAATTCGTTTCGGTCGTTTCCAAGGCAACAACGAATTAATTCCGAGTGAATGTAGACCTCCAACTATTCCATTGGGGAGTACTAAGACGACTAACAAAAATAATCCACCTTGAAAAAATAGCCAAATTTCGGGAAATTTTTCGCTCAAAAGACTCTTGGCAAAATTAACCAGTATTGTTCCTAAAATAGCGCCAATTAAGGTTCCACGACCGCCTACTGCCACCCAAATTACCATTTCAATAGAAAAGGCAATATCCATAGCTTTGGGTGAAATGATGCCGGTTTGTAAGGTATACATTGCACCCCCTAGCCCAGCCAAAGCCGCAGATATTGCAAAAACCAATACCTTAAAACTTGTAGGATTATAGCCGGTGAACCGAACCCGACTTTCATCATCTCGAATGGCAATTAAGAGGTTGCCAAACCGACCTTTAGTTAACCATCGGCAGAGGGCATACGCTGCAATCAAAAATAGGATGGTAAAGGCGTAGAAGGCAAATTTGGTCGGTTGAGCATTGACATCTGCACCCAAGAGGGTTTGATAGTTTGTTAATCCATTCGTGCCATTAAACAGCTTTTGCTGACCATTGAAGAAGTTGAAAAAGACAATGGTGGCTGCTTGAGTCAGGATGGAAAAGTAAACCCCTCGAATGCGATTGCGAAACACTAAATAGCCAAATAAACCTCCCACCACAGCCGGAATGAGCATAACCGCTATTGCGGCCAAACCAAAGGAATCAAAAGGTTTCCAAAACCAAGGCAATTGGTCAACGCCGTAGAGGTTCATAAACTCTGGCAATTTTCCCGATTCAATCGGCGCTAACTGCAAATGCATCGCGAGGGCATAACCCCCAAGCGCAAAGAAAATGCCATGACCAAGGCTCAAAAGCCCTGTATAACCCCAGATTAGATCGATTCCCAGGGCTGCAATCGCTAAAGCTAAAAATCGCCCCAATTGGTTGAGACGCACGGTAGAAAGGATTGCAGGCATGATGAAGATGAGAACTAAGGCGACAAGAGCAACGATTCCCACTTCCATCAACAGTAACCGACGACGATCATGCCGTCGGACTATGCCCGGAATTTCAATAATTGAGTCATTAGCCATTAGTTATTGGTTATTAGTTGTTTGTTATTTGTTATGAGTAGAATGCGATGTTCTTAAGACTTACGCCTATTTAAGCATCAACCGTGCGTCCTTTTTGAGGGAAAATTCCTCCCGGTCGTACCTGTAGAAAAGCAATAATTAAAGCAAATATTAATACCTTTGCCATGCTAGTTGTAGAAAAGAATGTAAATAAATCAACTAAAGGTTTTAATGGTGCTAGAGATGAAGCAATTGGGGTTAATATCAAAGCCATGACTCCCGAACCAATGAGGTAGTTAACTGTACCAATGGCGAGCGCTGCCACAATACTTCCCACTAATTTCCCTACACCTCCAACAACCACCACCATAAACGTATCGATGATATAGTTTTGTCCGGTATTCGGCCCAACCGGCCCAAGCAAACTAATCGCACAGCCGGCAATTCCTGCTAACCCAGAACCCAATGCAAACGTTAAGGCATCAACCTTTTGGGTGGGAATCCCCAAGCAAGCGCTCATTGTGCGATTTTGTGTTACAGATCGAATTCGTAAACCCCAAGCAGAACCCTGTAAAAATAAATAAATTCCGACCACGCATAAAATGGTCAGTCCAATAATAAATAGCCTTGTGTAAGGCAGTGAAACCCCCAAAACAGACACATTGCCTTGCAACCAACTCGGTGCAGTGACATTGACATTTTGAGCACCAAACCAAGGTTGAGTAACAGCTAGTTTATACGTCTGACTTAAAAATGCTCCAACCACATAGGCAATTGCCAACGATAGCGGCAACATTATCCCGATGACCCAGTTACGAATACGCTCAAAATCTGGGCGGCGAGATAATATCCAGAGGGCTCCAAAAAAGAGTAGACAAAATATAGCTAAGCCTATCACCAAAACCCAATTTACACTGCGGACAAACTGTTGCAAAATCAAACTGACTCCCCAGGTTGCCAGCAGTGTTTCTAAGGGGCGTCCGTAGAGATAGCGAATCACCCCTCGCTCCAAAATCAAACCCACAATCGCCGTAACAATAAATGCGATGGGGAGTGCAAATAAAAAATAAACTTCAAACCAGGGTTTACCCAATAGATTGAATCCATTCTGCACTAGAAAGGTCGTGTAAGCTCCTAGCATCATTAATTCACCATGAGCCATATTAATCACGCCCATCAATCCAAAGATGATGGCCAGACCTAGCGCTGCAATCAATAAAACAGCACCAATACTTAACCCACTAAATAAGCTATCGAGCAGTAACACGACCTTTCCCCCAGCGATTTTAGATTTGAGATGTTGAATTTTAAGACTAGATTGAACCTTCCCTGTACTCAATCTAAAATCCTTGACCCCATGAGTGGTTTAAGTTTTATATTTACCACCTTTATTGGGGTCTGACCAATCACAGCCAAAACCTTTCGTTTCAGCGACATATTGATTCCAAGGAATCGGTTCAATCGCTGTGTCGGTAGCATTCACAATTTCAAACAAACCATCATCTCGGACTTCACCAATCCGTACAAATTTGGCTAAGTGATGGTTCTTATCCATCGTGACTTTCCCTTCGGGAGCATTGAACGTTTGTCCCAATGCTGCTTTCCGCACAGGTTCTAAATCGGTTGTTTTTGCTTGTTCAACGGCCTGCTTCCACAGATAAACCGCAATATAACCGGCTTCCATGGGGTCATTGGTCACGCGATTTTCACCGTACTTTTTCTTAAATGCCTCAACAAATTTCTTATTTTCTGGAGTATCTACAGTCTGGAAGTAGTTCCAAGCCGCATAGTGGCCTTTGAGGTATTCAGGGCCAATGGCTTTAACTTCTTCTTCCGCAATACTCACCGACATCGTGGGGTATTTATCAGGCGTTAATCCCGCACCCTTAAGCTGTTTGAAGAAAGCGACATTACTATCCCCATTCAAGGTGTTATAGATAACGCCTCCATTGGGAAGAGCGGCTTTAATTTTGGCAATGATAGGGGTTACTTCTGTGTTGCCTAAAGGTAGGTAATCTTCACCCACTGTTTTGCCGCCTTTGGCTTGCAATTGCGATTTAATAATGGTATTCGCAGTACGGGGAAAAACGTAGTCTGAGCCTACTAGGAAGAATTCTTTGCCTTTATTTTCTAAAAGCCAATCCACAGACGGCTCAATTTGCTGGTTTGGAGCTGCGCCCGTGTAGAAGATGTTATTGGAACATTCCTGTCCTTCGTATTGGACAGGATACCACAGCATGTGTTTTTTCTCTTCAAAGACGGGTAAAACGGCCTTGCGGCTGGCGGAAGTCCAACACCCGAAGACGGTTGCTACCTTATCTTGGTCAATGAGTTTTTTTGCTTTCTCGGCAAAGGTTGGCCAATCGGAAGCACCATCTTCTTTGATGGCCTCGATTTGTTTGCCTAACACTCCACCCGCCGCATTGATTTCCTCAATTGCGAGCATTTCAGCATCGACGACACTCTGCTCACTAATGGCCATCGTGCCACTGAGGGAATGTAAAATTCCCACCTTAATCGTATCTCCACTGCTCCCCCCGGCCGCGGCCACGGGAGAGCTGGCAGTACCTGGACTCTCTGCTGTCGTGGTGGGTTGATTGCTACTGCACGCTTTCAGAAAAATACCAGTTCCTAAAGATGCAGAGCCGTACAGAAGAAATTTACGTCGCCCAAATCGCGTCATAGTTCAATAAGCTCCCGTCCATTTCAGCCCGTGGATATACAGACTGAGCTAGTTAAGGTGTGATATTAAGGCGAGGTTAGTCCTGTGATTGTAACTATTGATACAAAACCCTAGAAAGATTGATTTGTCTTGATTTGAGGAATAAGCAAAGATGATTGCCGTTGAGCTGGGGATCGGACTGGCCTAGGAATCGAGAAGGCTGAAAAAATATTCATCGATAATGTAAGAAAACTTATTCAAAACTTCATTGAAGTCACTGATTTGAGCTGCTTATAAAAGCTATAAAGGATACTTCTCCCCTGTTGTGGTACGCATAAATGCCGTGTTTCCGATCAGGCGTTGGTGTCAAACATCCCTGAATTCATCTTTACGGAACTGGTTGCAATCGAAGCTACATCCAGAGGATCGATCTGTGTTGGTGCAGCCGGAAAAAAATAATCCAAAAGAACAGGAAGTAGGGATGAAATCCTGGACTGAGCAATGGACTATGCACCCACTCCGCTTTGTAGTTTTGAATGGCAGTATTCGTAGAAAAATAGGTGCAGGTTATGGACTTTGTGTTGGGATTGCTTTGTTGGGAACGAGTGTTGGACTGGTGCTAGGGGAGCATTATCAACGTCTAGCGATCGCCCAAATGACCTATTCCCATCAGCAAGAACACTTGCTGACGGCTTTACAATTAACCGTTTTACAGGCACGAACCCATACATCTCGATTAGCTGTCGTTTTGGGTAACTCAGTTTGGTTGAATTATGAACATAAAGCGTTTCAAAAAAGCATTATTTCTGCCAAACAATTGTTGCTTCAAACCGAGGAATTGGTGAATCATTCCGAATCCCAAAGCTTCATGAATGCTCAGGAATTACAACAGTTATTGAAGCGTTATACCATTATCCTTAATGCCTATACCGATTTAACCGAGTCCCTCTTAAAGCAAATCGATCCCGTCAATTTAAAACCGGCTCAGGTTCCGTCTGCTCAACGAGAACTCTTAAGAAATAGTAGTGGTGAAGTCGCGGTTGCCATGGATCAGCTATCGCAAGAACTCTCCTTACTGATTGAATCGGCACGAAATCAACATCAACAAGCTGCGATTAGCTTACAAGTTGCAGGAGCTTTGAGGGTGAAGATTATTGTTGCCAGCATGATGTTATCGATTGCGATCGCGGCTATCTTGGCACTATACACCAGTGATGCCATCGTCCAGCCGATCAGAAATGTCACCCAAGTCGCGCATCAAGTCGCCGAGGAGTCAAACTTTGATTTGAGGGCACCCGTAACTACTCAGGATGAAGTAGGAGTTTTAGCTACTTCTCTCAATCAACTTATTGAGCGAATTGCAACTTATACCCATGAACTCAAACAAGCTCAAGTTCACCTCATTCAAACTGAAAAAATGTCCAGTTTGGGAGCAATGGTTGCAGGTGTTGCTCATGAAATTAATAATCCAGTTAACTTTATCTACGGCAACCTAGACTATACCAGTAGCTATATTCAAGATTTATTATCGCTATTGCATCTTTATTTGCAGCACTATCCCGAACCCCCGGCTGAAATTAAAGAGCAACTTGACACGATTGATTTTGATTTTCTGGCTGAAGATTTACCGAAAATCCTTACTTCTATGAAGAGTGGTGCTGAACGCATTCGAGCTATTATTGTGTCTTTAAGAAGCTTCTCTCGTCTTGATGAAACTGGAGCTAAATTTATCGATATCCATGATGGGATTGAGACTGCATTGCTGATTCTTAATAGTCGTCTCAAAAAAGGAATTCAGGTTATTAAAGAATATGGAAATCTGCCACAAATCGAGTGCTATCCAGCCCAAATTAATCAAGTTTTTATGAATCTCTTATGCAATGCCATTGATGCATTAGAAATGAAGCATAATAAATGGGAAATGGGAAATACACAGGAAAGATATGAGAGCACTTATAATTGTCTAGAAAATCTCCCCCAGCCTTCTCAAGTCTCCACCCCTAAAATTTGGATTCGCACCGCAGTCCTCAACCAAAACTGGATAGTGATTAGCATAACTGATAATGGATGTGGGATTCCAGCAGCAATTCAAGACCGTATATTTGACCCATTTTTTACAACAAAAGAGCCGGGACAAGGGACGGGGTTAGGTCTGAGCGTTAGTTACCAAATTATTCATCAACATCAAGGCAATATTAAAGTAAAATCTATTCTCAATCAAGAAACTGAATTGACTATTGCGTTACCGATTAATATAAGTTAGTCAATAATAGACTAATACTATAATTAAATTTGTATTGATTAATTAACTATTGCTTCCTAGTTCCTAACTTATTACTCATTTTTTAGGAGGTAAAATATCAATTTTCTGCCATTTCAAGTTAAGTTCAGATTGTTGGGATAAGTTGCAGCGTTCTAGATAAAGATGAGCAGCTAAGTCGGAGTCATTCAGTTGCAAAACTCGCTCAAAGTATTGCCGTGCTGCAGCAAATTCTTCATGAAAATAGAGCCAAACGCCTTGTTCAAAATCACTTTTGGTTCGGGTTTTGAGTTCTTTGAGAGGCTGAGGGTCTCCGTCATAAATTTCAAATACAGCAACAAAAGCCTGTTTCCCTCTAACCTGAACTCGGTCAAGGAAGCGGCATGTATAGGTTTGGGGGTCGTTGAGTTGAGATAGGGATTGTCCACTAATGATGATACCTGCTCCATACAGTTTAGTTAACTGTTCCAAGCGACTGGCTAAATTCACAGCATCAGCAATCACGGTGCTGTCCATTCGTTCCTCTTCCCCAATAATACCTAGCATCAAATTTCCTGTATGAATACCAATACCAATTACAATCGGTAAATAGCCATTGTTTTTGCGGTATTCATTATAAACAGCTACCTGTTTTTGCATCTTAATTGCAGCCGTAACAGCATCATCGATAGTTTCGGGAAACAGAGCCATGATGGCATCACCAATATATTTATCAATAAAGCCGTTATGCTGCCGGATAATTGGACAAACCTGATGTAAATAAGAGTTAATAAAATCAAAATTTTCCTGGGGAGACATCGTTTCCGACAAGTTGGTAAATGAGCGAATGTCGGAAAACAAAATGGACATATTGGCTTGCACCGAGTCTCCGAGTTTAGCATCAACAATACTGTCTTTTTGCAGAAATTGCAAAAATTGGCGTGGTACAAATCGCGCTGAAGCTTGGGCAATTTTTTCCAATTCTCTCCTACTTTCTTCTAGCTTTGTAAGAGCGCGAAAGGCTCTCAATGCAGTTACAATCGTAGTAAATAGTTTGCGAGTAGTGAGTTCAGTTTTGGTTTTATAATCATTAATATCGTAATGAATAATCACTACATCCTCCGGGGCTTGTCCTGGTTGACCCGTGCGTAAAATAATCCGTACTAATAGATTACCTAAGACATCCCGAATGTATTTCACTACTGCCAAACCTGCATCATCGGCTTCCATAACCACATCAAGCAAAATTAAGGCAGTATCTGGGTGCTGATTGAGCAATGCTTTGGCTTCTTTTCCTGAGTAAGCACTAATAAAAGTTAAGGGTTTATTTTCAAAAATAAAGTCATTTAGTACTAATTTAGTAATATTATGAATTTCTGCTTCATCATCTACAATCAGAATTTTCCAACTGTTGCTGGGAGACAAAGTAAGCTCTTGAAGTTCGGGAGAAATTAATTTGTTTTTGTCGGACTTAGTAGAAATTATTTTTTTTTCGTCTTCATCGGCAAAAACTAATTCATCGTCGTCTTCATCGGCAAAAACTAATTCATCGTTATCTTCATCGGCAAAAACTAATTCATCGTTATCTTCATTATTTAGTTGCTTTTTAATATCTTCTGACATTGTTATTTATTATTTACCAGTTGAGGGATGATTGCTTCACAACTTTATTTTTTTAATAGGTGCATAAGCCAATCAAAAATTAAAAATCGCACATTCAACAAGAGTTTAAGTGAAATAGTGGGTTCTGCTACCGCTAACGCCCTTTTACATATTATTGGGCAGCTTAATAATAAACTTTGTACTCGCACCCACTTTGCTTTCACATTTAATCGTACCATTAAGTTTTTGAGTGACGAGATTATAGACAATATGCAAGCCTAAACCACTTCCTCCTTGACCTCTTTTTGTCGTAAAAAATGGGTCAAAGATTTTGCTCAAGTTTTCCTGGGGAATACCTTTACCATCATCGGAGTATTCCAAGTTAATCCGCTCCCCTTCTAGTTTAAAGTCAAAAACCAAGTGTCCGGTATCTTCAGGGGAGTAGGCATGGGTGAGGGAGTTCATCACAAGATTGGTGATAATCTGAGACAATGCGCCAGGGTAAGTGTGCAGTGCGATCGCTTCATCTCCTTTGATTTCCACCTGATGATGAGTGGTTCTCAGTTTAGGTTTGAGGGGAATTAATACCTCAGATAGATACTGTTTAAGGTTAAATGTGCGTTGTTCTTCACTAGACTGATCCACCGCTACTTGTTTAAAGCTTTGAATTAAGTCAGCAGCACGGGTTAGGTTACTCAAGACCATGCTACTGCTTTGCATGGCGGTATCAAGGAATTTTTCGAGTTGCGATCGCTTCATTTGTCCTGTTTTATACGTTTCGTAAAAGGCTGTGGTTTTGTCAGCTAACAAAGAAGCAGCAGTAATGCTGATGCCAACCGGAGTATTGATTTCATGGGCAACACCAGCAACCAACCCGCCCAGTGACGCCATTTTTTCAGATTCTACCAGCTTGTTTTGGGTGGCTTTTAGGTGGTCTAGGGCTTGAGAAAGTTCTGCGGTACGCTGTAGAACTAATTGCTCTAAATTTTCATTGAATTGCTGTAAGTTGGCGTAGAGTTGGGCATTTTCGATAGAAATAGCAACCTGAGAGGATAGGAGTTTGAGCAGTTCGACGCGATCGTTTGTAAACGCATCGGTGGTGAGATTATTTTCTAGATAGAGAATACCGCTCAGCTTAGTGCGATCGAGCAGTGGGATACACAAAATTGATTTAGGTTGTTTCGCCTTGATGTAAGCATCCTGGGTAAATTGTCCGGTATGAACTGCATCATTTAAGACGATATTTTCCTTGGTGCGGATAACATAATGAACAATAGCAGCGCATAAAAGAGGCATCTGGCTAGATAGTTCTACAGAATCTATGCCAATTGCTTGAAGTGTAGTCACCTGTTCGTCATTAACTGCCCCTGATGCTTGAATCACCCAACTACCGTTGCCATCACCCTTTTTTGACTGAGATGGCAAAATTAAATAGCCACATTGCGCTCCCGCATTTTCAATGAGGATTGTCATCAAGTTTTCGAGTAATTTATCCAGCACAATTTCACCAGAAATGGCTTGAGAAGCTTTCATTACAGTAGCTAAATCCATGGCTTCACCTGCCTGAGAGCCTGTTGTAGTAACGTTATTTGTCGTACGGCTGAAATTAATGCTTTTGTTAGTAGATGATTTAGGCAGTAACTGCGGATATTTGACTTCTAAATCCTTAATTTTAGCTTTTGCTCCCCAGCGCGTGTAGGCGTAGAGTGCCTCTTTCATATAGGTTTGGGCAATCCTCAGCCTGCCACGCTCTAGATAAAACTTGGCGGCTAATTCATAAGCTAATGCCTCTTCTTGGATATATTCGTTGTCAGAAGCACCCGATATTGCTCGGTCATAAAACTCTTCGGCTTCTATGACTTGACCTAAAACTCGTGCTTTCTCTGCTTCTACTAAATAAAATTTATGGAGGTGGTTCATTGGTGCATGATTTGACCATTGTTGCATTTTCTTCTGGTTGATATTAATCCGATTGATAAACAATTCTTTTTCCAATTTTGAAGCATTAGGAAACACGCTTAAATGTGCCAGAGAATCAAAGAAGTGAAATACAGAGACAACAACCATTGCTGTCACACCGTCTAAATACTGTTCAGCTCTAACTGCATTTTCTATGGCTTTATGCCCTTCACCAAACAGATAACATAAAATAAGTTTATTTAAATAAAGTAAGTGAATGCCTAATCGGTCATTGGCTTGAATAGCAAGTGGTAGCCATTGCTCCTCATTGTAGGCATCCCCTATTAAACGAATAGGATTTTTAGACCGACCTAACAAGTTAAGAACTGCCTGCCGAAACATAGAAACCCAATAAAAAGGGTTTTTCCGCCTAATTTGACTGATGGCGTTGCCGTAGGTCGCCATTCTCTGCTCTAAATCCGTAAGTTCGTGACCGATAAAATATGAATGATCGCAGACAAAAAATGCACAATAACCAGCAAATTCAAATTCTCCAGTTTCCACTCCACTTCGATAGCCCTCACTCACAATGGGTAATGTTTCCCGGAAATGTTCTTTCCAGTGCATTACATGAGCGCCTAATACTTCTAATGCTCTAGCCTTACCTCTTTTAAGATTTAATTGTTCCACCAGCGTTAAACTCAATTTGCCAAATTTATAACCCAACTCGATGTCTTGAAGAACTCCACATAAAATTAATCCATAAGCAGCATAACTAAATGCAGACCAGGCGGAATTACCATATTTAATTGATAAATTAACCATCGATAAGACAATCAGCAACATCAATTCAGGCGCAGCTATAAAAGCAGCAGCACTGATACTCGATAGGATATAGAGAGCTGCCTGCGGTTCAGGTTCGGCCATATCCGGCAAGTGAATTAACTCTTCAATTTCTTGCCCAATATAGAGTGAGTTAGTTTCCTCGAATCTTTTTTGAATATCCAATTGACTTGGCTGTTCTGGTAATATAACTCCTAACAAATTCAACACTTGCAGCCCAATTTTAATTGCCTCTTTGAAGTTGCCTTGTGCTCCAGCAGCTTGAATTTTGACATCATAGACTTTAACTTTTTCCAGTACTGTTTTGGCATGGTTTAACACAACCTCTGCCAATTGTTCCATTGTGATAAAGTCCCCGTTAAGGTACGCTGCTTCTACTACTTCTTCATGTATCGCTAAGGTGAGGCCATACTCAGTTTGCCAACTATCTTCTCGCAGGAGATTGCGCCCTACATGAAAATAGTTGATTGCTGCACCATAAGCCGTTGCTGCTTTGGCTTTCTGGCCTGCGATCAGATTCAGTTTGGCAATTTCATTTCGTTCTTGTTGATGGAGTAGGGACAGTGACCCTGTACCTGCCTCAATACCAAGATTAAAATGATCGACAATCTCAAATATCTCTTCTGATAACACTTCGGATTCAGTATTCTGCAACAGTAAGCGGCCTATTTGTAAATGAATAGCTTGTTTTTGCACCTCATCAATCAAGGCATAAGCAGCTTGTTGTACTCGGTCATGCAAAAATTTATAATTTTGCAATAACCGTTCTTCATCTAACTCAGATGTGGGTAGGATTAATCCTGAATGAACTGCCGGAGTGAGTTCAACGGAAATTTCAGCTTGTGATTTTTCACTAATGATAGAAAGGGTACTTAAGTCAAACTCAGCACCTACACAAGCTGCCAATCGTAAAACTTGCTGAGTAGTTTTTGGCAGTTTCTTCACGTTGCCAAGCATCAACTCCACCACATTATCTGTGATGCCTTTCGCTTCAATGTTTGAAATATCCCACTGCCATAATCCCCCTTTATTTCCCTCCTTAGTAAGGGGGGATTGAGGGGGAATAAACGTTAGTAAATTTTCAGAATGCAGAGTTTTCAAAAATTCATTGACAAAGAAAGGATTGCCCTCGGTTTTTCTCACCACCAGTTCGGCTAAGGGTTTGATTGAAGCGATATCACTGTGCAATGTATCAGTAATTAGTTGCGTTATAGGCTCTAATCCTAAAGGGGCTAAGGTAATACAGTTGATAGTTGCCCCAACATTTCGTAGCCCATCAAGAGTCATCATTAAAGGATGGGCAGAGTTAACCTCATTATCTCGATATGCCCCAATCAAAAATAAACCCCCCTCAGTCCCTCCTGTGAGAAGGGAAGATAAGGAAGAACTCTTATTAGTTGTATCAGTATCAATCATCATCAGTTCTATCAACTTGAGAGTGGCGGAGTCTGCCCATTGCAAATCGTCCAAAAAGATAACTAAGGGATGTTCTTTTGTACAAAATGCCCGAATGAAGTTTTGAAAAACGAGGTTAAACCGATTTTGAGACTCAGTTGCTCCTAACTCTGGCACGGCAGGCTGTTTACCAACAATCAGTTCCACTTTAGGAATCACGTCAACAATGATCTGCCCATTGGAACCCAACGCAGCGAGAAGTTTTTCTCGCCAAAAATTCAGTTGTGCTTCACTTTCCGTTAAGAGTTGCCGCACCAATTCTTTAAAAGCCCTAACAACAGCCGAGTAGGGAATATTCCTCTGAAATTGATCGAATTTTCCGGAGATAAAATAGCCGCGTTTTTCGGTAATGGGTTTATGAATTTCTTGCACTAAGGCTGATTTTCCAATGCCAGAATAGCCCGCAATGAGCATCAGTTCGATTTTGGATTCGAGATTTTTATAAAGTGGGTTTTGTGGGTGAGTTATCTGATTTACCGCTAGGTTTTCAGAGGGTGGGTTTTGTGGGTGAGTTATCTGTTTTCCCAAATAGTTATCTGCTAAACCCGCCCCTACATTTTCCCCTACATTTGCTGCCATATCTGCCCTAGCACCCGATGCTACTCGCTCAAATGCGGCTAGTAAGGTTTTAACTTCTGCTTCACGTCCATAGAGTTTTTGGGGAATTTGAAACTTGTCAGAAATATCTTGAAAAGCGAGGGGAAACTCTGAAATTTCGCCATCAGACTCTAACTGAGTTAAACATAATTCCAAATCTGATTGAATTCCAAAAGCACTTTGATATCGTTCTTCAGCCGTTTTCGCCATCAGTTTCATCACAATATCGGAAACGGCTTTAGGAATCTCGGAATTAAGCTCATGGGGTGATATCGGTACTTTAGCAATATGACAATGCACTAATTCCAGCGCATCATTAGACTCAAACGGTAGCTTTCCAGTTAGTAATTCATAACAGGTGATGCCGAGGGAATAAAAATCTGTGCGATAATCCAAAGAACGATTCATCCGCCCTGTTTGCTCCGGCGACATATAGGCTAATGTGCCTTCTAAAACATTCGGGTTTTTCAGCGTGGGATTTTCCCGGCTTAATTGCGTGGAAATGCCAAAGTCGATAATTTTAACTTGCCCAGTTATTGGGTTAAAAACAATATTGCCTGGATTAATATCTTTATGAATAATATTTCTGCTGTGAATCTTACCCAAAATTTCAGTCGTCTTGATAGCAATACTGAGAAATTCTTGTACAAACCAAGTGTCCCTTACCCATATCTTGTCGTTGATTAATTTCTTTAACGATTCACCCCCAAAATCCTCTAAGATAATGACTAGCGTTCTCTGTATTGGTTCTAATCCATACGCTTTCACCACGCCATCTATATTTAGATTGCGGATAATTTCATATTCTTGTTTATAGCGTGTGAGTGCCGAAGGTATTGGATAGTCTTCTGGTAGTAGTTTAAGGATTACAGATTGATTATCCTGTTCTCGAATAGCTCGATAGACAATAGAATAAGCACTTTCATAGATTTGGGTAAGAATGTGGTATCCGGGAAGGGTAATCATTATGAAATGTGACAAGAGAGTTGGCTATGGTTTATTGCGTGGGTATTATCAATACTTGAGCTGAGGTGTATACAAACAAAACCCATCTGCATGGGTGTAAGCAGAAGTTTGCATTTCCAAGCCCTAAATTTATCTATGAGTTTTTTTATACTTTATTTTTAGGACTTCCGATGAATTTCATCACCACCCTGCAACGCTAAAACTAGCTAGAGTGGCTACCACTTAGCTGAAATGCTAGTTTTAGATTATACAGTCTTAACAGTTATTTAATTATTTTTAAATTAGACAATTCTGACCCAAATGTCAGTAATACAAAGGTATTACTTGTAATACTGAATTTATTATTTCAAAAAATAAATTTTAGCCGCGAAAGATGAAGGATGAAGAGCAAAAAAATAAAATTGAAATAGAAGACTTCATCCTTCAATTGACACTCTAACCTATATGTAGTTTTACAAAATCAATAACGGCTGAAAGTCCTTCTTGAGTCTTTAAATTAGTAAACACAAAAGGCTTAACCCCTCGCATTTTTTGGGCATCACGTTTCATCACGCCTAAGTCTGCTCCTACCATTGGAGCTAGGTCAATTTTATTAATTACTAAAAGGTCAGATTTAGTAATTCCTGGCCCTCCTTTACGAGGGATTTTATCGCCTGCTGCTACATCAATTACGTACAGGGTTAAATCAACCAATTCAGGACTAAAGGTGGCGGCTAGATTATCACCTCCGCTTTCTAAAAAAACGAGGTCTAAATTACTAAATTGCTGTTCTAACTGCTCAATTGCAGCTAAATTCATCGAAGCATCCTCCCGAATCGCTGTGTGAGGACAGCCACCCGTTTCTACACCCAAAATGCGATCGCCCTCTAGTGCCTGACTCCGGACTAAAAACTGGGCATCTTCTTGGGTATAAATATCATTAGTCACGACAGCGATTTGATGCGATGCCCGCATTGCCTTACACAAAGCATCGAGTAAAGCCGTTTTTCCCGAACCCACAGGGCCAGCAATTCCAACACGAAAAGCAGTCATAGGAATTTTAGATTTTGGATTTTAGATTTTAGATTAATCCAAAATTAAACGCAGGACTTACACATTCGCCCCCTCATCCCCCAACCCCTTCTCCCAAGGGTAGAAGGGGAGCAATGCTTCAAAGTCCCTCTCCCTTATCGAGAGGGATTTAGGGTGAGGGCTGACAAAGGTGACATACTTCCCTAAATTCTGACTCCTGACTCCTGCTCTAGGATGATTTTAAAGCGAGTTGCGAAGACTCATGTACAGTAGGATTGAGAACACGCTTGATATCCAGTAAAAAAATGGTTGTTGTACCGTTCTTCTGAGGAACAACAGCCGTATGGCTCACCAACTTCAGCACACCAGACTGATACTCAGATTGAGGGACACTTCGCAACATCTCACGCGGAAGTTCCACCAAATTGGGGGGTTCATCCACTAAAATTCCACACAATTCTCCCCAAGGACTACGCATAATCATTAAAAAAGGCGAGTGATTGAAGGATTGAGAAATGCCTTTTGAATTGAATTGTTGCTGCAAATCTATCACTCGAATCGTATAACGTCCGAGCTGAATCAATCCCATTTCTCTTAGCCCACTACTATCTGTAGCTGGATAGTTCACCACCTTGAGTACATCCTCAATAGGTAGTGCAAAGAGATTTTTGGACACTTGAAAAACAATAAGCCTGTCTACGGGTGACTCGTTGTGCATCTTAGTTTATCATTATGTTTTTTTGTTGCTCACGTCGCGAGAGTTCAGACTTTATGCATTACCATTCAAAATATTTTTGGCTATTGGGAATGCGATAATTTGGAATTTTCAACGGCTTCCTGCACAATAGCTAATAATTTATATTCGAGGAAGGGCTTGGTAATATAAGCCGTTGCTCCTAATTCCGAGGCAATTAAGCGGTGTTTTTCTCCACTACGAGAGGTCAACATCACAACAGGAATGTTGGATAACATTGAATCTTGCTGACGGTGCTTGAGAAACTCAAACCCATTCATGCGAGGCATTTCAATATCACAAATCACTAATTGAATATCTGCCTGTTCCTGGAGTTGGGCGATCGCTTCATACCCATCCTTGGCCTGAAGTACCTGATAGCCAGCTTTTTGCAATGTTAGAGCCAGAGTTTGGCGCAAGGTAATGGAATCATCTACTAAAAGAACTCGTGGTGGAGCCTGAACAGTAGGAGTCGGGGGAGTCACGGATGCAGGTGCAATGCGCCTATGCTCTCGTTCTGCGGCCGGTAAGGCAGTACGTGTATGGGCGGATAATAAAGGGGGTTGGGGTGGTGCAGACAAAGCAGGTGAGGTGGAATAAGCTGAATCCTCTTGGGTATGCCGACTCACAACAGACTGCATCAAAACAGCCCCATCGAGTACGAGTGCCAATTGACCATTAGCCAAAATACTACCGCCATAAACATAATTCGGTGGTGCGATGGTGGCATCCAAGGGACGAATCACCAATTCTTGTTCCCCTACTAACTGGTCTACTTCCAGTCCCATCAATTCATCTTGGCAACGGATGAGAATGATTGGCCTCATTGCTCCTTTCGATAGGAAGGAACGCTTAGGCAAAGACCCCAAAGTTGTAGGCAGGTCACTAAAATAATCCAGAATCTGAGAAAGTGGGTAAACCGGAATCAATTGCTCAGTTTTGGGCGCTGTACTGGATCGCTCCAGCAACCACGGCGAAGATGTACCTTGTCGCCCTCCATCGAAACGGATAGTTTTTTCCATCTCAACGGAGTTCCAGCGCAGGACTTTACCGCCTTCCCAGGCACGAATCTGGTCAGCTTGAGGAATGAGTATGTGTTCAATAGCATCCGTGAACAAAGCATAAATACGCTCATGGGATTGACACACCAGTAATTTGGAGATGCTCAGATTCAAAGGAATGTGCAGTGCAAATGTTGTTCCCTGACCTTGCTCTTGATCAACTCTGACCACACCTTGTAAGTCTTGGATTTGAGCTCGCACCACATCCAGACCAATCCCTCGTCCCGATAGGTCATTTACAGCCGAGGCAGTGGAAAATCCTGGCTCAAACAGTAAATTTGTGAGCTGAGATTCATCGAGACGGCTCACCTGTTCGGGAGAGGAAGACAGGGATACAGCACGTTCACGAATCTTGTCAAAATTTAACCCTTGACCGTCATCCCGAACTTCAATGACTAGAAACTTCCCTTGATAAGAGGCATGAATTTGGATGTGGCCTTGCTCCGGCTTACCGTGTTGTTGACGCAGGGTGGGCGATTCAATCCCGTGATCGAAGGCATTCCTCACCAAATGCAGCAACGGCCCATACAGCTTCTCTGCAACGACTTTATCCACCAACACGTCTGTTCCTTGCAGGGTCAAAACCACCGATTTATTGTGCAAGGTTTTCAATTGCTGTAAGACGCGAGGCAAGCGACCCATAATTTCTCCCAACGGTAACATCCGGGCTTCCATTAAGGCGTCACGGGTGCTGGTCAATAGCCGACGTTGTTTTTCCAAGCTCAGGGTAGATTCTGTGGCAAAAAGTTCTAGGGCTTCAGTGGCCTCTGATAACTGCACCGCATCTTCCAGAATCGACTGCACCAGAAGCTGAACTTCGTGATAGCGGTCTAACTCGAGCGAATCAAATTGTTGTTGGCTAGGGAATGAGGACGGGGGAATCGGAGGATAGCTTCGGGTTCCTGCAAATCCTGCTTGTTTTCCGACTCCCCATTGGCTAAGCCGTTGTTTTTCAGCATCCACAAACCAGTGATCCGACCAATCTTGAAGTTCGTTGAGTCGTTGTTGATGTTGCTTGAGACGAGCAAAGAGGACTCGAATGGAGGCTTGAAGTTTGTCGTTTTGTAGGGATTGCAAATTTTGATGGGTGAGTAATTCACCCACGGAGTAATTGAGGTGTTCTAAATGCTCAACATTCACTCGCACCGTTGGGGACTGAGTACCCGCCTCTTTTTGGGGTGTGGGGGTGGGTTCACGCTCAGAATTGAA
Organism: uncultured Microcoleus sp.; assembly: GCA_964588805.1. Lineage (GTDB taxonomy): Bacteria > Cyanobacteriota > Cyanobacteriia > Cyanobacteriales > Coleofasciculaceae > CAZPRJ01. The sequence continues at coordinate 57,524 of CAZPRJ010000001.1, read as the reverse complement.
GTGGCGTGAGGGTGAGGTTTCAATCGTTACCCTCGGTTCTGCTGAGGTGGGAGTTAGGCGCAAAGATGGTTCTTCTGCTTCCTGTTCCATCTTCTGACTCTCTGGATTAGTTTCAGAGGTTGGAGCATCAATAGCAGCTTCTCCACCCCAAATCAGTTCTAAAAGTGAGTGAGTAATCTCCTCGTCTTGGGAGGGGTTGACATTAGACTCTGAGTCTAGGGTAGAGGGTTCAGATTCCGATGGAATCGTTGGTGCTTGCGGGTCAACATCAGCTTCATCGGTGGGCGCTTCTACGGCCAATGGAGCGGTTAATTCTGGATCATCGGCAAGACTCATAATCGATGCAAAGTCGATTAATGCGTCTTCTTCAGGAGAAGTCAAAGAGGGGGAAAACTCTTGTTCATCTTCTGGTAAGCGGCTATCTTCAGCCTCCTGTTCAACTTCTTGCCAATCCTCAGTTTGGGAAGAATGTGCAAGTTGTTGTAGGGTGGGGGAGGGTTGACCGCCTTGGGTGCGATCGCCATTGAGTACGGCCGCTTGTCCCGCTCGAAAATCCTCTAAGGCGACTTGGGCGATCGCCACTGCCTGATCGGGATGGATTTCTAAGGCAGCGATCGCAGATTGAGCAATGACTCCAAACCCAGGTAAGTTCAGGGATTCAGCCAGACCAAGAAAGACTTCGCTTTGAGTAGACAGTATCGTAGCTACACCAATGGGGTCATCATTAGCAATGGCTGTGGCCAGTTCCTCTAAACGTTGCGTAACACCGACTTCAAAGATAGACTGCGTGACATCAAAGCCTAATTCCACCGAAGAGGGAATGTGCGCTTCTTCGCCAAAGCAGTCTCCGAGTTTATCTTGGAGTTGGGCAAAAATCGCTGCTGTGCGATCGAGAATCTCAGTGTCGTTGATTTGTCCCCCCGTCACCTGGGCCGTAGTGGCTAAACGTAGGCATTCATACCCTTCAAAGAGCAAGGCTTCAATTTCTACGTCAACCGATAAATCTGGATTGAAGAGGGCTTTAAAAATATCCTCTAAAGAATGGGAAACGGTTTTGATGGTTTCCAAGCCAACACTCGCGGCCGCACCTTTTAAGGTATGGGTCGTCCGCATTAAGTTGTGTACTTTATTAATACTGTAATTTTCTCGAAGACTGAGCAATTCTTGCTCTAAAACTTGTAATAGTTCCGGAGCTTCTTGGAGAAAATAGAGATAGCTTTGTTCACGAATTGTTGGGTCTGTCATTGCTTTTTGGTTATTTGTTATTTGTTATTTGGGTATTTTTGGAGTTGTTTTTTGTTAGCGAAGGAGAGTAGTTTTACCCTTTCCCGTTAAAGATGTTACATATCGACCCCCCTAATCCCCCCTTAGTAAGGGGGGAAGCAGAAAGGTATCTTTAACCAGCATTGAGTGAATGGGTGTGAGTAGTTAATACAGAAATTACTAACTACCAACGACTACCCTCTAAGAGCTAACAACAAACAACAAACAACAAACAACTAATCCACCTTAAATCGGTCGGTACTAGCCTGGAGGTTTTGAGCCATCGTCAGGAGTTCGTTAAAGGAGGTGGAAATCTCCATCGACTCTTGCGAAGTGGCATTGGCGATGCTGGCAACCTCAGTCATGGTATGCGTCACCGATTGGAATTGCTCGGTTTGTACTTGGGTGGCTTCTGTAATACCCTGTACCAGTTGGCTGATTTGGGCTGTGGCTTCCACAATCGCATTCAGATTCTGACGGGTATCCGTCACCAAATTCGTTCCTTGAGCCACCTGCTGAATACCAGTTTCCATAGCCGCAGACACTTCAGAGGTTCCTTCCTGGATTTCCTGAACCAACTGCTCGATCTCAGTGGTAGCCTCGGCTGACTGACGCGCTAAGGAACGTACCTCATCAGCAACCACCACAAAACCTCGTCCATATTCACCGGCTCGCGTGGCTTCAATGGCGGCATTCAACGCTAGAAGCTGGGTCTGAGTGGTAAAGTTGCTAATCAGGTTCACCACCCTCGATACCTTCTGCGTCGATTCACTCAAGCGCTTGAGTCGTTTGCTGGTTTCTGCCACCGTTTCCCGAATGGTCAAAATGCCATCAACAGTACGGTTCATCGCGGCATCGCCTTCTTGAACTGTTTTGTTCGCCTGCTGTACCGCCGTTTCTACCTGTTGAGCACTACTCCCTACCGCTTGGGTAGCATTAACCATTGTCTGAATTTGTGCTAGAGCTCCCTCTAGAGACTGAAGCTGCTGCTGAGCTTGTCCGGCCAGACCGGTAATGGATGAGGCACTGTCTTGGGACGTTTGAGCCACAGTTCGGGATGCGGCCTGCATTTGTTTAACAATAGCCCGCAAGCTTTGTAGGGTATTGTTGTAGGCATCGGCAATCGTTCCTAGTTCATCTTCGGTAACAGGAGCTCGTACCGTCAGATCACCTTGTAGTGCAGGTCGTACGGATGAGAGCAACTGAATCACCTTGTGTTGCAGCGCATCTTTATCCGCTTTTTCCCGTTGCGCGGCTTCGGCAATTTGTTGGGACTGATGCTCAATTTGTTCGAGATATTCTGCCTGTTGCAGTACCATTCCTAACTGTTTGGCCATCTGCACGAGGAAATTCACTTCCCCTTCTTCCCAATCACGAGGTTCGCTGTTTTGATAGGTTGCCAGTAATCCCCAAAGCTGATTGCCTTTAAACAAAGGAGCAATCACGTAGGATTTCACGCCCCACTCATTCAAAATTACTTTGGGGAAGGTCAGCTCATCGGTTGCCATGATATCGTTGACCACACTGGCTTCGTTTTTGCTGTATTGACCCCCTTGGGTTTGCTGCAAGTTTAGATCGATCACTCGTGCGGCATCCGTCCCCACTAGGCGAGCATAAGCGCCACCGACATCTTCAATGACAAATTCCCCACTCCAATCGGGATGGAACTGATAAATTGCAACGCGATCCGCTTTTAACAGTTGCCGTAGTTCTTGGGTAGTCGCTCGTACAAGGCTGTTGGCATTCAGGTTTTTCTGCTGCAACTGTTCGGTGATGCGGTTCCCAGTTTTATAAATCAGGTTAATGAAATTGGTTTCACGCTCAACCTGCTTGGCTAACTGTTCAGATTGCTGCTGTACCTGCCCCACATAATTGACAATTTGCAGTGCCGCCCCCATTTGCAAGGCAATTTGTTCCATCGCTAGGATTTCAGGTTCTTCCCAATGGCGTGGCCCATCATTTTGGTAAGCGCAGAGGATACCCCACAGCTTGTCATAGATGAAGATCGGTGCCAGTAAATAGGCGCGAACCTCAAATTGCTCCAAAATATCAACATGACACTGAGCGTGACCCATGGCATAGATATCATGTACAGCAAAGCTTTCTTTATGGCGATAGCGGCCGCCTTGGGTGTCTCGCAAATGGGTATCATCCCAGACAGTTTTGAGATCTGGCCCGACTAGTGGCGTCCATCCTTTGCCGACGGATTCTGCTACAAATACACCACTCCAATCAGGAAGGAATTGATAGACGGCAGCGCGATCGCATTTCAGCAACAACCGAATTTCTTGAGATGCTGTACGGAAAATACTATCCTCGTCTAAAGATTGGAGAATCTTGGTAGAAATTTTGGCGATGGTTTTATCGCGTTCCGCCGTTTGGACGAGTTGGGAGGATTGCTCCTGCAACTGTTCGAGGTATTCCGTTTGTTCTAAGGCTACCCCAAATTGAGATGCAATTCGGCGGGTAAACTCAATTTCATTCGTCTCCCACTGACGTGGACCACTACATTGATGCAGACACAATAAACCCCATAATTCCCCGCGTTTGGTAATCGGCACTACCAAATTAGCTCGCACCTGAAACTGAGCAAGGATAGCCAAGTGACAATCTGCCAAGTCTTCTTCATGAACATCCACCGATGCAAAAATCCGCCCCATTTGATAATTTTGGGCCATATTTTGAGCAAAGCAGTGGTCTTTGATCTTGTGGGGAAGTGCGGCGGAGTATTGAGGGACTACATCCTCTGCCACCATCTCTGTCTCCCCAAATTTGGACTCTGGAGTAAAACGAAAGATACCGACTCGATCCACTTGTAGTTGGTTGCGGATTCCCCGAGTAGTAATCCTGAAAAGACTCTCTGTATCTAGAGACTGACGAAGCTGAGAAATAATCGTGGCGGCAGCTTTTTCTAGGTCTGCGGTGCGGGCAATCTGGGCAGATTTTTCTTGCAATTGCTCCAGATATTCAGCCTGTTGCAAAGCAATCCCTAGTTGTGTACCCACCTGAGTTAGTACCTTGGTTTCACTTTCTTCCCAGTGTCGAGCACCACTGTGTTGAAAGGCGCTGAGTAATCCCCACAGTTTTGTGCCCTGGAAGATGGAAACCACCAGACAGGACTTGACACCGAAATCTTCTAATGCTTCTACATGGCAGTCGGTTAAACCCGCATTGTAAACATCATCCACGACCAAGGCTTCGTTGTTGCGGAAGCGGCCGCCTTGATGTTCGTTTAAATAGGGGTCTTCCCAACCACTGCCCACGAGTTTCGGCCATCCTCCAGTCTCCGACTCAAAGACAAAATCACCGAAATAATCCTCGCGGAATTTATAGATGGTAACTCGCTCCACATTCAGAAGTTTGCGGACTTCTTGAGTGGTGACTTCAAAAATCTTTTCCAACTCAAAAGGCTGGCGAATGCGGTCTACCACTTTCGCCAATGTCCGCTCGAGTTGAGCTTCCTTGGCTCGTTGTTCAGACTGAGTTTGAATCTGCTGGAGGTATTCTGCCTGTTGCAAACCCACGCCTAATTGAGTAGCAATTTGCGTCAGTAACTTTACTTCGTCCTCTTCCCAGTGTCGAGTGCCACTGTGTTGAAAGGCACTGAGTAAACCCCACAGTTTTAACCCTTGGAAGATGGCAACTACAGCACAGGATTTGACGCCAAAGTACTCTAACGCTTCTACGTGGCAGTCAGTTAAACCCGCATTGTAAACATCATCCACGACTAAGGCTTCGTTGTTGCGGAAGCGTCCACCTTGGTGCTCGTTTAAATAGGGGTCTTCCCAACCACTACCGACGAGTTCTGGCCATCCTCCAGTCTCGGATTCAACGATAAAATCACCAAAATAGTCATCACGGAATTTGTAGATGGTGACACGCTCCACATTCAGGAGTTTACGAACTTCTCGGGTGGTGGTTTTAAAGATAGTGTTCAGGTCTGAGGTTTGGCGAATCTTTTCAATCACCCGAGTCAGCGCTCGTTCGCGATCTAAAACTTTAGAAAACTGCTCTGCTCGGCCTTGAATCGTACCCAAATATTCAGCTTGCTCTAGGGCGACACCAAACTGCCTGCCGACCAAGGCCAAGAGACTGACTTCTGTTGCTTCCCACTGACGCGGCCCAGAGTTTTGGAAGGCTGCAAGCAATCCCCAAAGCTTTTCTCCTTCAAAAATGGGCGCAATTGCATAAGCTTTGGCTTCAAATTGCTCCAACAAGTCAATGTGACATTGCTGAAGACCGGCAGTGTAAATATTATTCACTGCATTGGTTTCTTCGTTGCGATACCGTCCGCCTTTTGTCTCCTGCAGATAGGTATCCGCCCACACTTTTTTGATATTTGGGCTAACCAATGGCACCCATTCCGGCCCAACTGACTCTGCGATATATTCGCCACTCCAGTCCGGATTGAAGCGATAAACCGCTACGCGATCGCACTGTAAATACTGCCGCAGTTCTCGGGTGGTGCTGCTAAAGACGCTCTGCACATCCTGAGAGTAGAGAATATTCTTCAGGATTTTGGCACCTGCTTTCCCGGCTACTTTGGTCTGTTCAGTCTGTTTTTCTAGCTTGCTACGAAGTTCGGCCGGTAGGATATTGAGCCTCAGTTCAGTGGTGACTTGAACTAGGAGATTGATTTCGGATTCTTGCCAGTGTCGAGCCACACCACCGCATTGCTGCACTACCAACAAACCCCACACAAGTCCATCAAGAATAATCGGCAGACTTAGGCTGGCTTTGACTTGGAAGCGTTGCATGAGTTGGAGTTGGTAAGCACTCCGCGTCTTTTGGTAAATATGCTCGAGGGCAATGAATTGTTGTTGCTGGTACTCGCTTCGATCTTGGGCTCCATAAGCGATCGCCGGTAAGACTTCTCCTAGGCTAGGAGTAAAACCCGAAACCATTGATTCTGCCAGCACCTTACCCTGATTGTCGCTGCTAAATTGGTAGATTAAAGCTCGGTCTACCTGGAAATGTTGGCGAACTTCAGCGACTGTAATGTTAAGCAGGGTGTCTATATCGACGGTGGCAGCGCGAATCATGTGGCCGGAAAGGGTTAATAACCATTGGCGATCGCGCTTTAATTGTTCTTCGGTGCCAACATTTAAGGGAGACTTAGACCCCTGCAAGCTTTGAACCCACTTCTCGAGTTGGAGAATCTTGTCCTGAGTTTCGGGTTTAGTGGCATTTCCTCCCTGTTCCAAGTCAGCTTTGAGGGCAGTGATTAATGCCATGGCTGAGTGGGATGCCTCAAAATTTCCCTTGTTCCCAGTCAGTACGCTATCACCATTACTTTTACTGACAGAATGATCGAGATTAGGCTCAACACGGAGTACAGATTCCGATGATTCGGTTTCTGGTAAAACTGAAGTCAATTCTTCTGGAGTCATATCGCTATTGCTACTCACTAAACTGGTGTGACTAAGGTCGGTCATGATTTGTCTCTACCTCGAAATATCTAAGTAGATGACATTCAATATAGGTGTGTAAATCTGGTAGGTGATAAGTCTCTAGTTATTAGTCTTCATTGGGCAAGAAAAGCACTAATAACTAATCGCTAAAATCCGGCTGAGATTCTTAAACTTCCTCAATTTTCTCAAGAGACTTTGCCTTGATGGATTTGCCACAAAGGACATTGAGTAATGGCAGTGACGTTTAAGACCATACCGTTATCTCCGGGTAAGGCTCCTAGCAGAAAGGGCAATTGCTGAGGAGAAAATAAACCGGGGACAGCAGGCTGAAGTTGTTGCAGTTCGTGTAATTCAATATCATTCACGCGCTGCACCACTAATCCTAACGTTCGGTCATTGTCCCGAACAATCATCGCCATCGGAGTGGCTAATTCTTTCTGTTGTCCAGCAAGGGACTGATAACCCAAAAGATGATTCAGGTCAATTAGCCAAAGCATAGTTCCTCGCCAATTGCAAATTCCGAGAACACTGGGTGGGAGTTCTGGAACTGGCAAAATTTCGTCCACATTCACCCGAATAATTTCTGTAATTTGTTCAAGGGGTAGTAAGGCAGTTTCTTCATAGCCAAGGGGAAAACGAAGTAACCGTTCTCCGGTTTCTGGAGGTAGCGAATCTAAGCCTAGGAGGTCGAGATTGGTAACGGCTGAATTGGCAAACATGGGATTAACTATATTTTGTTATTTGTTGTTTGTTGTTTGTTGTTAGTTATTTGTGCTTGTTTATTAATTCTAGTAATTCAAGGAATTAATCTTAGTTTGTAGTAAGCGCTTTAGCGCTACTCAGAATTAACGATATGAACCACGAGTAATTAGTAACTAACAATCAAAAACTAACTAAATTGCCGTTAATTGCCGAATAGTTTGCACCAGTTTTTGTTCATCTACCGGTTTAGGTAAATAGGCATCTGCTCCCAGCATCGAACCCCAAAGTTTATCGGCTTCTGTGCCTTTGGTGGAACAAATGACAATTGGGATGCGTTGGGTATTGGCATCTGTTTTCAGTTCGCGGCACAGCTCAAACCCACTTTGACCGGGTAAAATTACGTCAAGAATGACTAAATCGGGTTTTTGTGACCTTAATTTGAGGTGAGCTTCTTCGCCGCTTTTGACACTAACCACGTTTAAACCGGCTTGAGAAAGATAGCGGGTTAGCACCTCAGTTTCTGTCAAGCTATCTTCAACTAAAAGGACTGTAGTCATAAGTTACGTTCTCGTACTCTAATACTTTTCAAATAAACAACACTTAGATTCAAATCTGTTGTCCCGAAGACCATTCCTGAGCCTGGGGTGATTGTTGAATTTGAACCGATTTTGGCACTGCCAAATGCCCGAGATATTTTTGTAAAGTAGCTAGCACTTTTTCTGATTCGATAGGTTTAGCCAAAAAACCTGATGAACCGACCATTTTCGCCCGCACCCGGTCTACAATTCCATCATTGCTGGTGAGAATCACAACGGGTGTATTTTTAAAACTTGAAACACGGCGAATTTGGGAACAGATTTCATAGCCATTGGCAACTGGCATAACCAAATCTAAGAAAATCAAATCAGGTTTGTTTTCTATTAAGGTCGGTAGTGCATTGACTGGGTTTTGGATATTAATAAATCGATAACCTGCTGAATCCAGAATCTGGCTCATAACCTGGCTATCATTAGGGCTGTCATCGATATACACAATTAAAGGGCTTTTTGTTTTTATTCGCTCTGGAACCTTACGAATAGGGTTAGGTGTCAGCATGGATTGAGAGCGAGAATTTGGAGTGGAATCCAAAGAAGGATTAATGTCTTCAACATCCACCAGTCCTATTAATCCTTGACGGATAGAGGGTAAAAGAGATTTAGCTAATAGCAATAAGTTCTGTTTTAACTTAACGGCTAAATCTCTTAATGTCTGTTTTCCATCCGCCATTGCCCTCAGATTATAGTATGCCAGCAATGAAGTTTGCTGTTGCAATTCTTCAGCATTCCAAATAGTAGGGGCTTGATTAGGTGAATGATTGATTAAACCGGCTTGTTTCCACACCTCCCAATCTTGCCTGACTCGCTGCCACATTTCGTCAGCTCGAATTAAAATCAAGCTTGAATCAATTAACAAATCTATAGTTTTTTGAGGCAGTGATTTAGAGGTTAATTGGAATCCTGCACCATAGGATAATTGAGCTCCAGCCTGATAGATATCAAAGAGGATTTCTTTGACATTACTATCCACAATCTCCGCCATTTGCTCTCGTTGAATTTTTCCCTGCTTCACTAGTTCTGCTAGGTAGCTGTAATCCCAATATTGGAATCGAATTGAACTAATGGGCAGTTGTGGGCAGTGTTCAGCAATTTGGCGATAACAACGGCGAATGGGATGCACATCACTATACCCCCAAATCAAAGCCCCCAAGCAAAAATACAAACTCCAGCGCTGGTTCTTGGGTTCTTGAATATATAAATCTAGCTGACCCGTGAATTTACTTTGGCTACAAATCTGAATTCTCCTTGCCAAATCGGTGATGGTCACTACCTCCTGAATGGTCATGGGGGAGCTCCATTAACTAAGGAATTAACAACTGAAAATTTTGTAATCTGACTGCTATATATCACTGAATTCTGAGACAATTATCCGGATAAAATAAGAAACAAATATATACATTTATTCCAGCAATTGAAATAACTCAGTTTCATATTTTTTCATTTAATCAAACAAGCATCGCTCTCAAAGTAAAGTAATTACTTATATCTCAAGAGAGTGATTACCTAATGAATATCAACCTGTTTATTCGTTGCTTTCAATCGGTTTATGATTGAAAAAATATATGTATTTTTTTTATGCAGTATCTGATCGCCCTATTACTGCACCCGCATACCTGAAAATTTTTTGTTTTGGATTAGAAACAATGTATTGTTTCAGTTCGCTTTAGATAACTCTATGGGCTTTAAGGTAACAGTTGGCACCCACTAACTTTTGCGTTTTGACGTAAAGAATTGATAAATTCTCAATCAACTCTTTTCATTTATGTTAACACTTTTAGCTAATCACTCAGATGGAATTTACCCTTGGGTTGATGCGATTACCCTATGTTTTATTGTATTAGGGTAGATGAGCTAACGTAAAGATGCGTAATCTTTCTACACAAATAGGGCAATTTACTTAATTTTTCCTCAACTTTTAAATTGAAATTAAGCTATTCCGTGTTTTAACGAGGTATCGATGTACGCCCGGTAGAAGCACTGCAAGCCTTTCGCAATGATTGGCCATAAGATTTAAATAACGAACAATTTATAGATAAGCGTAAAGGCTTATTTTCTACGTAGCTTTTCAAATATAACTCGAATACGAAAGTTTAATATAAGCTTATTTGCGGATTTTAATCCAGTCAAATCGCGTAATCAGAGGTAGCTTCTTCAAGAAAAGGATAAATTTACGAATAAAGAATTTTTAATCAGATATTAATAGTGAAAATCCATTAATTATTAACTACGAAATAATCGTGTATATTGAGTTTCATGAGCCATACTGGCCAGTGTCAGCCCCCAACCGCAATTTTCGAGTTGTTCGTCCTCTAAAGCTAAAATATCTTGGGTTGTTAAAGTGAGCTGATGTTGCAGTTGCAGCAGTAACTGTTGCCCTGCAGTTTGGCCGAGGGGAATTAGTTTGACCCCAGCACCAATCAAATTAGACGCCCAACTATGCAAGTATCCTAGAACAGTTGCTGTGATATCAATGCGCCAGTAAGCTGCTCCAAGACCAAAAGCGATCGCATAATTACAAGGTCTCCCTACAGCAGTAGCCAAATCGAGGATAGATAAGGTTGCAGGTGGAGTGGGTAAAGGAGACAAATCCACCAGTAGACGCATCAGGGAGTGACCCATCTGCCAGCTTTGTGCTCGCAACTCAGTCGTTTCCTTCGTGGCACTCAGCCAAGCGTTCCAATAACCCAACGCCTCGACGTCTGTATTAATCACACTACGATAAGCTCGTACCATGACCGCCGTTTCCAAGCGAATCGCCCCATACCTCAGTTCTTGCTCGATCCATTGTTGTAAGCTGTTGCGATCGCAAATTATACCCGTTTCAACTAATATTTCCAGTCCATCTGAATAACTATAGCCCCCCACAGGTAGGGCTGGGCTAGAAAGTTGCAATAGATTCAACAAAGTCAAATCATTTAACATCATTCTTTTCCACCCAGTCCTCTATCGTTTATCAATTTATACCCTGATTTAATCTTGATCGATTGTTGCCAAAAAAACAATGTGACGGGCTACATTTTAGTATCAAACTGGTTGTGGAGTCGGTAGATAAGTGTGTAAAACTTTCATCACTTTCTCGCGATTGATGGGTTTAACCAAAAAGTCAGATGAACCGACTAGCTTTGCCCGTGCACGGTCTGTAATCCCATTTTTGCCCGTAACAATAATAACCGGGGTGTATTTGAAAAAAGGAAGCCGCCGAATTTGAGCACAAATTTCATACCCATTAGCAATAGGCATGATTAAATCTAAAAAGATTAAGTCCGGCTTGTGCAAAATTAACGTTGGCAGGGCTTTTTCTTGGTTCTCAATATTAATGAAGTGATAGCCAGCTTGATTAAGAATATGATTCATAATCTGGGTATCTACTTGGCTATCATCAATACAAGCAACTAAGTAGTGAGTTCGGTTTCGTGTCGATTCACTCTCAGAATTTGTAGGTGATGCTGGCTGAGCTTTAGAAAGCTCATGGCTTGCACCTTCGCTACTAGGTTTCTCGTCAGACAAGTCCTGAACTTCAATAAGTCCAATTAACCCGTCATGAACATAAGGCATGATAGGTTTGCTCAAACTCAACAAACTGCGGTTTAATTTAACCGCTAAATCCCTTAATGTCCAGTTGCCATTTCCCAATGCCGTTAAGTTATCATAGACCAGTTTTGAGGTATGGCGTTGTAATTCTTCTGGTCGCACAACCACCGGAGCTGAGTTGGGAGAACACTCCAACAAATCGGACTCCTGCCAAGCATCCCAATACTTTCTGGCTTGCCACCAAATATCATCCAGTGAAATTAGAGCGAATAATGTTTTATCCCGGAAATATTCAGGATTTGGTTGATAAGTAAACCGCAACTCCGCATGAATAGGAAGTTGTTCTCGCTGTTGGATGATATCGAACAAAATTTCTATCACCTGATTTTCCACTAGCTCAACCATTTGGTCGCGTGGAATTTTCCCTTGTTTTACTAGATCAGCTAAAGTGTCGTAGTCTGTACATAGAGGTTGAGCGGACTCTTGACCTATAGGCTCAATAACCAGTTGTGGACAGTGCCGAGAGAGTTGCCGATACCAACTGCGAATTGGATGTACTCCACTACCACCCCAAATTAAACCCTCACAAAAATATAAACTCCACTGCTTATCTTGTAGCTCATCAACATTGACATCCAAGCGGCCTGTAAATTGTTCTTTAGCGCAAAAAAAAATCTGCTCGGTTAATTCGTCGGTCGTAAATATTTCACAAGTCTTCATGGCGTCTCCCTTCAAACAAATATTTGAGATGCCTCCCTGTATTTGTTGTTGCAGTCAACTCACATCAATCAAGTCCGGTTATCGTTTCTCGGTGCGATGTATAGGTTGAGAAATTCTAACCAAGTTTGGTGATATCTGTATATCCCTACTCGATCGTACTGTAAAATTCGCCACCTTCCCTTTAGGCGGCCGTTCTTCATTCACTCGTATTGTCAAACAGCTGGGTATTACGAATGGTCAAAAATTTTTGGCTCAATAGCCAACACTTAACTCTTCAATAATGTTAACGCAGCTCTTGCATTCATCCCATTCTCTTTTTTACTTTTGGTAAAGTATGAAAATCGTTTTCGCTGTAAACAATCATGAGATTTTTGGCAAAAGTCATGGTTTTAGGTTAAAAACACCACATAAATGTATAAAACCACCATAACTTCTTTCTCATTATCCCTTTCATTTTCCGGAATAAAAAACTCTTTTTTATCTTGTTCTTCAATGATGATGCCCATAGGCTCCACTTTCAGGTTGAAAAGGCACAACTTCCGCCTTCACCTCCACCCCTAACTGTTCTAACATCCCTTGCACAACGGGGTCAGGAGATAACCGTAAATAGGTAGGCGCAACTTCTAATGGAACGTGACGATTGCCCAGATGATAGGAGGCTTTGAGCAATTTAATCGGTATTGGGGATGTCACCGTCAACACAGGTTCTGGTTTAGCGATAATTTGTACCCCAATGTCACCCTCTTCAGATTGCAGTAAATCCCCATCTTTCAGAATAGTCCCTCTGGGTAAGCGCAGATACAAAACTTGACCCTCTGAGGTTTCAAAGCGGTGGCGCGTCCGAGTGCGCTCTTCGGCAGTCAGCGAGAGGGTAAAGTGAATAGGAATTTTTGTGTCAGCACTTAGGCGTTTGGTCAGAGTCAGCATTACAAAGCTGGAGAGGAGAACAAATACCAATTTCATCTACAGAACTTACGCAACTGGCATATTATTTTCAGTTCGTAGTGAGAACTTGACCCTCATTTCAAAGGGAATCGAGCCCTTACTACAAACAAAAAACTAGATTTTTTGTGACACTTGCGTACGTCTTAATCTAATTACTTTGGAGGCGAACCATTTCGGTTTGAATCCGTTGTTGTAATTCTGGATTGGCTTGGGCAGTTTTAGTAATTTCATTAAACTTAGCAATTGTCAAGCCCTGACCTTCACCAATTTCTTTAGCTTGATTACAGTAATTAACTGCTATTTTTTCTACATCTTCTCGCAAATTAGCGATTTGGTCAGGTTGAGTGCAATTAAAGTTGGGTATTTGTTCGCTTTGGGTTAAACTCTTTACTTCGTCAAACGCTTCTCGACGCTTGGGTTCGATTAATAAAATCGCCCTAGCGTAATTTTCTATTTCTTCTGTAGTAACAGTAAGGGTAGCGGTAGGGCTGGGGCTAGGAGACTCAGAAACAGGCGGAGGAGCTGTACACCCAGCCAAAATTGTGGTCATTCCAGCCAACCAACCCATTACCACTATTAGGTTTAGAGGAGTGGAGACAGACAAAAGGCAGGGAAACCGCAAGGATAAATTGAGGGATTGAATAGAAAAATTGTCAGAGGTTGTCGGGTACTCCACTTGATTTGTGTTCTCCATGCCAGTGATTGATATAGGAGGTTGCTCAATTCTAAAAGCTCTATCTTTCGCTATGAGATTATGCCATGTCAATAGGCACTACACTCAACTCAATCTAGGAGATGGGCGCAGGAGTTATAAAAAGCTTTATGGCGACAGCTATATCGGTTATTTGTTATTTGTATTTTTTAACAGTTGCGTAGCATGGGCGTAGCGCACACAACTAACAACTAACAACAAAGCGACGGACGGCTATTCCTCCCCTCTCTATAAGAGGAAGGGGCTTCCCGCCGCTTTCTGTGAGTTGGGGTAGGTTACAGGCAAATTACCTATAACCCAGCCAAGGACTGCTTGATGGCAAAACCAGCTTCCCATTTACTTTTGCAGACGCAGTAATTCTTGTTGGATTTGTGAGCGTAATGTGGAATTGGATTGCATCTGCACTGTAATCTCATTAAATCTGGCATTTTTTCCTTTAGGGAAATAGTTAGCTACAATGGCTGAAGACTGAGTGCAGTAACTCTGGGCGATCGCTTGTGCCGATCCGGGAAGTGCATTTATGCTGGCTGGGTTATTACAAACAATTTCAGGAACCTCCTTACTATTTAGAATATTTTTAATTTCTTGATAGGCGGACTGACGCAGCCGCTCAATGGCTAAAACAGCCTGAGCATAATTTTTGACATCTTGGCTAGACACATTTGCTTGAGCGTAGGCTGAGGTACTAAAAACGAGGGTAGCAGAGTCTTTAGACCATGCGGGAATGAATCCCGATAGCAAACCAAGGGCAGTGAAAGTCCCTATTAGTAGGGACTGGGACAACGTTCTAGTTAAGCAAGGCCGGGAATAGTAAGAACTCTTCATGACGATCGCGTGCGACCAAAAAAACAAGACATTAAAACCACGGTGGGCTAGTTAGTTTTGAACTATTTTAAGGGTCAGAAGTTCCTTAGAATGTATGAATTATAAGGAATTGGGATATGTAATGGATAAAACCTGAAAAATTTAAACCATCATTTAGAATTGCTGGCAAAACCTTATATTTTAATTTTTACTGTATGAATGCTGACAAATTTGGCAGAGTTCTATGACCTTCGTTTGTAAGGTAGAAAGGGGTTCGCCACCTCGTTTCAGGTCGAATTCTAACTCGAGCAGGATTTGTAAAGTAGCCGTCAGTTGAGGTACAGACAGCGACTGAACTTCTTTAGACAAAAAATAAATTCGCTTAGGATTGCTGACTTCGGCCGCCGTTGCGATCGCTTTTTGGTCGCGTTCTCCCTCACTCACCATCAATTTCACCCATAACCACGTCCGAAATTGTCCGATTAAGGTAGCCACAATCTTTAAGGCGGGTTCGTTTTTATTAATCAAGTCAGCCACCAATCCTAGAGCTTTAATGCCATTTCCCTGAAGAATCGAGGTTGACAATTGTAAGCTATTTTGTGTATTAGAGGTTACAAGCTGAGCAATTGTGTCTTCTGTAATGGGTTTAGCAACATCCCCAGCAAAGAGGCGTAATTTTTCCAGTTCGTTGTATAGTTGTCGAGTATCGTTCCCCACCGACTGGGCTAGAAGTTCAGCGGCCATGACGTTTAAGTGAATGCCTACTTGTTTAGCAAAAGCCTGTACTCGCTGCACGAGTTCATCGGTTTTCCAAGGGGGAATCAAAGAAAATTCCCGGATGGTACTATTATTTTGCAGAAGTTTAGTCGATTTAAGACGCCCATCCGGTCGATTCCGGGTTGTTAGTAACAAAATAGACTCTTCAGGAATCGAAGGTAGAGTACGCTCAAGTTCGGCCAGCAAATTTTCTGAACACTGCTGGCACACGGTTGTGTCTACTAACCAAACTAGGCGCTTACCCATGCCAAAAGGTGGAGTCATCACTTGATTTAACCCCTGAATTATGGCGTCTGGTTGGTCGGGAGAAATTTTGTCATAGTTGAAACTAGACCAATTGGGGTCAAGAGCTGACTCGCGCAGTTCATTTACAGCTTGTGTCAGGGCAAAGTCATCTTCTCCCCAGTAAAGGTAAATTGGCATTGTAAACACCCAAGGTAAGCGAGGGGATCGAGATTGGACGAGACGTTTCAAACCTATTTAAATCGGGTGACGCGGTTGACGCTACCCGCCACGTATAAAACCCAGTTACAACACATTCAAGAATCACCCAAGTTTAAGCCTCTGCCCGACGGTAGCAGAGAAGCTGTACCGTTTCCAGGCTATTCAGTGGTGACGCCGCCTTGGGAGGAAGAACCGGAGCATTCTGGATTCTATACTCCTTTGCAGGGGCTTCAACAAAAACTGTTGCAGCAATTAGACCCTGGTTTAATCGTAATGGTTCCGCCAGAGAGTTTTCATCTCACCCTAGCGGATTTGATTTGGGATAGCGCTTACCGCGACATGGAACGCGAAAATCCCGAGTTTGAAGCCCAATTACAAGAACGCCTCCAGGAAAGCTTTCAACAGTATCAGAAACTAGCGGGTGAGGGGACTCCCATCGGCTGGCAACTCTTGGGAATCATGATTCGTCCTCGTGCGATCGCCGTGTGTTTAACACCCCAAGATGAAGAAGCCTACAAGCGTATCATGCTATTCCGCCGAGCCATTTATCAAAATTCACGCCTAATTGGTTTGGGAATTGAACAGCAGTATCACTTTACGGCTCATATTACGTTAGGATACTTTGGCGAAATTCCGCCAGACTTAAATCGCGATCATCTCGCGGATGTCCTCTCAAAAATTAGTCAGGAGGCGCTAGCAGAGGAATCAGTCCCTTTATGCATTCGGCGGGCTCAATTACGGAAGTTTGACAATATGATGCGCTACTACCGCCAGCCAGATTGGCCGGTTTTAGAGTTCTAATAGCAACTTGATTAAATAGTGCTACGTTTCTACCCCCCTAACCCCCCTTAGCAAGGGGGGAAAAGGAAAAATTTGTAGTAATCATTTAGAAAGCTGGGGATAAGCTGTCCAATGGGAAGGTTGGCTTGCTGCATGAACCAAGAATCTACCAGACACCCAGTGACTAGTAGAGCATCAACCCAGTGCAAAGCTGGCCATCCCATAGAGCATCGTGCGCTTACCGAGTACTGCGCTCCTGCCACGACGCATGTGGCTTAAGGAGCGCTCTTCTTTAAAGCCATAGCCTTGGAGTAAAGTGATTGCCGTTCGGTTTGAGCTAGAAACTAAAACACGGGGAGCCCCGTTGAATGATAGCTGTAATGCAGTTGTTAACAGTGCTGCGGCTGCTTTGGGTGTAGTAGCCGCCCAAGGGCCAAGTTTTTGTAACTGGGCAAATAGATAACCGATAATCTGTCCAGTCGAGTCACGCAGAAGGAACGCACGGCCTGGAAATTGGTTGAGGAAGGCCGCCAAAACAGCTTGGCGATTGGCACCAAACAGAGGTGTATCAAACGCTGTCACTGCGGTAAGATCATGCGATCGCAATTCACTGACGGATTCTGAGGCACTCAACTCTTGCACCGCATTGTTCCAACTGAATACTAAACTTTTCTCCTCTTCAACAAACCCCAACGTGCTATAAAGCGGAGTACCTACTTCAGTTGCATCTAACACCGCATTAAGGCAGCCACGCTCATCAAGCCACGCTAATATTCTTTCCATCAGCGATTGCCCGATACCCCGACGTTGAAAAGACGGATGGACACCGAGTAAACCGATGTAAGCGAATATGCCATAATCGACTGCACCCACCATGCCCACTGGTACACCATCACACTCGGCAATTAGCCATCCATCGGGTTGGAGTTGTAGGTAAATCTGTAACTCGGATTTGAAGCTAGACGCTGTGCCGTAAGCAACTCTAAGAACGGGATCGATATTGTTAAGATCGGCTGTGGTTAGATTACGAATATTGAGTATCATTCAATTCCTACTAGCAATCCCTGATCAGGGCGATCTATGAGTTTATCGATCCATCCCATCATGGAGCAAAGTTTTGCCGTCATTGACCAAGAAATTGGCCAACACCACTTTACTCCTGCCGAGTATGCCATCGTACGTCGGGTAATTCACAGTACGGCTGATTTTGAATTTGCTCAACAGATTCGATTTAGTGAAGGGGCGATCGCTTCCGGTATCCAAGCCTTACAAAATCAAACCCCGATTATCACTGATGTGGGGATGGTGAAACAAGGAATAGCAGGAATGGTAACAAAAACCTTCGGCAATCCCCTCATAGCTGCCGTTGAACAAGCACCCGCAGCACTACCTGGAAAAACACGCACAGAAACGGGTTTAATGCAATGTTTTACCCAATATCCTAATGCTATTTATGTAATTGGTAATGCTCCCACTGCCCTGTTAGCCTTGTGTACTCAACTTCAAACCTCACCCATTCAACCTGCCTTAGTGATTGGTGTTCCTGTTGGGTTTATCTCAGTTATAGAATCCAAGAATGCCCTAGCCAAAACATCAGTACCTCAGATTCGTGTAGAGGGACGCAAAGGTGGTTCACCCGTTGCGGCTGCTATTATTAATGCTTTACTGGTTTTGGCTTGGAAACAAAATGATTGTTGAGCTTTCGCATTGACAAATTAACCGTTTAGTTACCGATAGCAAAACCAACAACAAATAACAAACAACAAATACAAATGACACCAATACAAGTTGTTGGAATTGGTTTGGAGGGTGCCGCAGGATTAACAGATACCGTGCGGCAGATAGTGGAACAAGCCACATTATTAGTAGGGAGCGAACGGCATTTAAATTATTTTTCTAATCACCCTACTTCACGCTTAATTATCAAGGATTTTACACAAGTTATTCAAAAAATTCGCGCCTATCTATCAGTTAACCAACCTAATATTTGTATTGTTGTTTTAGTAAGTGGCGACCCGCTTTTTTTCGGTTTGGGGCGACTTTTGCTCGAAGAATTTTCATCTGAAGAATTAACCTTTCACCCCTATTTAAGTTCTGTTCAATTAGCGTTTAATCGGATTAAAATACCCTGGCAAGACGCTCGGATTATTAGCGCTCATGGACGCTCTTTAGAGGAACTAACTACTGCACTTCAGCAAGGGGTTGAAAAGATTGCAGTGCTAACAGACAGGAAGAATACACCGAATGCGATCGCTCGTTTATTCACTGCACTAAATTTACCGATTCGATATGAATTCTGGGTATGTGAAAACCTCGGAGGTAGCGATGAGCAGGTTCAATGTCTAGGTATAAATGAACTCTTAAACCGAACATTTTTACCGCTTAATGTTGTAATTTTACTCCGTAAATCTCAACCCAATGACCAACTACTAGATTCTGCCTACCTTCCTCTGTTGGGAATATCGGATGAGACATTCTTGAGTTTTAGCGATCGCCCCGGTTTGATGACAAAGCGCGAAGTACGTCTCCTGATTTTAGGAGAATTGGCGCTACAACCGAAATTAACGATTTGGGATATTGGTGCAGGCACAGGTTCGGTTTCGATTGAGATTGCCCGTTTATCGGAAACCTCACAAGTTTACGCGATCGAAAAAACGGCAATTGGAAGTACCTTAATTGAACAAAATTGCAGACGTTTTCAAGTCAATAATGTAATTTCCATACATGGTACAGCACCCGATATTTTGCAGAATCTTCCCGCACCCCATCGGATTTTTATTGGGGGTAGTGGGGGGAATTTAAGCGCTATTCTTGATATCTGTAATCAGCGATTAATCCCTAATGGAATTTTAGTCCTTGCTTTTGCTACCTTGGAACATCTCAATACTGCACTAGATTGGTTGAAACATCGTCATTGGCAATATCGATTGTTACAAGTACAACTTTCCCGTTCTGTTCCGGTGGGAGAGTTGACTCGTTTTAATCCCCTTAATCCGGTTACGATTTTGACAGCAACTCGTCCGGTTGAGGAGAGTGATCGCATCTAAATCAGACTGATAGTTCGGGTGATAGATAGTCATAGATGGGTAAGTGAAAAAAATTAAACTACCAAACCAAGGATAAATATGAACTATCTCCAGTAATTGAATTGGACGCTTTCGTAGTTATGCCCAATCACGTACACGGAATTATCATTATTACCGACAATCCTAGCAACTGTAACCTTAACCATAACTCTAACCCTAACCCTCAATGTAGGGGCGTTAGCGAAGCGGTAGCGAGGAACGAGCGTCAGCATTCGTGCCAGGATATAACAACACATCCTTAGAATCTTCATCCACGAATGCTTCGCCCCTACATCTCGATGACTGAATATGAATGAAGAACGATCGCCAAACTATCTGAATCTCATTGACGCGCTGCTGAGTTGTCCTAGTGGCGAAGAATGGAAGGTTTTGAGTACCAACCAACACTTGATTGATGCTGGGTTGGTGCAGATGATTACACAGGTGGCGGAGGTTCTGAGACGGGGAGGCGAGCGTAACGCTGCTGATTTTTTATTTAGTATTGCCCGACCGATGGCTGAGGCACTGGGATTTTCATCACCAACATCCCAATTTACCTTCTTGTGCCAAATATTGCAAGCAACACAACAGAGCAATGGCAATCCTCAAGTCGTGTACCCGCTGCTGCAAGCCAACTTAGACAAACTGGATGATAGCTTGGTTCAAGTGCTGCAAAGCGTAATAGCTAACCTGCCGACAGAGGATTTAGAAAAAGCGAAACAGATAGCAGGGGCAATTGGCGATTTCAGTACCTTAATGGCTCAGTTTCCACTGGGCAACAGAGCTGGAAACTTGGAGATTGCTATTACAGGGTATGAGGTAGTTGCTACGGTTTTTACCCACGATAGGTTTCCACAAGCATGGGCATTGAACCAAAATAATCTGGGCAATGCTTACAGCGATCGCATCAGAGGAGAGCGGGTCGAGAACTTGGAACAAGCAATCAACTGCTACGAAAGGGCTTTGCAGGTTTATACCCGTGATGCTTTCCCAGAGGATTGGGCTATGCTGCAAAATAATTTGTGCAATACTTACGGTCAGCGCCTTCGAGGAGAACGGGCAAAAAATCTAGAACAAGCTATTGATTATTGTAAAAATGCTCTGCTAGTCCGTACTTCTGAAGCTTTCCCAGAATATTGGGCAGATAGCCAAATTAATCTAGGCAATGCCTTTAGCCTGCGTCTTCTGGGTGAGCGAGCCGAGAATCTGGAGAAGGCTATACACTGCTATAAAGAAGCCTTGCAGGTATATACCCGTGATGAATTTCCAGAAGACTGGGCTACGATTCAGAGTAATCTAGGTGCTGCTTACCTATATCGCATTCATGGTGAGCGAGTCGAGAATCTGGAGAAAGCTATCCACTGCTACGAGAAAGCTTTGCAGGTTCGTACTCGCCAAACTTTTCCGGATAAGTGGGCAGAGACCCAAAATAATCTAGGAGAGACATTCAGAAAACCTATCTGGGGTCAGCATCCTGAGAACCTTAAACGAGCTATTGTCTGCTATGAAAAAGCTTTGCAGGTCTATACCCGTGATGCATTCCCAGAGCAGTGGGCTATGACCCAAAATAATCTAGGAGAGGCTTACAGAACAAGTTTTTGGGAAGAACGAACCAATAACCTGGAACAAGCCATCAGATGTTACGAGAAAGTTTTGGAGGTCTATACCTATGAAGCATTCCCAGAGCGATGGGCTACGACTCAAAATAATCTGGCGGCTGCTTACGGTGAGCGTGTCTGTGGTAGTAGGGCAGAAAACCTGGAACGAGCGATTGCCCACTTTCAAAATGCTTTACAAGTTCATACCCGTGACTCTTTTCCCCAGTACCATGCCGAAACTCAACTCAACCTTGGTGTTGCTTACCAAGATGCCGGACAGTTTCCCAATGCCCATACTGCATTCAAGATTGGTATTAACACTGTAGAATCATTACGCAGCGAGATTATTTCTGGTTCTGGGAATGAGCAAGCTAAACAAAAGCTAGCTGAAGAATACAACAAGCTCTACCAACACATGGTGGAAGTCTGCCTAGAACTAGCTAAAGAGGAGCCGAAATACTATGCTCAAGCCCTTGAATACGCCGAGCATAGCAAAACCCGCAATCTGGTGGAACTCATCCTCACCCGTGACATTCACGCTGTTTTCCCTCCAGAAATTGTCAGTCAGCTAGAACAACTTCGAGACAAAATCGCCAGTAATCAGTACCAACTCCAAACAGCAACAGCCGAAAACCCAACATCCCTAGCGCAACATCTCCAGCAGTTACGACAGCAGCGCAATGAATTGCAAGACCGCTATCTGGCTATTGGTTATGGATTCAAATTCGATCAATTTCAGGCAATCCTAGATAACCACACCGCGATTATCCAGTGGTACATCACCCGTTCAGGCTTCGAGACTTTTATCATCACCCGACACAACATCCAAAGGCTGATTTTGTCCACTCCAGCAGGTGAGCTGAACGACTTGATAAATTGGGCTAATGAATATCTGGAGGCATACACTCAGGCAAAAACCCAGTGGATAAATACTCTAGCCTATCGCCTCAGTCGTCTCGCTGAAATTCTGCATCTGGAAGACATCTTAAAGCTAGTGCCAGACACTTGCTCGCGCCTCATCCTCATTCCCCATCGCTACCTGCACCTCTTTCCCCTCCATGCACTACCCTTGGCTAACGGTGATTTCTTGTGCGATCGCTTCCCCAACGGCGTAAGTTATGCCCCCAGTTGCCAATTGCTGCAACTGACGCAAAAACGAGAACGGCCAGATTTTAGCAACTTTTTTGCCATTCAAAACCCCACAGATGACCTGCTCTACACCAACTTAGAAGTTGAGACCATCCGCTCATCTTTCCCCTCTGCCCAAGTTTTAGTGAAGCAAGCAGCAACTAAAACAGCCCTCAAGGCTAGTCAAGACTTACCCTTAGCTCACTGTAATCACTTCTGCTGTCATGGTGAATTCAACTTAACATCACCCCTAGAATCAGCACTGTTGCTGGCAAACAAAGAACGCCTCACCTTGGGAGAAATTTTTGGGCTAAATCTCAAGCAATGCCGCCTTGTCACCCTTTCTGCCTGCGAAACAGGCTTAAGTGACCCCACTAGCGTCAGCGATGAATACATTAGTTTACCTAGCGGCTTCCTCTACGCAGGGAGTCCTAGCGTTGTTAGTAGCCTCTGGAAAGCGCAAGACTTTTCTACTGCCTTCTTGATGATTAGATTTTATGAAAATTTAAGTCAGATTCCTAAGTTAGAAGAAGGGACAGTGGCTATTGCTCTTAACCAAGCTCAACAATGGCTGCGGAATCTAACTACTGAGGAGTTTGAAAAACTCATAGATGAATGTAAGCTGCAAATTGAACAAATCTTTTCTCAACTTCCCGAAAGAAAGTATCGGATCTTCCATGCATCCCTAAAGCAAGCGCGTAAGCGCAAACCCTACCCATTTGCCAATCCCTATTATTGGGCTGCTTTTACAGCTACAGGTATCTAGAGTTCCACCTAGGAGACATTACAGAATTTCTTAATGCCAATCTTAAAAGCATAAATGACAACTGGAGTAGCTAACCCTGGAGGAATTAACGTGGTCGCAAGCAAAGCCTCTACTGCACCCGCCAACAACCCAGCCATTATTTCATCTCTAAAATCTTCTTGACAAAGAATCGGACGACAGCGTTTAGATATTCCCTCTAACCACTCTCTAGCACCTCGTTCAGGTTCCTGTCCTGCTTCGATCGCTAATACTACAGCAGCATCTTCTAAATTTCCTTCACACGCTTCGATTTCATCAAGTGCAGCGATCGCTTCTGGATAATCTCTCAACTGTTCGCGAAGCTGCTGAATCTCTTCTTGTGTAACTGTAGTCATATTGTCTTTCTTAGAACTAACCCGTTCTTGCTGAATCTCCCACCGGAGTCTTGCCTCGACTTCTTGCTCAATTTTCTGCCTGAGCCTTGCCTCCAGTTCTCTTTCCTTTTGTAACTCTTTCTCCCTTTGTTTTTCCCTATCGCGTTGGGTTCGTTGTTGAATTGCTTCCTCGGCTATACGAATATTCTCTTCAATAGGCGCACCTTCAGGTGTAGACATCGGCCCGTACCATGTTGCCTCTGAGTCGGGAGAACGCCGACTGTAAAGTACCCGCAAAGGTTCAATATCATCCCGATGTGCAAGCGCGTATGCTCTCAGTTCAGCGTTAGTCATTTCTTCAAAATTCGGTCGCATCTAAAAACCTCCACAGTCCATTCGGGGGAACAATGATTTGCAACTCCTCGCTTGCGAAAATGAATACAATTCCATTTTGATCATCAAAGCGAAATAGCTCGATATTGCGGTAGTAGTTAGACAACATCTGGCAGACACGCAGACAGGCTAAAGCTTGTTCGGCTGTTGGGTAAATAATCGATTCCTCAATTGTGACACGGGTACTACAATACAATCCCCCTGTAATGGAGACGCACACTAAAGAGGAAAATGCGATCGCCGCAAAAAAAACAAAGATTAAGCTCAGTACACCTCAGCCTAATCTTTATTCTTGAAACTAAATTTTCAGACGATTATTAATCGCTTTATAAAAAGTTTTTCTTATAACCTTGTTAACAGCCCCTGCTGCCCCAAGAGAATTTCCCTCAACAAGCTAAAAATTCCCACCCAGATAATGGGTGTAATGTCAACCCCTCCGAGGGGAGGCGCAATTTTACGCAGAGGCACCAAGAACGGTTCCGTTGGCCAAGCAACGAGATTAAACGGAAGACGATTTAGGTCAACTTGAGGATACCAAGTCAGAATAATCCGGAAGATAAAAAGAAAAATCATCAGTCCGAGAAATGGACTCAAAATCCAATTAACCAGCACAGAAGCAGTCATAAGTAAATAAGTAATGCTGTATCAAGGTCAATCCTGCCCCCACACTAGAGGCAGAAGTTACAGTTTAAACCCGCCCATAATTATTTTAAGCCGTCTAGCTACACGAATGTTAACAAGGCTCTAAGAGACACAGCGATCGCCCCAGCGACCTCAAATCACTGAACTCGCCCATTATGCCTAGCCCTGCCTTATCGTATAATTATCTGTGTCTAAGCGCACTTGCTTGAACTCTAGCAGTCGATGTTGCCCTGAGATAAGAGCGTTTCTCGACTTCTCAAGGAACAAACAGACTATTAAAATTAATGTGAAGAAACTCAAAAAGGATTGAATTTCTATGACGCCTTCTTTAGCAAACTTCTTGTGGAGCCTCGTTTTGGGTGGTGTGATTGTCGTTATCCCGATTACAGTTGCCCTCGTCTTTATTAGCCAGAAGGATAAAATCCAACGCTCGTAAATTAGATTGTTACAACCTCAGCTTACGGATAGGGCAGCTAGAGACTTCGCTGCCCTTTTCAATCAATCAACAGCTACGGTTAGCTATCGCGTCCACAGTTAGCCGGATGTTAGTTACCGAAAGGCTTGCAACCATAAGGTGTCCTCCGGATTAGATTTGAGAATTTTGCAGGGCTTCACTCATTGTTAGACTAGAAACTATACAAACAAAGCAAGCTCAATCAGCTTAGAGTACTCAGCAAAAGAGCAAGCTTTAACCAGGAATTTCGCTAAACTAGAAAATTGCATCATACATATTGGAAAACCAAAAACTTTTAATAATAAAATGCATTTGCCCTTACAATTCATTCTTCGAGTGGAAGTGCGAGGGACAGATTGCTAGCTTTGTTAAAGGAGAACTCGCTACCATAGGACTGACTTAGGAGAGCAGCAATGGTAAATTTTGGGCTGAACTCAGCCAGTATTTTAGGCATTTTTCTGGCCGTTGCAGGCGCAGGGCTATACTTCATGCGCTCGATACGTCCTGAACTGTCCCGTGATCAGGATATATTTTTTGCAGCAGTCGGGCTCTTGTGCGGCTTTATTCTCTTATTCCAAGGATGGCGGCTAGACCCAATTCTGCAATTTGGTCAGTTTCTCCTGACGGGTACAACCGTCTTTTTTGCTTACGAAGCGATTCGTTTACGAGGTGTTGCCACGAAAGTGGCTAAGGAAAGAATGCCGATTGTAGACGAAGAACGGCCTCCTAGTAAGGTCTATCGCTACGAAGAAGAAGCTGAGTTGTACGAGCAAATCGAGCCAGATGATCGATATGTCAATCGTCGCCTGCGGGGAACAGAAGACCCCTATGCCAGCCGCACAGAAGAATCTCGCCGTCTGAGGAGCCGAACGACAGAAGATCGATTAAGTCCAGGCGATCGCTCTCGTACCCGTCGTCCTCGCCCGACTAGTCGCCCATCGGAACCACCAGTCGAGCGCTGGGATGCTCAATTAGATACTGAAGAAAGTAGTGATTGGGATGATCGTTCGTCTCGCAGTAGACGTTCTCGTTCTACCTCACGACCAGAAAACCGTAGTCCGGAAACAGCATCCCGTCCGAAAAAGCGTCGTCCCCCCCAAGACCGAGGTTCGGCTTCATCTTCTAGAGAGAGAGAGGCGCAAACCTCAACCGGAGGGGATTATGTCGATTACCAACCCATAGACTCCTCGGAAGAAGAACGCAATAATTCAGGACGCTTTGATTATTAAGCCATAGCCCGATGGAGAATGGCTCCTGATGTATCAGAAAGTATTCTGGATGGAATAATCTATCGCATCGGGCTGAGTGCGAACACTGAGCCATAAGTCAAAGCGCCTGATTTTACAGGAAAAATGGCGACGGAACTGTTACCCTTGGGATTGAAATTTGCAATAGTTATATGGATCAAACGATCCATCGATCAGGCGCTGAGTCAAAGGTTTACCATTCCCCAGCTAAAATCTAAAATCCCAACGGGTAGGGCAATTCGTCGATGCCTCTGTTGGGGGATGGGGTTGAGTCTTATCGGTCTAGTGACGGCTTGTAACCCAGCTTATCCAGTTCAAGCCCCAAAACCTGCTATTCTCAACAGCCTTTATACCAATGAGCAACCGACGTTGAGTGGCAATGGGCGCTATGTGGCCTTTGTGTCGAACCGCCAAGGCGATCGCCAAATTGTCATGTACGATTTGCAAGCCAAGCAGTTTGTAGATTTACCGCGATTGACTCAACCTTCAGAAATTGTGGAAAACCCCAGTCTCAGCCGTAATGGTCGCTATCTGACCTACATTACCAGCGATCGCGGACAACCCGCGATCAAACTTTATGACCGACTCACTCAGCGCTCAGAAGTTCTCACCAGGAATTATAAAGGCTGGGTACGCAATCCTAGCATTAGCCCCGATGGCCGCTATGTGGTGTTTGAAACCAGCCGTCGAGGCCAGTGGGATGTAGAAGTCCTCGATCGAGGCGCAAATGTTGAATTAGATATCCCAGACGGGAACGGCTCCAACTGACACGGTGAATCGCTTTATTTTATTGGTAGTAGTATCCCTTGCAGTCTTACTCACTGGCTGCACCAGTTCTGTACAGTTACTCGATTTTCCCTTCGATCCAGGCGGACGCAGTTTGAACAGTCTGGCATCCGAACTTAGCCCTCAGGTGTCGGGGCGATATGTAGTATTTGTCTCCGATCGGCATGGAAGTCCTGATGTCTATTTGTACGATGCCCGAACTCGTAATCTCATCGATTTACCTGGATTAAATTCTTTAGATACCATCGCCTCTCATCCGGCAGTGACTGAAGACGGAAAAACCATCGTTTTCACTGCCACACGTCAGGGACGTTCCGGAATCTATCTCTACAACCGGGAAACCCATCAGTTACGCAATCTCACCGAAAGCCTACCGGCTGAGGTGCGTCATCCTACTATCAGTGCCGATGGTAGTACGATTGCCTTTGAATCTAGCCAAAATGGGCGGTGGGAAATCCTCTTATATGACCGTTCGGGAAAACCCATTGATTTGCCCAAACCAACTTCCTAAGAGTTCACTGAAAGCTTCTGGAGTTGGGGTGAAGTCCATTCATCACCTACACGTCCCAAGACTGATACTCGTCGCTCTCAAACTATTTTGAGCAATTTACTTGCTAACTCGGACTCATTCCGATTACACTTTAGAAAGTGAACTCATTACGAGTACGAAGAAGTCACAGGAGTTGGATTATGTTACAAAATCGCGAAGGACAAAAAGTACCCGATGTTACGTTTAGAACCCGCCAGGATAGCCAATGGGTTGATATCAAGACAGATGAGCTGTTTCCAGGGAAAACCGTAATCGTCTTTGCCCTTCCGGGTGCGTTTACGCCCACTTGTTCATCCACTCACGTACCAGGTTACAACGAGTTAGCTCCAACACTCAGAGAAAATGGCATTGATGACATTATTTGCATTTCGGTCAACGATGCCTTTGTCATGAATGAGTGGGCAAAAGATCAACAAGCTGAAAACATCCGATTCATTCCGGATGGGAATGGTGAATTCAGCGAAAAGATGGGAATGTTGGTTGATAAAGAAGATTTGGGATTTGGTAAGCGTTCTTGGCGCTATTCTATGTTAATCAAGGATGGTGTCATTGAAAAAATGTTCATCGAACCTGATGTTCCGGGAGACCCTTTTGAGGTATCCGATGCAGAGACAATGCTCAACTACATCAACCCGGATGCAGCAAAACCGAAACTCGCCTCACTGTTTACCAAAGTAGGTTGTCCTTACTGTGCCAAAGCTAAGACACTCCTCAAAGAGCATGGCATGGATTTTGAAGAAATTGTTTTAGGCAAAGGGGGAGTAACTCTGCGTTCTTTAAAGGCTGTTTCGGGAGCAACTACGGTTCCTCAAGTCTTTATCGATGGAAAACTCATCGGGGGTTCCGAGCAACTCGAGGCTTACTTCAACGCTTAGTTTGATGAGTCGATATTTATTACTTCCTTTAGGGTAAAAGTTGGTTATAGGGACACGGTTTATCGTGTCCAGACCCTATCAACACTAACCTCAAGGAAGTTTTTATTTGTTGAGTCTAATAGAGGATGGCAAGTATCAGTAGATCAAAAAATTTTCCGTTGAGATTGCAGG
This sequence comes from uncultured Microcoleus sp., assembly GCA_964588805.1. Lineage (GTDB taxonomy): Bacteria > Cyanobacteriota > Cyanobacteriia > Cyanobacteriales > Coleofasciculaceae > CAZPRJ01. The sequence continues at coordinate 28,811 of CAZPRJ010000001.1, read as the reverse complement.
GGAGCGGGGGAGCAGGGGGGCAGGGGAAAAATTCTAGTGATTTTAAACTACTGCCTTAGATTGGGTTTGTAGTAAGGGCTTTAGCCCTTGAAGTTACACTATTGCATCATTTTAAATGTCTTACTCCACTACTTTTCAACAGTCAGGAATTTCTACAACTGAGTGCTGTATATGCTACAACAGTTCCACAAGGTTTATGCAGAATAACCGATGAGTACCAGACGCGTGCGTATCACTACACCGGGAATGATTGCCGCAGTTGCTATCGGTGCTACTACCCTAAATGCAATTGCTCCAATTGATTTTCTGAGTCTATCTCTCCAGTCTAACCGTGCTTTAGCTCAATCCAATCTTGATGAGCAAACTAACATTCAAGTGTATCAACGGGCAAGCCCCGCCGTTGTTTCGATCGATACGGTTGATGGTGCTGGTAGTGGCAGTATTATTAGCTCCGATGGTCTGGTGTTGACCAATGCCCATGTTGTAGACAATGCACGTACTGTTCAAGTCACTTTAGCAGATAGTCGGAAGTTTCTAGCAGATGTCATAGGGTTTGGGACAAATGGTCTTGACCTGGCTGTTTTGAAAATTCGAGGTGCTAGGAATCTACCTACGATTACCTTAGCTCAGAACCCTGTACAAGTGGGTCAGAGAGCATTTGCGATTGGCAATCCCTTTGGTCAATTTCAGGGAACTTTTACTACGGGGATCGTCAGCCGTATTGACCCGGCGAGGGGATTGATTCAAACAGATGCTGCCATCAATCCTGGTAATTCGGGAGGCCCTTTGCTCAATAGCCAGGGTGAGTTGATGGGTGTGAATACTGCCATCCTTACCGGGAGTCCTGATGGGGGTAATATTGGCATTGGGTTTGCGATCGCCCTAGACCGTATACAACCGTTTTTAGCGGCCGTGCGATCGGGCCGTGCACCTCAGACTACTCAGCGTCAACGACCTGTACCTAGTCGCATGGCTTCTAAACCTCTAGCCCTCAATGGTTCTCTAGTCACGGGTTCTTTGGGTCAGGGTAGCAGTATTTTGCCTGTCGATAACAGCTTCTTCGATCTCTATACCTTTACAGGGAGAGCGGGTCAACAAGTGCAACTGGACATGGCTAGCGGAGAAATTGATTCTTATTTAATTTTGATCGCTCCTAATGGCCGGGAAGTGGCTCAAGATGATGATGGAGGCTCAGGCTCTAATGCTCGGATTGTGGCGACTTTACCTGTTGATGGCACCTACCTGTTGATGGCCAACTCCTACGAGGCAGGACAAGCAGGAACTTATCGTCTGCAGGCTCAAGCCACTCCCAGTCATAGCCTGAGTCCGGTCAGCCAAGAAACTTATATATTGCGACAACCTGGACTTCTAGGCCCTGGTTCTCTGGTTTTACCTTCCGATGGCAGTTTATTTAAAGTCCATACGTTTGAAGGTCGTGCAGGTCAGTCGGTGACGATTGATTTAGCAAGCCCTGATTTTAAGACTTATTTGGCACTGCTCGATCCATACGGTCAATCTTTAGGTGAAACTGATGAGGTTAGCTCAAATGAGAACCATTCCCAGCTCACTGTAACGTTACCTCGTTCTGGTCTTTATCGGGTGATTGTTAATGCCTACGATAAGCGAGGGCGTGGTCGATACATTTTGACAATTCGATAAAAAAGATTAAGATTGAAAATTCAGGTCGGTTGAAGGTTAATTGCAGCATTTTAACCTTCAACCTAATGGTTTGACTGAGTGGGTAACTTATCAATTAATCGCTAAGCTTTCACCCTAATTCAGCAGACCCAACCAAGTTAAGAGACCTTGGCCAGTGAGTAACTCCAAAATCAATAGGCCGATAAAGCCGAGCATGGCAAATCGTCCGTTGATTTGTTCGGCATAGGGTGTCCAACCAAAAGCAGGTTCGGGTGGGTTGGAATGCTCAGGGGAGGAGGGGTCAGCAGGGGTGGGTTCAGGCTTCATCCTTTTGACGCGATTTCCTCCTTAGTTTCTTCTGGAGCGGCCTCCTCAAATTGTTGCACTGTTTTAATCAGCGATCGCACTTGTTTAGTCCCTTCGGAGCGTTCACCTTTCCAGGGGAATTTGCCCTTGACGATCATCTTAATTCCTAGAGGGGCTAAATCCAGCAAACCCTTAATGTCTCGGAAGTAGTTGCCAACTACATAGATGACAAACATCCGCTCATCAATCCAGCCGGCTTCTTTAACCAATTTCACCAGGGATTTCCGGTGGCGGATTTGGCGGCTAGCTTGGTCAGTCTTGCGAGTCAGGATTTCCTGTTTAATCTTACCGATTTGATCCATTGGAGCGACCTCCATGGGGCAAACCGCATTACACATTAAGCACCGGGTACAACCCCACACCCCTTTTGTGCCTTCGTTGTAATCCTCAAGGCGGTCTTCGGTTTCAGCGTCGCGGGAATCAGCCACCATCCGATAAGCCTTCGCTAAGGCATGGGGGCCGACGAATTCAGAATTCACCTCGCGACCATTGCACTCGGAATAGCAGGCACCGCACAGAATGCAGTTTCCTACCTGATCCAAGCGGGCTCGTTCTTCAGGGGACTGTAAAAACTCCCGTTCGGGAATTGCCCTTGCTCCAGTACTCACGTAGGGATCGACGGCTTCTAAGTTATCCCAGAAGCTCTTCATATCCACGACTAAATCCTTAATGACCGGCATATTGCCCATGGGGGCAATGATAATTTCCGGAGTTGCAGATGAGCCGTTCGAGCCATTTCCTTGATACAGCCTCTTGAGTTCATCGCCGACATTTTCTTTACAAGCCAATGCCGATCGGCCATTGATTCGCATACTACAGCTTCCGCAAATGGTATTGCGACAATTTTTGCGATAAGCCAGAGTGCCATCATGCTCCCACTTAATCCGATTCAGGCATTCCAGAATCGTGTTAGTTTCCTCAACATCCAGGGTATAGGTCTGGAATTTCGGAGCTGAGTCTTGGGTCTGGCGAAGGATTTTAAAATTAACTTGCATATTGACAAGCTCTTGATGCTCGAAAAACCTACATAACAACTCAGCACTTAGCAAGCCATGTCTACCACAACTCGCTATCATCTGAACTGTCACTCCTTATAATAACTGGAGTTTTTTAGGGGATTGTCTGAGGACTGTCTACAGTCTCTGACATAAGTGGTGGCCGATCATACTTGATTGCTTCTATTTTGATCAGGCGTCACAGGAAATTGGCATCGGGAGAATTTTAATCATAGAAGCCGTTAATGAGATATAAAAAAATCCGCAATTGCTAAAATGCATGAAGATTAGAAGAAATGATCGAAAAACACTTGTCAATGAACAGAGATTTAACGATATATTTTTTATAGAGCTTGCAAAGCTTGTCTGAAAAAGACCAATACCCATCCTGAAATTTGAAGGATAACTTGCGAAATTATGACAGAAACTCCAACTGCTCCACTTACAGGGAAAGCCCTGCTTCAAAAAGTAAAAGAGCTATCGCACTTGCCTCGGCGAGAAACAGCAAAACGCTGTGGCTATTACACCGTAACTAAAAACGACCAAACTCGTGTCAATTTAACAGATTTTTATGATGCTGTATTGGCAGCTAAGGGCGTTCCTCTCGATCCCGAAGGAACAAAAGATGGTCGGGGTCGCGAACCGACTTATCGGGTGAGCGTCCATAAAAATGGTCAAATTGTGATTGGTGCCACCTACACTCAGGCAATGGGTTTAAAGCCCGGTGATGAATTTGAAATTAAACTGGGCTATAAGCACATTCATCTCAAACAGGTGGATAGTGATATGGCTAGCGAGTCTGAAGAGCAAGAGGCGTTAACTGTTTAGTGCCTTAATAAGGATGAGATAAATTTTTATCTAACTTTATCCATCCTGTAAAATCTTTTGCTCTGTATCTAGCTCCTCACAATTTGCTGATCTCGCCAATGGCTATACTTGAGCAGGCAGCTAATCATAGGTTAGTGTCGTTGATGACATCGGCAGCTGGGGTGAAAATAGCGGCATTTTTCATCGTCTGGGCCGCTTTATGGCTGCCGTTGGCAATTCCTATCGCCACACACCTGAAATGGCATCCTCATCAACCCTTGGCAGCCGAGCAAAAGCTGCCATTACTCGCCGCACTTTACCTAATTGCCCCCCTTATTTTATGGGGGGCTTCTTGGGTAGAGGATGTACCTTTTTCAGATTATGGACTGTACTGGAAAATAGAAACTTTGACCGGACTCGCCAAAGGATTAGGCTTGGGAATTCTAAGCCTAATCGTGATTTTTATAGGGCAGGGATTATGCGGTTGGGTGAAGTGGCATCCCCAAAATTGGCCTGATCTGGTCAAAGTTTTTCTACCGATACTACTGTTGGGATTGTGGATTGGTGTTATAGAAGAGTTAGTCTTTCGTGGCTTTTTACTTAACGAACTCCAACAAGATTACTCAATTTGGGTGGCGGCTATAATTTCCAGCGTAATTTTTGCGTTGCTGCATCTTATTTGGGAGCAGGAAAATACCTTACCTCAACTGCCGGGATTATGGCTAATGGGAATGGTATTAGTGCTGGCGCGAGTGGTAGATAGTGGGAGTTTAAGTTTAGCATGGGGACTGCATGCTGGTTGGATTTTGGGTCTGACTTGTATAGATTCTGCAAAGTTGATTTCTTATACAGGTAAAGCTCCAACATGGATAACAGGATTAGGAGAAAACCCCTTAGCGGGGATAGCTAGTTTTTTGTGTTTGCTCGGCGTTGGTGCCATATTATTATTTTTCTTGCCTTATCCTTTTGAGGGATTTAGATTTTAGATTTTTGAATAAGAAATTTCGCTAGTTTGCTTATAGATGGAAGTTACTCATCATACAACTATTTCGTCAATTCGAGAATTATTTTTGGCGCTTTAGGCGAGTAGCCGCCTTTGGGAAAACTTTAGATTTCCCAGTACTCAGGCCGCCTTTCCTAGAGGGGGGCGATGGGGTTTGAGGGCCCGAAGAGGGAAAAGCTGAGGCTGTTTTTGTGCCTAAACTTCCTCCCAATCCCTCACCTCTTCTAGGCGAAACGTGCAATCTATAGGGGTAACAGCTTGTGCTTGTTTATAACCGCTTTGATACGGAATCCGCTCTCATAACTCCCGTTTTCATCAACAGTCTCTGATCTCCCCTTGAGCGTTCTTGTTTTCCTAGATGAGAACTGTATACCCCATTGCTTATCCTTCCTTGCGGGCAGAGAGCATGAGCTGCTCAATAAAATTGGTATAAACCTCACCTTTGCAGAATGCGGGTGTTTCCAAAATTTTTTGATGGAAACTAATGGTAGTGGGTACACCCGTAATGGCGCACTCTCGCAAGGCTCGTTTCATCCGGCAAATGGCCGCATCTCGGTTAGGCCCCCAAACGATTAACTTGCCAATCAACGAATCATAGTAGGGGGGAATTTCGTAATCGGTGTAAACGTGAGAATCCATCCGCACCCCTGGCCCCCCCGGTGGCAAGTAACCACTAATGCGTCCGGGTTGGGGACGGAAGTTATGATCAGGGTCTTCAGCATTAATCCGACATTCGATCGCATGCCCTTTGAGGATAACTTCATCCTGATTGAGCTCTAACTTCTCACCTTGAGCGATACGAATTTGCTCAGCAATCAAGTCTAAACCCGAAATCATCTCAGTCACAGGATGCTCAACTTGAATACGGGTGTTCATTTCCATAAAGTAAAAGTCACCCGAAGCATCCAGGAGAAATTCCACCGTTCCCGCACCGACATAGTTAATCGATTTCGCCGCCATCACCGCCGCTTGCCCCATTTTTTCTCGCAGTTCTGAGGTAAGAGCCGGACTAGGCGCTTCTTCAAGCAGTTTTTGATGGCGTCGTTGAATCGAACAATCCCGTTCCCCGAGGTGGATGACATTACCGTAGCTGTCGGCCAAGATTTGAAATTCAATGTGGCGAGGACGTTCAATAAATTTTTCCATGTACACGCCCGGATTGCCAAAAGCGGCCTCGGCTTCCCCTTGAGCGGCAAAAAAGAGTTTGCTCAATTCACTTTCATCATGAACTAGACGCATTCCCCGTCCACCTCCACCCGCCGTGGCTTTAATCATGATCGGATAGCCAATTTTACGGGCGATCGCATGAGCTTCTCGTTCACTCATTAAAAGTCCGTCGCTTCCAGGAATGGTGGGAACACCTGCACGTTGCATCGTTTCTTTGGCAGTCGATTTATCCCCCATTGCTCGGATTGCATCCGGGGTTGGGCCGATAAAGGAAATTTGATGATCGGCACAAATTTCGGCAAAACGAGCATTTTCTGCTAAGAAGCCATAGCCTGGATGAATGGCGGTGGCGTTGCGCGTTAAGGCAGCCGCAATAATGTTGGGAATATTAAGATAACTTTTGTTGCTAGGAGCCTCACCAATGCAAACGGCTTCGTCTGCGAGTTGGACATGAAGGGCATGCCGATCAATTGTAGAGTGAACGGCAACGGTAGCAATCCCCATCTCTTCACAGGTTCGGAGAATCCGTAGGGCGATTTCCCCACGATTGGCAATTAATATCTTAGAAATGTGCATAGAACAGCGCTGCAATACCCGTATCAGATTAGGATAGAGGCGATCGCGCACTCTATTTGTACTTTTTTGAGAAAGTTGTGTGCAAACGCTTAACCTATAGGCTAACTCAACTGCCGAAGTTGTCCCGATTATCATACCTTGGCAGTGTATTCAAACGAATAGTGACTTTTAAGCTTTTTTAAGCGCAACCGCTGATTGTGCCGCTACGAACAACCTGTATTACACTCCCAGAACTGACGCATTTTCTGCCTTGAAAGTGGGGAGTCGGGAGTCGGGAGTCGGGAATGGAAAATGCCACTTTCATTCATGGCGGTAAATTTTTTTCATTGGTACTGCCTTAATACACCATCTTCATAGAAGCAAGGTGTGGTTTGCCCCTATCTGGAACGGATTCCATAGCCAGTTGCCTAAGTCTTGACTCCATCAGAGAGAAAAGTCACTAAAATCTTGCGTGTTAAACTTGATTTAACCTCAAGTTAACCAATGCTTATTTAACGCTCTCTTATCCCGTTTAGGTCTGTCACTGCAATAGGTGCATACATCAACTCAAAGCAGACCTTGAGTTTTTTTGTCCTAATTAAACCTCTTCATAAGCATCCAAAAAGTTTCAGGCTATTTTGGCAGAGGTTTATTGCATCCTAAAGAAAGGAAGTCCAATCGATGCAAGACACTCAATACACAGAAACAGGCAAGCTTCAGAAAAAACCGATTGGTAAGTATCTAATTGAAGCGGGCCTCGTCACCTCAGATCAGGTAGCAACCGCCCTTCAGGAGCAAAAACATGATCCGCGACGATTGGGAGAAATTTTGGCGGCTCACAACTGGGTAGAACAGCAAACCATTGAGTACTTGATGGAAAAAGTAGTACTACCCGAGCGAGAACAACACACCGCTCAACTGTCAGAACAAAAGAGCAACAGACACCTCAGCCGAACAGCAACCCGTGAACCCGAGCCAGAAAGTTCTATCGCACTCAATCCTTTAATCGCAACCTCTCGTGGATTGGAAGTCGATTTGTTGCCCAACAAAACCTTCCGATTTTTGCTCACAGTCATCGGCGCTTTGATATTACTGAGTCTTTTTGGCTCGTTCTCCCTGCATTTTTTGCCTGACTACCCTTTGAGAAACAAGTTGGCTTGGTTGTTCTTTGTTGATGCCGAGAAAAATGTCCCAGCTCTCTATTCCTCATGTTCCTTGCTGTTTTGTTCCGTACTGCTGGCAATAATCACCTATCTCAGCAAAGCTAAACGTAAACGTTACGTCTTTTACTGGGGTGCTTTATCTGCTCTGTTCTTTTACCTGTTTTGGGACGAAGCCGTTGGCTTGCACGAAACACTCAATGAAACCTTCTCTGGGTTGGGCTCAAACGGGGTGTTCTTCTTTGCTTGGGTAATACCTGCCACCATATTCGTAATTATCTGCGGACTTGTGTTTCTGCGATTTTTGCTCCATCTTCCCAAAAAAATACGGCGCTTGTTCCTAATTGCTGCCAGCTTGTACATTGGAGGAGCTCTGGGCATGGAAATTTTAAGCGCGTACTATGCCGATGTTACAGGTATGTTCCTGAATATAACTGAGCCATTTTTACCCAGTTTTCCTTATATGCTCATAGCCACGATGGAGGAGTTATTTGAGATGCTGGGGATTGCTGTTTTCATCTATGCTCTGCTGTCCTATGTAAGTTCATACTTGCATGTGGATTTGTTAGTTCGTTTCACAGATAACACCAAGCAACGGCAAATACTGCAATAGCCTGCTCTCATCCCAGAGGGTTTAGGCTCGAGATTCTGTTGTTGAGTTCCCCTTTGCCGGGGAACTCGCAGAACTGTTAACACGCCTAAAAGCTTTGCTGCTATTGAGCTTTATCAGTTTGAATAGGAAGATACCTATATTTTGAATTGCTCATTTTATGTCAACGGGCATAATTTTTGTTACACTGTAGATTACGCGGATGTGGCGGAATTGGTATACGCGCACGTTTGAGGGGCGTGTGGCATTGCCTTGCGAGTTCGAGTCTCGCCATCCGCATGAAAAAATTGCACTGCTAAGAGCAAAGGGTTCTGAGGCAATACCCTAAAGTACTGAGTCTTTCATATCCTGCAAGGCAAAATTGTGGCTTCGCTGTACAATCACTGAAAATGAATGAGAGGCGACTTGAACCATTGTTGGAACCGTCAGAAGCACAATACATAATCCTTAATGCCCTAGAAACCTTAGATTTACTCCAGTTCCGGCTTTATGATGAACGTAGGGGTTTCTGGTTATTAATTACGCCTAGTCCTGTTTTACCGAGAGCCTACCTTCTGCAAAACGGCGATATTGTCCCCGGTGAATGGGTATCGGAAGTATGAGTGAATCGAGTGAACTGCGAAAACAGCAAGATGCAAGACTAGCTGAGATTATTTCTAGAGGAAGACAGCGCTACCTCGAGGCGGGAGGAGACCCAAGGCGTTGTCCAAGTGGGATATATGGGGATGATTACTTAACGGATGAGGAACGGCAAGAAGCCATTTTGTTAATGCGACAACTAGCGGGTATAAAGGTTAAGAATGGTTTTGTCTACTGCCAAGGGCGATCGTGGAAATTACCCGATTCTTTGGTTAGGCAGGAAGATGAAGCGATACAGGAGTCTTGAACGCAGCACATCAAGTGGCACAATTAGTCCGTGACTTCATGAAATTAAAGATAAGTATACTGTTCGGAGCTGTTTGCAGCAGTCTGCTGGTCTCTGCTGTAGCTAGAGCACAGCTCATGGGAAATATTACCGTTGAAGTGCAAGGTTTACGCACTCAAGAGGGAAATATTTGTTTCAAGATTTTCAACGGCAGCCAAGGATTTCCTAACAATAATGATCGGGCAGTGCGCCGAGAATGTGTAGTAATTGCCCAAAACCTCCCCAAAGAACCCAATCAGCCTTTTACTCGAACGTTTGAAAAGCTTGAACCTGGCACATACGCGATCGCAATCTACCACGACAGTAACGGGGATGAGCAACTCAATCGAGGGGCTCTAGGTATGCCGACTGAGGGTTATGGCTTTTCCAACAATGCTGCTGCTGTTACAGGGCCACCAGACTATGCCGAGGCTGTTTTTGTCGTAGTCGGTTCAGATACTACTATCCCAATCCGAATGCAGTATCCCTAGTTAGCAATTCAAAATTCAATCCGGAGGAAATCCAATGAGAGTGAGCCTTTTGGCAACAGAAGTGAGATAACTCCAGCCAGTAACTTAGAAGGTTAATGAAGACTTATTACAAAAACGTTCTCATTCGTCCTTGGGAGCCGTGCGATCGCGAAAAAGCTGCCGCCATTATCCGGGATGTTTTGACGGAATACGGTTTACCTTGGGAACCTACAGGAGCCGATCAGGACGTAATTGAAGTGGAAACATTTTATACTGCCGTCGGGGGAGAGTTTTGGGTGGTTGAGCAGCAAGGCGAATTGGTGGGAACAGGTGCTTACTACCCTATAAAACGGGGAAACAAAGCGGTAGAAATTCGCAAAATGTATTTATCTCCAGCCTTACGAGGAAAAGGATTAGGGAAATATTTGTTAGAGCAATTAGAAACAGCAATCGCCCAACAAGGTTTTCAAGAAATCTGGATTGAAACCGCAAGTGTACTCAAAGAAGCTGTGCAATTGTATGAAAAAAACGGCTATCAACCTGCAACAGGTGTAGAGACACAACGATGCGATCGCGTTTATGTCAAGTTGCTTGGTGGCTAGTGTACCTGGTTTTAGGAGTAGGAGTCAGGAGTCAAGAGTCAGGAGTTGTTGAATTTTGAAATCCAATAAGCTCAAATTTTCCCTGTCAGCCAATAGGTAATCATCTCTCCTTTTCCCTTCACTGGGATTGCACCCCGTTCTTCAAATAAAAACTTATCCTGTAATCGCTCTTTTGTAGCGCCTGTAACTTGAATTTTTCCGGGAATTCCTAATGATTCCATCCGAGAAGCAACATTAACAGCATCACCCCACAAATCATAGCTAAACTTTTTAATCCCAATCACACCGGCAATCACGGGGCCTGTATTAATACCGATACGAATTTGGACAGATTCGCCTTGTTGGCTTTGGAATTGGTGAATAGCTTGTTGCATATCCAAGGCCATTTGGGCGATCGCCTCGGCATGATTATCCTGTTGGATAGGCAAGCCACCCGCTACCATGTAAGCATCACCAATGGTTTTAATTTTCTCAACTCCGTGTTTTTCGGCTAATTGATCGAAAACCGAAAAAATGTCATTTAAAAGCTGGAGTAGTTCTAACGGAGGCATTTGGGCAGATAGGGCAGTAAAACCCACTAGATCGGCGAATAAAATTGTCGCTTCAGTAAATTGTTGAGCCAAAGACCCTTCAAACAGTTTTAATTGTCTAACAATAGGCTTAGGTAAGATATTGAGTAATAGCCGTTCTGTCTTATTTTTTTCTAAACGTAAGGCTTGTTCGGCTCGAATGCGATCGCTAATATCGGATTGAATCCCCACAAAATGAGTCAGGGTATTACTGTCATCATAAATCGGTGAAATCGTTAATTCATTCCAAAACGGAGTGCCATCTTTGCGGTAATTGAGTAAAGTAACCGTACAATGCTCTCCTGCTTTAATGGCAGCACGGAGTTGAGCAACAACAGGCTGACTCGTCTTTTTCCCTTGCAAAAAACGACAGTTATAACCGAGCACTTCAGCCGCAGAATAACCTGTGATGCGCTCAAAGGCAGGATTAACGTATATTAAGGGCATATCGGGTAAGCGAACATCGGCAATCACAATGCCTACGCTGCTAGCCGCGATCGCCTGATCCCGTAACTTAACAGTTTCTTGTACTTCGGCGCGATACCCTCCACTACCTCGCCAACTACTGTGGGTGACATCTTGAGCGATGCCATAGCTGAAACCGTTTTCATAGGCAGATAAGCGCCAAGATAACCAGCGATAGGTTCCATCTCGGCAACGGAAGCGATGTTTAAGTTTGATTGGGGTATGATTTGTCTGATCACTATGAGATTGACACTCGATCTCAAAAGTGCATGCAACATCATCAGGATGCACAAAATCTAACCAGGGACGCGATCGCAATTCATCCAACGTCCAACCTAGCGTCGTTTCCCAAACAGAGTTAAGTTCCTGGAAATACCCATCACTGCCACGGATACACAATAAATCTGGAGAAAGATTAAAAAAGGCTTGGAGACAGGTTTCTCTACTAACTCGGTTTTGCTCACTCTCCTCACACGAAGGATTCATCTCAGGTTGCCAAGGAAGGATTTGCGGTTGTTTTTTTGCACCCTCAACCAAATTTTCCTGTTAAGCTTCTATTATCGCATTGTATTTAAACCTGGAAATGCTTGCCCCAACCTCTGATAAGCTGTTACGCATTAAGAAAGCTGGTTGAGGCTGCGGGGGAGCAGGGGAGCAGGGGAGAGAATTTGAGCGCTTTTAACCTACGTTTAGAATGTGCAATGTTTTATGCACTTTAGCTTATCCAACCCTTTTAGTTAGTGTTTTTTAACGGCTCAAAGCATTGAGGAAACGCTGGAGATTGGTGAGTAATCCCGGTTTTTTGACTGATGTGGGTGCTGCTTCAGCTTCGCCCGTGTCATCACTTCCCATCGCTTTAGCCAGAAGTTGGTCGAGGGCATCTCCGGCGGGTTTTTGGGGTTCTTCCGCAATGAGTTGATACTCCTCATCGATTTCTAGCCAAACTTGCCAGGGTTTGGGGTAATAACGCAATAAGGCCGCATTTTCGATCGGTTGGAGGTAATAACTAGTTTCTAGAGTACTTAAAAACCGTTCGCGCATTTGACGGGCGGCATAGCCAATCCCAACAATTTTTAAGTCTTCTAACTGAGGATTGAGCAAAACGCAGGGGCGGTCATTGGCTAAGTTGCAGAGTTTTTCAACTTGGGCAACTTCCACGGCGGAGGGCGAAACGATCAAAAAGGCTTCGTCTTCGGGTTGAATTTTTCGTTCTACGGGTGAGCGACTGGTGCCAATGTCGCTAATTTTAAATGGAACTTCCCCCCAGTCTCGACGGGCAAGGGCGGCCGCACCGGTATCAGGAAACAAAACTTTTAGCCCTGAGCCATACTGTTCAAATAAGGGAACAAATTGCTGGGCAATAGACTGAGCTTGAAGGGCAATTTCTGGAAAAACCAGCTCGACCTGTAAGCGAGTACGACCCTCATTTAGGGCGGATTGAGTCGCCTCTTTAGCTTGGGCGATGGCTTCTTCTAGGGTCTTGGGAAGCTCTGCCATAATCGGTTTTTTACTTCTTGTTAAATTCGCTACTACCAGTAGTATCGGTCACAACGGTGAAATCGGGAACGGGTAAGACAACATTTCAGTGATACCCGTTCATAATTGTTTAAGTTTGTTAACCTTAGCGTAAAGTTTGTTAACTTTGAGAGGTAGCTTCTCATAACAGCCCGATATTGACCCCAATATGTTAATTACTACCCTTGATCGGTACGAATTTCTGCCACGCTTTGGACGACTTGCGATCGCGAACATTCTATCCAATCTGATGGTGCCACTAGCCGGTTTAATCAGCGTGGCGTTTTTGGGTCATTTAATGGAAATTCATCACCTAGCCGGGGTGGCTCTCACTACCATATTGTTTAACTATATTTACCGAACCCTAGCTTTTTTACGCATGGGTACGACGGGAATGACAGCCCAAGCGGTAGGACGAGAAGATTGGGAAGCCGTCTTATTAACAGGACTACGCAACGGCATCCTGGCTTTAGGTCTTGGGACTGCTATCTTGATTTTGCAGCATCCTCTCCAGGAAATTGGATTTGCCTTAGTTAGTGCCACGCCAGAAGTTAAAGCATCGGGACAAGCTTATTATGGGGCTAGAATTTGGGGCGCACCGGCAGCTTTACTTAATTTCGTACTCATTGGGTGGTTTTTAGGGCGTGAACAAAGTGGCAAAGTGTTGGTATTGTCCGCTATTGGCAATGGAGTCAATATCTTTCTGGATTACTTCTTTATTGTGAGATGGGGTTGGGAAAGTTCGGGGGCAGGTGGGGCTACAGCTTGCAGTCAGTACGTCATGGCTATAACGGGGATAATTTTAGTCTGTCGAGAAATTCGTTGGCACGATGTACAAAAAGTAGCAGGAAAACTCTTCGATTTATCAGCCCTCAAAGCCTGTTTAGTCCTGAATGGAGATATTTTTATCCGAACTTTTGCCTTTTTATCCACTGTTTCCATTTTCACTAATCTGAGTTCAGCGATGGGAACAATGAGGCTGGCTGAAAATGCTTTACTTTTAGAAGTGGTTACTCTCAGCGCATACTTTGTTGATGGACTAGCGTATGCCACTGAGAGTTTAACTGGGAACTTTCGCGGCAAAGGAGATAATGAGCAGCTTGCTTGTTTAGTTCAAATTGCTGCAGGAATTAGCCTATCAATTGCCCTCACTCTTGCCCTTGTCTTTGTTTTATTTCCTGAGTCCTTATTCGGAGTATTAACTAACCATTTAGAAGTTATTAATAACTTAAACCGTTATGTTTCTTGGCTATTACCCGTCTTAGGATTTGGTTCCATTGCTTACATATTAGATGGGTATTTTCTAGGTTTAGCAGAAGGCTCAACAATGCGTAGTGCGGCCTTAACGGCAACATTGGTGGGTTTTGCACCTATTGCCCTTGTAGCTTGGTGGTATCAAAGCACTCATCTATTATGGTTAGCGATGTCCTTATTTATGGCAGCAAGAGTCGTTACACTTGCAGTTCAGGTTCCAAGGACACTTAAAGATGGAGTCACGAGTCAGGCGTCAGGAGTCAGGAGTGTGTGATTTTCCTTGGGGGTGGCATTTCTGCCAAAGTGGAGTAACTTGAAAATATATGCGATCGCTAATGAATAGATGTTGTCTCTATCGATTTTTTCTTCCAATGGCTCAAGCAAGGCGCAAGTGTAATTAAATCTTCGATATTTCGTTGCATTGTCGCGCAAATTGTATCTAGCGGTAAATCATTGTTGTCATATCCAAAGGGATTTTCAATTTCGATACCAATCTCTTCAATACCAAACACTGCAAAACTAATTAAACCTACCACGACTCCAGTTAACCAATGCAAATCATTAACCATTGGGAAAGGGAGTGATAGGCAATAAATTAATAATAATTGCTTGAGATGAATAGAATAGGCTAATGGGATAGGAGTTTTTAAAATTCGTTCGCAAATCCCCAACACATCAACCATTGTGTCTAGTAATTTCAGCATAGCTGAGAGTTGATAAGTATTGAGGCATTTACGTTCGTGCTGTTCTTGGAGATAATCACCAATCCAAAAGGCAATTTCTAGAGGAGGATGATTCATTGTTTGCAGAATCTGATATCGCTCTTCTGACATCAAAGCTGCTAACTCATGGTTAATTTTTTCTCCTCTTAGATGTAACTTAATCGCAACAGCAAACGCCACTAATAATCGCAATGTTTCTATTTTGTTCTTTCTATCATTTGCACTATTTTCTGCAATCGCCCCCCAAAGTTGACGAGCTAAGTTACGAACGGTATTCACTAACATTCCCCAGGCTTTACGGCCTTCCCAAAACCGCTCATAAGCCGTATTGGTACGGAAAACCAAGAGTAAACCTAACACAATACTAGGAACAACACCACTCAGAACTGGCCAAGAGACAGAAAATCCAAATTCGTGGAATATTGTTACCAAAAATCCAAAACCACTACACAAAATAACCCTGGAAAGGATAGCCGGAATAATTGACCCTTTAAACCTCAAAGCAACTCGAAACCAATGACGCTTTTTCCAATCGCTGTTATTGATTATTGATGGTTGATTCATAGTGGCGTAATTATTTATTGCACCCAAACTAGTATGAGCAATAGCAATTTATAAATGTTAGCTTCGGAACTTGGTTTATCTTCCTCGTGCTTAACCTCAATAACTGATTAAAAATTACCAAATGTGTTCTTTAATTCACCGATGTCAGGGAGCGATTAGCAGCACTCGGTTCCAAGGAAATTAAATTTTCCATATTCTCCAACATCGCTTCGCAGCTTGAATCTAGAGGTAAATCGCTTTCATCGTAGCCGAAGGGATTTTCCATCTCTCTGCTAATTTCTTCAATCCCTAATAAGGCAAAACTAACTAATGCCACAACAATACCCGTAAACCAGGCAAAAGCACTCACCAACAAAAAGGGTAATCCAAGACAATAAAGTGATATCAGTGATTTTAGGTGAATATCATAGACTAGAGGTACTGGAGTTTTCACAGTTCGCTCACAAGCGGCTAAACTATCCACAATGCGATCGAGTAACTGATGTAAAGCGGCAAGCTGATAACTATTAATACATTTTCGTTCGTACTGTTTTTGCAGGTAATCATCAACCCAGAATGCAATTTGAAGCGGTGGATTAGTAGAGTTTTTTAATTGTAAATACTGCTCTGATGAAACCAAACTTTCTAACTCACTATTGAGAGGTTCCCTTCTTAAATGGAACTTAGCCGCCACAACACAAGCCACTATTAAGCGAATAGTTGATATCTTTTCCGCTCGATCATCCGGTTCAATTTCTCGGGTTGTAACCCAAACTCGACGAGCTATATTTTGTACCGTATTGATTAAATCATTCCAATTTTTATGGCTGTCTAAAAATCTTTCATAAGCTATTTTGATGCGAAAAAATAATAAAATTCCAATCACTAATGTGGGAATGATTCCTCCCAAAACGGGGACAGCGACGGAAACACCCAAATTACGAAGATTGTGAATCGTTGAAATCAAAAAACCTAACAATCCATACAGGAGTACCCGGTGAAAAACGACTGGGATGATCGATTCCTTGCGCTGTAAAACCCCTCGCAGTCCTTCTCGTCTATTTGCTTCCATACTACCTCTCAATCGTTTCCATTGAGGAAATTTATTTAGTTTGCTCTACTGTGCCTTATGTAGAAACAATTGTCACTACCGATTTGAGATTTTAGATTAAAGAATGTTTGAAGTTTACAGACTTCCCCTAGTCAGGAGAACCCATCTAGGGCGTTTTTAATGGGAGGAGGAAACCTCAGCAACGCAACGCCCAACATGGGCTAATCTAAAATCTTGGCATCGGTTGACTGCCCCCATCTCGATGTTCTTGTAACTTGATGCCTGATTCACCTTTCTTTCTTAAGTGGAGTGAACTCTTCGTCACAGACAAAATGCCGCTATTTCAACCCTCTGGTTAATTTAACGCATATCATATCCAAATAAATTCGGATTGACTTCCCCTAACTTTAAATCTCCTAAACCATACTCTGCCCATCGCCTCTCTACCATTGCTGCTACATCGGGATCGGATTCCAACGCTGCGCCCCATTCATGTTCGGTTTCAGGGGGAATTTTGGTTGTTGCATCAATCCCCATACGTCCTCCCAACCCTATCTTCTCGCTAGCAAAGTCTAAACTATCGAAAGGCGTATTGGGCAAAATAAATACATCTCTTACAGGGTCAACTTTAGAAGAAATTGCCCAGACAACTTGGCGGGGATCGCGAATATTAATAGTTTTATCCACGACAATCACAAACTTGGTGTAGGTAAACTGAGGCAAGGCACTCCAGAAGGCCAACGCTGCCCGTCGCGCTTGTCCAGGATAGGCTTTGTCAATGGAGATAATTGCCGCCTTGTAGCTGAGGGCTTCCATTGGTAGGAAAAAGTCCACGATTTCCGTCACCTGTTGCCGTAGAATCGGGGTATAAATGCGATTGAGTGCGATCGCCATCATGGCTTCTTCTTTGGGTGGACGCCCGCTAAACGTCGTTAGATAAACCGGATCGTTGCGGTGCGTCATGCAGTGGAAGCGAATCAACGGCGAATCCTCTACACCACCGTAATATCCCATGTGATCGCCAAACGGCCCATCAGGTAACACTTCTCCGGGGGTAATCGTTCCTTCTAACACAAACTCAGAATCGGCTGGCACTTCCAAATCAACAGTTTTACATTTGGCTAGTTTTACACCCTCTCCGCCATAAAGTCCGGCAAAAAGCCATTCAGACAGTTCAACCGGGATGGGTGTCGCGGCGGCCATAATCAGCAGGGGATCGACACCAAGTGCGATCGCAATTTCCAATTTCTTCCCATTTTCCGCCGCCTTGCGTAAATGCCGTGCTCCCCCTCGTACCGATAGCCAATGAACCGTCATGGTATTGCGGGACTGTAGTTGTAGCCGATATACCCCCACATTCGGCGTTCCCGTTTCACAGTCTTTAGTAATCACCAAGCCCAGCGTTATAATTTTGCCAGCATCATCTGGATAAGGGCGAATCAGGGGTAACTTAGTCAAATCTACATCGTCACCTGTAACCACCACCTGTTGACAAGCCGGAAAAAAGTCTCGCCCTGGCTTCGCTTTAACCACATCAAACAAAATCTTGCCAAACTCAATCGCTTGGGAAATCTTCTTCGGTGGCTTCGGCTGTTGCAGCATTCCCAGCTTTTTACCCAAAGTCTCCAATTCCTGCGGATGTTCCATGTTCATCGCCCAGCACACCCGTTCCTCTGTACCCAGCAGATTCACCGCCACCGGAAAGGATGCCCCCTTTACATTTTCAAAGAGTAAAGCCGGGCCACCCGCTTGCAGCATCCGGTTAGAAATCTCGGCAATTTCCAAATCTGGGTCAACTAAGGCTTGAATTCGCCGTAATTGCCCTCTCTCTTCTAGCTGTTTGATGAAACCCCGCAAGTCTCTCGCCATAGTTACCAATTAAGAAATATGAAGCCATTTCTATTATGATGGGAATCTCAAACAGTAAGAGCGCTCCTGAAAAATTCAGGAGTTAGTCACCTCAACACCGCTTACTGGGGACACCCATGCTAAATAACGCCAGTATGACACTTGCTTATGATTCTGCCGTTATTGATGAAATCAGTCTTTGTGTTTATCAAGCTGTTCTGGCAATCCAACAGCAACAGCCGCAGTTTTTGAAGGAAAAGTACAGAAATGTTCCCTGGAGTGAAGCCCGAAATCGCTCTACCTTCCTCATGAAACTACAGCAAGAAATGAGCAAAACCAGGAATCGAACTGCACTCATTCAAACTGTGCAAAAATTTATGCAGATTCTGCTCATTCCTGATTATTTTGAGTTACCTGATTTCCGTCAGTTAATCGAGCAAATTGATGCTTTAATTCCATCTCCACAAGAATCCAATTCTTTAGCCAACACAAATTCAGCACAGATAAATGTATCTTCAAACTCACCTACATCAGTAGGATTAACGCCCTATCCCCAAGGCATTGCCATCTTACTGCTTGATGCCGAGAACTTACAACTTGATGTGAATACCGAAAAATTCTTGGCAGGAATTTGTGCATATCCGATTCAAATTAAAGTTGCCTTTGCCAATTGGCGCAGCATGGGCAAACAAGATATTGAATTTCATGGGCGTGGTTATGAACTCATCCATGTTCCATCCGGCAAAGATAGTGCCGATGTCAAAATGGCAACCGTAGGGTCATCAATTTTTGTGCATTACCCAACAGCAAAAGAAGTTTTTGTTTGTTCTTCGGATGGGGTTTTATCCCACTTGAGTACAACCTTACAAACACATGGATTAACGGTGTATTTAGTCCGCAAAAAAGGGGACAATATAACGGTTCAAAACAGTAAAACGAGTCAGGTTCAGACCTATTCCTTAAAGCCTGTTCCCGAAATTCCAAAATTTGATGATTTTATCGTTCAGTTGAAAGCGCTCATTCAATCTGAGCAAAACCAAACCCAAAGACAATGGATAAAATTAGCCAAAATTTCCCATGCTTTTCAGGAACAATGCAATTTATCAATCAGTCAAGTGGTATCTCACCATTTACCCGGAAAACGAGCTAGAGATATCTTTATCGAAAATCCAGCTACTTTCGTAGTCCATCAAGTTTCTGAGCAAGGAGAACTGTATATCAGTTTGTTTGAACATTCAACAGTATCTGCAAGAGATGCTCAAGAGCCTTCTCAAGAATCTGAAACAAAAACTAAAACTAAAAAAATAGCCGAAATAAAATCTGGTGAAGAGTTAGAAAATATTTTACTTCAAATGATAGAATCAACGACTCAACAATCGCCAGGAAGCTACGTTCCCATTACCATGTTAGGCACTCAGTTTCAGCGAAAATATGGACAATCTGTGACAAAAATCCTCAAAAAATTACAGTTGAACGTCAAATTTAGCAAATTTTTGCAGACTTGCAAGAGGTTTGAAATCAAGCAAACGGAGAAAGGATGGAGTGTGGCAGTTCGTATAGAAGCATAGGTAACAATCAAAGCATTAACAATTCATTACCCAAAGGCTTACCTTTGCTTAACCAAATAGGAAAGATAATCTCGATATGCTAGCGTGGGAAGTGATTTGTGTTACTAATTTTTAAGGATTTAACTTAACTATCATGACTCGTATATACGATCTTTTTATCCAAGGCGGCCCTGTCATGTGGCCGATTTTAGGGTTATCCATACTAGCAATATCTTGTGGTTTAGAAAGAGCTTGGTTTTGGTTCCGGCTTTTGAGTCAAGAAGATCGCATCGTCCGTGATGTTTTGGATGCAGCACATTATGACTTACAAAAGTCACTAGAAGTCGCTGATTATGGGCGTTCTCTACCGATTGGCCGCTTCCTCTATGCACCACTAAAGCTCAAGCAACCGACTCCCGAAACCTTTCGCCTAGCACTAGAAGCCGCAGGCGATAAAGAATTTATTCAAATGCGAAAAGGGGACAAACTTTTAGAAACAATTGTTGCCGTTGCACCTTTGTTAGGTTTATTAGGAACAGTAACAGGTTTAATTAATACATTCAATAACCTCAAAATTGGTGGAGGAGGTTCGGCGGCTGAAGCCTCAAAAGTTGCGTCGGGTATTGGTGAGGCATTGATTACAACGGCAGCCGGTATGATTGTCGCTATTATTACTTTACTCATCTTCCGAACCCTAGTTACTTTACAGGCTCGGCAAATGGACTATTTTGCTGAAGTTGGGAATGAGTTAGAACTTATTTATCGACAAGTTTGGTATGAACCTTCTGTTAACAATCATTCCCCAACTCTGCCTTCTGCTCATAATTATCCGAGTAGTTACTTACCTACAGACAACAAACCCACAACGGAACAATACTGAATCTAAATTAGTAATCTATGCGATTTAAAAATCAACAACAAAGTTCGCAAATACCAGAAGTAAATCTGGTGCCAATGATGGATGTAATGATGTCAGTTTTAACTTTTTTTATCATTACTTCTATGTCTTTAACAGGGCAACGGATAGCTGGTATTAATCTTCCCGGAACGAGTGGAGAAGGCGCAGAAGATCGGCAAAATACCAACACTCTAGTTGTAGGGTTAAATCGGCAAAGGCAAATATTGTTAGAGAGTAAAATTGTCAATATTGACCAATTAGAAGAAAGTATGCAATCCTACCTCAGCAAAAATCCTCAAGGAGCTGTAATATTAAAAGCAGACCGTGAATTACCTTACCAAGAAGTGGAAAAACTTCTCAAGGAAATGGGTAAAATTGGTGGGAGTAATGTTGCTCTAGAAATTGAGCAAAAATAAATTAAATTTATTCATTATGCGATTTAGAAATCGACATCAAAGCTCATCAATTCCCACGATTGACTTAATCCCAATGCTCAACGTGATTATGGGAGTTTTAGCATTTTTCGTTATGGCTTCTATGATGCTAGCAAATTCTCAAAGTGTGGACATTGAGTTGCCTAGTGATGCAGTCGGTCAAGTTCAGCAGACCCAACCAGAACCTTTGATTGCAGAATTTAAGGGACAAGGGCAATTTTTATTAGGTCAAAAATTAGTCACGAAAGAGCAATTATTTTCTCAAATACAAGCTTATTTAACCCAAAATCCTAAAGGTGCTGTTTTACTAAAAGTTGATAATCAACTGCCTTATGAACAGGTGATACAGGTATTAGGAGAAATGCGGGATGTGGGAGGCGATCGCGTTTCTTTAGCCATTGAAGGCGAATAACTCCCTATTAGCGAGGCTCTTGCTCGGATAAGGTGAGGGTACTTGTACCCTGCTCATCGGTTGTAATCAAGAAATAGGATACAGTACTATTTATCTCGGCTTTATATAAAGTACCCGTTCCCTGATAAGACTCGATTTTTGCAAATCCTTGAAATTTCAAGTTCGGGTTTTCTAGTACTTTCTGCAATTGAGGAACAAATTCCTGAGTGGGAGAATTGGTTTTTAAGCGGCAATTGAATACATTATCTTTTTCAATACAATTTTCAAGCTCAACTGATTTTTTCAAATCACTTTCTAACACAAATTTTAACTGATTGACGGCAATAAATAAATAATTTGTAGGTTTCAGACTATTGAACATTTCTGAATAAGAACCTTCTGAATCAGTCGGAGTTTCTTGTTCATTAGGTGATGGTGATGGAGTAGTTTCTGTATTCGGAGTTTGTGGAGTTTCAGGGCTGTCTTTTTTAGACTCAGGGGTTGGTTCTGGATTTGGCGTTTGTGGAGTTTCAGGATTATCTTTTTTAGACTCAGGCGTTGGTTCAGGATTTGGTGTTTGTGGAGTTTCAGGATTATCTTTTTTAGACTCAGGTGTTGTTTTTGAAATTGGCGTTTTTGGAACTTTAGTATTTTGTTGTCGCTGTTGAGAAATTGGCTTTTTATTGGAGTTTTGTAAAATATCAGAATTTGGTTTTGGGTTGAGTAGAATATCAGAATCTCTATCGAGCTTTGGCTCAGGTATAGAAGCCGACACTGAGTATTGGCGATCGCTCACTCGTGGAGAAATCGAGGGCTGAGGTTGAGAAGCTGGTTTGGGAGAGGATTGAGGAGAAGTTGGCTTCGAGTATTTGGATTTAAGGGGTAACTTTGTAATCCTGATTCGCTCTGCTTGCTCAGGTGGCTTTTCCCAATCCGATGGTAGCGGTAGCATGAGAAATAAACCATGCAAGACTAGGGAAATCATCAGCATCGGACGGAATAACAGCCGTGCGGGAGTCGGTAAATTTTTCAGGAGAGTAGGCGGCTTCATGAAGGTACTGGGGTACTCTAGTTGGGCGAGTCTTAGCCGAACTTACATCTTAACTAGACTTACAAATCACCCATACAATTCAAGCGGTAAGAAGTTTAGAAACGTCTATACCCTTACCTCTCTCCTATAGAGACGTACAAATAGCCAATTAGATGCACGAATATTGAAAAATTTACGGGCTGATGGAGACAGAAATCCTCCTACACCAGTAAATTATCCCTTTTAAACAAGTCTAAAAATTTTTCCTAACGATTAAGGAGCATCTTTCGACACAAAAAATATTGTTTTATTATCTTCATTGGCGATGAAATAAAGATATTGGGTGAAATCCCCTTTTGTAACTTGATAGGTGAGACTACCTGCATAAGGCTCGACTGGAGAAACTTGATCGAACCCAGCCTCGAGCAGTTGGTTTTGCACTTGTGAGAATAACTGGTCAGGAGACATGGGTTTAAATGAGGTTGTAGCAATGATGCCCCGAAACTTATTGGGATCGGCAAATGCGGATTGAGCCTCTGAAGAAAGCTTGCTGATTAGAGTTTCATCGACAGCGCCAAAGTTCTCACTCTCTTTAATCGGCTCGAGGGCACTGTTAAAGGCTAGTTCTTCAGGGCTTAGCGTTTCTGCATCCTTAAGTTCTTTGAGTTCTTTTATCTCTTGGGAGGCCAGAACAATGACTGTTTTACCATCTTTGGGAATTAAATGCAGAAATTGAGGCTCTGCTCCTTCTGTAGAGACTTGATAAACTTTAAATTCGGCTGTCTCATTAACAGACTGAAACTTGAATTTCCTGGTAGGTAATTCTTTGTTGTAGAAGCCAACCACTTGATCGATTCCATCAGAAGTGTTGCGTGCTGCTTGGTCAAGTTCTCCTTTGAGTAAACCCAACGAACCCTGTTGATGGTTGGGAAAAGGGAAGTTATCAAAAGGGTTTTGGAGAGTAGGATATGGTGTTGGTTCTGGAGTTGTTGGAGATGGCTCTGTAGTAGACGCCGACTGTTCCGGCTGTGTAGTCGGCGAAGGTGAAGGTGAGGATTTAGCTTGCTCTGTAGTGGGTGAGGGCAACGGTGAGGGTGAAGGCCGCAGCACTGACTGTTTGCGAGGAGTTACGGGAGGTATCGTTGGTGGCGGACGACGAATAGGACTCGGCAAGACACGAGGAGTCTGACGGCTTTGAGGGGTAAGTTTGGGAGAGGGTTTAACCCTAGAACGAGGAGAAGGCACAGTTTTGGGTAACTGCGTGATTTTTACTTTTTCTGGTTCTTTTTTGGGTGGTTGAGGCTTTGGCTCTGACGGCATGGGTATCGCTAAAAATAAGCCGTGCAGCCCCAAGGAAATCAGCAGCATCGGTCGCCATAATGCTTGCACGGGAGCAGGTAAGTTTTTAAGCAAATAAAACTGAGTCATATAGGTAATTTTTGCGATATGACGAAAGCAGAAATAAGGATAGAGATTGTATTGTTAGGGTTGCTGCTCTACCTAGTGATAACGCTGGCTGAATTGGTGAATGCCTTGGGAATCTTTCTTGCTGAATTCGGTTTCTATCAGTAGTTCTTTTCTCTGCCATTCATTAAATAGATGGAGAAGAAAAGGCTAATGGTGAAGCTTGGGGAGTTAACCTAATAATATTACGACATAAGTTGGAAACTTTAAGTGATAAAGACGACAATAACTAGCTTATTTAAGAATTAATCTTTCCTTAAACCCTGCTTAAATAAAACTTATTTTATTGCTTACATTTACTTGGTAACTTCAGGTAAGTTCTAACAAAAGATAGTTGAATTCTGGTAGACCATCCTTATTTTAAGGACAAAAATATATGGTGTTCTCGACGACTGGTTTACGTCGTGCTGTAACAATTTCAGCAGCAACGATCGCCTTTTCATTCGGTTCTGTCTGTTCCGCGATCGCTCAGACGATGACCTTAAATGGTGCCGGAGCAACTTTCCCCAAGCCCCTTTATGACCGTTACTTTGATGCCTTCAAAAAAGAAACAGGTATTCAAGTTAACTACGAAGGAATTGGTAGCGGCGGTGGCATCAAACAATTTATTGCCGATACCGTTGACTTTGGGGCTAGTGATGCTTATCCCAAGGCTGACGAAAAGAGCAAAATGAACAAGGGAGTCATCCTCGTGCCTACAGCAGGGGGTGCTGTCTCAGTGGTTTACAACCTCCCAGGCGTCAACAACCTCAAGTTATCTCGCTCAGTGTTACCAGCGATTTTCATGGGGGAAATCACTCGTTGGAACGACCCTAAAATTGCGGCTGATAATCCCGGTGTGAAGCTGCCCAACAAGCCGATCAGATTGGTAGTTCGTTCTGATGGTAGTGGCACAACCAATATCTTCACCGACCATTTAGCCGCTATCAGTTCAACCTTCAAAAGCAAGATTCCTCCTGGGAAAGCCCCAACTTGGCTAGGAAATCCCCTCACAGGTAAAGGTAATCCGGGCGTAGCCGCTTTAGTCAAACAAACTGAAGGTTCAATTGGTTATGTTGAATCTGCCTATGCCGATCAAAATAATCTCTCAGCCGCCCAGCTTCAAAACCGATCCAATCAGTTTGTTGCACCCACTCTAGAAAATGCGAATAAAGCGCTAGAAGGGGTCGAATTTACCTCTGATTTTAATACCAGTGGAGCAGATGACCCCAAACAAGGCTATCCGATTGTGGGTACAACCTGGCTGCTGATCAAGAAAGAGTACGAACCAGAAAAAGCTGAGGCCATCAAAAAGATGGTTTCGTGGATTTTGAACGAAGGTCAAAACATCAATAAAGAACTCGGTTATACCCGAATTCCTGCAACAATTGCTAACCAAGCAAGGCAAAAGGTGTCTACCGACGTTGCAGCCCGATAGGAAAATGTAGAGTATTGAGTTGACACAATTAATGTTAACTTTAATACTCGTCAGTTCCTAGATTTGAACTTCCTATTGGCATTACGGGGGCATCTCCAGTATGGAGATGTCCTCGTAAGTAATTGAAACCTAAGAATCAGTAAAACGGCTCAGATAAGCTAGTCAAAATTTAACCATAAAATCTTAAAAATAAGAGTTTGGCTAAGCCTCTAATATGCAAATTAAATGTGAAATAACTGATGACTAACTTTTCCAAACCAATTAATAATGCCAAAGAACCACTCCCAGACACTGAGTTGGATACAGACCTCACCAGTACTCAAGGAGAAGGCATCTGGTTGGAACACAGCTTTACTATCTTGGTTTGGGCGCTGGCTTTATTCACGGCGGGAGTACTGTTTTGGATGAGCTGGGTGATTTATAAAGATGCTAGACCCGCCGTTGAGGAATTTGGTCTATCTTTTTTGCGGAACCAAACCTGGAACGTAGAGCAAGAGCAATTTGGTGCCCTACCGTTTATTTATGGGACACTAGTGAGTTCTGCACTAGCCCTGTTGTTAGCCGTTCCTACAGGCTTGGCGGTAGCCCTCGTCACTAGCGAAGATTTTTTACCCGCTTTTGTGCGATTGCCCTTAGCATTTCTCATTGAGCTGATTGCTGCCATTCCCAGCGTCATTATTGGTCTATGGGGAATTTTTGTATTGATTCCCTTCTTATTACCCTTCCAACAGTGGCTATTCGACCATTTCAAATGGATACCCCTATTTAGCACCGAACCCTTCGGCCCTGGAATGTTCGTTGCAGGCGTGATTCTGGCCATTATGATTTTGCCGACTGTCGCTGCCATCAGTCGAGAAGTCTTGCTCGCAACACCTCAAGAATTGCGTAGTGCCTCGATGGCCTTGGGAGCAACCCGGTGGGAAACGATTTGGAACGTAGTGCTGCCAACAGGAGGATCGGGAGTTGTAGGCGCTGTGATTCTCGCTTTGGGACGTGCTTTAGGAGAGACAATGGCCGTCACGATGGTGATTGGCAATTCAATTCAAATCAGTCCCTCACTTCTATCTGCGGGTTACACCATCCCAGCGATTTTGGCCAATCAATTTGCCGAAGCCTTAGACGCCTTGCACATTGGAGCTTTGATGTATCTAGCTTTAATTCTCTTTGTAATCACGCTAGTCGTTAACATTATCGCTGTTCTCATGGTTCAGTTCATTAGCGGCAGAGGAATTGAAAACCTGCTCGGTTCTTTGTCGATCGCCAAAAGTGAGTAAGTCGTGTTCATTGTTCATAGTTGATTGTTCATCGTTCATCGAGAATGCCATCAACCATCAGAGCGTTATCCCAATTCATACTCCCTTGCACCCCCGCACCCCTGCTCCCCCACCCTTTTTTACTTAAAGTGGAGTAAGACGACTTGAATACTCACCCACAACCTTTAGACGAATCGCTTGATCGCGAAATTCACCAAGCTCTGCCGATCGCTCGCACTGCATTCAGCATTGGTATGACGGTTCTGGCCTTGACGCTCACCCTTGTAGCACTGTTGCCTCTATTTGCCATCTTGTTTGAAATTTTGCGTCAAGGGTTCCCTCAGCTATTAAAGCTGCAGGAAGTGCGCCTCTTGGGTGTACCCGTTCCCCTCCCCGAAGTCCTCGTTTCTTTACCCGCACCAGTCGGTGTAGAAGACCGAGCCAATGGCTTTGCTAATGCGATTATCGGCACACTCATGATGGTGGGGATTGCCTGTCTATTTAGCGTTCCCTTGGGCGTTATTGCGGGTATTTTTCTCTCGGAGTTTGGTAAAAGCTCGATCAACCAGCGATCGCTAGTCTCACCTCAATCCACTAGCAAATATATCCGCTTTATTATCGTTATCCTCAGTAGCGTTCCCTCAATTGTGGTGGGTGTTTTTGCCTACGGGGTTATTGTTCTTGTGACAAAAACAGCCTCAGCACTAGCCGGTGGTTTTGCCCTCGGCATCATCATGCTACCCATTGTTGCCCTCAGCACAGAAGAAGCCCTCAAGCTAGTTCCCACCTCCCACCGTCTTGCCTCAGCGGCCTTAGGTGGTGGCCGCTTCCAAACCACTGTCCGCATTGTTCTCACTGCTGCACTTCCTGGCATCACCACAGGCGTCTTACTCGCCATTGCCCGTGCTGCCGGTGAAACAGCACCGCTCATCTTCACAGCTCGCTCAACTCAATTTTGGCCTGAAGGATTGCTCAGTCCCACGCCTTCCTTATCGGTCTTAATTTACAACTACGCTAGTTCGCCCTACAAAGAACAAAACGAACTTGCTTGGACGGCTTCTATCGTTCTTATCACATTAGTTTTGTTCAGCAGTATTTTATCCCGCTTAGTCACTCGTAAACGCTCAAAAACTCGGTAAGCCATGCAACCTAGTCCTAACGATTCAGGGGTGAATGCTCCCAACTTTGCAACCCAAAATCAGATTACACCCACTACCCCACCCAATGGAGCCTCGACTCCAGCCCTACGAGTCAAAAACCTAAGTTTTTACTATGGGAGCCAAAAAGCTCTAGAAAGGGTATCGATGGATATCTACTGCAATCAAGTGACAGCCATTATCGGCCCGTCAGGTTGCGGCAAATCCACTTTTATCAAAGCCCTCAACCGCATAGGAGAGTTAGAGGGAAGAGTAAAGGTTGAGGGTACGGTGGAGTTTTTTGGGCAAGATATCTATGGCCTTCGTGTTAATCCCAATCGGCTACGCCGACACATTGGCATGGTCTTCCAAAAACCCAATCCCTTTGCCAGAAGTATTTATGATAACGTTGCCTATGGTGTCCGGTTAATGGGTCGGCGTTCCAAAGCTCAAATTGATGAGATTGTAGAATCAGCCCTTCGTAGCGCCGCTTTATGGGATGAGGTGAAAGACAAGTTAAGCCAATCCGCTTATGGGCTTTCAGGTGGACAACAGCAGCGACTTTGTATCGCTCGTGCGCTGGCCGTCAAACCTAAGGTTTTGCTAATGGATGAACCCTGTTCAGCTCTCGACCCGATCGCTACGACGAAGATAGAAGAATTGCTGCAAACACTCCGCCAAGAACTGACGATTGTCATTGTCACCCACAATATGCAGCAAGCGTCCCGTGTATCCGACTATACGGCCTTTTTCAGTACTGATGAAAGTCGTATCGGTCATCTTGTTGAATTTGCGCTCACCACTAAGTTGTTCACAGAGGCAACCCAAACCAGTACCCGTGACTATGTTGCCGGCCGCTTTGGCTAGAAATTAATGATTAACGGATTGACAAATCGACAAAAATGTGAAGCGAAAATCGAAAAAGAGTCGAACATTCGCGCTGAAACTACCTGTGTATCCCTGTATAAGCTAATCGGCATAAAACATTGCATAATCC